>NZ_JBHUFU010000007.1:0-344574 GCF_042681365.1 Streptomyces desertarenae | reverse complement strand
TGGCCCTCCGCGCGCAGCCGGTCGGCCAGCGCCCGGGCGATGGTGGTCTTGCCCGCGCTCGGCAGGCCGGTCAGCCAGATCGTGGCTCCGGTGGCCGTTTCGGGCGCCGTGCCGGTCGCGTCGGCGCCGGAGGCGGTGGCCCCGCTCATGTGCCGCTCCTCAACTGTCTGGACCCGTCCGGCCGGTGGCCTCCGGGCGGGATCCGGTCGGTGGGTTCTCCGTCAGCCGTGCAGTCCGCACTCGGTCTTGGACCGCCCGGCCCAGCGTCCGGCCCGGGCGTCCTCGCCCTCCAGCACCCGCCGGGTGCAGGGCGCGCAGCCGATGGAGGGGTAGCCGTCCATCAGCAGCGGGTTGGTGAGCACACCGTGCTCCGCGATGTAGCCGTCCACGTCGTCCTGCGTCCAGCGGGCGATGGGCGAGACCTTCACCTTGCCCCGCTTCTCGTCCCAGCCGACGACCGGAGTGCCCGCCCGGGTCGGCGACTCGTCGCGACGCAGGCCGGTGGCCCAGGCGTCGTACCCCTCCAGGCCCTCCCGGAGCGGCCCGACCTTGCGCAGGGCGCAGCACAGGTCGGGGTCGCGGTCGTGGAGGCGCGGGCCGTACTCGGCGTCCTGCTCGGCGACGGTCTGCCGGGGCGTGAGCGTGACGACGTTGACGTCCATCACGGCCGCCACGGCGTCGCGGGTGCCGATGGTCTCGGGGAAGTGGTAGCCGGTGTCCAGGAAGACGACGTCGATGCCGGGCGCCACGCGCGAGGCGAGGTGCGCGACCACGGCGTCCTCCATGGAGGAGGTCACGCAGAAGCGCGGCCCGAAGGTGTCGGCGGCCCAGCGCAGGATCTCCAGCGCCGGGGCCTCCTCCAGTTCGCGGCCCGCCTCCTCGGCGAGCCGGCGCAGCTCGTCGGCGTCCGGCCGCGGGGTGGACCGGGTCCGGGTGGTGTTCATCGTGTGGGGTCCCCCTCATCACCGGTACCGGGCCGCCGCACTCCGGCGGCCAGCAGTCCGAGGAACGACAGCGTGAAGGCGCGGTTGCAGGCGGCGCACTCCCAGGCGCCGCGGCCGCCCGCCTCGGACGGCCGCAGGTCCTCGTCGCCGCAGTAGGGGCAGTAGAACGGCGCGGCCCGCTCGCTCACTTCAGCGCCCCCTCGTCGGCGCGCGCCGCCCACTGGGCGAACCGCTCGCCGTCCTGCCGCTCGGCGCGGTAGCGGCCCAGGACGCGCTCGATGTAGTCGGGCAGCTCGGCGGCGGTGACCTTCAGGCCGCGGACCTTGCGGCCGAAGGCCGGGTCCAGGCCCAGGGAGCCGCCCAGGTGCACCTGGTAGCCCTCCACCTGGTTGCCGCTCGCGTCGGTGACCAGCTGGCCCTTGAGGCCGATGTCCGCGGTCTGGATGCGGGCGCAGGAGTTGGGGCAGCCGTTGACGTTGATGGTGACCGGCTCGTCGAAGTCCGGCAGGCGGCGTTCGAGCTCGTCGATGAGGGAGGAGGCCCGGCCCTTGGTCTCGACGATGGCCAGCTTGCAGAACTCGATGCCGGTGCAGGCCATGGTGCCGCGCCGGAAGACCGACGGCCGCACCGTCAGGTCCAGTGCCTCCAGGCCCTCCACCAGCGAGTCCACCCGGTCCTCGGCGACGTCGAGGACGATCATCTTCTGCTCGGGGGTGGTGCGCACCCGGCCCGAGCCGTGGGCCTCGGCCAGGTCGGCGATCTTGGTGAGGGTGGCGCCGTCGACGCGGCCCACGCGCGGCGCGAAGCCGACGTAGAAGCGGCCGTCCTTCTGCGGGTGCACGCCGATGTGGTCGCGCCAGCGCTGCGCGGGGAACTCCGGGGCCGGGCCGTCGGTCAGCTTCCGCTTCAGGTACTCGTCCTCCAGCACCTGCCGGAACCTCTCCGGGCCCCAGTCGGCGACGAGGAACTTCAGCCGGGCGCGGTTGCGCAGCCGGCGGTAGCCGTAGTCGCGGAAGATCGACACGACGCCCTCGTGGACGTCCGCGACCTCCTCCAGGGGGACCCAGGCGCCCAGCCGGACGCCGAACCTGGGGTTGGTGGACAGGCCGCCGCCCACCCACACGTCGAAGCCGGGACCCAGCTCGGGGTGGCGCACGCCGACGAAGGCCACGTCGTTGATCTCGTGGGCCACGTCCAGCAGCGGGGAGCCGGAGACGGCCGTCTTGAACTTCCGCGGCAGGTTCGAGTAGGCCGGGTTGCCGACGACGCGGCGGTTGATCTCCTCGATCGCGGGCGTGCCGTCGATGATCTCGTCGGCGGCGATGCCGGCCACCGGCGAGCCGAGGACGACGCGCGGGGTGTCGCCGCACGCCTCGGTGGTCGACAGGCCGACGGCCTCCAGACGGCGCCAGATCTCCGGCACGTCCTCGATCCGGATCCAGTGGAACTGGACGTTCTGCCGGTCGGTGACGTCCGCGGTGCCGCGGGCGAACTCCTGGGAGAGCTCCCCGATGACACGGAGCTGCCCGGTGGTCAGCCGCCCGCCGTCGATGCGGACGCGGAGCATGAAGTACTCGTCGTCCAGCTCCTCCGGTTCCAGGACGGCGGTCTTGCCGCCGTCGATCCCGGGCCTGCGCTGGGTGTACAGCCCCCACCAGCGCATCCGGCCGCGCAGGTCGCTGGGGTCGATGGAGTCGAAACCGGCGCGGGCGTAGATCGTCTCAATGCGTGTCCGCACGTTGAGACCGTCGTCGTCCTTCTTGAACTGCTCGTTGCCGTTGAGCGGGGTGAAGTGCCCGGCGGCCCACTGACCTTCGCCGCGGTGGCGGCCGGCCTTGCGGCGGGTCGGGGCAGCGCTGGCAGGCTTGGTGGTGTCGGCCATGACGGTGTTGACGTCCTTCACTGGACTCGGCTGCGCTGGAAGCGGCCCGGGTCCGCCCGTCCGCGCTGACGTGCGCGGATCCGGATGCGGACGCGGGACGGGGGCGCCTGCCCGCGACGACGGGGGCGGCGGATGTGCGGCGGTGCTGGGACTGTCAGCCCGCCGGACAGATGGCGCTGGACATGCGGCCGAGGTCGACGTGGCGCCGACTCACCAAGGCGATTCCAGCTCTGGACATGGCAGAAGCGTGGCATGCAGATCTCGCGACAGTCCACCGATGTCCGTGATGCGGACAAGACTGTCTCACGCGACGAGACGATGTGGTGCCGGTCACATCGCTTTCAGGTCAGTGGGCCGGCTCCCGGCCACGGCCCCGGCGCCGGGACGAGGGGCTCCTCGGCCGTCTCGGTGCGGAAGACCCGGAAGCCGCGCCGCTCGTAGTTGGCCAGCGCGTGGGGGCCGTCCTTGGAGCAGGTGTGCAGCCACACCCGCCGGGTCGGCTCCCGCCCCGGCCACCGCTCCGCCAGGTCCCAGGCGCGCGCCGTCCCGTACGACAGCAGGTGCCCGCCGATCCGCCGGCCGCGGAAGGCCGGCAGCAGCCCGAAGTAGACGATCTCCACCGCGCCCTCCGGCTGCGCCTCCAGCTCGACGTACCCGGCCGGAGTGCCGCGCTCCCAGGCCACCCACGTCTCCACCCCGGGCCGCTCCAGGAACTCCCGCCAGCGCGCGTACGACCAGCCCAGCCGGTCCGTCCAGGTGACGTCCCCGCCGACGGCGGTGTAGAGGAAGCGGCTGAACTCCGGACTGGCGACCTCCGCCCGGACGACCCGGACACCGGAGGCGGCGTCCGGGGCGCGGGCGGGGACCAGGTCCCGCGGCGAGGTCTGCTCCAGCGACCAGGTGGTGACGGTGACGGCTCCGCTCATGCCGGGCAGTCAAGCACGCCGCGCCCTCGCCCCCGCCCGCCGGGGCACCGGGGCGGGGGCGAAGGCGCTGGCCACGGTGTGAACCGCGCCGGGCGGGCCGGATACGTTGGAACCGTGCAACCGGCCCCGTCATCCCCGAAGCGCTCCCCGTCCGGCACCCTGCACAGGGCCCGCGCCCTGTACCGCGACGTCCCCAAGCGGAGACTCGCCTGGCTGCTGCTGAAGGACACCGTCAACTCCTGCATGGAGTACCGCGTCCTCGGGCTCGCGGCGGAGGCCGCGTTCTTCACCCTGCTGTCGCTGCCGCCGCTGCTGCTGGGCCTCATCGGCCTGCTCGGCTACCTCGACACCTGGATCGGCACCGACACCATCACCAGCGTCCGCGCCAACCTCCTGGAGGCGTCCGCCGCCGTCCTGTCCGACCGGGGCGTCACCCAGCTCGCCGAGCCGCTGATCGACGACGTGATCGAGGGCGGACGGCCCGACGTCATCTCCTTCGGCTTCGCGCTGGCCCTGTGGTCCGGATCGCGCGCGGTGAACGTCTTCATCGACACCATCACCGTGATGTACGGGCTCGACGGCCACCGCGGCATCGTGGCGACCCGGCTGCTGGCCTTCGGGCTCTACCTGGTGGCCCTGCCGCTGGGCGCGGTCGCCCTGCCGCTGATGATCGTCGGACCGGACGCGGTGGTCGGCTGGGTGCCGCAGGTGGAGCCGCTGGTCGCGATCTTCTACTGGCCCGTGGTGGTGGTGCTCTCCGTCGTCTTCCTCACCACGCTCTACCACGTCTCGGTGCCCGTCCGCTCCCCCTGGGTGGAGGACGTGCCCGGCTCGCTGGTCGCGCTGCTGATGTGGATCGTGGGCAGCTTCCTGCTCCGCTTCTACCTGGTCCGCACCGTCGAGGGCCCGTCGCTGTACGGGTCGCTGGCCGCGCCGGTGGCCGTGCTGCTGTGGATCGGCGTCTCCGCCTTCGCCGTGCTGGTCGGCGCGGCCGTCAACGCCGCCATCGACCACGTGTGGCCCTCGGTCACCACCGCCGCCGCCCGCCGCGCCAGCGAGCGGGCCCGGGAGCAGGCCGCCGCCGAGGTCGTCGCCGCGGCGGCGCGGCGCGCGATGCGGGAGGCGGAGAGCGGCGGCGAGGAGGCGGTGGAGCCCCCCGCGGAGTTCCCCGAGCGCTGGACGAAGTTCCTGCCCCCGGGGGACGTGCGCTCCCGGCTGCGGTCGCGCCACGGGAAGTGACGCGGACCCGGGGCGGACTCCGCCCCGGGCCTGCGCCGGCGGGCGGCGGCCGGGGTCACCCGCTCGTCTCCCCCTTCCGGTGCGCCCGGGCGCCCTTGCCGCCCCTCCTGCCGACGGCCAGGAGCGCCAGGCCGAGGAGGAAGAGGATCCCCCCGGTGATCACGTTGGTGAGGATCGTCCGGATGGTGTCCACGTTGCCCGTCACCAGCCAGGGGGACAGCACCGTCCAGGCGCCGATCGCGCACACGGCCATGCTCAGGCCGTAGGTCCGCTCGAACGCCACGGCGAGGGTCAGGCCGATCACCGCGAGGGCGATGCCGGTCACGAAGTTGTTGACGGTCAGCGCGTTGAACCGGGTGAACCCCACGATCCAGGGCGAGATCAGCAGGAAGACGCCGGCCAGCATGGTCAGCGCCTCCAGCCCCTGCGCCGTGGGCGTCGACGCCGCTCGCGCGTAGCGTGCGCGCATCTCCACCAGGTCGGGGTGCTCCTCGATGCGCGACGTGGGTGTGGCCATCTGCGCCACCTCCTCCGAGAGTCTCATCTCTATGACCTAGTTTTCACCCTTACGGCAGGTTCTGTCTCCTGTGGAAGTCCTCCTTCCTTCCAGACCCTCCCCCGCCCGCGCGGGGCCGCCGGCGGAGCGCGGGAAAACCGGTGGCGGCCGGCCGCCGCCCCGCCTACAGTCCGTTCCGCGAGGAGGGCGCCGCCCTCCTCCCGCCGCGCGGCCGAGGACCGGCCGGCGCCGGCCCACGACCGGAAGAGGACGAAGGGGAGGTGGACACGATGACCGTCGCTGTCGCCGTTGCCGCCGCGGGCGCGTCCCGCAGGCATCCGACCGTTCCCACCACCCCCGCGGCCTCCGGCTGAGACCGGCGTCCGGGCGGCGCCGCCGCGCGCCCGCCCGGACCGCCCCGCACCCGCCGGAGCCGCCCTCCCCGAGAGGTCCTTCCGCGTTGAGCCCCCTCGACGTCACCGGCGCGTCCGGCGCGCCCGCCCACCCGCTCGCCCCCTACGGCTGGGACGAGCACACCGCCGAGGCCTTCGCCCCCCACGGGCGGCAGGGCCTGGTGCCCGCCCGCGTGGTCCGCGTGGACCGCGGCCGCTGCGAGGCCGTCACCGCCGACGGGACCGTGCGGGCCGACACCGCGCCCGTCGCCGCCCCGGACCCGGTGCGCGCCGTCTGCACCGGCGACTGGGCCGCCCTCGGCCCCGGCCCCGGGCCGCTGCCCGAGGTGCGCGCCCTGCTGCCCCGGCGCACCGCCATCGTCCGCTCCACCTCCTCCAAACGCTCCCAGGGGCAGGTGCTGGCCGCCAACGTCGACCACGCCGTCGTCGCCGTCTCCCTGGCCGCCGAGCCCGACCCCGGGCGCCTGGAGCGCTTCCTCGCGCTGGCCTGGGAGAGCGGCGCCCGGCCGCTGGTCGTCCTCACCAAGACCGACCTCGCCCCCGACACCCACCACGCCGTCGCCGACGCCGAGGCCGTGGCGCCGGGCGTGACGGTGCTCGCCGTCAGCGCCGTGACCGGGGAGGGCCTGGACGTGCTCGCCGCCGTGCTCTCCGGCGGCACCGCCGTGGTGTTCGGCCAGTCCGGGGCCGGCAAGTCCACCCTCGTCAACGCGCTGATCGGGCAGGACGTCCTGACCGTGGCGGAGACCCGCGCCCGCGACGGCAAGGGGCGGCACACCACGACCACCCGGGAGCTGTTCGCCCTGCCCGGCGGCGGGGTCCTCATCGACACCCCCGGGTTGCGCGGCGTCGGACTGTGGGACGCCGAGGAGGGCCTCGGCCGGACGTTCGCGGACGTCGAGGACCTGGCGCGCGGCTGCCGCTTCCACGACTGCGCGCACGCCACCGAGCCGGGCTGCGCCGTCCTGGCCGCCGTCGACGACGGCGTCCTGCCCGAACGGCGGCTGGAGAGCTACCGCAAGCTGCTGCGCGAGAACCAGTACCTCGCGGCCCGCACCGACGCCCGGCTGCGGGCGGAGCTGCGGCGGGACTGGAAGCAGAAGCAGGCGCTGGGGCGCCACATGGTGGAGCGCAAGCGCGGCCCGCACCGGTAGGCCCCGGCGGCGGACGACCGTCCCGCCCCCGCCCCCGTCCGCGCCCTCCCGGCCGGACGGGGGCGGCTACCGTGGGCGGCGTGACGAACGACGCGCCCGCCCCGCCCCTGGGCCCCCGGCAGTTCCAGCTCGTCCTGCTGCGCCGGATGGCCGACTTCCAGCCCGAGAAGGTGCTGGACGCCCTGCGCGAGCTGGGCGCCGACCGGGCCGAGATGCGTGAGGCCAACCGCCGCTGGCAGGCCGCGGTCCGCTCGCCGCGCGCCCGCGGGGCCCTCGCCCGCTACCGCTCCGTGCTCGGCGAGCCCGAGGCCGCGGAGCCGCGCCGGGTGGGCGACCTGGACTGCCGGGCGCTGCGCTGGCCGGTCCCGCTCTGGCCCGACCTGCGCCTGGAGGTGCTGACCGCGCCCGGGGGCGCGGTCTGGAACGAGTGGCTGGTGCGCGCCCCGGACGCGCCCGGTCCCGTGCTGCGCACCGTCGAGGACCTGCTGCCCTGGAGCTGCACGGTGGACGAGGTCGCCCGCGCCTTCGCGCCCGCCCGTCCGATGGAGGGCTCCGCCCCCACCCGCTGGCGGCTGGCCTTCACCGCCCCCGACCGGGCGGGGACGCGGCACGAGGTGATCGCGGAGTTCGGCTGGGGACTGCTCCAGCGCCTCCCGGAGCGCTGATCCCGCAGCCCTCGGGGGCCTCCGCCGGCTCCCGGCCTTCCCGGCCTTCCCGGCCTTCCCGGCCGTCGCGCGCCGGACCGGGAGGACCGGCGGTCACGGCGACGCCACGCCGCGGCCGGAGTGGACCAGACGCAAGCCGGTCTCCACCAGGACCCAGCCGAGCCGGCGGCGCACGGTGGCCACCCGATGCGCGCCCGGCAGTGCCGGGCGCGGGGCGCGGACAGCGCGCGCCAGGCGCTCGCGAGCTGCTCGGCGCCGTAACTCGGCGGAGTGTGTCCGCAGGAGGACGAGGTGGATGTCGGGGTGGTGGTGCACGGGACTCTCCGGTGGGGTCGGGGCGGTCAGTCGTCGGCGCGGGGAAAGGCGTGCAGGTGGACGCGGAAGCGGGCGGTCTGCTCGCCCTCGGCGGCCCGCTCCCGGTAGCTCTCGACCAGCGCGTGGAGGCGTTCGTTCAGCTCCCTGGCGAGTTCGGGGGACAGCCGCAGGGTGAAGTCGCTGAGGGCGGAGGCCTGCCACCACTCCCCGGGCCGGTCGTGCACCGTGCTCAGCCAGGTGTGCAGTTCGCGGACGTGGGTGGTGGCCACCTCGTGCATGAGCAGCATCAGAGCGCCCCGCACCTCCGCGTCGGGGTGGCGGAAGAACTCCTCGACGTCGCCCGGTTCCGTCCCCTGCTGCGCGGCGCGCCACCAGCGCTCCCGCGCGGTGCCGCGCCCGGGTTCCTCCTCGATGAAGTGGTGAGCGGCCAACTGCCGCAGGTGGTAGCTCGTCGCCCCGCTGGACTCGTGGAGCCGCTCGGCCAGCCGGGAGGCGGTCGAGGGCCCGTACTCGCGCAACGCGCCGAGGATCCGGATGCGCAGCGGATGGGCCAGGGCGCGCAGGGAGCGGGGATCGAGGGTGCGGACCGAGTACGGGGGCGTCCGGAGGGATCGGCCATGGGGTGACCGCAGACATGCAAAGGAAGGTTTGCATGGGGTCGTTTGCAAAATACCCCTTGCATGTCGGGGCGGGCCGCCGGAGCCGCCCCACGACCGCGTCCCATTTCCGCCAGTGGCGGCCCCTCCCGCGGCGCACACTGGAACGCGTGATGGACGACGACACCAGGTACGAGGCGGTCCGCAGCCGGGACGAGCGGTTCGACGGCGTGTTCTTCACCGGTGTGCTGACCACCGGGATCTACTGCCGGCCCAGCTGCCCGGCCGTGACCCCTCTCCGGCGCAACGTGCGCTTCTTCCCCTCGGCCGCCGCGGCCCAGCGGGCCGGTCTGCGGGCCTGCCGCCGCTGCCGGCCGGACGCCGTGCCCGGCTCGGCCGAGTGGAACGCCCGGGCCGACGTCGTCGGCCGCGCGATGCGGATGATCGCCGACGGGGTCGTGGACCGCGAGGGCGTCGAGGGGCTCGCCCGGCGGCTGGGCTACAGCGTCCGCCAGGTCCGCCGCCAGCTCACCGCCGAACTGGGCGCCGGGCCCGTGGCGCTGGCCCGCGTGCAGCGGGCGCACACCGCCCGGGTGCTGCTCCAGACGACGGCGCTGCCGGTCACCCGGATCGCCTTCGCCTCCGGGTTCGCCAGCGTGCGGCAGTTCAACGACACGGTCCGCGAAACCTACGCGTGCACCCCGCGGGAGCTGCGGGCCCGCACCCGCGTCCGGCCCGAGGCGGTGCCCGCCGAGGGCGGGGGAGTGGCCCTGCGGCTCGCCCACCGGGAGCCGTACGACGCGGCGGGGGTCTTCGCCTTCCTCGCGGCGCGGGCCGTCCCCGGGGTCGAGGAGGTCACCGGGGAGCCCGGCGGGCGCGTCTACCGGCGCACCCTCGCCCTGCCCCACGGCCACGGCGTCGCGGAGGTCCGGGAGGACGGGGGCGGCGGCTGGCTGCCGTGCCGGCTGCACCTGGCCGACTTGCGGGACCTGACCACCGCCGTCCAGCGGATGCGGCGGCTGTTCGACCTGGACGCCGATCCCCGCGCCGTCACCGACCGCCTGGGCGGCGACCCGCACCTCGGCCCGCTGGTCCGCGGGCGGCCCGGACTGCGCTCGCCGGGCGCGGCCGATCCCCACGAGCAGGCGGTGCGCGCCGTGCTCGGCCAGCAGGTCACCGTCGGCGCGGCCCGCGCCCTGGCGGGCACGCTCACGGCGGCGTACGGCAAACCGCTGCCGGCCCCCGACGGCGCCCTCACCCACCTCTTCCCCGAACCCGCCACCCTCGCCGAGGCGCCCCTGGACGAGCTGCGGATGCCCGACGCCCGCCGCCGCGCCCTCCGCACGCTCGCCGCGGCCCTGGCCGACGGCACCGTCGTCCTGGACCCCGGCGCCGACCGGGACGAGGCCGAGCAGGCCCTGCTGGCGCTGCGCGGCATCGGCCCCTGGACGGCCGGCTACATACGGATGCGCGCGCTGGGCGACCCCGACGTCTTCCCGCCCGGCGACGCGGGTGCCCGGCACGGGCTGGAGCGGATCGGGGCCGGCACGGAACACGCCGAGGGCTGGCGGCCCTGGCGCTCCTACGCCCTGCACCACCTGTGGAGCGCGGTCGCGTGCCCCCCGCACCCGCCCCGCGCTCCCCGCACCCCTTCCAGGCACACGACACCGGAGACACCATGAGCACTCTCTACACCACCCACCCCAGCCCCCTGGGCGAACTGCTGCTCGCGGGGCCCGAACCGGGCGTCCTGGCCTCGGTCACCGTGCCCGGCCAGAAGGGCGGCGCCCGCGTCCTGCCCGACTGGCGGCGCGACGACGCCGCGTTCGCCGGTGTGGTGCGGCAGTTCGACGCCTACTTCGCCGGGGAGCTGAAGGAGTTCGACGTCCCGCTGGCGGTGCGCGGGTCGGAGTTCCGCAGGCGGGTCTGGTCGGCGCTGGAGCGCATCCCCCTCGGGGCGACCGTCACCTACGGCGAGCTGACCGCGATGGCGGGCCTGGGGCCGCGGGCGGTGCGCGCCGTCGGGGGAGCGGTGGGAGCCAACCCGCTGACGGTGGTGCGCCCCTGCCACCGCGTCATCGGCGCGAACGGGACGCTCACCGGGTACGCGGGCGGTCTGGAGCGCAAGCGGTGGCTGCTGACCCACGAGGGGGTGTTCTGAGAGGCGCGCGTCCGCAGACCGGGTCGTGACGCCCCGTCACAGGCGCGAGTGGCCGAACCGTGCGCCCCGTTCTTCGGGGTGTGGACAATGAGGGGATGAGCCAACAGGGTGAGCGTGCGGGCGGGCCCGACTGGTGGAGCCGGCTCTACGACGGCGACCCGCCGGACACCGGACGGGCGCCGGCGCGGGACAGCGTCGACGAGCGGTACGACTCGGCGGCCCGTGCGGTCGGCGGGCCCCCCTCGCCGGCGGCGCGGGGGGAGGAGCCCGGGGAGACCGGGGTCCCCGGAGGGACCGGTGGGCCGCGGCCACCGGGGGAGGGCGGGACGGTGCCGCCCGGCGGCTCACGGGACGCCTCGGAGCCCGCCCCCGGGTCCGGCGGCGGCCCCGCTCCCGGACCCGAGCCCGTGCCCGCCCCTCCGGCGGCCTCCGCAGTCCGGCCGGAGTCCGCGCCGGCCTCCCCGGCCCCCGGCCCGCCGGCCGCCGAGCCGTTCGCGCTGCCCGCCGCCGATCCCGCCGGACTGCCCCACCTGCCGTCCGACACCGCGCTCGACGGGGCGCGGTACGGCCCCTTCACCCTGCGTGCCGTCTCCACGCGCGGCGACGGGGCGCGCCGCCGGGGCGAGCCGCGCCGCGAGGCCCTCCTCACCGCCCGCTTCGGCGACGGGGACGAGGCCCTGGTGCTGGTGGCGCTCGCGGCCGGGACCGGGACGGGCACCGCGGCGCACCGGGCGGCGCGGGAACTCTGCCACCACATCGGCGCCTCCGTGGGGCGCAGCCACGCCCGGCTGTCGGAGGACATCCGGGAGGCCCGGCGCGGTGCCCTGAAGTCCGGACTGCACCGGCTGACCGGCCGCGCCTACGGCCGGCTGCGGGCCGACGCCGGCGCGCGCGGCGCCGAGGCGGGGGCCTCCACGGCCGCCGTGCGCTGTCTGCTGCTGCCCGTGGACCCCCGGTGCCGCATACGGGTGTTCTTCGGCGTGGGGGAGGGCGGCCTGTTCCGGCTCAGGGACGGCGCCTGGCAGGACATCGAACCCGGCGGCCACGGCACCCGTGCGCGCGAGGCGGCCGCCGCTCCGGGAGCGGAGGCGTCCGGGGCGGCCGGCGGGGACGGGGGGACCACCGCGGCGGGCCCGAGCCCGATGCCCGGCCCGTTCCGCTTCCGCGCCTCCCTGGCCCGCCCCGGCGACACCCTGCTGCTGTGCGGGGAGGGCCTGGCGGAGCCGGTGCTCGGCGCGGAGGGCTTCGCCGACCGGCTGGCCGGACGCTGGTCCGGTGCCCGGCCCCCGGGGCCGGCCGGCTTCCTGGCCGACGTCCGGCCGGATGCCGGGGAGCACGAGGAGGACCGGACGGCCGCCGCGGTCTGGGAGCACTGACCGCGGCGGCCGTCGGGCGCACGAGGGGGGCCGGCGTCCGGCCGGGCCGCCCGGCTCAGCCGAACTGCTTCTCGATCGCGGCGAGCTTGGCCTCCAGCGAGTCCAGCCGGGGGCTGGTCAGGCTCTCGTCCGCGCCGAGCGGGTCGGCGGGACGGGGCGGCTCCACCTTGCGCAGCCCCTCCGCCCCCAGCCCGCCGCCGGCGGCAGGGTCGTCGCCGGCGGGCCGGAGCGCGGCGCGCGGGCGGGCGGCCGGCTGCGGGGTACCCGCGCTGACCTCCAGCTCCAGCTGGGCGTCGCCGCCCCGGCGCCCCATCCGGCTGATCGCCTTCAGCCGGGCCCGCTCCAGCTTCTTCTGCTCGCGCCGGCGGTCGCGCTCCTGCTCCTTGCGCCGCCGGTCCTCGCGGACCTCGTCGACCGCCTCGTCCAGCGTCCGCACGCCCTCCAGCAGCATCAGCGACCAGGCCGCGTAGGTCTCGCGCGGCGCGCGCAGCCACCGCACGACGCGGATCTGCGGAAGCGGGCGGGGCACCAGGCCCTGCTCGCGCAGGGCGGCGCGGCGGGTCTGCTTCAGGGCGCGGTCGAAGAGGATGGCCGCCGCGATCGACATGCCGGCGAAGAACTGCGGGGCGCCGGCGTGCTCGTCACCGCGCGGCGCGTGCACCCAGTTGAACCACGCCGCGGCGCCCGCGAACAGCCACACCAGCAGCCGGGAGCCGAGGGAGGCGTCGCCGTGGCTGGCCTCGCGGACGGCGATGACGGCGGAGAACATGGCCGCGCCGTCCAGACCGAAGGGAACGAGGAACTCCCAGCCGCCCGAGAGCCCCAGGTTCTCCCGGCCGAAGCCGACCAGGCCGTGGAAGGAGAGCGCGGCGGCGACGCCCGCGCAGCAGAACAGCAGGACGTAGGAGGCGATGGCGTAGACCGTCTCCTTGCGCCGGCGCCGTTCCTCCATGCGCTCCCAGGAGTCCGAGTTCTGCTCCTCCTCGTTGCGGTGGCGGCCGCGCCCGCGGCCCATCAGCACGACCGCGGCCAGGGCGCCGACGAGCAGTACGGCACCCGTCAGTACCCAGTTCACAGATATCTCCGTCAGTCTCATCCGGGGGTGTCCCTTGCCTGGCGGCATGCCGGGGAAGGCTCCGCCGTGCTCGCGTTGGCTTCGTTGACGCGCAGCATCCTGGCGGAAAAAGGATTGTGGGGCAGGCGCTTTGCACCCGGAATACCGCCGATGGTGGCCAGAACGTGCGAACAGGAGTGTAGCGAGTCGGACTTGCTGTCGGCTCCCCGCCGGGCGATCGAAACCAAAGGGTGTCCGACCGTTCCCGGGCGGTCAGTTGACGGCGGTTCCGCTCAGACGCTCGATCCGGTCCGTGTCGCACGTCCGCGGGCAGGTGACGCAGGTGTCCTGGGGGCGCAGCGTGTAGAACAGGCAGCAGCTCGCCCGGTCCCGGGTGGAGTAGGTCTCGCCGCCGGGGCCGGACAGCTCGCGGAAGCCCGCCCCGGCCGGATACGGGGCGACGGAGCCCGGCAGCAGCAGCTCCGCCTCGGCCATCGCGCGCCGCTCCTCGCCCAGCAGGTGGCCGATGTACCACAGGCCCTCGGTGATCTCGTCCGTCACCATGCCCCACAGCGCGCGCGGTCCGCGGCGCATGCGCGGCCGGAAGCCGTCCAGGACCGGGCCGATGTGCTCGGCCACGGACTCCCGCACGGCCGCCCGCAGCTCCTCCTCGCCGGAGACGGTGCGGGCGCCGGGCAGCGCGGCGGCCGGGTCGTCCGGCAGGCAGGAGAACTCCTCGATCCGCACCGCCAGCCGGCCCGAGGAGCGGTCGAAGGAGGCCGCCCCGGCCGGGACGCGCGGCACCCGGCGGTGCAGGAACCAGGGGAGCGTCACCAGCAGGCAGGCCGACCAGGCGTAGCGGTGCAGGCCGAAGCTGGCGATCACGTCCGGCCGGGCGCGCTGCCCGTAGTCGCGCAGGGTCTGCTCGTCGTCCCAGGAGAGGAAGGCGTCCAGCGCCTCGCCGCCCCGGGCCAGCTCCGCGGCCCGCACCCAGCCGCCGCCGCGCGGCAGGTCGCCGTCGGCGGCCACCTCCAGGACGCGCAGGCCCGGGAAGACCTCGGCCAGCCGGTCGTACGCGGCCGAGAAGGGCGATGCGGCGGACGCCGTGGGCGCCGGAGCGAGGGTGCACATGGCCATGCGGGTACCACCGAATCGAGCGCTATAACAGGTAAGGCTTACCTTAGCCCAGATGATCGCCGGTGGCACCACGGATCCGCCGCAGGAGTGACGCGGGTCACGCGCCGGCCGCCCCCGTCCCGTCCGCTCCGCCCGCCGCGCTCCCCCCGCCGCCCTGCTCGTCCCGTCCGTCCTGCCCGCCGTCCCGTCCGCCCTGCCCGCCGTCCTGCCCGAGCCGGTCGGCCAGCCAGCTCGGCACTCCGCCCAGCAGGCGGAACAGGCGTCCGGCCTCCGCCCTCAGCCGCTCCGCCTCCGGCTCCGGCTGGACGTCCGCCAGGGAGACCAGGGCGGGGGCCATGCCGACCAGGAAGCCCAGTTCCTCGCGGATGCGCAGCGACTCGGTGAAACCGTGCCGTGCCTCGGCCAGGTCCCCGGCGCGCAGCGCCAGCCCGGCCAGGTGCCGCCAGGTGAAGGAGCACAGCAGGGCGTCGCCGTGCTCGGTGGCCGCGGCGTGCGCCCGGCGGTAGGCCGCCCGCGCCGCCTGCGGGCTGTCGCCGAAGTGCTCGGCCATCAGCCCGCGCCGGAAGTCCAGCAGCGCCCGCCGGCGGGAGGCGGGCGGCAGCAGCGCGGCCGCCCGGCCCAGCGCGGAGCGGGCCTCGTCGGCCCGGTCGCGCACGCCCAGCACCGCGGCGGCGTACGCCAGGTACCCCCGCTCGCAGGCGGCCGCGGCCCGCTCCTCGTCGGAGGAGGCCAGCGCCTCGGCCGTGCGCAGCGCCTCCTCGGCGCGCTCCCAGCCGCCGGCGGTGAACAGGCACTGCTCCACCAGCAGCCCGGCCCGCCGCAGCGCCGCCGGGGCGTCGTCCTGCGCCACGCGCGGCTCCAGCAGCGCCGCCGCGTCCTCCCAGCACCCCCGGGACCTCAGTCGCCACACCGCGTGGTCGAGCGGATCGCCGGCCACCTCACCCGTACCCCCCAGCCGTGCCGAACGTGACATGGCGGTCTCCGCCACAGTGCCCTCCCATGCGCGCCGCGAGCCGGATGTGAGCGAATCTCAGCACGAACCCGGGAGCCCGGCCAAGAGGAAAGTGTGAACCAATTCACAATCTTGGCGCTTTCTCGGGGGGCTTGTTCAAGGGGCGCTTGGTCCCCTCTTGTGCGCTCCCTTGTGCGCCCTTTCGGGCACCCCGGTGCGCCCCTGCTCCGGTCCGGTGCGGCCCGCCGGGGGCCGCCGTCAGCGCCCGGCGGGGTCCAGGTGCGCACCGTCGCCCGGCACCAGCAGCGCCAGCCGCCCGCCCTCGTCCAGCGCGGTCGGCAGGGCGATCCCGGCCCGCTCGGTGCCGCCCGCGGCGTCGATCAGGTGGACCTCGCCGTGCCCGCCGCGGGAGACGGCCACCCACGGCGCGCCCGGCGAGGCGGCCAGGGCCCGCCGCTGGACCCCGTCCCAGGGGGTGCCGCCGCGGCGCGGTGCGCCGTCCATCGGCGGCAGCGGCACCCGCGCGGTGACGGCGGGACGCCCCGTGCCGGAGGGGTCGGCGGCCAGGACGACCAGCTCGTCGCCGTCGGGGTGGCAGCGCGCGAACGCCACGTGGGCCGCGGCGACGGCCATGCGGAACACCAGGCCCTCGCCCAGCTCCACCCGGCCGGTGCGGCTGGTGTCGAGGTGGTGCCACCAGGCGTCGTTGGTCCAGGAGGGCCAGTCGGCCGGGTCCGGCGGCCCGCCACGCAGGCAGGACCACAGCAGCCGGCGCCGCGCGTCGATCCGCAGGAAGTAGCCGCGCCCGCCCGACCGGCCGTCCGCCGCCCAGGGCAGCGGGGGCTCGGCGGCCAGGCCGCGGTCCGACCGCCGCGCCCGGTGCACTCCGGAGCCGGTGGCGGCGAACAGCCGCCCGGTGGCCGGGTCGTGGGCGTCCCCGTGCCCGTCGCCGGGGAGGGGCAGCTCCGCGAGCGGGGCGGGGGCGGGCGGGCAGCCGGGGCCGGCCGCCAGCAGGTCGGCGTGGCGGTACGCGGCCAGGGAGCCGGGCTCGCGGTGCCGCAGGACGACCAGCGGCCCGCCGCCGGCGCGGTCCCCGCCGGGCGCGCCGTCCAGGACGGTCGCCCCCGGTTCGCCCGGCCGCACCCGCACCCGCACCGCGTACGGGCCGCCGGGCGCCTCCAGGTCCACGGCGGTCAGCAGGTCGCTCCACGGCTCCTCGTTGCGGCCCAGCCCGGTGGTGACGACCAGGCGCCGCCCGTCCGGGGAGGCGGCCAGGTGCTCGGCGGGGGCGGCGACGGGCACCGTGGCGGCGACCGGGTCCCCGCCGCGCACCGCCTCGAAGGGCGCGAGCACCACCAGTTCCCCGGCCCGGTCGTCCACGAAGGCCACCCGGTCCCCGGGCAGTGCCAGGAAACCGGCGTGCTCGCTGACGTGGCGCCCCGTCAGCGAGGCCAGGAGCGCGCCGCCGGGCAGGGCCAGCAGGTGGACGGCGCCGGCGACGTGGTCGGCGGCCAGCAGCAGGGGCGGCGGGGGCGGTGCGGTGGCCATGCGGAACCTCCGGAGGGGTGGACCCGGTAGATGAATCTGATAATGATTATCGTGTTTTACCGGCGGACGGGTGACCCGGGGGGCCCGCACCGTGTCCGGCCCCCTTCCGCGCCCCCGGACCAGGAAGAACCGGGAGTCGCCCATGACGCGCCCACCGACGCGCGCCGCCCGCCTGCTCGCCGCCACCGCCGCACTGGGAGTCCTGCTCGCCGGGTGCGGCACCGGCACCGGCCCGGAGACGTCCTCGGCCGGGGACGGAACGGACCGCGGGCCGGGGGTCGAGACCACGGTCGAGCCCATCGAGCCCGCCCGGAAGGTCACCGGCCCCGACGGCGCCTCCGTCGCCACCGACGCCGAACCCCGGCGCATCGTCTGCCTGGTGGCCCTGTGCGACGACATGCTGACCGAGCTGGGCATCACACCGGTGGCCACCAACTCCGCCCTGCTGGCCCACCCGGACTTCCTGGGACCGCGGAAGGCCAAGGAGGTCCCCGTGGTCCCCGGCGGCTTCCTGGCCCCCGAGGTCGAGGCGATCCTCTCCCACAAGCCCGACCTGGTGATCGGCCTGGGCGACACCCACGGAAAACTCGCCCCCGCCCTCGAGGGCGCCACCGTCTTCTGGCCCGTCCAGCCCGAGAGCTGGCAGGACAGTGTCGGCTACCTGCGGGCCCTGGCCGCCCTGACCGGGCGCACCGAGCAGGGCGAGGCCGCCGAGAAGCGCTTCCGCACCACCCTGGCGGAGGCCCGGAGGCAGCGCAGCGACAAGACCGCGCTGATCATCTTCGGCAGCGACGAGAACTTCGGCGTCGCCACCCCCGGCACCGACGTCGCCGCCGGGCTCTTCCCCGGCCTGGCGCACTACCCGTGGCAGTCCCGCGGCGTGGAGGGGAGCTACAGCATGGAGGAGATCCTCGCCCGCGACGTCGACGTGCTCTTCGTGGAGACCCTCTCCTTCGGCGGGGGCGGCGGGAAGCTCTCGGAGAAGCTGGCCGACAACCCCCTGTGGTCGAAGATCCCCGCCGTGCGCAACGGCGACGTGCACGAGGTGGACCCCGAGGTGTGGGCCAAGGGCCGCGGCACCCGGTCCCTCGGCATCGTCGTCGACGAGGCCACGGCCGCGCTGCGGTGAGCGCCGCGGTGCAGTGGACGGGCGTCGCCCTCCTGCTGGCGGCGGCCTCGGCGGCCGCCCTGTGCCTGGGCACCCCCGCCCTGCCGCCCTGGGAGCTGCCCGCCGTGCTGGCGGGCGGCGGGGACGGCGGCGCGGGCGGCCTCGCGGGCGTGGTCGTCACCGAACTGCGGCTGCCCCGGCTGGTGCTGGGCCTGGTCGCGGGGGTCTGCCTGGGCGCGGCCGGACTGGTGCTCCAGGAGGCCCTGCGCAACCCCCTGGCCGTCCCCGAGATGCTCGGCGTCTCCTCCGGGGCGGCCCTGGGGACGGCCGCGCCGCTGGTGCTCGGCCTGGCCGTGCCCGCGCTCCTGCAGCCGGTGCTCGCACTGGCCGGAGCGGCACTCGGCGGCATGCTGACGCTGCTGGCGGCCGGGTTCGGGCGCAGCCCCTCGGCGGTGCTGCTCACCGGGGCGGCCGTCGCGGCCGCCCTGCAGGCCGCCCTGCTGGTGCTGATGGTGATGGCCGACCAGCTCGACCTCCAGCTGATCTACCGCTACCTGCTGGGCAGCCTGTCCGCCCGCACCTGGGGCGACGTGGCGGGCCTGGGGCCGTGGCTGCTGCTCGCACTCCCCGCGCTGGTCGTCTGCGCGCCGGTGCTCGCCGTGCTGCGGCTGGGCGACGACGACGCGCTCGCCCTGGGGGTGCGGGTGCGCCGGGCCCGGCTGGCCGCGCTGGCCGTCGCCGTGGTGCTGATCGCCCCGGTGGTGGCGGTGTGCGGACCGGTCGCCTGGGTCGGTTTCCTCGCCCCGCACCTGGCCCGGCGGATGCTGCCGGACGCCGGCGCGGTGCGGTGGCTGCCGGCCTCGGCCGCCCTCGGCGCGGTGACCGTCGTCTGCGCCGACCTGCCGGCGCGGCTGGCCCTGGCCCCGGTCGAGACCCCGGTGGGCGCCTGGACCGCGCTGCTGGGCGTACCGGTGGGCGTGGTGCTGCTGCGCACCGGCCGGCGGACGGGGGCGGCCGGCGCCGCGGGCGCCCCGCCGGCCGCGCAGGCGCCGCGCGGCGCGCGGGCGGCCGTGCCCGCGCCGCGGTCGGGGAAGGGGGCGGTCCGGTGAGCGCGCCGCACGAGGCGGCCGGGGCACCCGCGGGGGAGCGGCGCCCGGCGGCCCGGCCGGTGCTCCGGCTGGCCCTGCTCCTGGTGCTGGTGGCCGCGGCCGCGTGCGCCGCGCTCCTGGCCGGCCGGGCCGTGCCGCCCGACCGGGTGGCGGAGGTGCTGGCGGGCGGCGGCGACCCCACCGCCCGCCACGTCGTCCTCCGGCTGCGCCTGCCCCGGCTGCTGGTGGCACTGGTCGCCGGGGCCTGCCTGGGGACGGCCGGACTGGTGCTGCAGTCCGCCCTGCGCAACCCCCTGGCGGGCCCCGAGGTCACCGGCGTCACGCCGGGGGCCGTCCTCGGCGCCGTGACCGCGACCGGGCTCGGGCTGGCGGGCTGGGACTCGCCCGCCGCCGTGGTGGCGGCCGCGTGCCTGGGCGGTTTCGCCGGGGCGGGCCTGCTGTGGCTGCTGACGGGGAAGGACCGGGGCGACCCGGCCGCGACCGCCGTGAACGGCGTGCTCGTCTCGGCGGTCCTGTCGGGGCTCACCGCGATGGTCCTGCTCGTCGCCCCCGGGGAGCTGGGCAGCGTCGTGCAGTGGCTGGTCGGCACCACCGAGGGGCGGGTGTGGGAGCACTGGCACCTGCTGTGGCCCTGGGCGCTGGCCTGGGGCGCGGCGGCCTGGCTGCTGGCCGCCCCGCTGACGCTGCTGCGCTGCGGCGACGAACAGGCCGCGGCGGCCGGGCTGGCCGTCGGACGGGCCCGCGCGGCCGCCCTGGTCTGCGCGGTGGCGCTGACCGCCGGCGCGGTCTCGGCCGTGGGGGCGCTGGGGTTCGTCGGGCTGCTGGTGCCGCACCTGGCCACCGCCCTGACCGGCGCGGACCTGCGGCTGTCGCTGCCGGGCGCCGCGCTCACCGGCGCCGCCGTGGTCTGCGGCGCGGACGCCGCCGCGCAGCTCCTCTCCCGGCCGGCGGCGGCGGTGCTGGGGGCCGACCGGCTCGCCCTGCCCGTCGGCGCGCTCACCACCTGCCTGGGCGCCGTCCTGCTGCTGTTCGTGGTGCGCCGTGCGCCGGGGCGGACGTACTGACGCCGGGCGTGGGCGTGCGGGCCGACGCGGCGCGCCGAGGCACGGGCACCGAAGCGTGCCGCGCGGGCGGCGCGGACGCACGACGGAACAAGGAGACGAAGGACATGACCGATCCCGCACTCCGGGGCGGCCCCGGAACCCCGCACACCCCCCGGCCGCGGCCGGCGCCGCCGTCCCCGCCGGCCCCCCTCGGCGAGGGGGGCGCCGAACTCGCCGTCGAGGGGGTCGGCTTCGGCTACCCCGGACGGCCGGTGCTGCGCGGGGTGGACCTGCGGATCGCGCCGGGGGAGCTGGTGGCGCTGGTCGGCCTCAACGGCTGCGGCAAGTCCACGCTGCTGAGGCTGGCCGCGGGGCTGCTGCGCCCCTCGGCCGGCCGGGTGCTGCTGGGCGGCGACGACCTCGCCCGCCTCCCGCGCCGGGCGGTGGCCCGGCGGGTGGCGCTGCTCCACCAGTCCGCGCCCGCCGTGCCGGGCATGACGGTGCGCCAGCTGGTGCGGCAGGGCCGGTACGCGGCCCGCGGCCCGCTCGGCATGCTCCGCGAGGGCGACGACGCGGTCTGCCGCCGGGCGATGGCCGACGTCGGGGTGGCCGGCTGGGCCGACCGCCCGGTCGACTCCCTCTCCGGCGGCGAGCGGCAGCGGGTGCGGCTGGCGATGGCGCTCGCCCAGGACACCCGCGTCCTGCTGCTGGACGAGCCCACCACCTACCTCGACCTGCGCCACCAGCTGGAGGTGCTCCGGACGGTCGTCCGGCTGCGCGCGGAGCGGGGTCTGACGGTGGTGATGGTCCTGCACGACCTCGCCCACGCGGCCCGGTTCGCCGAGCGGCTGGTGGCCCTGCGCGAGGGCCGGGTGGCCGCCGACGGCCCGCCCGCCGAGGTCGTCACGCCCGGTCTGCTCGCGGACGTGCTGGGCGTCGCGGGGCGGGTGGGCCGGGATCCCGAGGGCGGCTGGCCGGTCTGCTACCCGGATCATCCGATCACCCTTGAGTCTGATAATCATTTTCATTAGAGTGTGCGTGCGGCGTTCGAACGGATGCCGCACCATCCGACGATTCCCCAGGAGGCTTCCGTCATGGAGCACATGGAGCAGGAGAAGGTCTTCACCCCCATCGCCGACCCGGGCCAGCTCGCCCACGCCTCGGCCACCCACTCCAACGCCCTCGTCGAGAACCCCTTCGACGACGGCGAGGAGTAAGCACCACCCCAGGGCCCGCCCGGTTCCCGCCACCACCGGGCCGGGCGGGCCCGCCCCGCCGACCGCTCCCGCACCGCCTCCAGGAGGAACCGTGACCCGCAGCCGGCTCGCCCCCGGCGTCGCCGTCGTGACCGTCCCCGGCCGGGGCCCGGCCGTCCGCACCGCCGACGGGGAGTTCCTGCACGTGGCCACCGGTGAAGTGCCCGAGCCGGTCCTGCTGGAGCACCTGGCGGACGCGGACGCCCCCGCCCCCGACGACACCGGGGCCCGCGCGGTACCCGGACTCGGCGCGCTGCTCGGCGCGTTCGCCGCCGCCGGATACACCGTCCCCGAGCACCACGGCCGTCCTGCGGACCTGGACCCCCCGGGCTCCCGCACCGTGTGGCTGCTCGGGGACGGCCTCCTCACCGCCCCGCTGGCGGACCGGCTGCGCGAGGCCGGGGCCGAGCCCCGCGCGGCCGCCCCGGAGGAGGTCACCGCCCTGGTGCGGTCCGACGCGGGGAGGACGGGATCCGCCGGCGGGCGGCCCGCAGCCGTGGTGTGGTGCCTGGACGGGCCGGTGCCGCCGGGGCTGTGGGACGACGCCGACCGGCTGCCCGCCCTCGGCACCGCCTGGCTGCGCTGCCACCGGGAGGGCTGGCAGGTCTGGGTGGAGCCGCCCGCGCTGACCGCGGGCGACGTCACCTCCGCCCACGTACGGCTGCGGCGGCTGGCCGCCACCCCCGCCCACCGCGAACTGGCCGCCTACTGGAGCGGCGGAGGCGTCGCCGGCGACGACCGGCTGACCTCCCCGGCCGCGGCCGCCCTGGTCACCGCGCTGCTCGCCGACGACCTCACCGGTCTCACCGGTCTCACCGGTCTCACCGGCCTCGCCGGCTCCGCCGCCCGGGCCGCCGCGGGGCCCGCCCCCGGAGCGCTGCCCGCGCGGCGCCGGCTGCGCCGGGTCGACCTGCGCGGCCTGACCGTCACCGAGCACCCCGTCCTGCCCGTGCCCGACGTCGCGCCCCTGCCGCCGCCGCGGGACGCCGCATGACCTCCCCCGGCCGCACGGCCCCGCCCGCCCGCCCGGCTCGCACCGTCCGCACCACCCTCGTCCCCGCGCCCGACGGCACCGCGCTGGCCACCGACCACTGCCTGCCCGACGGCGACGGTCCCTTCCCGGCCGTGCTGCTGCGCACCCCCTACGGCCGCCGCCGGCACCACGCGGAACTGCGCGCCTGGGCCCGGCACGGCTTCGCGGCCGCCGCCCAGGACGTCCGCGGCCGGCACGGCTCGCAGGGGCGGTGGCAGCCCTACCGGCACGAGGCGCGCGACGGCGCCGCCACCGCCCGCTGGGTGCGCCGGCAGCCCTGGAGCGACGGCACCCTCGTCGCCTGCGGCGCCTCCTACGCCGCCCACTGCGCCCTGGAACTCGCCCTCGCCGCCGGCCCGGAGGCGCGCGCCGACGCGGTGATCGCCGCCGTGCCCGCCCTCGGCCTCGCCGAGACCGCCCGGGAACCCTCCGGCTGCGAACGGCTGCTGGCCCGCGCCGGATGGTGGGCCGCCCACGGCGACCGCCGCGACAGCGACGAGGACGCCCTGGCGCGCGCCCTCGGCCGCGACCCGGACCTCCTCGGCCACCTGCCCGTGGTGGAGCTGCCCCGGCGGCTGGGCCGCGACCTGCCCTCCTGGCCGGAGGTGTGGCAGGCCCGGCGCGCAGCGGACGGCTCCCGGCTCCCGAGCGGCCTCCCCGCCGCAGCCGGGGCGGCACGGGTCCCGCTGCTCGCCGTCGGCGGCACCCACGACCCCTTCGCCGCCGACACCGTGGAGCTGTGGCGCCGCTGGGGCGGCCGGGCGCGGCTGCTGCTGGGCCCGTGGGGGCACCGGCTGACGGCCGGACCCGGACCCGACGCCTCCCCGGCCGCCCACCGGCCCGACCTGGGGCGGCTGTACGTGCGCTGGGCCCGCGCCGCCGTCTCGGGCCGCCTGGCGCCCGGACGTGCCGGGGCGGTGGCCCTGGGCGGCAGCGACCTGTGGCTGCCGGCGGACGCCCTCGCCGCCCCGCACGGGGGCGTCCCGTACCGCTTCCTCGGCCCGGACGCCCCGGAACCGGCGGACGCGGCCCTGCGGCTGCTGCGGGGAGCGGAGTTCACCGCCGATCCGCGGCGCCCGGTGCGCTCCGACGACCTGTCCGTCCCCGCCGACGGCGCCCCCGACCGCTGCCTGCTGGTCTCCCCGCCCCTGCCCCGCCCGCTGGACCTGCTGGGCGACGCCGTGGTGCGGCTGGCCGCCACCGCCGACACCCCCGACGCCGACTGGGCCGTCCGCCTGGTCGCCCTCGCCCCCGGCGGGACGGCCGCCCCGCTCGCCGCCGGCGTCGAGCGCGTCCGCACCGCCCCCGGGCGGGAGGCGGAGGTCCGCGTCCTCCTCGGCCCCCTGGCCAGGCGGCTGCCCGCCGGGACCCGGCTGCGGCTGGAGATCGCCGGACACCACTTCCCCGCCCACGCCCGCAACCCGCACACCGGCGAGGACCCCGTCACCGCCACCGTGCTGCGCCCCTCCCGCAGGACCGTGCGGCCGGACGGCAGCGTCCTGCTGCTGCCGGCGGCCGAACCCGGTCCGGCCCCCGCCGACCCCCTTACGGAGATCTGCCGTTGAGCACCCCGACGCACCCGGCCCCGGCCCCCGAGACCGCCCCGGCCGCCGCCCCCGGGACCACCCCGGTACCGCCCCTGCCGCTCGACGCCCTCGTCGACCCCGTGTGCGGCATCGTCCGCGCGGTCGCACCCGTCGAGCACCCCGAGGGGGCGCCGCCCCGCTACACCGCCGTGACCGCCGAGGTCTCCGACGCCCGGCGGCTGGGGGCCTGGCCCGCCGACCGCGTCGCGCTCGGCACGACCTTCGGGGACGCCGACGGCGCCCGGACCGCCGCCGTCGCCGAGGCGGTCGAGCGCTACTGCGGCAACCGCGTCCCGCCGCCCGGCCACCCCGGCGCCCCGCTGCGCGCCACCGCGCGGGAACTGGCGGAGCGGGGGCTGCGGCTGTACGGGCCCGACGACGTGCCGCGGTACGCCGACTGGCAGTACGCCCGCCCCGGCTTCCCCTACCGCCCCCTCACCCCCGACACCCCCGCGCTGTGGACGCGCGGCCGGGAGACCGCGGGCGAGGGCGCCGCCGGGGAGCGGGAGTGCTGGGCGCCGGTGTCGCTCACCCACCTCAACTGGCGGCAGGGCGAACTGCGTTCGCTGCCCCGCACCCACCACCTCAACTACGCCGGGATCGCCACCGGCCAGGGCCTGGCCGACGCCGCCGAGCGCGCCCTGCTGGAGGTCGTCGAACGCGACGCCCTGGAGCTGTGGTGGCACCTGGACGGGCCCGCGCTCGGCATCGACCCCGACAGCGTCCCCGGGCTCACCGCCGACCTGGCCGGCTCCGGCCTGGAGACGTGGATCGTGCAGATGCCCTCGGAGTTCGCACCCTGCATGGCGGCGCTTGTCCGCGACCCGCGGCGCGGCATCCACGCCGCCGGGTTCGCCTGCCGCTTCGATCCGGCCGAGGCCGCCCGCAAGGCCGTGCTGGAGGCCGTCCACACCTGGGTGTTCACCCTCGGCCTCACCGACGCCGACGGCTGGGTGTTCCGCGCGATCGACGCCGGGCTCCTCGCCCGCGGCCTCTACCTGGACCACCGCCCCGACGGCCGCTACCTCGACGACTGCGGGACGGACTTCGCCGCCGTGCGCGACCTGGGGGCGCACGTCCAGGTGTGGCTGGACGACCGCACGGCGCCGCTGGCCGAGCGCTTCACCCGCCCGGCGCTGGGCACCGCCGGCATCGGCGAGGTGCCCCCCGGCAGCCGGGCCGACCTGGACGCCCGCCTGCGCGAGGGCGGCCACCGCACCGTCACCGTCGACCTGACCACGGAGGACGTGGCCCAGACGCCGCTGCGCGTGGCGCGCGTCCTGGTCTCCGGGCTCGTTCCCAACGCGCCCGCCGCCTTCGCCTACTACGGCTGCCCCCGCTTCGCCGAGGCCGCGCTCGCCCGCGGCTGGCGCACCACGGTCCCCGGCGCGCCGGACGACTTCACCCTCGCCCCGCCGCCGCACATGTGAGGCACGAGAAGAGATGACGGAAGAACAGAACGGGCCCGCGCGCCGGCTGGTGGCGGCCGCGCTGGAGCGGGCGCGCTCGGCCGAGGAGCCCGGACCCGACCGCGACCCCGGCCCCCTCGTCCCCGAGCGGCCCGGACCGGCGCTGCCCGTCCCGCCGGCCGCCCCCGGGGAGGTCGCCCTGGAGGCCGTGCTGCGGCTCTCCCTGGCCGCCGCCCCCGGCACCGGCCGGCGGGGCGGCGGACACGGCGGCAGACTGCGGCCCCACGCCTCGGCGGGCGGCTGCCACCCCGTCGGCGCCCACCTCCTGGTCGGGCCCGGCTGCCCCCTGCCGCCCGGCCGCTACGCCTACGACCCCCTCACCCACCGGGTGCACGCCCGCGGCCCGGCACCCGGCGACGCACCGGCCGGCGCGGTCGCCGTCCTGGCCGTCACCCCGCGGCGGACCGCCGCCCACTACGGCCACCGGGCCGTTCCGCTGCTCCTGCTGGACGCCGGGCACGCGGCGGCGTCGCTCGTCCTGGCCGCCCGGGCCACCGGAGCGGACGGCCGGGGCGGGGAGGTGGACGCGGCCGTCGCCCCGGACGCGGCCGGACCGCTCCTGGCCGCCGCGGCCGGCCTGGACCGCCCCGGCCGGGAGGAGGACGAGCACCCCCTGCTCGCGGTGCGGCTGGCACCGCCCGGCACCCGCCCCCGGCCGGACGACCTGCGGCGCTGGGCGGCCGGGGCCGCCGGCGGCCCCTGGCCCCTCGACGGCGAGGACGCCGGCGCCGTCCTGCGGGCGCTCACCGCCCCGTCGCCGGACGCGCCGGCCGAAGGGGGCTGGTGGACGCCGCCCCCGGCCCGGCCCGCCCCCTCCGCCCGCGACCTGCCGGCCCGGCGCAGCGCCGCTCCGCCCCTGGCGGACGCCGTGGACGGCACCGCGCTGGCGACCGTCCTCGCCGCGGCCGCCGGCGCCGGCTCCGGCCCCGGCGGTCTGGCGTGGTGCGCGGCCGTCGGCGGCCCCCGGCCCGGACTGCTGGAACCCGCCCCGCGGCCCGGCGGGACCGGCGGCCTGCGGCGGCTGGCCGCGGGGGAGGCCCGCCCCACCCTCGCCGCCTGGGCCGCCCGCCAGGGCTGGATCGCCGGGGCCGGAGCCGTCCTGCTCGCCCGCGGCTGCCCCGCGGGAGCCCCGCCGCGCCGGGTGCGGACCGCGCACCTGGCCGCCGGGTACGCCGTCGGGACGGCCCAGGCCGTCGCCACCCGGCTCGGGCTGCGCTCGCGGCCCGTCGGCTCGTGGCAGGGCGCGGACCTCGGCGCCGCGCTCGGGGGGCCGCCCGGCCGGGACCGGGTGGTGCACGGGCTGGCGCTGTCCGGCTCCGGGGGCGCCGAGTCGGACGGGCGGGAGGGGGAACGGGCATGATGCTCCACCGGGAACTGCTCGCCGCCGCCCGCCCCGCGCGGGGCCCGCTGGCGGGCGCCACCGCCCTGCTCGTCGCCGTCGCCGCCTGCCACCTGGCGCAGGCCGTCCTGCTCGCCCACGCCCTGGCCGCCCTCGCACGGGGCGCGGCGGACGGGGTGGCACCGCTGCTGGCCGCCGTCCTGGGCACCGTCGCGGTGCGCGCGGTACTGGGGTGGTGGCAGCGGCGCACCGCCACCCGGGCCGGGGCACTGGTGCGCGTGGAGCTGCGCGACGCGCTGCTGGAGCACCTCGGGCGGCTGGGACCGGCCCACCTCGCCTCCGCCCGGGCGGGCGGGGTGCGGGCCACGGTGGTGGACGGGGTGGAGGGCGTGGACGCCTACGTCTCGCGCTACCTGCCCCAGCTGGCCGCCACCTGCCTGCTGCCCCTGCCGCTGCTGGCCGCCGTCGCGGCCGTCGAACCGTACGCCGTGGCCGCGCTGGTGCCCGCCCTGCTGCTCGCGCTGCTGGTGCCGCGCTGGTGGGACCGGCTGCTGGCCCGGCGCGGCACCGAGCACTGGGACACCTACGAGGCCCTGGGCGCCGACTACCTGGAGGCCCTCCAGGGCATGCCCGCGCTGCGCGCGGCCGGTGCCGTGGGGCGGGTCCGGGCACGCCTGGAGCGGCGGTCGGCCGCCCTGCACCGGGCCACGGTCGCCAAACTGCGGGTGTCGCTGGTGGACACCGCCCTGACCGACCTCGCCGTCCAGGGCGGCACGGTCGCCGCCGCCCTGCTGGCCTGCGCCTCGGCCGCCTCCGGACGCACCACCGCCACCGGCACCTACCTGGTGCTCCTGCTCGCCTCGGAGTGCTTCCGGCCGGTGCGCGACCTGGCCCGGGAGTGGCACGCCGGCTACCTCGGGGTCTCGGCGGCCGACGGCATCGCCGCCCTGCGCACCGCGCGGCCGCCGGTCGCCGGCGGGTCGCACGCGCCCGCGTGGCCGGGGCCGCCCGAGATCCGCTTCGAGGACGTCCACCTGACCCACCCCGGCGCCGCCCGGCCCGCCCTGCGGGGGGTGACCTTCACCGCCGAGGCCGGACGCACCACGGCCGTCGTCGGCCCGTCCGGCGCGGGCAAGTCCACGCTGCTGGCGCTGCTGCTGCGGCACCGCGACCCGGACCGGGGCCGGATCACCCTCGACGGCGTGCCCACCACCGACCACGCGCTGGAGGCGCTGCGGCGCGGCATCGCGGTCGTCTCGCAGGAGACCTACCTTTTCCCCGCGAGCGTCGCCGAGAACCTGCGGCTGGCCCGTCCGGACGCGAGCGACGCGGAGCTGGAGGGCGCGGCGCGGGCCGCGGGCGTCCACGAGGAGATCGCGGCCCTGCCCGACGGGTACGCCACGGTCCTCGGCGAGCGCGGCGCCACCCTCTCGGGCGGGCAGCGGCAGCGGCTGGCCCTGGCCCGCGCGCTGCTGGCCGACGCACCCGTCCTCGTCCTGGACGAGGCGACCAGCGCCGTCGACGAGCGCCGCGAGGCCGCCGTCACCGCGGGACTGCTGCGCGCCGGGCGCGGCCGCACGCTGCTGGTGGTCGCCCACCGGCTGCGGTCGGTGCGGCACGCGGACCGCATCGTCGTCCTGGACGGCGGGCGGGTCGAGGCGGTCGGCGACCACGGCGGACTGCTGGCCCGGGGCGGGACGTACGGCGAACTGGTCGCCGCCGGGGCGACGGAGGGCCCGCCGGCCGCGGCGGCCGCGGCCGGACCCGACGGGCCGGCCGGCGACGGGAAGAGGGGGCGGGCCGCGTGAGCACCGCATCGACGAGCGCACCGACGAGCGCACCGGCGAGCGTGCCGGCCGCCTGCCGGCCCCCCGGCGCCGCCCCGCCCCGCGGCGCCCTGCGCGCCCTGCTGCCCGCCCTCGCCGGGCACCGGGCCATGGCCCTGCGCACCTGCGCGGCGGCCGTGGCCGACCACGCGGCCCTGGTCGCTCTGGTCACCCTGGCCGCGCACACCACCGGCACCGCCGTGCTGGAGCGGGCCGCCCCGCACCCGGCCGCGGTGGCCGCCCTGGCCGCCCTGGTGCTGGTGCGGGCGGTGGCCACCTGGCGCGAGATGGACCTCTCCCACGACCTGGCCTACCGGGTGCTGGCCGCGCTGCGGGTCCGCGTCCTCGACGGCCTGGCCCGCAGCGCGCCCGCGCGGATCGCCGGACGCCGCAGCGGCGACCTGGCGGCCACGGCGATGGCCGACGTGGAGGCGCTGGAGTTCCTGTACGCCCACACCGCCGCCACCGTCCTGGCCTCCGGCACCGTCCTGGCCGCCGGAACGGCCCTCCTGGCGGCCGTGGAGCCGTGGCTGGCGGCCGTGGTCGTCCCCGCGGCCGCCGCGCTGGTGCTGCTCCCCCCGGCCGACCTGCGGGTGCGGGCCGAGCGCGGGGCGCGCACCCGGCGGGAGGCGGCACGGCTGTCGGCGGAGGCCGTGGAGACGGTGGACGGACTGCGCGAACTGCTGGCCTTCGGGGCACTGGACCGCCGGCGCGCCCGGCTGGCGGAGCGCGGCCGGACCCTGGGCGCCGCGCAGCGCGCCGAGGCGTCCTGGGAGGCGGCCGCGGCGGCGGTGCGGGAGGCGCTGGTGACGGCGGCCGTGGTCGCCACCGTCGCGGTGGCCGCCTGGTCCGCCGGGGCCGGGCGGCTGACCGGCGCCTGGGCGCCGGCGGCGGTGGCCCTGGCACTGGGCGTCCTGGCGCCGGTCGCCGAAGCGGCCGCCGCGCTGGGGCGCGCGGGAGGGCTGCGGGCCGCCGCCGCCCGGGTGGGCGCGGCGATCGGGGCTCCGGCCCTCGCCCCGCCGCCGTCCGCCCCGCGCCCGGTGCCCGACGGCCCCCTCGGGATACGGATGAGGGGAGTCCGTTTCGACTACGGCGGCGCGCCCGTCCTCGACGGCGTCGACCTGACCGTCCCGGCCGGGCGCACCACCGCCCTGGCGGGTGCCTCGGGAGCGGGCAAGTCCACCTGCGCCCACCTGCTGGCCCGCTTCTGGGACCCCTCCGGGGGCGCGGTCGAACTCCTGCCCGCCGGGGGGCCGCCGCTGGACCTCCGCGAGGTCGGCGACGCCGAGCTGCGGCGCACCGTCGCCGTCGTCGGCCAGGACGCCCCCCTCTTCCACGGCACCCTCGCCGACAACCTCCGGCTGGCCGCGCCCGGCGCCTCCGACGCCGAGGTGGCGGAGGCCGCCCGCACCTGCGGGGTGGACCGGATCGCCGCCGCCCTGCCCGACGGCATGGAGACCCTCGTCGGGGAGCGCGGCGCCACCCTCTCCGGCGGCCAGCGCGCCCGGGTGGCCCTGGCCCGCGCCCTGCTGGCCCGCCCCCGGGTGCTGGTGCTGGACGAGACCACCGCGCACCTGGACACCGCCTCCGACGCCGAACTGGCCGCGGCCCTGGCGCGGGACGCCCCGCACCGGGCCACCCTGGCGATCGCCCACCGGGCCGCCACCGTCCGCCGCGCCGACCGCGTCGCGGTCCTGGAGGGCGGGCGGATCGCGGCGGAGGGCACCTGGGAGGAGCTCACCGCGCCCGGCGGGGCCCTGCTGCGGGTGATGCCGGGCGCGGGGAGCGGAGACCGGGACGGCTGACGACGCGCGGGGCGCGGGCGGGGAGGCGGGAGACGGGCCCGCCCCCGCCGCGGGCCGCCCGGCGGGGGGGCGCCCGGTGCGGGCCGCCTACCGCGGGCCGCTCCCGCCCCACCGGCGGTCGTCCTCGTCCCACCGGCGGTCGTCCGGCTCGCGGCGGTTGGCGACGACCGCCGCGACCGGCGGGATGACCATGGCCACCAGGCACATCCCGATCGCCAGCGGCACCGACCACAGGCGCACGAAGGCCCCGGCGCCGACGAACAGGAGCAGGCAGAGCCCCATCAGCGCGAAGTAGCGGCGACGCCTGCGCGCGTACACACCCCCAGGGTAGGTCCGGGGCCGGGACGGCGGCGGTCAGCCCATCCGCAGGGCCAGGAAGAAGTCCACCTTGTCCTCCAGCCGGGACAGGTCCCGGCCCGTCAGCTGCTCGATGCGGCCCACCCGGTAGCGCAGCGTGTTGACGTGCAGGTGGAGGCGGGCCGCGCAGCGCGTCCAGGAACCGTCGCAGTCCAGGAACGCCTCCAGGGTGGGGACCAGCTCGGCCCGGTGGCGGCGGTCGTAGGCGCGCAGCGGGTCCAGCAGCCGGGCGGTGAAGGCGCGGCGCACGTCGTCGGGGACGAACGGCAGCAGCAGCACGTGGGAGGCCAGCTCGTCATGGCCCGCCGCGCACACCCGCCCCGGCCGGGCGGCGGCCACGCGCCGGGCGTGACGCGCCTCCTCCAGGGCGCCGTGCAGCCCCTCGGCGGAGTGGACGGGGGCGCTGACACCCAGGGTCAGCCGTCCGCCGGTGCCGTCCTCCGGGCCGCCGGCGCCCCCGTCGCCGCCCAGCCCCCGCTCCAGCGGGGCGCGCAGGAAGCGCAGCAGGGCGGCGGCGTCCAGCGCGGCGTCCCCGGCGGTCCCGTCGCCCCCCGTCTCCTCCGCTCCGTCCGCTCCCTCCGTCCCGTCCCCGGCGTCCGCCCCCTCGGAGCCGGAGCCGCCGCTCCCGGCCCCGGCCGGGAGCGGGACGAGCGCCACGGCCTCGCCGTCCACCGCCGCCACCGCGATCCGGTCCGACGGCTGCTCCCGCCCGCCGCCCCCCGGCCCGCCGGGACCGGCCAGCGCCTCCTCCAGCAGGGCTCCGGCGGCCCGGGCCCGCTCGGCCCCGGCGCCGTCCCGGTCGTCCTCCCACTCCAGGCGGGCGACGACCACCTGCCACAGCGGCGCGGTCCCCGGTCCGGGCAGCAGCACGGGAGCGGTGACGCGCAGCCGGGCGGCGATCTCCGCCGCCGGGGCCCCGGTGCGGACCAGCTCCAGCACCTCCTGGGCGAGCCGGCGCGCCACCGTGCGGGAGGCGTCGCGGCGGTCGCGTTCGACCGCGATCAGCTGGGTGACGCCGTGCAGCAGGTCCAGCCGCTCGGCCGGCCAGTCGCCCGCGTCGGCCTCCACGGCCAGCAACCAGCCCGGCAGCGCCGACAGCACGGCACGCCGCGGGTCCCGCCCGCCGGTGCCGTCCTCCGGGCCGGACGGCACCGGGAACAGCGAGTAGACGGTCCCCTCCGCCGCCACGCGGTGCGGTCCGCCGCGTCCGGCCCGTGCCGCCGCCAGGAACTCCCCGGCCAGCGCGGTGCGCACCGCGGCGGACAGCCGGCCCACCCCCGGCCCGGCGACCGGGCGGCCGGTGGAGGACAGCACCCACGCCCGCAGGTCCAGGTCGGTGCCGAGCAGGTCGAGCACCACGTCCGGGCCCCCGCCCGCCGGACCGGAGGACATCAGCCGGCGGTGCCGCTCCACCACGGCGGCCAGGTCTCCGGCGCGCTCGCCGGAGACCTGCCGCACCACGTGCTCGGTGATGGTGGCGAAGGCGACGTCCTCGTCCACCGAGAACAGCGGCAGCCGGTGCCGCGCGCAGGCCGACACCAGGTCGTCGGGGACCGGTCCCAGCTCCGCCTCGCCGGCCGCCAGCCCGGCCACCCCGGCGGAGGTGAGGATGCGCACGAACGGTTCGGAGTCCTCGGGGGAGCGCCGCCAGGCCAGTCCGGTGAGGACCAGTTCGCCGCCCGACAGGTAGCGGCTGGGGTCGCGCAGGTCGGTGGTCATCACGCCCCGCACCGGCCGGTCCAGCTCGTCCGCGCCGCTCAGCAGGCGCAGACCGAGGGAACCCGTCTCCAGCAGCGCGCGCAACCGCATTCTCGTCGTCCGCCGATCTCTCGTACCGCTCGTGTGGGGTGCCGGGGCGCACCCCGGGCCTTGTTCGAATCTACAAGACCGGGGTGCGCGGCCGGCGGCCGCTTCCCGCCGGCCGCGGCGGGGAGCCGCCCCGCCGGCTCCGGCCCCGAGGACCCCCGGCGGATCGAGCGGCGCGGGATCGTGCGGACCGGCCTCCGGCGCTCCGCCGTCACCGCCCGCGGCTGCCCGGCCCCGCGCCCCGCGCCCCGGACGCCGGCCGGGCGTGTGCGCCCGCCTCCCGGGCGGAGGAAGATCCGTTCCCGTCCGTCCGGGCCCTTCCCCGCCCGGCCTCCGCAGTGATGGGATCGGTGCAGACACCACACAAGGTCGCGCGGGACCGTACGACGGGGTGCGGTTCCGGGCGGCGAGGAGGACGCATGACGGCACCCGCCCCTGAGGAAGCGACTGCGGCCCCGGCCCCGGCCCCGGCCGAGGCCTTCCGCGCCGCGCGCGACGTCCTGCTGCGGCACCGCGAGGACCCCGCCGCGGCGCGCGCGGAGTTCCGCTGGCCCGCGCTCGAGCACTTCAACTGGGCCCTGGACTGGTTCGACCGGATCGCGGAGGGCAACGGCCGCACCGCCCTGCGCATCGTCGAGGAGGACGGCACCGAACTGGCCGTCTCCTTCGAGGAGATGCGCGTCCGCTCCAACCGCGTCGCCAACCGGCTGCGGGAGCTGGGGGTGCGCGCGGGCGACCGGATCCTGGTGATGCTGGGCAACCAGGTCGAGCTGTGGGAGACGCTGCTGGCCGCGATGAAGCTGCGGGCCGTCGTCATCCCCGCCACCCCGCTGCTGGGCCCCGCCGACCTGGCCGACCGCATCGAGCGGGGCCGGGCCGCGCACGTGGTCGCACGGGCCGCCGACGCCCCCAAGTTCGACGGCGTGCCCGGCGACTACACCCGCACGGCCGTCGGGGGGACCGGCGGTGCGGCACCGGGCTGGCTGGAGTACGCCGAGGCCCACGGCGCGTCGGCGGAGTTCGAGCCGGACGGGCCGACCCGTGCCGACGACACCCTGCTGCTCTACTTCACCTCCGGCACCACCGCCCGGCCCAAGCTCGTCGAGCACACCCACGCCTCGTACCCGGTCGGGCACCTGTCGACGATGTACTGGATCGGCCTCCGGCCGGGCGACGTCCACCTCAACATCTCCTCGCCGGGCTGGGCCAAGCACGCCTGGAGCAGCTTCTTCGCGCCCTGGTCGGCCGAGGCCACGGTCTTCGTGCACAACTACACCCGCTTCGACGCCGCCCGGCTGATGGCGGAGATGGACCGGGTGGGCGTGGACACCTTCTGCGCCCCGCCGACGGTGTGGCGCATGCTCATCCAGGCGGACCTGACGCAGCTGCGCACCCCGCCGCGCGAGGCCGTGGCCGCCGGCGAGCCCCTCAACCCGGAGGTCGTCGAGCGGGTGCGCGAGGCGTGGGGCGTGACCGTCCGGGACGGGTTCGGCCAGACCGAGACCACCCTCCAGATCGGCAACTTCCCCGGGCAGCCGCTGAAGCCCGGCTCCATGGGCCTGCCCGCCCCCGGCTACACCGTGGAACTGGTGGACCCGGTGACCGGTGAGGCGGGTGTGGACGAGGGCGAGATCTGCCTCGACCTCGCCCACCGGCCCGCGGCGCTGATGGCCGGCTACCACGGCGACCCCGAGCGCACCGCCGAGGTGATGGCGGGCGGCTACTACCGCACCGGCGACATCGGCGCGCGCGACGCGGACGGCCGGCTCACCTACGTCGGGCGCGCCGACGACGTCTTCAAGGCGTCGGACTACAAGATCTCGCCGTTCGAGCTGGAGAGCGCCCTGCTGGAGCACGAGGCCGTGGCCGAGGCCGCCGTCGTGCCCTCGCCCGACCCGGTGCGGCTGGCCGTGCCCAAGGCCTACGTGGTTCTCGCCGACGGGTGGCAGCCGGGGCCGGAGGCGGCGGAGGCGATCTTCGCGCACTCGCGGGCCGTCCTGGCGCCCTACAAGCGGATCCGGGTGATCGAGTTCGCGGAGCTGCCCAAGACCGTCTCCGGCAAGATCCGCCGCGTCGTGCTGCGCGAGCACGCGGCGCGCGCCGCCGCCGGCACGGACGGCGGGGGCGAGGCGGGAACCGAGTACCGCGAGCGGGGCCGCTGACCGTCCCGGGCGGGGAGGTGCGGCGGGCGGGCCGGGCCGGGCGGGAGATGGACGCGCCGCCGGCGGGCACCCGCAGGGGAGGCCGGACCCGGCCCCCGGACCGGATGCCCCCGCGGGCATCCGGAAGGGGGACGGCCGCGTCCGGCCCGCCCGCCGCACCGCCGAGCACCGAGAGGGGACGACACCGCCCATGGCCGCTCCGTCCGCCGCCCGCACCGTCATCGAGAACTGCGCCGTCGCCACCGTGGACGCGGACGGCACCGAGTACGCCCGGGGCCACGTCGTCGTGGCGGGGGAGACGATCGAGTCGGTGGGGGCCGGCCCCGCGCCGGCCGGTCTGCGGGACGTGGTCCGGCGGGTGGACGGCACCGGCCACCTGCTCACCCCGGGCCTGGTCAACACCCACCACCACGTCCACCAGTGGCTCACGCGCGGATGGGCCCTGGACGGCGACCTGGCCGGCTGGCTGTCCGTCCTCTACCCGGTCTGGGTCCACCTGGACGAGGACATGGTGCACGCCGCCGCCGGGGCCTCCCTGGCGGCGCTGGCCCTGGGCGGGGTGACGTGCGCCGCCGACCACCACTACATGTTCCCGCGCGGCTCCGGCGACGTGCTGGGGGCCGTGGTCCGGGCCGCGGGGGAGGTGGGCCTGCGCCTGACCGCCGCGCGCGGCTCGATGGACCTGGGGGAGTCCCGCGGCGGTCTGCCGCCGGACGCGGCGGTGGAGTCCACCGACGAGGCGCTGGAGGGCACCGAGCGGGCGATCGACGCCTACCACGACCCCTCCTTCGGGTCGATGCTCCAGGTGGCGGTCGCCCCCTCCGCGCCCTTCGCCGTCTCCGGCGAACTGATGAGGGAGGCCGCCGCGCTGGCCCGCCGCCGGGGGGTGCGGCTGCACACCCACGGCCTGGAGACGGCGGACGAGGAGGGGATCTGCCGGGAGCGGTTCGGGATGGGCCCCGTCGAGTACTTCGAGTCCGCCGGGTGGCTGGGCGAGGACGTGTGGATGGCGCACTGCGTCCACCTGGACGGCCCGGGCGTCGCCGCCTTCGCCCGCACCGGGACGGGCGTGGCCCACTGCCCCTCCTCCAACGCCCGGCTGGGCGCCGGGCGCGCTCCGGTCCCCGGTCTGCTGGAGGCCGGCGTGCCGGTGGGGCTCGGAGTGGACGGCGCCGCCTCCAACGAGGCCGGGGACCTGCGGACCGAGCTGCGCAACGCCCTGCTGGTGGCCCGGCTCGGACCGCGCCGCCAGCAGGCCCTGACGGTCCGCCGGGCGCTGCGCATGGGCACCCGCGAGGGCGCGCGGGTGCTGGGCCGCGCCGGGGAGATCGGCTCGCTGGAGCCGGGCGGGCTCGCCGACCTGGTGCTGTGGCGGCTCGACGGGCTGGGCCACTCCACGATCGCCGACCCGGTGGCGGCTCTGGTGCTGGGCCCGCCGGCCCCCGTGGCGCTGTCGCTGGTGGGCGGCCGCCCGGTGGTGGAGGACGGCAGGCTGGTCGGCGTGGACGAGGAGGGCGTGGCGCGCCGGGCCCGCGAGCAGGCCCGGCGGCTCGCCCGGCGCGCCGGGGCGGAGTGAGCCGGGCGTCCGCCGCAGGAGGGCCCGGAGGGCTTCGGAGGAGCGGTGGGGGAGCGGTGGAGGCCCGGCCGGGCGAGGCTCGGGTCCGCACCCTCCGGCATGCCCGGAGGATCAACTTCCGGTCATTCTCGGAATCAGCGCCTCCGTTCCGTCGCCGCCACCGGTCCGGCCGGGCCGGCGGCGGCGACGCGGACGGCGGGAGGGGAAGGCGGGGGCGGAGCGGAGCCCCGCACGCGCCGCCACGGGGGTCCCGTCCCCGCGGTGGAGGCTCCGGGAACGCCGGTTCGAATGGCCTGAATCCCGCCCTGAGTTTCGCCCTCTGTGTAGCGCACGGTGCGGAGAGTGGCGTTTACTGTGCGGACCGCTTCCCGCCGCACGGCGCCGGAAGGGGAGTCCGCCGCGGCGGCCCGGTGGAGACGGGCGGCCGGTGGGGAGGCGGCGGGGGCCGGAACGACGGCGGGAACCAAGGCGGAAACGACACCGGCACAGCATCCGTGTGGGGGGAGCTGCGTTGCGAAAGGAAGCCACAGGACGCCGTACGGTCGTCCACGGCCAGGAGGATCCCCGGATCATCGGGCTGCAGCGGGCCGTCACCCGCTTGCGCCGCGAACTCGCGGGCCACCGTGCGAAGCTGGCCGACCGGCAGATAGCCGAGGAGGAGCTGGCCGCCGTGGACGCGATGGCCCGGGCGGGCGTTCCGGAGATATCCCGGCTGCGCGGATCGTTGCTGCTGATTGCCGGAGCGATCGGTTCGGTGAGCGCGCTCGCCGGGGCGCTGGCCGAGGTGCGCAAGGCCGTGGAGCTGTTCGGCGGTCCGCCGGGCTGAGCGGTCCGCCGCGGACGGCGCGCCGGCGCGCACCACGGGGGTGCGGCGCGTCCGCCGGTGCGCGGCCCGGTCCGCGCGAGCCGGGCGGATGTCGGCCAGGCCCGCGGGGTTCCGGCGGATCTGCCGGAACCCGGCGCAACTCCCGCCCTGCGGACGGGCGTTGCTCCGCGCTGTCCGCGCGGGGCGCCCTGTCCCGGGCGCGGCCCGGCACCTAGGATCGGCCGGTGACGGCCCGGCGACGCGATGGGGAGGCGTGGCGATGAGCACCAGCGCACTGGAGAGCGAGCCGACGGACGGAGCGGCCGGCGCTCCGCCCGGTGCCTCCGCCGACGGGCCCGAGCCCATCGACCTGGCGGCCCTGGGCGAGGGCTTCGTCCGCGACCCCTACCCGTTCTACGCCGAGCTGCGCGCCCGCGGCCCGGTCCACCGGGTGCGCCTCCCCGAGGGGCCCGTGGCGTGGCTGGTCGTCGGGTACGAGGAGGCGCGGGCGGCCCTGGCCGACCGGCGGCTGTCCAAACAGTGGGCGAACGCCTCGCCCGCCCTGGGCATGGAGTCGGTGGCGTCCGGGCTCAGCATGCTCAGCACCGACCCGCCGGACCACACGCGGCTGCGCAAGCTGGTCGCCCGCGCGTTCACCGCGCGCCGGGTGGAGTCCCTGGCGCCCCGGGTGAGGGAGATCGCCGACGGCCTGCTGGACGGGATGCTCCGCGCCCCCGGGCGGCGGGCCGATCTGATCGACGCCTACGCCTTCCCGCTGCCCATCACGGTCATCTGCGAGCTGCTGGGCGTGCCCTTCCTGGACCAGGACGCCTTCCGCGCCTGGACGGCCACCGTCGTCGGCGACGCCCCCATGGGCGAGAAGGCGACGGCCCGGAACGCCGCCACCGAGTACCTCGTCGGGCTGCTGGAGCACAAGCGCAGGGAGCCGGGCGAGGACCTGGTGAGCGCCCTGCTGCACACCGCCGACGAGGACGGGGACCGGCTGTCGGCCGAGGAGCTGCTCGGCATGGCCTGGCTGCTGCTCGTCGCCGGCCACGAGACCACCGTCAACCTCATCGCCAACGGCACCCTCGCCCTGCTCACCCACCCCGACCAGATGGAGCTGCTGCGCTCGGACCCCTCCCTGGCCGAGGGGGCCGTCGAGGAGATGCTGCGCTACGACGGCCCGGTCGAGACCCCCACCCACCGCTTCACCACCGAGCCCCTGGAGATCGGCGGGACGGTGATCCCCGGCGGCGGGGAGCTGGTGCTGGCCGTCCTGGCCGACGCCGACCGCGACCCGTCCCGCTTCCCGGAGCCGGACCGCTTCGACATCCGCCGCGACGCGCGCGGGCACCTCGCCTTCGGGCACGGCGTCCACCACTGCCTGGGCGCCCCGCTGGCCCGGCTGGAGGGCCGGATCGCCGTCACCGCCCTCCTGGAGCGGCTGCCCCACCTCGCCCTGGACGCGCACCCCGCGGCCCTCACCTGGCGGCAGGGGATGCTCATCCGCGGCCCCCAGCGCCTGCCGGTCCGCTTCTGACCCGGCCGCCCCCTCCGTCCCGGACCCGTACCGGAATCCCACTCGGCACCCCTGATACCTCCGCGAGCTGCGGTGACGGATACTTGTGCGTCCGGGGCCGGAACACATCCGCGCCCCGGACGCATGAAGCAGGGCAGTCGTCGGTGAGAGGGCGGATACCGCGTGGTCACGTCAGGAGGAACCCGCACGGGCATACGGAGGGGTGTGCGCAGGACGGGCGCGGTGCTGGCGGCGGCCCTCGTCCTGGTGCTGGCCGCGTGCAGCAGCACCGGCGGCAAGCGGGCCGAGGAGGAGCGCGAGCGCGCCGGCGGGCGGCCCGCGGTGGACACCCCCCGCTGGACGATCGCCATGGTCACCCACTCCGGGGACGGCGACACCTACTGGGACATCGTCCAAAGCGGCGCGGAGCAGGCCGCCGCCAAGGACAACGTGGAGTTCCTCTACTCCCACGACGAGGAGGCCGGCCGCCAGGCCCAGCTCGTCCAGACCGCCGTCGACCAGAAGGTGGACGGCCTGATCGTCACCCTGGCCAAGCCCGAGGCCATGGAGGCGGCGGTGCGCAGGGCCGTGAAGGCCGGGATCCCGGTGGTCACCATCAACTCGGGCCAGGACCGGTCGGCCGGGCTCGGCGCCCTGGCGCACATAGGGCAGGACGAGACCGTCGCCGGCGAGGCCGTCGGACGGGAGCTGGAGGCGCGCGGCCACTCCAAGGCCCTGTGCGTCCTGCACGAGCAGGGCAACGTCGGCCACGAGGAGCGCTGCGCCGGAGTGCGCAAGGGCTTCGGCGGCGAGGTGGAGAACCTCTACGTGGACGGCACCAACATGCCCGGTGTGGAGTCCTCCATCGAGGCCAGGATCCAGTCCGACCCGGACGTGGACGCCGTCGTCACCCTCGGCGCGCCCTTCGCCCCCACCGCGGCCAAGGCGGTGAAGCAGGCCGGCAGCGACGCCGAGGTCGACACCTTCGACCTCAACGCCCAGGTCGCCCGCGGCCTGAAGGACGGCAGCATCGGCTTCGCCGTCGACCAGCAGCCCTACCTCCAGGGGTACGAGGCCGTCGACCTGCTCTGGCTCCACCTGTACAACGGCAACATGCTCGGCGGCGGGCAGCCGGTCCTCACCGGCCCGCAGCTGGTCACCGGGGACGACGCCGCGGACCTGGAGAAGTACACGGACCGGGGGACCCGATGACCGCCACCCCCGCCGCCCTGTCGAAGCGGACCGCCGCCCGCGGCCCGGTCGCGCGGCGCCTGCTCATCCGGCCCGAGCTGGGCGCGCTGGTCGGTGCCGTCGCCGTGTTCGCCTTCTTCGCCGTGGCCGCCGACAGCTTCCTGCGCGCCTCCAGCCTCTCCACCGTCCTGTACGCCTCCTCCACCATCGGCATCATGGCCGTCCCCGTGGCCCTGCTGATGATCGGCGGCGAGTTCGACCTCTCGGCGGGCGTCATGGTCACCAGCTCCGCCCTGGTGTCCTCGATGTTCAGCTACCAGATGACGGCCAACGTGTGGGTGGGCGTGGCGGTGTCCTTGCTGGTCACCCTCGCCATCGGCTTCTTCAACGGCTGGATGCTCACCCGCACCCGGCTGCCGAGCTTCATCATCACCCTGGGCACCTTCCTGATGCTCACCGGCCTCAACCTGGGCCTGACCAAGCTGATCAGCGAGACCGTCTCCACCAAGGCCGTCGGCGACATGGAGGGCTTCCCCGCCGCCCGCGCGGTCTTCGCCTCCCACCTGGACCTCGGCGGCGTCCGGCTCCAGATCACCGTCGTGTGGTGGCTCGCGCTGATCGCCGCGGCCACCTGGATCCTGCTGCGCACCAGGGCGGGCAACTGGATCTACGCCGTCGGCGGCAACGCCGACGCCGCCCGCGCCGTGGGCGTCCCCGTGGACCGGGTCCGCATCGGCCTCTACACGGGCGTGGCCCTGGCCGCCTGGATCTCCGGCCAGCACCTGCTGTTCAACTACGACGTCGTGCAGTCCGGCGAGGGCGTGGGCAACGAGCTGATCTACATCGCCGCCGCCGTCATCGGCGGCTGCCTGCTCACCGGCGGGCACGGCTCGGCGGCCGGTGCCGCCGTCGGCGCGCTGATCTTCGGCATGACCAGCAAGGGCATCGTCTACGCCCAGTGGAACCCGGACTGGTTCAAGTTCTTCCTCGGAGCGATGCTGCTGCTCGCCACACTGCTCAACGCATGGATCCGCAAGAGGGCGGAGGCACCGGCATGACCAGGGACGACCGGACGACCGGCGAGGCGCGGCCCGGCGGGGCCCCCGGGGCGCGGCGGACCGCACCGGACGCGGCCGGCGCGGCACCCCCGCTGGTCGAACTGGAGGACGTCGGCAAGGACTACGGCACCGTCCGCGCCCTCGACGGGGTCTCCCTCACCGTCCGCGCCGGGGAGATCACCTGCGTGCTGGGCGACAACGGCGCCGGCAAGTCCACGCTCATCAAGATCGTCTCCGGTCTGCACCAGCACGACGGCGGCACCTTCCGCATCGACGGCGAGGAGGTCCGCCTCACCTCGCCCCGCCAGGCCCTGGACCGGGGCATCGCCACCGTCTACCAGGACCTGGCCGTCGTCCCGCTGATGCCGGTGTGGCGGAACTTCTTCCTCGGTTCCGAGCCCGTCCGCGGCCGCGGCCCCCTGCGCCGCCTGGACACCGCCGCCATGCGCCGCACCACCCGCGAGGCGCTGCTGCGCATGGGCATCGACCTGCGCGACGTCGACCAGCCCATCGGCACCCTCTCCGGCGGCGAGCGCCAGTCGGTGGCCATCGCCCGCGCCGTCCACTTCGGCGCCCGGGTGCTCGTCCTGGACGAGCCGACCGCCGCGCTGGGCGTCAAGCAGGCCGGGGTGGTCCTGCGGTACGTCGCCGCCGCCCGCGACCGGGGCCTGGGCGTCGTCCTGATCACCCACAACCCCCACCACGCCCACCTCGTCGGCGACCGGTTCGTCCTGCTCAAGCGCGGCACCATGGCCGGCAGCCACACCCGCGACCGGATCACCCTGGACGAGCTGACCCGGCAGATGGCCGGCGGCAGCGAACTGGAACAGCTCGGTCACGAACTGGCCCGCACCCCGGCGCCGGGACCGGGCGACGGCGAGGGGTAAGGCACAATCGACCCGATGAGTACCTACCGCGAACGGGCGCACCGGGGCACCGCCAGGGCGACGGTGCTCAGGACCGTCGCCACCCGCGAGCGGCGCTCGTACGCCTCGGCGCCGCGCGTGCCCACGGTCGGCATCGACATCGGCGGCACGAAGGTGATGGCAGGCGTCGTCGACGCCGACGGCAACATCCTGGAGAAGGTCCGGGCCGAGACCCCCGACAAGTCCAAGAGCCCCAAGGTCGTCGAGGACACCATCGCCGAGCTGGTGCTGGACCTCTCCGACCGCCACGACGTGCACGCCGTCGGCATCGGGGCGGCCGGCTGGGTCGACGCCGACCGCTCCCGGGTGCTGTTCGCCCCCCACCTGGCCTGGCGCGACGAGCCGCTGCGCGACGCCCTGACCACCCGCCTCGCCGTCCCCGTCATGGTCGACAACGACGCCAACACCGCCGCCTGGGGCGAGTGGCGCTTCGGTGCCGGCCGCGGCGAGGACCACCTGGTGATGATCACCCTGGGCACCGGCATCGGCGGCGCCATACTGGAGAACGGGCAGGTCAAGCGGGGCAAGTACGGAGTCGCCGGCGAGTTCGGCCACATGCAGGTCGTGCCCGGCGGGCACCGCTGCCCGTGCGGCAACCGCGGCTGCTGGGAGCAGTACAGCTCCGGCAACGCCCTGGTCCGCGAGGCCCGCGAACTGGCCGCCGCCGAGTCGCCCGTCGCCTACGGGATCATCGACCGCGTCGGCGGCCGCATCCCCGACATCACCGGTCCGCTCATCACCGAGCTGGCCCGCGAGGGCGACGCGATGTGCACCGAGCTCCTCCAGGAGATCGGCCAGTGGCTCGGCGTCGGCATCGCCAACCTGGCCGCCGCGCTGGACCCCTCCTGCTTCGTCGTCGGCGGCGGGGTCAGCGCCGCCGACGAGCTGCTCATCGGACCGGCCCGGGACGCCTTCCGCCGCCACCTCACCGGCCGCGGCTACCGCCCCGAGGCCCGCATCGTCCGCGCCCAGCTCGGCCCCGAGGCCGGCATGGTCGGCGCCGCCGACCTCGCCCGGCTGGTCGCCCGCCGCTTCCGCCGCGCCAACCGCCGCCGTGTGGAGCGGTACGAGCGCGCCGGCACGGGCCTGCTGCCGCCGCGCGCCTGGGGGGTGGGACGGTGACCGCCGGACCGCCCCTCCCGCCGCACTCCGGCCGGCCGCCGCACCGCCCCAAGCACCGCTGGCTGGCCGCGGTCGTGGTGGTGCTGCTGATCGCCGTCCCGGCGGGCTACCTGGTGCTCTCGGCCCACCAGAGCCGCGACAGCGGCAAGGACAAGCAGCGGGCGGCCGCCGCCACCGGACTGGTGTGGCAGTGGCCCAGCAAGCTGGAGCGCCGCATCTACGAGGTGCCCGTCCCCAGCGGGTCGAGCTACGTCGCCCACTACGAGGCCAACAGCTGGCAGCGCAGCTCGTTCTACGTGCAGTTCCGCACCTCGCAGCGGGGCCTGGAGACCTTCCTGGAGAAGGCCGGCGGCGACCCGGGCGCGCTGCGCGAGGGCGGTGCCGGGGTCGCCGAGCGGCAGGCCGACGTGGTCGGCTGGGAGCTGGACCTGCCCGGCCGCCGGTACGCGAGCACCCGGATCGACCGTCCCGGCGACCGGCCCGACCTGGCCGTCACCGTGGATGTCACCAGCGCCGAGCGCCCGCGGGTCTACGCGGTCTCCACCGTCGAGTTCTGAGCCGTCGCGCCCGGCGGGCGCCGGAGAGGGCACCCCGCCCTCCGCCGGCGGAAGGCGGAGAGCGGGAGCGGCACCGCACGGGCACCGCGGCCGGCCGCCGCGGCGCCGGGGACGACCGGGGTGAAAGGACGTCATCCATGTGGCACGGCTGCACGCCGCTCCTCGGCGAGGAACCCGGCCGGTCCGGGCGGGAGATCTCGGGCTGGCTCGTCCCGGGCGTCGGCGAGCTCGACATCGAGTCGGAGGGCTTCGGGCTCACGGTGCTGCCCGCCGGGGAGACCCTGCGGGTGGAGCTGGAGTTCGCCGCCGCCTACACCGAGTCGGAGACGGAGCCCTACCGCGCGCTCGGACCTGTGAGGCTGTCCCTGGAGGGCGTGCTGTCCGTCTCGCTCGAAAACCCCGGCGCGCCCGCCGGTCCGCTGTGGAGGAGGGCGCTGGAGGGGGATCCGCGCGACGAGGTCCTGCGGATGGAATGGGAGGAGGCGGCCGACGTCCTCCACGTACGGGACGCCGGTGCCGCCCTGTCCTGCCGGGGCGGCACCTGGCGCTGGGTGCTCTGAGGCCCGGCCCGCGGGGGAGGCGCGGTACGGCCGGGAGCGCACGGGGAGGGGGCGGCGCCCCGGTCCGCGCCCCGCTTGTCCGGAGGAGGGGTGCGGGCTCCGTGAACCCCGGGGAGCGGCCGGCGATGCCGGTCTCCGGCCGCCCGGCGGCCGCGGCCGAAGCCCTCGCGTGCGCGGCCCTGGCCGGAATGTGCATCGCCGTGCCCTGGCAGGGGACCACCTCGCGTGGCTGCACGGCTTCGGCAGCCTGAGCTTCGCCCGGGACCTGCGGCGCAGGCTCGGCGGGGCGGAGGCCGGTGCCGCCCCGGCGGGGCGGCACCGGCCGCTGACCCCCTCCGGCGGGATGTGGGAGCGTGAGCGGGTGAGCGAGACGAACACCGAAACCCTGCAGTACCGCGTCGACGGGCCGGAGCGGGCCCCGGTCCTGGTCCTGGGCCCCGCGCTCGGCGCCACGTGGCACATGTGGGACCGCCAGGTCCCCGAACTCGCCCGCCACTGGCGGGTCCTCCGCTACGACCTGCCCGGCCACGGAGGCGCCCCCGCCCGCCCCGCCGCCGGCGTCCCCGAGCTGGCCGCCCGGCTGCTGGCCACCGTCGACTCCCTGGGGGCGGACCGCTTCGCCTACGCGGGCTGCTCCCTGGGCGGAGCCGTCGGCGCGCAGCTCGCCCTGACCGCACCGGACCGCCTCACCTCCCTGGCGCTGATCTCCTCCGCGCCCCGCTACGCCACCCCCGACTCCTGGCGGCAGCGCGGCGTCGTCGTCCGCACCAACGGGCTGGACCCCATCGCCCGCTCCACTCCCGAGCGCTGGTTCACGCCCGGCTTCGCCGCCGCCCAGCCCGCCATCGTCGACTGGGCCGTCCAGATGGTCCGCACCACCGACCCCGGCTGCCACATAGCCGCCTGCGAGGCCCTGGCCGCCTTCGACATCCGCCCGGAGCTGGGCCGCATCGGCGTGCCGACCCTCGTCGTCGCGGGAGCCGACGACACCTCCACCCCGCCCGCCGACGCCCGCGCCCTGGTCGCCGGCATCCCCGACGCCCGGCTCGCCCTCGTCCCCGACGCCTGCCACATGGTGCCCGTGGAACGGCCCGCCGAGGTCACCGAGCTGCTGGTGCGGCACTTCTCCACCGCGCCCGCCCCCGCCCGCCACGACCTCCCCGCCGCCGTCCCGGCCGTCCCGGCCGCCCCCGCGGGCGGGCCGGACGCCCCGCCGCGGGGCGCGGCCGTCGCCGCCCTGCCCGCCGGCGGGGACCGCCCCTCCGGGCCCGGTGCCCTGTACGGCACCGGCGACCGGCTCCGCCGCGAGATCCTCGGCGAGGCCCACGTGGAGCGGGCCGCGGCGGAGACCGACGCCTTCACCGAGGACTTCCAGGACCTCCTCACCCGCTACGCCTGGGGGGAGGTGTGGTCCCGCCCCGGCATCGACCGCCGCACCCGCTCCGTGGTCACCCTCACGGCCCTGACCGCGGGCGGCCACCTGGACCAGCTCGCCGTCCACACCCGCGCCGCCCTCCGCAACGGCCTCACCCCGCAGGAGATCAAGGAGGTCCTGCTGCACGCGGCCGTCTACTGCGGGATGCCGGCCGCGCACGCGGCGTTCGCCGTCGCCCGGCGTGTCGTCCGCGAGGAGACCACACCGCGCGACTAGGCACGCCACCGGCGCCCCACGCAGCACAATGACCCCATGGAACTCACCAAGAAGGGCCATGCCTGTGTCCGCCTGCACCGCGACGGACGCACCCTCGTCATCGATCCGGGCGGCTTCAGCGAGGAGGACGCCGCGGTCGGTGCCGACGCGATCCTGGTCACCCACGAGCACCCCGACCACTTCGACGAGGGCCGGCTGCGCGCCGCGCTGGAGGCCGACCCGGCCGTGCAGGTGTGGACCCTGCGCAGCGTCGCCGAGCGGATGGCCGCGGCCTTCCCCGGGCGCGTCCACACCGTCGGCGAGGGCGACACCTTCACCGCCGCCGGGTTCGAGGTGGAGGTCCACGGCCGGCTGCACGCCGTGATCCACCCCGACATCCCGCGCGTCACCAACGTCGGCTACGCCGTCGAGTGCGGGGGCCGCACGGTCTTCCACCCCGGTGACGCGCTGACCGTCCCCGGACGCCCGGTCGACACCCTCCTGCTGCCCGTGCACGCCCCCTGGAGCAAGGCCGCCGAGATCGTCGACTACCTCCGCGAGGTGCGGCCGCGGGTGGCGTACGACGTCCACGACGGACTGCTGTCGGACCTCGCGCACCCGATCTACGGTCGGCTGCTCGGCCCGGACGGACCCGGGGTCGGCGGCGCCGAGCACGTCCGCCTGGAGCCGGGGCGGAGCGTCACCCTCTGAGGGGGGCGCCGGGCCCGAGGGGGCGCCGGCGGACGGGGAAGCGGCCCGCCGTCCCCCCGCCGTCGGCGCCGGGCGGTAGATTCGCTGCCATGCGCATCGCCACCTGGAACGTCAACTCGATCACCTCCCGGCTGCCGCGTCTGCTGGCCTGGCTGGAGAGCACCGGCACCGACGTGCTGTGCCTGCAGGAGCTGAAGTGCACGGCGGAGGCGTTCCCGGCCGGGCCGCTGCGCGAGCTGGGCTACGAGGCGGCCGTCGCCGCCACCGGGCGCTGGAACGGAGTGGCGGTCCTCTCCCGGGTCGGCCTGGAGGAGGCGGTGGCCGGCCTGCCCGGCGCCCCGCAGTACGAGGGCGCCACCGAGCCGCGTGCGGTCGGCGCCACCTGCGGCGGGGTCCGCCTGTGGTCGGTGTACGTGCCCAACGGCCGCGAGGTGGACCACCCGCACTTCGCGTACAAGCTCCAGTGGTTCGCCGCGCTCAGGGAGCTGGTGGTGCGGGAGTCGGGGGAGCGGCCCTTCGCCGTCCTGGGCGACTACAACGTCGCGCCCACCGACGAGGACGTCTTCGACCCGGCCGTCTTCGAGGGCGCCACGCACGTCACCCCGGCCGAGCGCCGGGCGCTGGCCGACCTGCGGGAGGCGGGCCTGGCCGACGTCGTGCCGCGCCCGCTGAAGTACGACCGCCCCTACACCTACTGGGACTACCGCCAGCTCGCCTTCCCCAAGAACCGGGGCATGCGCATCGACCTGGTCTACGGCAACCCGGCCTTCGAGTCGGCCGTGAAGGACGCCTACGTCGACCGCGAGGAGCGCAAGGGCAAGGGCGCCTCCGACCACGCCCCGGTCGTCGTGGACCTCGACCTCTGACCGCGGGGGCGGCACGGCTCCGCGCGCCTGTGGCGTTCGTCACGCCCGTGATGTCACGCTGGAGGGCATGAACATCCCCTTCCTGGACAACTGGCGCAGACGGCACGGCATGTCCCGCGGGGTGGCGGTCATGATGCCGGCCTCCTCGGACACCGAGGGGGTGGCGCAGCTGCTCTCCGAGTGCGAGCTGCTGCGCGGGCAGGCGCGGGCGGCGGGGTTCGAACTGGAGGACACCCCCGCGTCCCTGGCCGCCCTCGACCAGCTCATGCCGCTCTGGCGCGACGGCGACCCCGAGGTGCTCGCCCGGCTGGGCAACGACGCGGGCCTGTACCTGGGCACGGTCGTGGTCCGCACCGTGCCCGGCGCCCGCTGGCAGGTGTGGCCGAACGGCCGGCCGGTGGTGCGGCTCGCCTCCGGCCGGGAGATCGACGTGGTGGCCGCCGGCCGGGACTGGGTGTTCGACGGCGCTCCGGAGCTGTCCCAGGTGTACGCGGAGGCCTCCGAGGCGTGACGGCCGCCCGGGGGCGCGCGGCCGGCGGTGTCCGGGCGCCGGGGCGTCAGCCGGGGAAGGAGATACGGTACTCCAGCCGCCAGCGGTCCGTCCGCACCACGATGTCCGAGGTCTCCACGGCCCGGCCGTCCGCCGCGTGGTGCGTGCGCTCGACGACCGTCACGCACTGCCCCGGCGAGCAGCCCAGCGCCTCCGTCTCCAGCGTGGTCGCCGGACGCGAGCCCACCAGCTCGGTCGCCCCCGTCACCCGGACCCCGATGGCCGCGAACCGCGCGCGCACTCCGCGCCGGGCGTACGGGCCGCGCTCGGGGAAGACGACGTCGGTGCCCTCGGTCAGCGCCAGCGGCTCCCAGCTGGTGGCGAGCTGGAGCGGGCGGCGGTCGGCCAGGTACTCGTACTGCGTGCACATCACGCGGTCGCCCGGGGCGATCCCCAGCCGCTCGGCGACGCGCGGCGGGGCGGCCGTGGCGGTGGAGGTGGCCTCCCACAGCAGCGGCGCCGGCGGGCCGCCGGCGCTGATGCGGGCCGCGAGCGGGGAGTCCACCGGCTCCCCGGTGCGCAGCAGGCTCCCGATGGGGCTGCGGTCGGTGACGAACACCCCGCGCCCGAACTGGCCCTCCGCGTACCCGGCGGCCTTCAGGACGCGCACCGCGCGGTCCACGGTCTGGTCGCTGGCGGCGTAGGTGCGCTTCAGCTCCGAGCGCGACGGTATCCGGGTGCCCACGGCCAGCAGCCCTTCGTCGATCTGCTGCCGCAGGTCGTCGGCGATCCGCTGGTAGACCGGTCTGCTGTCGCCCATTCGGGACTCCTCTCCGTGCTGCCGTCCGACACCGGGTACGGGGAGCGGTCCGCCACACCTGGACCAGTACCTGGGTCAACAGGGTAGAAGGACGCTCCCAGGTGTGTGGGACACCGCGGACGACGGCGGCGCCCGCACCGCGGGGACGACCGGGGCCGGTCCGGCGGGGCCGCCCCCGTCCACCGCGGCCCGCGGTCCGGCGCTGCCGGCGTCACCCCGCCGCGGGCACGGGCGGCGCGCCGGTGGCCGCCTGGGTGACGTCCCCCACCAGCTCCACCACGTCGGGCCCGTACGCCTGGGAGTTGACCACCCTCAGCAGCAGGCAGAAGTCGCCGTCCGGACCGTACCTGCGGGCCAGCTCCGCGTGGTGGCGGGCCAGGTAGCGCACGGCGGCCTGGTTGGTGACGCCCCGCTGGCCGCAGGCGAGGAAGACCGGCCGGGAGGCCTCGCCCGCGGTGAGCCGGGCGAGCAGCACGTGCTCCACCGAGCCGCGCTCCATCCGGTAGCACTCGCCGCCGACGGTGAACGCCGCCTGGTCCGGCCCCGGTTCGGCGGAGGCGTCCACGTGCACCCCCGGCAGCAGGGAGCGCAGGTGGGCCGCCGTGCGCCGGTTCGACACCGGGCCCCCGATGCAGAACTCGGTCACCTCGCCGAACCCCTGGCGGACCGCGTCGTGGAACGTCACCTGCACGTGCGCCCCGCACTCCTTGGCCAGGGCGGAGAGCTCCAGCAGCGCGAGGACGTCGCCGCGGGAGACCGTTCCCTCGCCCGCGCCGGGCTTGCGGCCCACCACCAGCAGGCACGCGGAGTGGTTCGGCAGCCCGAGGAACCGCTGCCTGCGGCGGAGCGCGCGGCGCCACAGGTACGTCCGGGCGAACCAGCCGAGCGACGCGGTGAGCCCGGCCGCCAGCACGCCCAGCACGATCTCGCGCAGGTTGTCGTCCATGGGCCGGAAGCGTAGCGCCGCCAACGGCGCGGTGGTCGGCGGGCGTTGGGAGGGGAGGAGGGAGGAGGGGAGGAGAGGGGGGAGAGGGGGGAGGGAGGGGGTGGAAGGGGGCCGGGCTGTGAAAAACGTTCGTAGCACCGCGGTCACACCCGTCGAAACACAGGTGGTGTGGCATGGCCCCATGCCAGTGCCGCAGATTCCCGGCGGTGTCCGCGGCGCGCCCGCCGGAGCGGACGTGCCCGAGGTGGCCGAGTTCGCCGCCGCGCTGACCGCCCTCACCGACGCCCTCGACCCCGCCACGGGCTGGTACGGGGTCTTCGTCCGGCGCGACCCCGAGGGCCTGGCGGCCTGCCTGGCGGGCCGCCGGCTGCCTCCCTGGGACGTGGTCGCCTCGCTGCTGGACGACCTCACCGCGCGCTGCGGTCCCCGGCGGGCCCGGCCCCGGGCGGCGTGGCTGCGGGCCCTGCACCGGGTGGCGGTCGCGGCGTACGACGAGGCGGCGGACGATCCGGGCGGGCTGCGGGCCCGGTTGGAGGAGATGCTGCGCGAGCAGCGGCACGCCGCCCACCGGGAGCAGGCCCTGGCCCGGGCCCTGGCGGCGGGCCCGGTGCCGGGCGGCGCGGACCGCCTCGCCACCGGCCTCGCGTGGGCACGGGACGACCGGGCCCGCGCCGCGGCCCGCTGCCGGGAGCTGCGCGAGCGGCTGGCCGTGCTGGAGAGCAGGCGGACCGGGGACGGCGAGCGGCTCCCGGACACGGCCGGCCCGGCACCCGCGGGTCCCGGCGCCGGGCCGCCGCGGGAGGCCGGGCACCGCCCCGCGCCTCCCCGGCCGGCCCCGCGCGGCGCCCGGTTCGCCGGGGCGGAGGAGGCCGGACCGCAGGGCGCCCCCGCCCCCGCGGCGGGCCCGCCCCCCGCCCCCGACGCGGTGCCCGCGCCCGTGCCCGCCCCGCGCGGCGCCCGGTTCGCCGGGGCGGAGGAGGGCCCGGGGGCGCCGGGGCACCGGGCCGCCGGGCCCGGGCCGCGGGACGGCGAGGAGGCGGTCCGGGCGCGCCGGGAGTGCGACGCGCTCGTCGCGCGCCTGGCCGGGCTGCGGGCCCGGGGCCGCACCGGTGAGGCCCACGCCCTGCTCTGCGAGGCCGCGCACCTGCCCGCCCGCCGGCTGCCCGTGCTGGTCGCGCGCCTGGAGGACGCGGGGATGGCCGACGACGTGGCCACCCTGCTGTGGGAGGCGGCCTCGCTGCCGCCCGCACCGCTCGCGGCCGCCGCGGGCGCCCTGGCCGCCGCGGGACGCGGCGAGGAGTGCGGGCGGCTGCTGCGCCAGGGGGCCGCCGGCCCGGCGCGGGAGGTGGCCGCCACCGCGCTCGCCCTGCACGGGGCCGGGCGCGGCCCGGAGGCCGTCGAACTGCTGTCGGCCGTGGTGCGGGCCAGGCCCCCGGAGGAGGCGGCCGAGGTGGCGTCCGCCGACCCCGCGGCCCTGACCCCGCTGCTGCTCGCCGCGGCGGCGCGGGTCTCCGACCGGCGGCGCGGGGACGTCGAGCGGCTGCTGGCCCGCGGAGGGACCGCCGCCGGGCGGTGACGCCCCCGGCACCGCCCCGGCCGGACGCTCCCCGCGCTTGCCGGGGGGCGGGGCCGGGCTTACGGTCGCACTCGGGGCGCCGTCCGCCCCGCCCGGCCGGCAACCGGGGCACCCGCACCCGGCCGGGCCGAGTCCCGCGAGGAGCACCGATGGCCGAGGCACCCGCGTCCGGCCGCACGACGACCCCGCCCCGGGCCCCGGCGCGCACCGGCAGGGGCGCTCCGGCATGAGCGGCGGCCGCACGCTCGTCCGCGGCGGGCTGGTCGTCACCGCCGCCGAGGAGCTGTACGCCGACGTCCTGGTGGAGGGCTCCCGCATCGCCGCCCTGGCCGCCCACGGCAGCGCCTGCGCCGCGGGCTGGACGGCCGACCGCACCATCGACGCCACCGGCCGCTACGTCGTCCCCGGCGGGGTCGACGTCCACACCCACCTCGACCTGCCCTTCGCCGGCAGCTTCTCCGCCGACACCTTCGCCGGCGGCACCCGCGCCGCCGCCTGGGGCGGCACCACCACCGTCGTCGACTTCGCCGTGCAGACCCGCGGCCGCCCCCTGCGCGAGGGGCTGGACCTGTGGCACGCCAGGGCCGACGGGCGGTGCGCCGTCGACTACTCCTTCCACATGGTCCTCACCGACGTGCGCGACGCGACGCTCGCCGAGATGGACCTGCTGGTCGAGGAGGGCATCACCTCCTTCCGCACGTACATGACCCACCCGGAGGCCCTCCACTGCGACGACGGGCAGATCCTGCGGGCCATGCAGCGCACCGCCGCCGACGGGGCGCTGCTCATGGTGCACGCCGAGAACGGCCCCGCCGTGGACGTCCTCACCGCCCGGGCCCTCGCCGAGGGCCGCACCGCGCCGCGCCACCACGCCGGGGTCCGCCCCCCGGAGCTGGAGGCCGAGGCCGTCCACCGGGCGGTGCGGCTCGCCGAGGTCGCCGGGGCGCCGCTGTACGTGGTGCACGTCTCGGCCCGGCAGGCCGCGGAGGAGGTGGCGGCGGCCCGCGGCCGGGGCCTGCCGGTGTACGGCGAGACCTGTCCGCAGTACCTCCACCTGACCTCGGAGGAGCTGGACCGGCCCGGCTTCGAGGGCGCCAAGTACGTCTGCACCGCCCCGCTGCGGCCCCCGGGCCACCAGGAGGCCCTGTGGCGGGCGCTGCGCACCGGCGACCTCCAGGTGGTCTCCAGCGACCACTGCCCGTTCGACTTCGCGGGCCAGAAGGAGATGGGGCGCGGCGACTTCTCGCGGATCCCCGCCGGGCTGCCCGGCGTCGAGCACCGGCTGGACCTGCTCCACCAGGGCGTCGTGGAGGGCCGCATCTCCCGCCGCCGCTGGATCGAGCTGGCCTGCGCCGCCCCGGCCCGGATGTTCGGCCTGGCGGGACGGAAGGGCACCCTCGCGCCCGGCGCGGACGCCGACGTGGTCGTCTACGACCCGTCCGCCCGGCACACCCTCTCGGCCGCGGCCCACCACATGGACGTCGACTACTCCGCCTACGAGGGCCTGCGCGTCACCGGCCGGGCCGAGACCGTGCTGCTGCGCGGCGAGCCGGTCGTCCGAGGCGGCGAGTACACCGGCCGGGCCGGGCAGGGCCGCTTCCTGCCGCGCGGCGCCTCGCCGTGCCCGCACTGACCCGCCGTGCCCGCGCCGGCTCCCCGGTCCGCCGGGTCAGTCCTCCGGGCCCGCCGCGGCCAGCTCCTCCAGCAGGGCGGGCAGCGCCCGCCCGATGGGGTCGCGGACCACCCGGTCGGCCAGGGCGTCGTACGGCGTCGGCTCGGCGTTGACGATCACCAGCCGCGCCCCGTGCCCGGCGGCGATCCCCGCCAGCGAGGCGGCGGGCTGCACCTGGAGGCTGGTGCCCACCGCGACGAACACCCCGCACGCCTTGGCGATGCCCACCGCCTCGCCCAGCACCACGGGGTCCAGCGCCTCCCCGAACATCACGGTGGCCGACTTCAGGATGCCGCCGCACCGGTGGCACGCCGGGTCCGCCACCCCGGCCCGCACCCGCTCCAGCGCCTCCGCCATCCCGGAGCGGGCATGGCAGCGGGTGCACACCACGCTCCGCGCGGTGCCGTGCAGCTCCAGCACCTTCCGGTCGGGCATCCCGGCCATCTGGTGCAGCCCGTCCACGTTCTGCGTGATCACCCGCACCGGGACCCCGGACCGCTCCAGCCGCACCACCGCCTCGTGCGCGGCGTTGGGCCTGGCCCCCAGCACCGGGCCGGTCAGCCGCATCTGCCAGGAGCGGCGGCGGATCTCCGGATCCGACATGTAGGACGAGTAGGTGACGAGCTTCTCGGCCTCGGGGTCCTTGCGCCACACCCCGTCCGGGCCGCGGTAGTCGGGGATCCCGGAGTCGGTGGAGACGCCCGCGCCGCTGAGGATCGCCACCAGCGGGCGCCGTCCGCGTCCCTGCTCCGTGCCGTCGGTGCTCATACGACGAGCCTAGGCGGACCGCGCCCCGGGCCACGACCGCGTCCGCGCGCGGAGCCGGCCGTCCTCCGCCGACGGGGACCGTTCACGCCGCCGCCGCCCGCCGTCCGCACGGAGGGACCGGCGGCGTGGTTCCATGGGAGGATGATCAGTGACGCTTTGGTGACAGGAGTCGAGGAGGCGGTCCGCAAGGCCGCGGCCGCCGAGGTCATGCCCCGCTGGCGGCAGCTGGCCGCGGACGAGGTGACCGAGAAGACCGGCCCGCACGATCTGGTCACCATCGCCGACCGGCGCGCCGAGGAGCAGCTGACGGCCGCCCTGACCGGGCTGCTGCCCGGGTCGGCCGTCGTCGGCGAGGAGGCGGTGCACGCCAACCCGGCGGCGTACCGGGCGCTGGAGGGCGACGCCCCGGTGTGGATCGTGGACCCGGTGGACGGCACCCGCCAGTTCGTGCACGGCGAGGCGGGCTTCTGCACCCTGGTGGCCCTCGCCCACCGCGGCGAGGTACTGGCCTCCTGGACGTACGCGCCCGCCCGCGACGAGATGGCCGTCGCCCTGCGCGGCGCCGGCGCGCACCTCAACGGCGAGGCGGTCCGCTCCGGCGCGCCCGGGCCGGGCGCGGTGCTGGAGGTGGCCCACTCCCACCCGGACTTCACCACCGACGAGCAGAAGCGGGCCCTGCGCGGCCTGAGCGCGCAGGGGGTCGCGCCCCGGCCGTGCGGCTCGGCCGGACTGGAGTACCTGAACGTGGCGCGCGGCGCCCTGGACGCCGTCGCCTTCTCCTGGGAGAGCGCCTGGGACCACGCCGCCGGCCTGCTGCTGGTGGCCGAGGCGGGCGGCGGCCACGCCACGCTCACCGGCGAACCGTTCCGCCTCGCGGGCGGCAACGCCCTGCCGTTCACCGCGGCCCGGGACGCGGCGACGGTGCGTCGTATCCTCTCCCTGCTGGCCGACGCCAGTTGACCTCACCGACGAGGGGAGCGCCGAGGGTGCCGTCGATGCGTGACGCGGTCGTGGTGGGAGCCGGGCCGAACGGGCTGACCGCCGCGGTCGAGCTGGCCCGGCGCGGCCTGTCCGTCGAGCTGTTCGAGGCGATGGGGACGGTCGGGGGAGGAGCCCGCACCGAGGAGCTGACCCTCCCCGGCTTCCGGCACGACCCCTGTTCGGCCGTCCACCCGCTGGGCGTCGGCTCGCCCGCCTTCTCCGCCATGCCGCTGACCGAGCGGTACGGGCTGGAGTGGCTCCACCCCGAGCTGCCCCTGGCCCACCCCTTCCCCGACGGCACCGCCGTGACCCTGGCCCGCTCGGCGGCCGAGACGGCCGCCTCGTTCGGGCCGCGCGACGCGGGGGCGTACCGCCGGCTGGTGGCGCCCTTCCTCGGCCGCTGGGCGACGCTGGTCGGCGACTTCTTCAAGGTGCCCTGGGACGGGCTGCCGCGCGACCCGGTCACCCTGGCGCGCTTCGGGCTGCTGGGCCTGCAGCCGGTGGACTGGCTGGTGCGGCGCTTCCGCGACGACAGGGCCCGCGCCCTGATGTTCGGGCTGGCCGCCCACGCCATCGGACCGACCACCTCGCCCGCCACCGGCGGCATCGCGCTGGTCTTCGCGCTGGCCGCGCACGAGGTCGGCTGGCCGGTGCCGCGCGGCGGGTCGCAGTCCCTCTCCGACGCGCTCGCCGCCTACCTGCGCGACCTGGGCGGCACGGTCCACACCGGGGTGGAGGTCAGGCGGCTGGACGAACTGCCGCCCGCCCGCGCCTACGTCTTCGACACCTCGCCCACCGCCCTGGCCAGGATCGCCGGGCTGGGCGACGCCTACCGGCACTTCCGCTACGGCCCCGGCGTCTTCAAGATCGACTACGCTCTGGACGGCCCCGTCCCGTGGACCTCCGCCGACGCCCGCCGGGCCGGGACCGTCCATCTGGGCCCCTCCAGCGGCGAGATCGCCGCCGCGCTGCGCTCGGCCGTGGACGGCGCCCAGCCCAGGCCCCCGTTCCTGATCACCGCGCAGCCCAGCCTGCTGGACCCCTCGCGGGCCCCCCGGGGCAAGCACGTCTTCTGGGCGTACGGCCACGTGCCGCGCGGCTGGAGCGGGGACGCCACCGAGGAGATCGAGCGGCAGATCGAGCGCTTCGCGCCCGGCTTCCGGGACCTGGTGCTGGCCCGGGCCACGGCGGGCCCGCCCGAACTGGCCCTCCGCAACGCCAACTACGTCGGCGGCGACATCGCCTGCGGCGCCTTCAGCGGGCTCCAGACGCTGCTGCGCCCCAAGCTCGCCCGCGTTCCGTACGCCACCGCCCACCCGGCCGTCTTCCTGTGCTCCTCGGCCACCTGGCCGGGGCCGGGCGTGCACGGGATGTCGGGGCACAACGCGGCAAAGGCGGTCTGGCGCCGGCTGCGCGCCGCGGGCTGAGGCGCGGGCCCCCCGCGCCGGCGCGGCCGGTCACGCCGCGCGGCGCGGGTCCGCGAGGGCGCGGGCGCGCGTGGCCCGCGGGTCCGGGCCGAACCGGGCGAGCAGGTGGCGGGTGGGCCGGTCGCCGGAGCACGGCGGCCGCCCGCACTCCCGCGCGGGGGTCGCGGTCCAGGGCGGTCCGCGCGGTGCCGACCGCATCCCCTGTGCCCGGCCCGGCCGTGCCTGTCAGTATGGCGGTCCGAGTGCGCCGACCGCGGTCGGCGCAGGGGAAGGGAGGGGTCGTCATGGCGAAGGTGGAGGTCACGCTCGACGCGGAGCTGGTGGTCGAGGTGATGGTGCTGAGCGGGATCGGCAACCCGCGCGACGCGGTCGAGGCGGTCGTACGCGACTACGTCGCCCGCGGCCACCGCACGGAGGCGCGCACGGGCGGGACGGACGCACGGCTGCGGGAGATCGCGGGCGAGCCCAAGGTCGAGGAGGGCTGACGGCCCCCGGGGCCGCCCGAGCGGCCCCGGGGGCCTGCGCGGGCGCGACCCCCGGCTGCGCGTCCCGGCGGCGCGGCGCCCGGCCCGGGAGAGCCTCCCCCCGCGGGCACCGCGCGTCCCGGGCGGGACGGTGCCTCAGCGCGTGTCGGAGCCGCCCTCACCGCCCTTGTCCCGCGTGGCCGACTCGGCGGCCCGGCGCAGCCTGGGGTGACGGGTGGTCTGCTCGCCGATGGCCTCGCCGACCATCGCCCGGACGGCGTCGCGCATCCCGTGCAGGGGGTGGTGGCGGGGCGGGCCGGCGCCCGGGTCCGCGCGCAGCTCCTTCAGCAGCGCCCAGCACAGGGCGATCATCACCAGCGTGAAGGGGAGCGCGACCAGGATCGTCCCCGTCTTCAGGCCGTCCAGGCCGCCGGCGAGCAGCAGCACGGCGGCCACCGCCGCCATCAGCACGCCCCAGGTGACCACCAGCCAGTTGCGCGGGTGCAGGGCGCCGCCGGAGGTCAGCGAGCCCATCACCAGGGAGGCGGAGTCGGCGCTGGTGATGAAGTAGGTCATCACCAGGATCATCGCGATCACCGAGGTGACCGTGCCCAGCGGCAGCGCGTCCAGCAGTCCGAACAGCGAGGCCTCCACGCCCCCTTCGAGCTTCCCGGCCATGTCGGCCTCACCGGTGGCGTCCAGGCGCATGGCGCTGCCGCCCATCACGCAGAACCACACGATCGTCGCGCCGCTGGGCACCAGCAGCACACCGGCCAGGAACTCGCGGATGGTGCGGCCGCGGGAGATGCGGGCGATGAAGGTGCCCACGAACGGTGCCCACGACAGCCACCACGCCCAGTAGAAGATCGTCCAGGCGCCCAGCCACTCCTTGTTGCCGAAGGCGCCGGTCCGGGAGGAGAGCGTGACCAGGTCCTGGAGGTAGGCGCCGAGCCCGGCGGGGATCGCGTCCAGGATGAACACCGTCGGGCCGAGCAGGAAGACGAAGAGCATCAGCAGCGCGGCGAGCACGACGTTGAGGTTGCTGAGCCACTTGATGCCCCGGTGCAGGCCGGTGAAGGCCGAGGCGACGAACGCGGCCGACAGCACCACGATGACCGTCAGCTCCAGCTCGCGGGTGTCCTCCCAGCCTGCCGTCAGGTTCAGGCCCTTGGCCACCTGGAGGGCGCCCAGGCCCAGACTGGTGGCGGTGCCGAACACGGTGGCGAAGACGGCCAGCAGGTCGATGGCCCGGCCCGGCCAGCCGCTCGCGCCGCGCTCGCCGAGCAGCGGGACGAACACCGAACTGATGCGGTTGCCGCGGCCCTTGCGGAAGGTCGCGTAGGCCAGGGCGAGACCGGCCACGCCGTAGATGGCCCAGGGGTGGAGCGTCCAGTGGAAGAAGGAGTACTCCAGGGCGGTGCGCTCGGCGGCGCCGGAACCGCTCTCGATGTTGCCGAAGGGCGGCGGATCCGTGTAGTACGTCAGCGGCTCGCCGACGCCGTAGAACATCAGGCCGATGCCCATGCCGGCGCTGAACATCATCGCGATCCAGGCCAGGTTGCCGAACTCCGGCTCGTCGGTGTCCCTTCCGAGCCTGATCCGGCCGAAGCGGCTGACCGCGAGGACCGCGCACAGCACCAGGAAGAGGTTGGCCGCCAGCGAGAACAGCCAGCCGAAGTTCTCCAGCACCCAGTCCAGCGCGGTGGTGGACACCGAGGAGAAGTGGTCCGTTCCGATCGCCGCCCAGGCGACCACGGCCAGCACCGCCACCACGCCGACGGCGATGACCTTGGCGTCCGGTGGCGGGTCCTCGCGCTGGTGCTGTGGTGCCGGTTCCTGGGGGGGTGTGGTCACATCGGTGCTCATATTGCCCAACTATGGAGTGGTTCTACCTTTTCTTCGTACGGGCACGCCGGATCGGCCGGCGGCCTCCGGCAGTGTGCCGTGGTGCCACCTGCCCGGTATCGGTAGGGTCTAGACGGCGCGACAGCCTGTTCGAGACACAAGAGAGACCACGTGGACACATCACACATCGACACAGGCCGCGTGCTGATCGCCGCGGACAAGTTCAAGGGCTCCCTCACCGCGGTGGAGGTCGCCGAGCACGTCACCGCCGGACTCCGCCGGGCCCGCCCCGGGCTGGAGGTCGAGGCGCTGCCCGTGGCGGACGGCGGCGACGGCACCGTCGCGGCGGCGGCCGCCGCGGGCTTCGCCCTGCGGCAGACGGCGGTCACCGGGCCGCTGGGCAAGGCGGTCACCGCCTCCTACGCGCTGCGCGAGGGCACCGCCGTGGTGGAGATGGCCCAGGCCTCCGGCCTCCAGAAACTGCCGGCCGGAGTCCTCGCCCCGCTGTCGGCCACCACCTACGGCACCGGCGAGCTGATCCAGGCGGCCCTCGACGCGGGCGCCCGCACCATCGTCCTCGGCGTCGGCGGCTCGGCCACCACCGACGGCGGGGCCGGCATGCTCACCGCGCTCGGCGCCCGGCTGCTGGACGCCGGCGGCGCGCCCGTCGGCCCCGGCGGCGGCGCGCTGCGGAACCTGGCGGCGGCCGACCTCACCGGGCTGGACCCGAGGCTGGCGCGGACCGAGATCGTCCTCGCCTCCGACGTGGACAACCCGCTCACCGGGCCGGCGGGCGCCGCCGCCGTCTACGGCCCCCAGAAGGGCGCGAACGGGGCGGACGTCGCCGCCCTGGACGCCGCCCTCGCCCACTACGCCGCCGTGCTGGAGACCGCCGTCGGCCCGCGCGCCGCCGAGTGCGCGCGCCGACCGGGGGCGGGCGCGGCGGGCGGCGTCGGCTACGGCGCCCTGGTCGGCCTGGGCGCCTCCTTCCGGCCCGGCATCGAGGTGATGCTGGAGGTGCTGGGCTTCGCGGAGGCCGTGGCGCGCGCCGGCCTGGTCGTCACCGGCGAGGGCTCGCTCGACGCCCAGACCCTCCACGGCAAGGCCCCGGCCGGGGTGGCCGCCGCCGCGCGCCGCGCCGGCAAGCGCACCGTCGCGGTGTGCGGGCGCCTGGAGGTCGGCCCGGCGCAGCTGCGGCAGGCCGGCATCGAGGCGGCCTACGCGCTCACCGACCTGGAGCCGGACCCGGCCGTCTGCATGGCGCAGGCCGGTCCGCTGCTGGAGCGGACCGCCGAGCGGCTGGCGGCCGAGCGGCTGGGGTAGCGGACGGCCGCGCGGCACCGCCCGCGCAGGAGAGCCGGGAGCCCGGACCACCCGAAGGCGGCGGTCCGGGCTCCCGCGCGTCCCGCGCCGCGGCCCTCCCGCCGCCCCGCCCCGCACCACCACCGCCGCGGAGGCCGCGGGTCCGCTGTGCCCGCGCACAGTCCCGCCCCCGCTCCCGTTGGTCACCGGCAGCGGATCGGCCCGCCGCCCGTGGACGGGCGCCCCGGCCGGTGCTGGGGTGAGCGCCATCCCCGGCGGAGTCGGCCGGGGAGCAGGACGCACAGAGAGGGAGGGCCGATGACGGCCGCTTCGCTGGAGGTCCGGGAGGTGTCCGTGGGCTACGGCCCGGTACGGGCGCTGAACCGGGTCTCCGTGGACGTACCCGAGGGCGCGGTGGTCGCCGTCCTCGGCGGCAACGGCGCCGGCAAGACCACCTTGCTGCGCGCCGTCTCGCGCACCCTGCGCTTCCACGGCGGGACGATCTCCTCGGGGACGATCACCTTCGCCGGGCAGCGCCTGGACGGCCTCACCCCCGACCGGGTGGTCGCCGCCGGGGTGGTGCAGGTACCCGAGGGACGGCAGGTGTTCGCCCGGATGACCGTGGCCGACAACCTCCGCGCCGGAGCCCTGGGCGCACGCGGCGCGCACCGGGGGCGCCGCGCGGCGGCCGAGGCCCGGGAGCGGGTGCACGAGCTGTTCCCGGTCCTGGCGAAGCGGGCGCACCAGCGGGCCGGCCTGCTCTCCGGGGGCGAGCAGCAGATGCTGGCCATGGGGCGCGCCCTGATGGCCCGCCCCAGGCTGCTGCTCCTGGACGAGCCCTCCCTCGGCCTGGCCCCGCAGATGGCCGACCGCATCGCCGAGACCGTCCGGGAGATCAACGCCCGGGGCACCTCGGTGCTGCTGGTCGAGCAGAACGCGGCCATCGCCCTGCGGCTGGCCTCCTCGGCCGTCGTCCTGGAGGTGGGCGAGGTCGCCCTGTCCGGGCCGGCGGGCGAACTCGCCGCCTCCGACGAGGTGCGCCGCCGCTACCTGGGCGTCGCCGACGACACCGCTCCCGCCGACGACGCCCCCGCCCCGCCCCGGCCCGTCCTGAGCCGGTGGCCGGGATGACGGCCCCCGAGCCCCGCCGGGCCGCGCCCGGCGTCCCGCCGCTGCGGGTGAGCGACCTGACCGTCCGCTTCGCCGGCCTCACCGCCCTGGACGGCGTCTCCTTCACCGTCGAGCCGGGCAGCGTGCACGCGGTCATCGGCCCCAACGGCGCGGGCAAGTCCACCACGTTCAACGTCCTGTCCGGCGTCTACCAGGCGACCTCCGGCAGCGTCCGCCTCGGCGACGAGGAGCTGACCGGTCTGCCCCCGCACCGGATCGCCGCCCTCGGAGTGGCCCGCACCTTCCAGAACCTCGCGCTCTCCGCACGGACCACGGTCTTCGACAGCCTGATGCTGGGACGCCACCGGCTGACCCGCACCGGCTTCCTCTCCGCCGGGCTCCACCTGCCCGGCGCCGCACGCGAGGCGGCCCGGCACCGCGAACGGGTCCGCGAGATCGCCGCCTTCACCGGTCTGGAGGCGCACCTGGACCAGCCCGCCGGATCGCTGCCCTACGGACTCCAGAAGCTGGTGGAGCTCGGCCGCGCCCTGTGCACCGAGCCCCGGCTGCTGCTGCTCGACGAGCCGGTGGCCGGCATGACCGCCCCCGAGCGCCGCCGCACCGCCGAGGTCGTCGCGGCCGTCCGCGAGGGGCTGGGCATCTCGGTCGTCCTGGTGGAGCACGACATGGGGGTGGTGATGCGGCTCGCCGACGCGGTGACCGTCCTGGACTTCGGCCGCCGGATCGCCGACGGCCCGCCCGAGGCCGTGCAGCGCGACCCGGCGGTCGTCCGTGCCTACCTGGGACAGGAGGCGGCGGCATGACGACCTTCCTGGAACTGCTGCTGAGCGGGCTGTCCATCGGCTCGGTCTACGCGCTGATCGCCCTGGGCTTCGTGGTCGTCTTCCGGGCGACCGAGGTGGTGAACTTCGCCCACGCCTCCCTGCTCCTGGCCGGCGGCTACCTCACGGCCGTGCTGGCGGACGACATCGGCTTCCTCCCCGCCCTGCTCGCGGGCGCGGCGGGCGCGGCCGCGGTGGGCGCCCTGGTGGAGTTCGCCGTGATCCGCCGCTACCGCGGCCGCGACCACAGCGTGCTGGCCATCGTCACCATCGGCGTCGACATCGTCCTGCTCACCGAGCTGACCCGGCAGATCGGCACCCGCGTGTACCCCATGGGCGACCCGTGGGGCGGCGAGGTGCTCGCCTTCGGCGGGATCAGCGTCCCGCAGACCCGGGTGGCCGCGTTCGTCACCGCGAGCCTGGTCATCGGGGCCTTCCTGCTGGCCTTCCGCCTCACCTCCTGGGGTGTGGCGACGCGCGCGGCCGCCGAGCACCCCGAGACCGCCGCGCTGATGGGCGTCCGGCTGGGCCGGGTGTCGACGTCGGCCTGGGCGGTGGCGGGCGCGCTGGCCGCGGTGGCCGCCCTGTTCCTGGCCGTCTTCCCCACCCCCGGTCTGGAGCGCGGCACCGCAACGGCGGCCCTGAAGGCCTTCCCCGCCGCGATCCTGGGCGGTCTGGACTCCACCACCGGGGCCCTGGTGGGCGGACTGGTCGTCGGCGTCACCCAGTCCCTGGCCACCGGCTACCAGAGCGAACTGACGTTCCTAGGCCGCGGCATCGGCGACCTGGCGCCCTACCTGGTGATGCTCCTGGTCCTGCTGGTGCGCCCGGCGGGCCTGTTCGGAACGAGGGAGCTGTCCCGTGTCTGAACCCACCGCGCCCGGAACCACCGCGCCCGGAACCACCGCGCCCGGGGCTCCCGCGCCCCCGGAGAGGCCCGCCGCGGCCCGCCGCGCCCTGTACGGGTGGGCGGCGGGAGGGGCGCTGCTGCTGGCCCTGCCCTTCTACCTGGACCGCTTCTGGCTCCAGGCCGGGCTGCTGGCGATGGCCGCCGCCATCGGGGCCATCGGCCTCAACCTGCTGACCGGCGCCACGGGCCAGCTCTCCCTGGGGCACTCCTTCTTCCTCGCCGTCGGCGCCTACGGCTACTGCGTGCTGGCCGGCGAGGGGGACGGGGAACTGACCGGGCTGGGGCTGCCGAGCTGGCTGGCGGTCGTGCTCGCGGTGCTGCTGGCGGGCGCCGCGGGCGGGCTGTTCAGCCCGATCTCGGGGCGGCTGCGCGGCGCCTACCTGGGCATCGCCACCCTGGCGCTGGTCTTCGTCGGCCAGCACCTGCTGTTCAACGCCCACGACCTGACGGGCGGTTACAACGGCCGGCCCGTCCCGCCGCTGTCCCTGTTCGGCCTCACCTTCGACGACACCGAGACCGTGGTGGCCGCCGTGCCGTTCCAGGCGATGGAGAAGCTCTGGTACGCCGGCGTCCTCCTGCTGGCCTGCTGCGCCCTCTTCGCCCGCGGGGTGCTGCGGGGCCGTCCCGGGCGGGCGATGAACGCCATCCGCGACCACCGGATCGCAGCCGGGGTGATGGGCGTGCCCGTCGCCCGCTACCGGGCGGGCGTGTTCGTGCTGTCCTCGATGTACGCGGGTCTGGCCGGTGTCCTGCTGGCACTGGCCTTCCAGCAGACGGTGCCCGAGTACTTCGGCATCGCCCTGGCCCTGGAGTACCTGGCGATGATCGTCATCGGCGGTCTGGGCTCGGTCGCCGGCGCGGTCGCCGGAGCCGTCTTCGTCACCCTGCTGCCCCAGGTCCTGACCCGCTACAGCGAGTCCCTGCCCCTGGTCTCCGCCCCCGGCACCGGCGGGGTCGCGCCCGGGGAGGCCTCCCGCTACCTGTACGGCGCCGCGATCGTCGCCGTCGTGCTGTTCCTGCCCGGCGGTCTGGTGCGGCTCGCCGCCCGCCGCGCACCCCGTGAGAAAGCCGAGGGACGAAGACCATGAAGACGCGCACCGTGAAGACGCGCACCCCCCGCACCGCCGCCGCGGCCGCCGCGGCCGTCCTCGCCCTCGTGGCCGGCGCCGGATGCAGCGGCAAGGCCGGCGGCGGCGCCTCCGGAGGCACGGACGACAAGGGGGTGCGGACCGACAAGGGGGTGACCGGCGAGGTCATCCGCATCGGCGCCCTCACCGACATGACCGGGGTCTACGCCTCCCTGGGCAAGAGCGTCACCCAGGCCCAGCAGCTCTACGTCGACCGGATCAACGAGGACGGCGGCATCTGCGGCCGCCGCCTGGAGCTGGTGGTCCGCGACCACGGCTACGACGCGGGCAAGGCGATCCCCGCCTACAACGACCTCCAGTCCCAGGTCGTCGGCTTCGCGCAGTTCCTGGGCTCCCCGTTCGTCAGTGCGGTCAAGGAGCGCATCGAGACCCGGCACAAGCTGCTGGTGCTGCCGCAGGCGTGGTCGGCCGACCTGCTGGGCAGCCCCTACGTGCGCACCATCGGCGCCACCTACGACGTGGAGACGGTCAACGCGGTGGACTTCCTGCTGGAGGAGGGCATGATCGCCGAGGGCGACACGATCGGCCACGTCTACTTCGAGGGCGACTACGGGGAGAACGCCCTGGAGGGCTCCCGGTACGCGGCGCAGAAGGCCGGGCTGAGGCTCGTCGAGCAGAAGATCAAGCCGACCGACGAGGACATGTCCGCCCAGGTCGCCGCGTTCCGCAAGGCCGGGGTGAAGGCCGTCGTGGTCAGCGCCGGACCCCGCCAGGCCGCCTCCCTGGTCGGCGTCGCGGCGGCCGGCGGCCTGGACGTGCCGGTGATCGGCAACAACTCGGCGTTCGCGCCGCAGTTGCTGGACACCCAGGCGGGCCCGGTCCTGCAGAAGAACTACTACGTGGCGGCCTCCACTCTGCCCATCGGGGCCGAGGAGCCCGTCCCGGCCAAGCTGGCGAAGGAGTACGCCGCCGCCTACCCCGACGACGTCCTGGACAACGGCGTGGCCGCCGGCTGGAGCGCGGCCACGGCCTTCGGCGCGGCCCTGAAGGCCGCGTGCGACGACAAGGACCTCACCCGGGAGGGCGTGGTGAAGGCGCTGCGGTCCCTGAACACCTACGAGGCGGGCTTCGGGATCACCCACGACTTCTCCGACCCGGCGCTGCCCTCGACGCGGGAGAGCTTCGTCCTCAAGCCCGACGCGAAGGCCACGGGCGGGCTGACGGTGCACCGCGAGGCGGCGGTGTCGCAGAACGCCGAGGAGTTCCCCTTCGGGGAGTGAGCCGGCCGGGCGCGGGCCGTGTGCGGTCCGCGCCCGGGAGCCGGGGGCCGCACGTCCGCGGGCCCGGACCGGACGGTCCGGGCCCGCGGACGTGCCCGGGCGCGGCGGGGAGGGCGGCAGGGGGAGGGGCCGGGCGCACGGCGGCCGCCCGGACGGTGCCGCGGGCTCCGGGAGCCGGGCACGCGCCCGGCCCGGGGCGCTCCCCGGACGGCTCCGAGGGTCCCGCGCATCGGCAGGTGTGCCGTCCCCCGTCCGGGGCAGGGGGGAAAGCGGACGAGAAGGCCCCGGGCGCTGCCGGGATCCGATCGGATCCCGGCAGCGCCCGGGGCGGGAGAGTCCTCCGCGGCGGACCGGGGCGGCTAGGGCTGCGCCGCCGCCCGCGCCTCGCGCCGGTGGTCGCGGAAGGCGTTGACCCGGCGCGCCGTCGCGAACAGCGGGATCACCGCGCCCAGCACCAGCTGGAGGGCGCAGCCGCTCTGCAGCAGCAGCTCGCCGCCGGGGGCGTCGAAGGCCCAGGCCGTCAGCAGCCCCATGCTCAGCGCGATCCAGCCCAGCATCGCCACGGCCAGGAGGCCGCGCGGCTTGGGGTACTCCACCCGGCTGACCATCAGCCAGGCCACCCCGACGATCGCCAGCAGCGTGGGCACGAACGGCAGCTCCAGCAGCACGATCGAGACCACCGTCAGCGCCCCGAAGGGGCTGGGCATGCCCTGAAAGACCCCGTTGGGCAGGGTGAGGCAGGAGAACCGCGCCAGGCGCAGCACCACCGCCAGCAGCACCACGATCCCGGTGAGCGCCGAGACCCCCTGGTGGGCGTCGTTGGCGACCATCCCCCAGACCAGCACGAAGTAGGCGGGCGCCAGTCCGAAGCTGATCAGGTCGGAGAGGTTGTCCAGCTCCGCCCCCATCGCCGAGCTGCGCAGCTTGCGCGCCACCAGCCCGTCGAAGAGGTCGAACACCGACGCCAGCAGCATCAGCATCACGGCGGTCGCGGCGCTGTGCCGCGCCATGCCGCCGTCGCCGTTGCCGGTCAGGTGCGGGATGAGCACGCCGGTGGTGGTGAAGTACACCGCCAGGAAGCCGCAGGTGGCGTTGCCCAGGGTGAGCGCGTCGGCTATCGACAGCCGCATGGACAGCGGCATGTCGCCCATCTCGTCGGTGTCGTCCTCGAGCTCCGCCTCGGGGACCCACTCGGCCTTGGGGTCAATCACGGTCAAGGCGAGTCACCCCCGCGGTCGTGGGCTGGCCGACCTCGACGGCGACCTCGACGCCCTCCGGGAGGTAGAGGTCCACGCGGGAGCCGAACCGGATCAGGCCGATCCGCTCGCCCTGCTCGACCTTGGTGCCCTGCTCGACGTACGGCACGATCCGCCGGGCCACGGCGCCGGCGATCTGGACCATCTCGATGTCGCCCAGCTCGGTGTCGAAGTGCCAGACGACCCGCTCGTTGTTCTCGCTCTCCTTGTTGAACGCCGGGACGAAACCGCCGGGCACGTGCTCGACGGACGTCACGGTGCCGGCCAGGGGGGCGCGGTTGACGTGGACGTTCAGCGGGCTCATGAAGATGGCGACGCGGGTGCGCCCGTCCTTCCAGGGCATGATGCTCTGCACCACGCCGTCGGCCGGGGAGATGACGCGGCCCTGGGCGATCTCCCGCTCGGGGTCGCGGAAGAACCACAGCATGCCCGCCGCCAGGGCGGTGGCGGGCACGGCCGTCACCGCCGCACCCCGGGAGCGTCTGGCGCGGGCCAGGCTGAGGGCGGCGGTGGCGACGGTCGGGAGGAGCCACGGCGATGCTCCGCGCGCGAGACGGATTCGGCCGCGTGGTGCAGAGGATGAGCTGTGGGGCATGGATGACCTTCGTAGCGGAGGGTGCCGCGTATACACGGGGGACGGCGGCTTTCCCGGGATGCTATCGGTTACCGGTGGCAACTGGGCAAGCCAGAGCACCAGTCGGGATCGGGAACCCCCCGGAAAGCCTCGGTTCGGAGCGCTGTCCCAGTCTGCGGAAAAACACCCCGAAGAAGACATTCTACCCCTGGATCCGGTATTCCTCCAGGAGGCGGCGTCCCACGATCATCTTCTGGATCTCGGCGGTGCCTTCGCCGATCAGGAGCATCGGGGCCTCGCGGTAGAGCCGCTCGATCTCGTACTCCTTCGAGAAACCGTAGCCGCCGTGGATCCGGAAGGCGTCCTCGACGACCTCCTTGCAGTACTCCGAGGCGAGGTATTTGGCCATGCCCGCCTCCAGGTCGTTGCGCTGCCCGGAGTCCTTCTTGCGGGCGGCGCCGACCATCAGGGCGTGCGCTGCCTCCACCTTGGTGGCCATTTCAGCCAACTTGAACTGAATCGCCTGGTGCTGGGCGATGGGCCTGCCGAAGGTGTGGCGCTGCTGGGCGTAGGCGATGCCCAGCTCGAAGGCGCGCAGGGCCACGCCGCAGCCGCGCGCGGCCACGTTCACCCGGCCGACCTCGACGCCGTCCATCATCTGGTAGAAGCCGCGGCCGGTCTCGCCCCCCAGCACCCGGTCGGCCGGGACGCGCAGGCCGTCCAGGACCAGCTCGGTGGTGTCGACGCCCTTGTACCCCATCTTGTCGATCTTGCCGGGGATCGTCAGGCCCGGCTTGACCTGGCCGAACCCGGGTTCCTTATCGATCAGGAAGGTGGTCATCGACTTGTGCGGCGGGGTGCCCTCGGGGTGGCCCTCGTCGGTCCGGCACAGCACCGCCACCAGCGAGGAGGTGCCGCCGTTGGTCAGCCACATCTTCTGGCCGGTCAGGACGTACCCGTCCCCGTCGCGCACGCCCTTGGTGGTGATGGCCGACACGTCCGAGCCCAGGCCCGGCTCGGACATCGAGAAGGCGCCGCGGACCTCGCCGGCCGCCATCTTCGGCAGGAAGTACTCCTTCTGCTCGTCGGTGCCGTGCTGCTTGAGCATGTACGCGACGATGAAGTGCGTGTTGATGATGCCGGACACGCTCATCCAGCCGCGGGCGATCTCCTCCACGCACAGCGCGTAGGTGAGCAGCGACTCCCCGAGGCCGCCGTACTCCTCGGGGATCATCAGGCCGAAGACCCCCAGGTCCTTCAGGCCCTCGACGATCCGGACCGGGTACTCGTCCCGGTGCTCCAGCTCGGTGGCGACCGGGAGGATCTCCTTGTCGACGAAGTCGCGGACGGTGGAGACGATCTCCCTCTGGACCTCCGTCAGCCCCTCGGTCTGCGCCAGGCGCCCCATCTCACTCGCCGCCCTTCTTCTCGGTTCGGGCCGGTTCGGGCCGGCCGGGCTGCTCGCCCCCGCGCTTCTCGACGTACTCGGCGGTGGGCACCATCACCTTGCGGCGGAAGACGCACACCAGGGTGCCGTCCTGCTTGTAGCCCCTCGTCTCGACGTGGACGACGCCGCGGTCGGGCCTGGACTTCGACGGGGTCTTGTCCAGGACGGTCGTCTCGCCGTAGACCGTGTCGCCGTGGAAGGTCGGCGCCACGTGCCGCAGCGACTCGACCTCCAGGTTGGCGATCGCCTTGCCGGAGACGTCCGGCACGGACATGCCCAGCAGCAGGGAGTAGACGTAGTTGCCGACCACCACGTTGCGGCCGAAGTCCGTCGCGCCCTCGGCGTAGTGGGCGTCCATGTGGAGCGGGTGGTGGTTCATCGTCAGCAGGCAGAAGAGGTGGTCGTCGTACTCGGTGACCGTCTTGCCGGGCCAGTGCTTGTAGACGGCACCGACCTCGAACTCCTCGTAGGTGCGGCCGAACTGCATGGTGTGACTCTCCGGTGGTGTGGCGGTCCCGCCGAACCGGGCGGGACCGGGGCCTGGGTGGGCGTGCGGGGGCGTGGCGCACGCGGCGGCGGACGGGTCCGCCCGCCGGGCCGGTGCGCCCGGGGCGGGGCGCACCGGCGGACCGGCCGCAGCGCGGGGCCGTCAGGCGGCCGGCGGCTCGAACACCGAGGTCCGCCTCATACCGGCGGCCCGCCCCTTGCCCGCGATGACCAGCGCCATCTTCCGGCTGGCCTCGTCGATCATCTCGTCGCCGAGCATCGCCGACCCCTTCTTCCCGCCCTCCTCGGAGGTGAAGTACTCGTAGGCGTCGAGGATCAGCTCGGCGTGGTCGTAGTCCTCCTGGGAGGGGGAGAAGATCTCGTTCGACGCCTCGATCTGGCCGGGGTGCAGCACCCACTTGCCGTCGAAGCCGAGCGCGGCGGCGCGCCGGGCCACCTCGCGGTAGCCGTCCACGTTGCGGATCTGCAGGTAGGGCCCGTCGATCGCCTGGAGGTCGTGGGCGCGGGCCGCCATCAGGATGCGCATCAGGATGTAGTGGTAGGCGTCGGCCGGGTACCCCGGCGGCTGCTCGCCCACGACCAGGGACTTCATGTTGATGGAGGCCATGAAGTCGGCCGGGCCGAAGATGATGGTCTCCAGGCGCGGCGAGGCCGCCGCGATCTCGTCGACGTTCACCAGGCCCCGGGCGTTCTCGATCTGCGCCTCGATGCCGATGCGGCCGACCTCGAAGCCCATCGTCTTCTCGATCTGGGTCAGCAGCAGGTCCAGCGCCTGCACCTGGGAGGCGTCCTGCACCTTCGGCAGCATGATGCAGTCCAGGTTGGGCCCCGCCCCCTCGACCACCGTGACCACGTCGCGGTACGTCCAGTGCGTCGTCCAGTCGTTCACCCGCACGACCCGGGTCTTGCCCGTCCAGTCGCCCTCGTTGAGGAACTTCACGACGGTGTGCCGGGCCTCGGGCTTGGCCAGCGGCGCGCAGGCGTCCTCCAGGTCGAGGAAGACCTGGTCGGCGGGGAGGCCCTGGGCCTTCTCCAGGAAGCGCGGATTGCTTCCGGGGACGGCGAGGCAGGAGCGGCGCGGGCGCAGCCGGTCGTAGCCGGCGCCGACGGTCCGGGCGGAACGGTCGGTGGTCATGCGGGGACCTCCAGGGGGTCGAGCTCGTTGGCCTTGCGGATCTCGTCGACGATACGGCCGATGATCTCCGTGATGCCGAAGTCCTTCGGGGTGAAGACCGCGGCGACTCCGGCGGAGCGCAGCGCCTCGGCGTCGGCGCGCGGGATGATGCCGCCGACGACGACGGGCAGGCCCGCCGCGCCCGCGCGGCGCAGCCGGTCCAGCACGTCGGGCACCAGCTCGGCGTGCGAGCCGGAGAGGATCGACAGCCCGACGCAGTGCACGTCCTCGGCGACGGCCGCCGAGACGATCTGCTCGGGGGTGAGCCGGATGCCCTGGTAGACCACCTCGAAGCCCGCGTCGCGGGCCCGTACGGCGATCTGCTCGGCCCCGTTGCTGTGCCCGTCCAGGCCGGGCTTGCCCACCAGCAGGCGCAGCCTGCCGCAGCCCAGCTCGGCGGCGGTCGCCTCCACCTTGCGGCGCACCCCGGCCAGGGCGGAGCCCGCCTCGGCGGGGGCCGCCACGGGCGCCGAGCTCACCCCGGTGGGGGCCCGGTACTCGCCGAAGACGTCCCGCAGCGCCCAGGCCCACTCCCCGGTGGTCACCCCGGCGCGGGCGCACTCGACGGTGGCCGGCACCAGGTTGCCGTCCCCCGCGGCGACCCGCTTCAGCTCGGCCAGCGCCCGGTGGGCGCGGGCCTCGTCCCGCTCGTCCCGCCACCGCTGGAGCGCGGCGACGACCTCCCGCTCCACCGCCGGGTCCACGGTCGTGATCGCCGCGTCCAGGTCGGCGGTGAGCGGGCTGGGCTCGGTGGTCTCGAAGCAGTTGACCCCGACGATCTTCTCCTCGCCGGACTCGATGCGCGCGCGCCGCTCGGCGTGCGAGGCCACCAGCTGCGACTTCAGGTAGCCGGACTCCACCGCGGCCAGGGCGCCACCCATCTCCTGGATGCGCTCGATCTCGGCGAGCGCGCCCTCGGCCAGCTCGGCGGTCCTGGCCTCCACCACGTGCGACCCGGCGAACAGGTCGTCGTACTCCAGCAGGTCGCTCTCGTGGGCGAGGACCTGCTGGATGCGCAGCGACCACTGCTGGTCCCAGGGCCGGGGCAGGCCGAGGGCCTCGTTCCAGGCGGGCAGCTGCACGGCGCGGGCGCGGGCGTCCTTGGAGAGGGTGACGGCCAGCATCTCCAGCACGATCCGCTGGACGTTGTTCTCCGGCTGCGCCTCGGTCAGCCCCAGGGAGTTGACCTGGACGCCGTAGCGGAAGCGCCGCTGCCGGGGGTCCTCGATCCCGTACCGCTCGCGGGCGATCCGGTCCCAGATGCGGGTGAAGGCCCGCATCTTGCACATCTCCTCGACGAAGCGGACGCCCGCGTTGACGAAGAAGGAGATGCGGGCGACGACGTCGCCGAACCGCTCCGGCGGCACCTGCCCGGAGCCGCGCACGGCGTCCAGGACCGCCATGGCCGTCGACATCGCGTACGCGATCTCCTGCACCGGAGTGGCCCCGGCCTCCTGCAGGTGGTAGCTGCAGATGTTGATCGGGTTCCACCGGGGCGCGTTCGCCACGGTATAGGCGATCACGTCGGTGGTCAGGCGCAGGGAGGGGCCCGGCGGGAAGACGTGCGTCCCGCGCGAGAGGTACTCCTTGACGATGTCGTTCTGCGTCGTCCCCGAGAGCCGGGAGACGTCCGCGCCCTGCTCCTCGGCGACCACCTGGTAGAGCGCCAGCAGCCACATGGCGGTGGCGTTGATGGTCATCGAGGTGTTCGTCCGCTCCAGGGGGATGCCCCGGAACAGCCGCCGCATGTCGCCCAGGTGGGAGACCGGCACCCCGACCCGGCCGACCTCGCCGCGGGCGAGGACGTGGTCGGGGTCGTACCCCGTCTGGGTGGGCAGGTCGAACGCGACCGACAGGCCGGTCTGGCCCTTGGCGAGGTTGCGCCGGTACAGCTCGTTGGACGCCTCGGCGGTGGAGTGCCCGGCGTACGTCCGCATCAGCCACGGACGGTCCTTCTGGCGCTCTGCCACGGCGGCCTCAGACGTTCCGGAAGCGGTTGATGGCGGGGAGGTGCTTCTCGCGCGTCTCCCGGTCGCGCACGCCCATGCCCTCCCGCGGGGCCAGGCAGAGCACGCCGACCTTGCCCTGGTGCAGGTTGCGGTGCACGTCGTAGGCGGCCTGGCCGGTCTCCTCCAGGGAGTACGTCCGCGACAGCGTGGGGTGGATCTTCCCCTTGGCGATGAGGCGGTTGGCCTCCCACGCCTCGCGGTAGTTGGCGAAGTGGGAGCCGATGATCCTCTTCAGGGACATCCACAGGTAGCGGTTGTCGTAGCTGTGCATGTAGCCGGAGGTCGAGGCGCAGGTGACGATCGTGCCGCCCTTGCGGGTGACGTAGACGGAGGCGCCGAAGGTCTCCCGCCCCGGGTGCTCGAAGACGATGTCCACGTCCTCGCCGCCGGTCAGTTCGCGGATGCGCTTGCCGAAGCGCTTCCACTCCTTCGGGTCCTGGGTGTTCTCGTCCTTCCAGAACCGGTAGTCCTCGGCGGTGCGGTCGATGACCGCCTCGGCGCCCATGGAGCGGCAGATCTCGGCCTTCTGCGGGGAGGAGACCACGCAGATGGGGGTGGCGCCGCCGGCCAGGGCGAACTGGGTGGCGTAGGAGCCCAGGCCGCCGCTGGCGCCCCAGATCAGGACGTTGTCGCCCTGCTTCATCCCGGCGCCGTTGCGGGAGACCAGCTGCCGGTAGGCGGTGGAGTTCACCAGGCCCGGGGCCGCGGCCTCCTCCCAGGACAGGTGCTTGGGCTTGGGCATGAGCTGGTTGGACTTCACCAGCGCGATCTCGGCCAGGCCGCCGAAGTTGGTCTCGAAGCCCCAGATGCGCTGCTCGGGGTCGAGCATGGTGTCGTCGTGGCCGTCGGCGCTCTCCAGTTCCACCGACAGGCAGTGGGCGACGACCTCGTCGCCGGGCCGCCAGGCGTTGACGCCGGGGCCGGTGCGCAGCACCACGCCCGCCAGGTCGGAGCCGATGACGTGGTAGGGCAGGTCGTGGCGCTTGGCCAGCGGCGAGGTGCGGCCGTAGCGCTCCAGGAAGCCGAAGGTCGACAACGGCTCGAAGATCGAGGTCCACACCGAGTTGTAGTTCACGGAGCTGGCCATCACCGCCACCAGCGCCTCGCCCGGGCCCAGTTCGGGCACCGGCACCTCGTCCAGGTGGAGCGACTTGCGGGGGTCCTTCTCCCGGGTGGGCAGGCCGTCGAACATCTCGACCTCGTCCTTGTGCACGGTCACCGCGCGGTAGGACTCGGGCAGGGCGAGGTGGGCGAAGTCTGCGGGCGTGCTGTCCGACGCGAGGATCGCGTCCAGGATTTCCTTCACGTGGGCCTCCGGCGAGCGTGTAGACGCTTGAGGGATCGCTGGGGTCTTGAACGGTGTGAGCTGCTGGTGCCGTCGGTTCGGCGGTGGTGCTGCGGCTCGGCGCGGTAGCGCTGAAGGCCTGTGACGCAGGCGTCCGGACACGCGGCAGTGACCGCGGGGACAGTGCCCGGACACCGAGCACGTTATGGCACTGCGTGCCAGCGCACAAGGCACTACGTGCCAACAATTTCCCTCATCTGTCGCCACGGCTGCACGCATGAGCGAGCGCGGCCGCTTCCCTGGGGAAGCGGCCGCGCTCGCTCGTGCCGTCCGCGGTGCCGTCCGCCGCCCCTCGGGGCGGGCGGAGGCGGGGGCGCCCGGAGATCACCCCTTGCGCAGGGCCTCCTCGATGGTGCGCATCACCTGCTCCAGCGGCGCGTCCGTGCGCGCCACCGCCACCAGCACCGCGTCGTCCCCGCCGGCGCGGCCGAGCGCCGCCGCGGGCTCCGGGGCGGCGGCCACCGCCCGGCCGGCCGTGAAGCCCGTGCCGAAGGTCCGCCGCACCGTGGCGAAGGCCCGGTCGAGCTGGGCCTCCACGTCGCCCCGGCCGCCGGCGCGCAGCCAGCGCCGCAGCACGTGGTTGTGCGCGGTGACCACCGCCGAGGCGGCCACCTCGGCCAGCAGCGGCTCGTCCAGGCCCGGGTCGTCGCCGTCCCGGTGGGAGACGGCGGTCTCGTCGAAGTGGCCCAGCAGATAGCGCGTGAACAGCCGCTCGTAACGGGCCACCGAGGCGATCTCCCGCTCCCGCAGGGTGGGCACCTTGCGGGTGAGCTTGTACCGCTCGACCGAGACCGCCGGGGAGGCCGCGTACATCTTCATGACCTCCTTGATGCCCCGGCACACGGTGTCCAGCGGGTTCTCGTGCGGGGGCGCGGCGTCCAGCACCGCCCGGGCGCGCTCCAGGGTGTCGTCGTGGTCCGGGAAGATCGCTTCTTCCTTGGAGCGGAAGTGCCGGAAGAAGGTGCGCCGGGCCACGCCGGCCGCCGCGGCGATCTCGTCGACCGTGGTCTCCTCGTATCCCTTGGTGGCGAAGAGTTCCATCGCGGCGGCGGCCAGCTCACGGCGCATCTTCAGACGCTGGTTGGGCGCCTGCGGGCGGGCGGGCTTCACGGTCTGGGACATGTGGGGAACGTTACACGGCGGGCCGCCGCGGACGGGCGGGCCGCCGGGGGCCGGCAGCCCGCCCCGCCCGGGCCCGCGCACGGCGGGAGCGCCCGGTCCGCCGGGCTCACCGCCTGGCGTACTCGCGGAAGCCGCGGCCGCTCTTGCGGCCCGTGCACCCCGCCGCCACCAGGTGCTCCAGCAGCGGCGCGGGAGCCAGGCCCGGCTCGCGGAACTCCCGGTGCAGCACCCGCTCGATCGCCAGCGACACGTCCAGGCCGACCACGTCCAGCAGCTCGAACGGCCCCATCGGGTAGCCGCCGCCGAGCCTCATGGCCGTGTCGATGTCGTCCATGCTCGCGTAGTGCTCCTGCACCATCTTGACCGCGTTGTTCAGGTACGGGAACAGCAGGGCGTTGACGACGAAGCCCGCCCGGTCGCCGCAGTCCACCGGGTGCTTGCCGATCTCCGCGCACACCCCGCGCACGGTGGCGTGCACGTCGTCGCCGGTCAGCACGGTGCGGACCACCTCGACCAGCTTCATCGCGGGCGCGGGGTTGAAGAAGTGCATCCCGACGACGTCCTGCGGCCGCGAGGTGGCGCGGGCGCAGGCGACCACGGGCAGCGAGGAGGTGGTGGTGGCCAGCACGGCGCCCGGCCTGCACACCCCGTCCAACGCCGCGAACAGGTCCTTCTTGACCTCCAGGTCCTCGGCCACCGCCTCGACCGCCAGGTCGACGCCGGACAGCGCGGACAGCTCCCCGGCCGGGGCGATCCGGGCCAGGGCCTCCTCGCGGTCCCCGGCCGTCATCCGCCCCTTCCGCACCGACCGCTCCAGCGAGGAGGCGATGCGGGACACGGCCCGTTCGGCCTTCTCCGCGCCGCGGGCGGCCACCACCACCTCGTAGCCCGCCCGGGCGAACACCTCGGCGATGCCGCAGGCCATGGTGCCCGAGCCCACCACGCCGACCGAGCGCACCGCGCGCGGCGTCCCGGTCGTGCCGTCCTCCCGCGGGGTCAGCGCGTCCGGCACGACGGCCGCCGACCCCGGCGCCTCGTAGGTGTAGAAGCCGCGTCCGGCCTTGCGGCCCGTCAGACCGGCGGCGGCGAGCTGGCCCAGGATCGGCGCGGGCGCGTGCAGCCGGTCGCGGGACGCGGCGTACATCGCCTCCAGGACGGTGCGGGCGGTGTCGACGCCGATCAGGTCCAGCAGGGCCAGCGGGCCCATCGGCAGGCCGCAGCCCAGCCGCATCGCGGCGTCGATGTCCTCGCGGGTGGCGTACTTCGCCTCGTACATCGCCGCGGCCTGGTTGAGGTAGCCGAACAGCAGCCCGTCGGCGACGAACCCGGGCCGGTCGCCGACCGCGACCGGCTCCTTGCCCAGGTCGTGGGCGAGGTCGGTGACCGCGGCGACCGCCTCGGGGGCGGTCAGCACGCTCGAGACGACCTCGACCAGCTTCATCGCGGGCGCGGGGTTGAAGAAGTGCATGCCCAGCACCCGCTCGGGGTGCGCGGAGTCGGCGGCCAGCCGGGTGACCGAGAGCGCGTTGGTGCCGGTGGCGATGACGGCCGACGGTCTGACGATGCCGTCCAGTTCGGCGATCACCCGGTGCTTGGTCCGGTAGTCCTCGGGCACGACCTCGACGACCAGGTCGGCCCCGGCGGCCGCCCGGAGGTCGCCGGAGGTGCGGAAGCGGGCGAGCGCGTCCCGCCGCTCCCGCTCGGTGATCCGCCCGCGCTCCACGGCGCGCGCGGTGGACGCCTCCAGGGCCGCGGCGGCCCGGCGGGCGGCGTTCTCGTCGGTGTCGATGCCGATGACCTCGCGGCCGGCGCGGGCCAGGACCTCGGCGATGCCGGTGCCCATGGTGCCCAGGCCGACCACGGCGACGGTGGAGAGGGTGGGACGGTCCATCACGGGACTCCAGATGAGGAGGGGGAACGGTGACGACGGGAGGGAGGCGGGGGAGCCCTGGGCGCCCGGGGGCGCGGGGCGGGCGCGACCGCGCCGCCGTGTGCGGCGGGCGACGAGCCGGACGGCCCTGTCCCGGGGCCGCGCTCGTCCTGTCTGCGTGCGTGCTGAACCGACTGCACCGCGGACGGCTGCGTCACCAGGCCGTCCGGTCGAGCGGGGGTACCGCTTGGACGAGGAGGCTAACTTGTGGGTAACAAGACCACCAGAGGGTAGACCGCTTCCAGGGGTGTGGCACATACCACAGGGAGGTGGCGTGCCGGTGGAAGCTGCGGGGAACGCCGTGGAGAGGGTGGACGGCGAGCTGGTGGAACGGCTGCGGGCCGAGGCCGAACCGGCCGCGTACGAACGGCTGCTGGCCCTGGCCCGGCGGGGCGCCCCCGGCGACCGCGACGCGCTCGCCGCCGAACTCACCGCTCCCGGGCGGCCGTTGTGGGCGCGGGAGCTGGCCGCCTGCTCGCTGGGCCGGGCCGGCGACCGGCGCGCCTTCGAGACGCTGGTGTTCCTGCTCAACCACCGCGACCCGGCCCGCTGCGCGGCCGCCGCCCGCGCCCTGCTGGCCCTGGGTGACCCGCGCACCGCACGGGCCGCCGCGGCGCTGGCCGACAACGAACTGCGCGTCTCCTACGCCCTCCACGCCGTCAGACTGCTGGCCGCGCTGCGCTCGCCGCTGTCCGCGCCCACCCTCATCCGCGTGCTGGACCGGCTGCTGGCGAGTCCCTGCCGCCCCTGGCCGGTGGCGCGGGCCTGCGTGGAGGGGCTGGGGGAGCTGGGCGACGCGCGGGCCCGCCTGGTGCTGCTCGCCGCCCGGGAGCGCGAGGAACTGCGCGCCGCGGCGGACGGGGCGCTGCGCCGGCTGTGAACCGGGCGCCGACCGTGAACCGGGCGCCGGCTGTGAACCGGGCGGCGCGCGGGCGTCAGCCCGCCGCCCGCACCACCCGGCCCAGGGCGGCCACCGCCTCGCGGATCTCGCCCGGTGTCCGGGCGGCGTAGCCCAGGACGAGCCCCGGCGGGCCGGGCCGCTGCGCGTGCCAGGACAGCGGCTGGGTCTTCACGCCCCGCTCGAGCGCGGCGGCGGCCAGGTCGGTGTCGCGGAAGGCGGCGTCGAAGACGACCGTCAGGTGCAGCCCCGCCGCCGCGCCCCGCACCACCGCGCCCGGCAGCCGCTCCCGGACCGCGGCGGCCATCGCGTCCCGGCGGCGGCGGTGGCGGACGCGCAGCAGACGCAGGTGGCGTTCCAGCTCGCCCGAGTCCATCAGCCGCGCCAGGGTCAGCTGCGGCAGCGCGGCACTGCCCAGGTCGGCGTACCGCCTGGCCTCCACCAGCGCCTCCCGGTGGCGCGGCGGCGCCACCGCCCAGCCCAGCCGCAGGGCGGGGGCCAGCAGTTTGGAGACGCTGCCGCAGTGCAGGACGCGGTCCGGCAGCACCGACCGCAGCGCGGGGACCGGGGGCCGGTCGTAGCGGTGCTCGGCGTCGTAGTCGTCCTCCACGACCAGCCCGCCTCCGGCGGCCCACCGCATCAGCGCGCGGCGCCGCCCGCCGCCGAGCACCACACCGGTGGGGAACTGGTGGGCGGGCGTGAGCAGGACGACCGGGGCGCCCGTGGCGCGCAGCACGTCGACGCGGACCCCCTCCTCGTCCACCGGGACCGGCGGGGTGGCCAGCCCGCGGGCGTTCAGGTGCATCCGGGCCCCCAGCGCCCCGGGGTCCTCCACCGCCACCTCCCGCACCCCGCCGTCGTGGAGGACCTGCCCGAACAGGGTGAGCGTCTGGGCGGTGCCGGAGGTGATCAGCACCTCGTCCGGGTCCACCCGCAGCCCCCGGTTGCGGGCCAGCCAGCCGGCGACGGCCGACCGCAGGGCGGGCGCCCCGCGGGGGTCCCCGTAGCCCAGCTGGGAGGAGGCCGCGCCGTCCAGGACGCGGCGCTCGGCGCGCAGCCAGGCCGCCCGGGGGAAGGCGGACAGGTCCGGTGTGCCGGGGGTCAGGTCGATCCGCGCCGGCACCGCCCGCAGCAGGTCGAAGACGTCCGGTCCGGGCTCGGCGGCGAACACCTCCGCGGGCGGGGGCGGTGCGGCGGGTGCGGAGGGCGGCGGGGGAGCGCAGGGCCGCACGGGCGCGGCGGCGACCACTGTCCCGGCCCGCCCCCGTCCCGCGACGAGGCCGTCCTCGCCCAGCCGCCGGTAGGCGTCGGTGACCACGCCCCGGGACACGCGCAGCTCCGCCGCCAGCGTGCGGGTGGCGGGCAGCCGGGTGCCCACCGGAAGGCTGCCGTCGAGGACGGCGGCCCGCAGCCGGCGGGCCAGCCAGTCGGCCAGTCCGCCGGGTGGGGCCTGGCGGGGGTCGAGCTGGAGGAAGTCCGCTCCGGCGGCGCCGGCCCGCCCCGGTCCGCGTGTCGTCTCCCCGGTCCCGCCGGTCCCGCCGGCGCCCGGCCCGCTGGTCCTCTCCACGGTGCCATTGTGGGCCGGGCGGGCGGGTGCCCGCGGCCGGGTCCGTCCGCGGGCTCCGCCGCCACCGGCGCGGCGCGGCGCCGCGCCGGACGGGGTGCGCGGGCCCGGGGCCGGTGCACCGCCGGGGACGGGCGAACCTACCGCGATGTAAGAGTTGGGAGCGCCCGACAGCCTGGGAATCGCAGGCGCGGACTTTCCGCTTCCTGTGATTCACGGCACACGGGCCGGTGATCCCGGTCCGGAGGCTCCGATGGGCGCGGCGGCGCGGCGGCCCGGGGCGGGGGACCGGGGGGAGGAGGGCTCAGTACCGCCACCAGCGGCCCTCGACGGGCTGCGGGATCCAGGTGTAGATGCCGCTCTCGGCCGGGCCGCGCCGGTAGACGGCCGCCACCTTCTCGGCCGGGTACTCCTCCAGGCAACCCCACACGCCCAGGGAGTCGGTGTCCTCGATGACGATCTGGCCGTCGGCGGTGCGTCCCGCCCGGCCGGCCTCGATCAGTCTCTCCCGGCCATCTGTGAGTCGCAGCTTGAAGACGGCCATCGTCGTGTGCCTTTCTCCCGTGGGCCCCGCGGGGGGCGGTCGTTCAGGGGCGAGGTGTGCCGGGGCGGCCACCCCCGAGGCTCCGGACGACGACGGAGCGGTGGCCCCGGAGGTGGCGTGGAAGCAGGCCGATCATGTCGGCGAGCAGCCCCACTCTAACGCAGTGGGAGGGTTGCGGCAGCCGCTCGAGCCCGGACGGAGGCGTCCGTACGGGGGTGGGGAGAACCGGTGAACGGGCGGATTCCGGCGCGTGTACGGAAGGCGGCCGCGGCGCGGGCGGTGCCGCGGCCGCGGGGACGGGGGGCCGTCCGGGGCGCGAGGGGTGCCCGGAGCCGGGGCCCGCCGCGCGGGAGGGGGCGTCTCACAGGAGGGTGAGCTGGGTCGGGCCCGGTTCCGGCCCCGGCTCCGGTCCGGGGGCGCGGCGCGGGGGAGCGGCGCCCCGGTGCGCGTCCGGCCGGGAGGGGCCGATGCCGTACTCCTCGGCCAGTTCGTGCACCTGGCGGGTGATCTGGCGCTGGTACCACCGGGGGGCGTAGGCGCCCTCGGAGTACAGCGCCTCGTAGGGGCGCACCAGGCCGGGGTGGTTGCGGGCGAGCCAGGCCGTGAACCACTCGCGGGCGCCGGGGCGCAGGTGCAGGGCGAGCGGGGTGACGGAGGTGGCGCCCGCCGCGGCTATCGCCCGCACCGTCGCGCGCAGCTGGGCGGGGCTGTCGGAGAGGAACGGGATCACCGGGGCCATCAGCACCCCGCAGCCGATGCCGTGCTCGCCGAGGGCGCGCACCACCTCCAGCCGCCGCCCGGGGGCCGGGGCCCCGGGCTCGACGGCGCGCCACAGCTCCTCGTCGAGGAAGGCGACCGACACCGACACCCCCACCTCCGCCACGGCGCAGGCCGAGCGCAGCAGGTCCAGGTCGCGCAGGATCAGGGTGCCCTTGGTGAGGAGGGAGAAGGGGTTCGCGTGGTCGCGCAGGGCGGCCAGGATCTCCGGCATCAGCCGGTAGCGGCCCTCGGCGCGCTGGTAGCAGTCGACGTTCGTCCCCATCGCGATGTGCCGGCCCGGCCAGCGGGGCGAGGACAGCTCGCGGCGCAGCAGCCGGCCCGCGTTGGTCTTCACCACGATCTGCGTGTCGAAGCCGATGCCGGTGTCCAGGTCCAGGTAGGCGTGGCTGCGGCGGGCGAAGCAGTACACACAGGCGTGGGAGCAGCCCCGGTAGGGGTTGACGGTCCACTCGAACGGCAGCCGGGAGGCGCCGGGCACCCGGTTGATGATCGAACGGGCCCTCACCTCGTGGAAGGTGATGCCCCGGAACTCGGGGGCGTCGAACGTGCGGGTCACCGCGCCGGCGCCGAAGAGGGCGGCCGTGGTGCCGCCCGCGTCCGGTCCGTCGCTGCCGTCGCCCAGCCTCTCCCAGCGCATGCGGCCTCCTCGCTCTGCCGTCAAAGAATAGAACACCTGTTCCCTTCGTGGGGTCAACCCGGCCCGTCCCGGTGCGCCGCGGGGTGGTTGGCTTGCCGTGCGGACCCCGCGGCACGGGCGCGGGGCGCGGGACGGAGGGAGACCAGGGCCGTGGCGTGGTTCGAGTCCACCGTGCAGTGCGAGATCGGGGCCGGGGCGGACGAGGTCTTCGCCGCGCTCGCGGACTACGCCGGCACCCGCGGCGGGCTGCTGCCCGCCCGGTGCGGCGGATACGAGGTGCACGCGGGCGGCGACGGCGCCGGCACGCTCGTGCGCTGGGAGGCGGCGGGTCCCCCCGGGGGCGGGCGGTCCTTCCTGCTGGAGGTGGACGAGCCGATGCCGGGGCAGCTGGTCGAACGCGACCGGTGCTCCTCCCTGGTCACCACCTGGACCGTCACCCCGGCCGCGGGCGCGGGCACGGCACGGGTCACCGTCACCGCCGTCTGGGAGGAGCCGCGCGCCGGCGCCCTGCTGAGGGCGGGCGGCCGGCGCCTGGCCCGCCGCCTGGGGCGGGACCACCGGGAGGTGCTCGGCAACCTCGCCGCCCGCCTCGCCGCCCCGCCGCCCCGGCGGACGGCTCCCTGAACGGCCCGGACCGGCCCCCCGAGCGGGCCCCCGCCCCCCGGAGCCCCGGCTCGGTCCCCGCGCCGGGCGGGCCGCGAAGACGCCGGGACGGGGAGGCACGAACGGAGCCGAACGGGGTAGGCGGGTCTCCCGGCGGCCGCACCCCGGCGGCCCGCCGAGCACGACAGCGAAAGAGGAGAGACCCGTGAGCGCCACCCCGCGAACCGGCGGCGACACCTGGGAAGGCGCGTGGAGCACCGATCCCGCGATCACGGCCGCCGTCCACCTGCCGATCTTCGAGGAGTACTTCGACCCCGGCCTTCCGCTGGTCGACGTCGACTGCGGCAGCGGCGCCCGGACGGTCTTCCTGGCCGGCCGCTTCCACCCGTGCGTGGGCACCGACCGGTCCGCCGAGGCGCTGGAGCGCGCCCGGACCGTGGTGGGGGAGGGAGCGGGAGGCCGCTCCGCCCCCGACTTCCGGCAGCTCGACGCCGCCGACCCCGGCGCCATGCGCCGCCTCCACGACGAGCTGGGCGACGCCAACGTCTACCTGCGCGGCGTCCTGCAGCGCAGCGAGCCCGGCGACCGCCCGCGCGTCGCGGAGTCCGTCGCGGCCCTCGTCGGCGAGCGCGGCCGCGCCTTCGTGGTGGAGGCCGCCCCGGCGGCCCGGGAGGCCCTGGCCCGGGGAGCCGGGGCCGAGAGCGCCGGGGACCTCCCCGGGCCCCTGGACTCGCCCGGCCTGACCGACCTCTCCCGCCTCTCCGAGGCGCCCGGCCCGGTCGGCGGCCGGGAGGAGGGGCGGGACGCCGGCGGGGCGCCGGCCGGGACCGCCGCCCCGTTCGAGGCCGCCGGGCTGCGGGTCGTCGCCGACGGCGCGCTCCCGCTGTCCACCACGGACTTCGAACCGGACGGCTCACGGCTGGACCTGCCGGCGACCTGGCTGGTGGTCGGCCGCTGAACCGGCGCCCGCCCGCCCCGGCGGCCGGACCCGCCCCGCCCCGGTGGACGTCACCGGTATGGTCCACCGGCGGTGCCGCGGGGGTCTTTGACCGCGGGCGGGCGGCGCGTAACGTGACCTGCCATGACGAAGATCCTGATCAGCGCCGACATGGAGGGCGCCACGGGGGTGACCTGGCCCGCCGACGTCCTGCCCGGGACGCCGCAGTGGGAGCGCTGCCGCCCGATGTTCACCTCCGACGTCAACGCGGCGATCGCCGGGTTCCTGGCCGGCGGCGCCGACGAGGTGCTGGTCAACGAGGCCCACTGGACCATGCGGAACCTGCTGCTGGAACGGCTCGACGACCGGGCGCAGATGATCACCGGCCGCCACAAGTCCCTCAGCATGCTCGAAGGCATCCAGCACGGGGACGTGGACGGCGTCGCCTTCGTCGGATACCACACGGGCGCCGGTGAGGAGGGCGTCCTCGCCCACACCTACCTCGCCAACTCCGTCACCGGCGTCTGGCTGGACGGCGAACGCGCCGGCGAGGGACGGCTCAACGCCGCGGTGGCCGCCGAGTACGGCGTGCCCGTCGTCCTCGTCACCGGCGACGACCGCACCTGCGCCGACGCCGGCGGCTACGCGCCCGGCGCGCGCACGGTCGCCGTCAAGGACTGCGTCTCCCGCTACGCGGCCGTCTGCCGCACCCCCGCCCGCACCGCCGCCGACATCCGCGCCGCGGCGGAAGAGGCGGCGGCGCTGGCCGTCCGCCACGAGCCCGCCGCGCGCCGGCCCCGCACCGTGGAGCTGGAGTTCGACGCCGAGCACCTGGCCGGCGCGGCGACCGTCGTGCCCGGCGTGGAGCGCACCGGCGAGCGCCGCGTGGCCTACACCTCACCCGACATGTACGAGGGGATCCGCACCTTCAAGGCGGTCACCACCGTCGTCTCTGCCGCAGTGGAGGAGCAGTATGGCTGAGCAGCACGGCGAGGGCGCCGGCGGCGGCCTCGCGCCGGACGCCGGACGGATCGACCGGCAGGCGCTCGACGAGGCGGTCGCCTTCACCTCCGAACTGATCCACATCGACTCCGTCAACCTCGGCAACGGCGACGGCACGGAGCGGAAGGCCGCCGAGTACGTCGCGGAGAAGCTGGCCGAGGCCGGCATCGAGCCCGCGCTGCTGGAGAAGGTACCCGGCCGCACCAACGTCGTCGCCCGCATCGAGGGCACCGACCCGGGCGCCGACGCGCTGCTCGTCCACGGCCACCTGGACGTGGTGCCGGCCGAACCCTCCGACTGGACGGTCCACCCCTTCTCCGGCGAGGTCCGCGACGGCGTGGTCTGGGGCCGCGGCGCGGTCGACATGAAGAACGCCGACGCGATGGTGCTCTCCGTGGTCCGTGCCTGGCGGCGGGCCGGGGTGCGCCCCCGCCGCGACATCGTCCTCGCCTTCACCGCCGACGAGGAGGACACCGGCCAGTACGGCGCCGACTTCCTCGCCCGCGAGCACCCCGAGCTGTTCGAGGGCTGCACCGAGGGCATCAGCGAGTCCGGCGCCTACACCTTCCACGCCGGCGGCGGGCTGCAGCTGTACCCGATCGCGACGGGCGAGCGCGGCACCGCCTGGATGGAGCTCACCGCCACCGGCCGCGCCGGGCACGGCTCCAAGGTCAACCGCGCCAACGCCGTCAGCCGGCTGGCCGCCGCGGTGCACCGCGTCGGCGAGCACACCTGGCCCGTGCGGCTCTCGGAGACGGTGCGCGCCGCCCTGACCGAGCTGTCCCGGCTGGCCGGGCTGGACGAACCGGACTTCGACGCGCCCGACTTCGACGTGGACGACCTGCTGCCCAAGCTGGGCCCGGCCGCCAAGCTGGTCGAGGCGACCGTGCGCAACAGCTCCGCCCCCACCGGGCTCAAGGCCGGCTACAAGATCAACGTCATCCCCGGTGCCGCCACGGCGTACGTGGACGGGCGGATGCTCCCCGGCACCGAGGAGGAGTTCGTCGCCACCATGGACGAGCTGACCGGCCCGGACGTGGAGTGGGAGTTCTACCACCGCGGCCCGGCCCTCCAGGCCCCGGTCGACTCGCGCACCTTCGCCGTGCTGCGCGAGTCCCTGGAGCACTTCGACCCCGACGCCCACGTCATCCCGTTCTGCATGACCGGCGGCACCGACGCCAAGCAGTTCGCGCCGCTGGGCGTCACCGGCTACGGCTTCACCCCGCTCAGGCTCCCCGAGGGACTGGACTACCAGGCGATGTTCCACGGCGTGGACGAACGCGTCCCCGTCGACGCCCTGCACTTCGGCGTGCGCGTCATGGACCGCGCCCTGTTCTCCCTCTGACCCCGCTCCCCGCCCCGCACCGGTCCGCGACGCCCCGAGGAGCCGCACCGATGATCCCCGTCACCGCCCCCTACGGCACCTGGGAGTCCCCGATCGACGCCCGCCTGGTCGCCGCGCACGACGGCCGGCCCGAGTACGTGGGCGCGGTCGGGCAGGAGGTGTGGTGGACCGAGCCCCGCCCCACCGAGGACGGGCGCCGCACCCTGATGCGGCTGCGCCCGGACGCCACCGGGCCGGCCGAGTCCGTGCTGCCCGCCCCGTGGAACGTCCGCAACCGGGTGATCGAGTACGGGGGCCGCCCCTGGGCCGGGGCCGAACGCGCCGCGGGCGGGCCGCTGATCGTCTTCACCCACCACGCCGACCAGCGGCTCCACGCCCTCGAACCCGACGCGCCCGGCGCCGTCCCCCGCCCGCTCACCCCCCTGTCCCCGGTCGGCGGCGGCCTGCGCTGGGCCGACCCGGTGGTGCTGCCCGGCCGGGGCGAGGTGTGGTGCGTGCTGGAGGAGTCCACCGGCCCGGCCCCCACCGACGTGCGCCGCGTGCTCGCCGCCGTCCCCCTGGACGGCTCGGCCGCCGAGGACCGCACCCGGGTGCGGGAGCTGACCGACGGCACCGACCGCTTCGTCACCGGCCCCCGGCTCTCCCCGGACGGGCGGCACGTGGCGTGGCTGGCCTGGGACCATCCGCGGATGCCCTGGGACGGCACGGTCGTCCGCCTCGCCGACGTCACCGCGGAGGGCGCCCTGGAGGCCGTGCGGCCCGTCGCCGGGGGGACCGGCGAGTCGGTCGCCCAGGCCGGCTGGAGCGCGGACGGCTCGCTGCTGTTCACCGGCGACCTCGGCGGCTGGTGGAACCTCCGGCGCATCGCCCCCGACCTGCTTGCGCCCGGCGTCCCGCGCGAGGCCGCCGCCGGCACCGGCCTGTGCCCCCGGCAGGAGGAGTTCGGCGGGCCGCTGTGGAAGATCGGCCACCAGTGGTTCGAGCCGCTGGAGAACGGCCTGGTCGCCGTCCTCCACGGGGTGGGCGCCCAGCGCCTGGGCATCCTCGACCCCGCCACCGGCGAACTGGCCGACGCCCCCGGCCCCTGGACGGAGTGGACCCCGACGCTGGCGGCCGCCGGCACCCGGGTCGTCGGTGTGGCCGCCGGCCCCCACCGCGGCCACGAGGTCGTGGAGCTGGACACCTGCACCGGCCACGCCCTCGTCGTCGGCGCCGGGCACACCGACCCCGTGGACCCCGCCTACTACCCCGACCCGCGGGCGCGCGTCGTCCGGGGCCCCGGCGGACGCGAGATCCACGCCCACCTCCACCCGCCGCGCAACCCCGCCCACCGGGCCCCCGACGGCGAACTACCGCCGTACGTGGTGTGGGCCCACGGAGGGCCCACCGGGCGCGCCCCGCTCGTCCTGGACCTGGAGATCGCCTACTTCACCTCGCGCGGCATCGGCGTCGTGGAGGTCAATTACGGCGGCTCGACCGGCTACGGGCGCGCCTACCGGGAGCGGCTGCGGGAGCAGTGGGGCGTGGTCGACGTCGAGGACTGCGCCGCCGTCGCCCGAGCGCTGGCCGACGAGGGCACCGCCGACCCCGCCCGGCTGGCCATACGCGGCGGCAGCGCCGGCGGCTGGACCACCGCCGTCTCCCTCACCTCGCCGCTCACCGAGGGCCTGTACGCCTGCGGCACGATCCTCTACCCGGTCCTGGACCTGGAGGACTGGGCGGCCGGCGGCACCCACGACTTCGAGTCGCAGTACCTGGTCTCCCTGGTCGGCAGCCCCCGGGAGCACCCCGAGCGCTACCGCGACCGCTCGCCCCTGCGCCACGCCGACCGCGTCACCGTGCCGTTCCTGCTGCTCCAGGGCCTGGACGACGCGATCTGCCCGCCCGCCCAGTGCGAGCGCTTCCTCGCCGCGGTCGCCGGGCGCGGAGTGCCGCACGCCTACCTCGCCTTCGAGGGGGAGGGCCACGGCTTCCGCAGGGCCGGGACCATCGCCCGCGCCGTCGAGGCCGAACTCTCCCTCTACTCCCGGGTGTTCGGCTTCGACCGGCCGGACGTGCCCCGCCTGGAGCTGGACGGATGACCCCCGCCGGCCCCGCCGGGCCCAGGCGCGGCCTCCTGCGGCCCCGGCGGCTGCGTCCCGGCGACCGGGTGGCGATCGTGGCGCCCAGCGGCCCGGTCCCCCGCGAGCTGCTCGACGCGGGCCTGGACATCCTGCGCGGCTGGGACCTGGACCCGCAGGTCATGCCGCACGTCCTCGACGTCCACCCGCGCCTGGACCACCTCGCCGGCACCGACGCCGACCGGGCCCGCGACCTGACCGACGCCTGGTGCGACCCCGCCGTCGCGGCGGTCCTGGCCGCACGGGGCGGCTACGGCGCCCAGCGGACGGTGGACCTGCTGGACTGGGAGGCGCTGCGGGCGGCCGGCCCCAAGGCGTTCGTCGGCTACAGCGACATCACCGCGCTCCACGGGGCCGTCGCCGCCCGGCTGGGCCAGGCCACCGTGCACGGCCCGATGCCCGCCACCGCCTCCTTCCTCAAGGACGCCGCGACCCAGGACCACCTGCGCCGCACCCTCCTGGCACCGGAGACGGTCACCGGGATCGCCCCGGCCGGTGCGCGCACCCTGGTGCCCGGCCGCGCCCGCGGCACCACCTTCGGCGGCTGCCTGTCCCTGCTGGCCGGCGAATCCGGCGTCCGCGGGCGGCGGCCCGCCTGCCCGGACGGCGGCGGCATCCTGCTGCTGGAGGACGTCGGGGAGAAGCCGTACCGCATCGACGGGTACCTCACCCACCTGCTGCGCTCCGGCGAGCTGGACGGCGTGACGGGGATCGCGCTGGGCTCCTGGCACGACTGCGGCCCCTACGAGGAGGTCCGCGCGGTGCTGCTGGACCGGCTCGCCCCGCTGGGCGTCCCCGTGGTGGAGGAGCTGGGCTTCGGGCACGGCCCGGCGACCCTGACCCTCCCCCTCGGCGTGCCCGCCGTCCTGGACGCCGACGCGTGCGTCCTCACCCTGGAGGAGACAGCCCTGGCATGACCGGACCGACCGCGGAGACCCCGCTGCCCGAGCCCCCGCCCGACACCCCGCCCGACGCGCACCGCCTGCTGCTCGCCTACCTCGACTACTACCGCGACACCGTGCTGCGGAAGCTCGCCGGGCTCCCCGAGGCCGAGCTGCGCGGCAGCCGCCTGCCGTCGGGCTGGACCCCGCTGGAGCTCCTGCGGCACCTGGCCTGCGTCGAACGCCGGTGGATGCGGTGGGGCTTCCTGGCCGAGCCGGTCGAGGACCCCTGGGCGGACCGGGACGACGGCGGCCGCTGGCACGTCCCCGACGGCACGGCGGTGGAGGAGGTCGTGGCCCACTTCCGCGCCGAGTGCGCCCGCTCCCGCGAGATCGCCGCCTCCGCCGCCCTCACCGACCGCGCCGCGCCCGGGGGCCGCTTCGCCACGCGGGAGGAGGCGCCCACCCTGGCCTGGATCCTCTTCCACCTGCTGCAGGAGTACGCGCGCCACGCCGGGCACCTCGACGTCGTCCGCGAGCTGGCCGACGGCGAGGTGGGGGAGTGAGGCCGGGGGGCTACAGGCCCGCCAGGTCCGCCAGCGTCCGCACCTGATCCATCACCGCGGCGCCGCCCTCCAGGTCGCCCTGCTCGGCCACGGTCCACAGCGCCGACTCCACGCGCCGCGCCACCGCCCACGCCCGGAGCCGCGCCGCGTCCTCGCCGAGCGCGTCGGCGACGAGCGCGGTCCGCGCGGCGGCCACCGGCCGCGGCACCGGGTGCCCGAAGGGGGCGTCGATCTGCTCGATCAGCGGCCACGGGTCGTACAGCGGATCGCCCACCATCGGCTTGGCGTCGATCGCCAGCCACGGCTCGCGCTCGGCGGCCAGCACGTTGCCGGGGTTGGCGTCGCCGTGCACCACGACCTCGCGGCCGGCCGTCGCGGGCAGCTCGCGCAGCAGCCGCACCCCCAGCGCCACCAGGACGGGGTCGAAGCCGGGGGGCCGCAGGCGGTCCATGCGCTCCTCGGCGGTCCCCGCCCACCCGGCGGTCACGTCCGCCATCCGCTCCAGGCCCGTGTCCGGCGGCACGGGCGCGCTCCACAGCCCGCGCAGCAGCCCGGCCCCGATCACCAGCCGCTCCTCGGCGGGCAGTCCGTCCGCGTCCCCGAGTCCGGTGCCGGGCGCGCAGCGCTCCAGCAGCAGGGCGTACCGCTCGGTGTCGTGTTCGTACACCCGCACCGCGCCCCGGCCGTCCCACAGCCGCAGCGCCTCGCCCTCCCCGGCCGCCTCCGGGTGCGGCCAGCCCACCTTGAGCACGGCCCGGGAGCCGTCCGCCCGCCGCGCCGGCGCCACCCACGAGCAACTGCCCCCGGCGTACGGCTCCCCGAGCACCAGCCCCCAGCGCTCGCCCAACTCGCCGACGAGGCCGGGGAGCCGGTCCAGCCACGCCCCGCCGCCGGGGAGGCGGGAGACGGTGCGGACGACGGGGAGACCGGGCGGCACGGGCTCTGCGGGGGCCATGGCCCCGAGCCTAGGGGCCACGGGCGCGGGACACCCGATGCGATGTCCGAATGCCGCCGGACTCCGAGGCCGCACCGCACGAGGATCGACTCATGCCCAGGACAATCACCGACACAGCCGACATGAACGACATGAACGACCTGTACGGCAAGGCGGCCCTGGTGACCGGCGGCAGCCGCGGCATCGGCGAGGCCGTGGCGCTGCGGCTCGCCCGGGCCGGGATGGGGCGGAACCGCGCGCGATGGCCGGGAAGCACGGCCGCTCGACGCACCCGGCCCCGGCGAGGACGCCGTCGGGCAACCCGCCTGGCGGCGGCCGACGGCCGAACACGGCGCCCGGCCGGCGGAGGTCGTGGACGGGCGCGGCCGGCCGTGCGCCGACCCGGCCGCATGGACGGACGGCGTGCCGAGGCCGGCATCGCGCCCTCCGCCGGGACCACGGCCCGCCACGCGCCCGGCCGGTCCGGAAAAACGGTGGGCGGCCCGGCGGCGGCCGTGCCACGATCGGCCGCATGACCGACGCACCGGGCACCCCGTCCACCATCCCCGGGTCCTGGACGATCGACGAGTCGGCGCACGCCGGCCCCGAGCACCTGGATCCCGCCTTCGTGGCGGGGTTCGACCGCAAGCAGGGGTATCCCGACCCCGCACCGGACGTCGCCGCGCTGCGCCGCCGCGGCGTGGGGGAGGACGCCGCCGTGGTCGACCTGGGCGCCGGAACAGGACGGTTCGCCCTGGCGGCGGCGCGGGAGTTCGCCCGGGTGGTGGCCGTGGACGTCTCGCCCGCGATGCTGGAGCACCTGCGGGCCCGGGCCGCCGAGGAGGGGGCGGTGAACCTGGAGTGCGTACGGGCCGGCTTCCTCGGCTACGAGCACTGCGGTCCGCCCGCCGACGCCGTGCACACCCGCCACGCCCTCCACCAACTGCCCGACTTCTGGAAGGCGGTGGCCCTGGACCGGATCGCCCGCCTGCTGCGGCCCGGCGGGGTGCTGCGCCTGCGCGACCTCGTCTTCGACTTCCGGCCGGCCGAGGCCGGGGCCGTCCTGGAGGAGTGGATGGCGGGCGCGGCCGGCGACCCCGCGCGGGGATACACCCGGCAGGACTACGCCGAGCACCTGCGCACCGAGTACAGCACCTTCCGATGGCTGCTGGAGCCGATGCTGGACGCGGCCGGGTTCGAGATAGTGGAGACGGAGTACAAGGGACGCCTCTTCGGCACCTACACCTGCCTCCGGCGCCCCTGAACCGTCCGAGCCGTCCCGCCGCGCCCTGGAGGAGACCGTTGAAGCTGCACGTACTGCGGGTGTCCGAGCACGCGGCCGACGTACGCGACGGCGCGGTGCTGTCGGAGGAGGAGCGGGCCCGGTGCGCCTCCTTCGTCCGCGAGGAGGACCGCGACCGCTACCGGGTCGCCCACACGGCCCTGCGCCGCGAACTCGCCGTCCTGCTGGACACCGACCCGGCCGCCGTGCCCCTGACCCGCGAGGCGTGCCCGCTGTGCGGCGGGCCGCACGGCCGCCCCGCGGTCCCCGGCACCCCGGTGCACTTCTCGCTGTCGCACGCCGGCGACCTGGTGGTGCTGGCCTTCGACGACGCCCCCGTCGGCGTCGACGTCGAGGAGTACCCCACGGCCACCGTCGTCGCCGAGGCGGCCGCCGCCCTCCACCCGCGCGAGCGCGCCGAGCTCGGCAGCCTGCCGGCGGCCGACCGGCCGGCCGCGTTCGCCCGCTGCTGGACGCGGAAGGAGGCGTACCTCAAGGGCACCGGCACCGGTCTGGGGGAGGACCCGTCGGTGACCTACGTCGGCAGCCTGGCGGTGCCCGCGGAGGTGCCCGGCTGGTCGATCGGCGACGTGGAGGTCCCGGAGGGCCACGCGGCGGCCGTCGCCGTCCGCGTCCCCCGCCCGGCCGGCCGGGCGGCCGTCCCGGGCCCGCCCCCTCCGGTGCCCCGCCCGGACCCCGCCCGGCGGCGGCAGGAATGAACGAGCCGGGCGGGGAAGTTGTGCCGGGCATGAAGGCAATCGCTCTGAACAAGTACGGCGGCCCCGGCGACCTGGAGCTGATGGACCTGCCCGAGCCCAGGCTCGGCCCGGACTCGGTCCTGGTGCGGGTGAAGGCCGCCGGGGTGAACCCGGTGGACTGGAAGGTCGGGGCGGGCTACCTCGACCCGGTCCTCGACGCGCACTTCCCGCTGGTCCCGGGCTGGGACGTGGCGGGCGTGGTGGAGAGGACCGGCCCGGACGCGGGGGAGTTCTCCCCCGGGGACGAGGTGATCGGGTACGTCCGCAAGGACTGGGCGCAGAACGGCACCTACGCCGAGCTCGTCGCCGCCCCGGTGCGCACCCTGGCCCGCAAGCCCGCCGCGCTGGACTGGCACCAGGCGGCCGGACTGCCGCTGGTGGGCCTCACCGCCTACCAGTCGCTGGAGCGGCTGGGCGTGGGCGAGGGCCAGACGGTGCTGGTCCACGCCGCGGCCGGCGGCGTGGGCTCGCTGGCCGTGCAGATCGCCGCCGCCCGCGGCGCCCGCGTCATCGGCACCGCCAGCGAGCGCAACCACGACTTCCTGCGGACGCTGGGCGCCGAGCCGGTGGTGTACGGGGAGGGGCTGGCCGACCGGGTCCGCGAGCTGGCCCCCGACGGCGTGGACGCGGCGTTCGACTTCGTCGGCGGCGACGCGGTGGACGTCTCGCAGCAGGTGCTGCGCGACCGCTCGCGGGTGCTGTCGATCGTCGACCACGACGTGGCGGCCAAGGGCGGGCACTACCTGTTCGTGCGGCCCGACCCCGAGGACCTGGCCGCCCTCGCCGACCTCGCGGACGCGGGGAAGCTGACGGTCGAGGTGGACCGGGTGGTGCCGCTGGCCGAGACCGCCGAGGCGTGGCGGCACAGCCAGTCCGGGCGCACCCGCGGCAAGGTCGTGATCGAGGTCTCCTGACGGACGGCCGGGCGCCTGCCGGGCGCCCGGCCCCGGCCCGCCACCGCCGGCCCGCCACCGCCGGCCCGCCACCGCCGGCCCGCTACCGCCGGCCCGCCTCCCCGCGGTCGACGTACTCGAAGACCGAGCCGTCGGGGTGGCGGGCCATCAGGCTGCCTCCGATCGGGGTGGCCTGGGGCCCGGCGATGATCTCGGCGCCCACCTCCCGCAGGGCGGCCGCGGCCTCGTGCACGTCCCGTACCGCCAGGGTGGCGGTGACCTTGCTCAGGATCTCCATCGGGCCCGGCGGGCCGCTCATCAGCAGGAAGGGGCCGACCGCCGCCGCCGAGACCGGCCCCTGGGCGAACCGCACGGCCCGTGCGCCGGTGAGGCGCTCGTACACGTCCACCGCCGCGTCCAGGTCGTCGACACACACGCGCAGCGAAGTCCCCAGAATCTCCATGCCGGCGAGCCTAGTTGGGGGCGTGACCGGTGTCAGGCGCGCCGGGCGGGGAGCAGGCCGCGCCCCGCGGCCGCATCCCCTGTCCCGCGTCCCGCCGGCCGCACGGGACTCACGCCGTCGGCGCCTGCCCCCCGGCCGAGCCCTCCGCGGGGGGACCGCCGTACGGCCAGCGCAGCAGCGCGCCGAGCCCGCCCACCGGCAGCCCGTCGGGGGTCCCGGCCTCGTCCGCGACCGGCTGCACGGAGACCACCTCGGCCCCGCTCGCCACCGCCGCCCGCAGCAGCGCGTCGTCGGCCCGGGCGCTGACGGGGTGGGTGTCGCCCAGGTACTGGACGTCGTTGCGGCGCACCGCCACCTGGTCCGGGCCGCCGCCCACCCACACCTCGCGGTGCAGGTCGGGCCCGTCGGGACGGACCAGCAGCGCGGCGACGCGGTGCTCGCGGAGCGCGTCGACGAGGGCGGGGACGCCCTCGGCGGCGCCCACCCGCCCGTCGTCGGTCGGCACCCGCCACGCCTGGAAGCGCTCCATGACCTCGGCGGCGTGACGGCGCACGTACTCGGTGCGGGCCGCCTCCACCTCCCGGTCGAGCCGCCGCTCGCTCTCGGCCTGGTTGCGGCCCGCGCCCCGCACCCCGTGCTCGGCGAGGACGCACGCCTCCCTCAGCTCGGGGGTCAGCCGCTCCCGGACGGAGCGGCACTCGCGCCCGTCGCCGGCCAGCACCACCAGTTCGGCTCCGGTCTCGGCGCGGCGTTCGCGCAACGCCTCGGCGATGACCGAGGCGTTGCGCTCCCAGGTGTTCTCCACCGAGTTCTGGAAGTGCCGCTCGTGCCAGGAGGCGGAGGGGGTCACGTGCAGCGGGTGGTCCTCGCCCTGCACCTGGCCCAGGTCGCGCCTCCCCTCCGGACCGCGCAGCTCCAGGTCCGCGCCGGTGCGGTCGATGCGGGCCACCAGGCAGGAGGGCGCCGCGTCCATCAGGTCCAGCAGGGGAGTGATGTGCGGCAGCGGCTGCCAGACGGCCTGCTGCCCGCCGGGCGGCGGCGAGGCCAGCGGCTCGTCGAGCACCACCTCGCCCCCGGCGGCGAACAGCGCACGGCCCGGCGTGCGCGACTCGCGGGGCAGGGCCGTCAGCGCGTCGTAGACCGCGCCGCAGGTAGCCTCGTCTGCGCCCTGCTCCTTCAACTGGTCGCGGACCCGGCGGGCGCTCAGCTCGCGGCGGGCCGCCGCGTCCTCGGTGATCCAGGTGGTGTCGAAGTAGACCGACGCCCACGGGCCGGGCCGGTCGATGATCGGACTGAGGAATCCGAGTTCCATGGCTCCCTCCTAGATGGCGTGGTCCGCACGCGGGTACCCGGACCGGTACGAAGAACACGGAGTGACCGGAGCCGGATCCCGGGGAACCGGATCGGGGTGACACCGGAAGGACGACGACCGATGACCGAGGAGGCCACCGGAATGGGCATGGGGATCGACCCGGAGAAGCTGACGGAGAACGAGCTGATCGAGGAGCTGGAGTCCCTCCACCGCACCCGGCACGACACGCTGCTGCACGGCTCGTCCGACGCGCTGGCCGCCCACACCCGGCGCACCGCGGAGCTGGAGGGCGAGTACCTGCGGCGCCACCCCGACCGCGCGGTCTCGCCGGGCCGCACCCGCGACGGCGCCCGGGCGCGCACGCAGTGACGCGGTGAGGGCACGGCCCGCCCGGCGGCGGTCCGGCCGCGGCCGTCCGGTGGATCGGGACGGGGCCGGGGTGTTTGCCCCCGGGGGGTCAGGGCACCCGGACCGCGGCCGAGCGAGCGGCCTGTGGGGGAGCGGAAGGCTCCGGGCACGGTGGTCAGGGACCGTGCCCGGAGCCTCCCTTCCGTCCGCGCCTCCCCGCCGGCCCGGTTGGCACCGGGCGTCCCCGGGTAGGCGGGCCCCATGAGCGAGACGAACGGCGAGACGAACGAGCGGAGCACCGGAAGCGGCGCCGGGAGCCTCGTCCCGGGGCGGGGACCCGAGCAGCCCGCGACCCCGCCGAAGGTGCCGCCGACCGGCCCCTACGGGGGGAAGCGGGAGCGCACCGAGGACGGCGACCGCGACCGCGACGGCGACCGCAGCGGCGGACACGGCGGCGCGGACGGGGACGCACCCCCGCGCTGACCGGCCGCGGCGGCCCGCGAGCGGCGCCGCGCCAGGGGTGCGCCCGGAAAACCGGGTGCGCCCCTTTGCCGTGCCGCAGCAGAGTGGGGACATGACCGACACGCCCCCCGAACCCCCTCCCGCGCCCGCCGCGGTCCTCCTGGAACCCGGCACCGAGGTGACGGTCGTCCTGGTCAAGTCCCGCGGCCGGCAGGTGACCTATCCGGCGGTGGTGGAGCGCGACGACGGCGTCCACGCCGTGGTCCGCGCTCCCTGGGCCGGGCCGCCGGTACGGGACTTCGGCTTCGTGCGCTTCGAGTCCGGTGACGTCTTCACCGAGCACTACTGGCGCGACCGCTGGTTCTCGGTGAAGGAGGTGCGCGGCGCCGGCGGGGCCCTCAAGGGGTGGTACTGCGACATCACCCGCCCGGCGGTCGCCGGGGAGGGCACCCTGACCACCTGGGACCTGGAACTGGACCTGTGGGTGTCGCCCGACCGGTCCACCGTGCTCCGCCTGGACGAGGACGAGTTCGACGAGAGCGGGCTGCCCGAGCGGGAGCCGGAGGCGGCCGGGCGCGCCCGGCGGGCGCTGGACGAGCTGGAACACCTGGCCCGGAGCGGGGACTTCGCCGCCCTGCTGGCCTGACGGACCCCTCCGGCGCGGCCGCGCGGGGGGGAGCCGCGCGGTGCGGGGGGACACGGATGAGGGGGTGTGGAGAGCCGCACCCTCTCCACACCCCCGTCCGCGGGCGGCGCGGAGTCCTCCGCGCCGCGCGCCCTGCCGCCCGCGCCTCACTCGCGCAGGCGCGGCAGGACGCTCGTCCGGTAGAAGTCGAAGAACCCCTGCAGATCCGGTCCGATCTGGTTGACGTGGACCACGTCGAAGCCGGCGTCGGCGAACTCGCGCAGGGCCTGGACGTGCTCCTCGGGGTCGTCCCCGCACACCGGCCCGGAGCGGGCCACCTGCTCCACGGTCACCAGCTGCGACGCCTGCTCGAAGTGGGCCGGGGTGGGCAGGATCTGCCCCAGCTCGCCGGGGAGAAACATGTTCGGCCAGCGGTGGTGGACGGTGCGCACGGCCGCGTCGCGGTCGGTGCCGTAGCAGACCTTCGTCCCGGCGAAGGCCGGTCCCTGCCCGGAGCCCCGCCCGCCGCCGCTGCGGCGGAACCGCTCCAGCCCCTCCACGTCCGGCATCGTGGTGATGAACCCGTCGCCGATCCGCCCGGCCAGCTCGATCGCCGCCGGGCCGAAGCCGGAGACGTCGATCGGCACCGGCCGCCCGGGGACGTCGTACAGCCGGGCGTTCTCCACGGTGTAGTGCTTCCCGTGGTGGCTGACCTCCTCGCCGGTCAGCAGCCGCCGGATGATGCCGATGGCCTCCTCCAGCATCTCCATCCGCACCGCCGCCTGCGGCCAGGGGCCGCCCAGGATGTGCTCGTTCAGAGCCTCCCCGGTGCCCACGCCCAGCCGGAAGCGGCCCTCCAGCAGCACCGCGCTGGTGGCCGCGGCCTGGGCGACGACCGCCGGGTGGAGGCGCACGGTGGGGCAGGTGACCGCGGTCTGCACCGGCAGTGAGGTGGCCTGGGAGACCGCCGCGATGACGGACCACACGAACGGGCTGTGGCCCTGGACGCCGTTCCACGGGTGGTAGTGGTCGGAGATCCACAGGGAGGTGAAGCCCGCCTGCTCGGCCATCCTGGCCTGCTCGACCAGCTCCTTCGGCCCGTGGTCCTCGCAGGCGAGGAAATAGCCGTACTCGGTCATCGTCGGGTGCCCTTCCGCACGCCGGGTGATCCGGGCACCGGGTAACCGGGTCCCGGTGTGAAAAACATCGTTTGAAGGGATTGGCCCAGGGCATCCGAACCCTCGTGCTTCGGACCGCAGGCACATCCGCGGGAGCGGCCCGGTCGGCGCGGACTCGCGCGACCCTCCGCCCCGGGTGCTCACGCCCGGTCCGGCCTGCGCCCTCTCCCGCGGTAGTTCCCCCACAGCCCACAGTCCACAGTCCGGGAGAGACCGCACATGACCCCCGTACGAGCACGAGCACAGCACGCGCGGCACCCGCACGACGACGCCCCTGACACCACCGCCGAATTCCAGCGCATCGCCGAGCTCCCCGACGGACCGGAGCGCGACGAGCTGCGGCAGAAGGTCGTGCAGGCGTGGATGCCCATGGCCGAGCGGCTGGCCCGGCACTTCCGCAACCGCGGCGAGTCCCTGGAGGACCTGGAGCAGGTGGCCGCCCTCGGTCTGGTGAAGGCGGTCACCCGCTACGACCCCTCGCGCGGCTGCGCCTTCGAGAGCTTCGCCGTGCCGACCATCGTCGGCGAGATCAAGCGGCACTTCCGCGACCACATGTGGGGTCTGCACGTGCCGCGCCGGGTGCAGGAGCTGCGCAACCGCGTCCGCGCCTCCGCCCGCCAGCTCAGCCACTCCCTCGACGGCCGCACCCCCGGGGTCAAGGAGATAGCGGAGCACAGCGGCCTGACGGAGGAGGAGGTCCGCATCGGCTCCGAGGCGCTGGAGAGCTACAGCACCCTGTCGCTGGACGCCGAACTGCCCGGCGCCGACGACGGCTACGCCCTGGTGGACACCCTCGGCAGCTCCGAGCCCGGCTTCGACCTGGTCGTCTACCGCGAGTCGCTCAAGCCCCGGCTGCGCAAGCTGCCCGAGCGCGAGCGCAAGATCCTGTACCTGCGCTTCTTCTGCGACATGACGCAGAGCCGCATCGCCGAGCAGCTCGGCATCTCCCAGATGCACGTCTCCCGGCTGATCAGCCGCACCTGCAACCGCCTCCACGCCGAGGTCGAGGCCGACCAGGAGCGGGAGAGCCAGGAGCGGGAGGAGAAGGCCTACGCCGGCTCGCACGCCGCCTGACCGGGAGGGCGCCCGCGTCCGTCCGCACGCGGCCCCCGTACCGCGCCGTCCGCGCACGGCCGTACGGGGGCCGCGCCGTCGTCTTCCGCCGCCTGCCCGCCCCGGCCCGAAGCGCTCCCGGCGCCGCCCCCGGCGGTCACATGCCGCGCATGGCCAGGGCCATGTGCCGGGCGATCCGGTCCACCGCGGCGGCCTCCGCCAGCTCGAAGGCCCGGCGCCCGCCGGCGCGCAGCAGCGTCAGCGCGCCGAGCGCGGGCCCGCCGGCGCCGTCCGCCAGCGGCACGCACAGCAGGGAGCCGATCTCGGCCCGGGCCAGGACGGGAGCGCCGGCCGGGTCCCGGCCCAGCAGCCCGGGGTCCTCGGGGCGCACCTGCAGGAACGGTTCACCGCGCCGTACGGCCTCGGCCACCGGCGACCACGACAGGGGGTCCTGCGCGGCGACCGCGTCCCGCAGCCGCCCGGCCGGGGCGAGCACCGCCGCCCGCCGGAGCACGCCGCCGGGCACGGCGACGTCGACGACCACCCAGTCCGCGAACCGCCCGTAGAGGACCTCGGCCGCCCGCTGCGGCACGTCCTTGGGGGAGTCCGCCAGGAGCAGCGCCTCCGTCATCCCGTCCATCAGATCCATCAGCTCCGCGCTGCGGGCGGGCTCGTCCGGGCCGGGTCCGGCGCCCGGGAGCGCCCGCGGGGGCTCCCCGGCCGCGTCCGGGCCGAAGACCGCGAGCACCACCGAGCGCGGCTCGTGCGGCGGGCGCAGCGCGGTCAGGGTCGCCCGCAGCCCGCCGCCGGCGCCCGTCCCGGCCCCCTCCGCGGGGCCGCCCCCGGGCTCGGGCGGGTGGAGCGGGCGGACCACCAGGCTGCGGTCCCCGCCGCCCCGGGCCACGGCGGCCACCTGGGAGCGGAAGACCGCCCGCGACTCGTGCGCCAGGGAACCGGTCAGGGCGCGTCCCGTGGCGTACCCGGCCCGCACCCCGAACAGCCGGGCGGCGGCCGGGTTGAGCCGCCGCACCACGCCGTCGCGGTCCAGCAGGGCCACCGCGACCGGCAGCCGCTGGAACAGGACGCGCAGCAGCCGGTGCTCGTGGTGCTCCTCCCGGGCGCCCCGGTGGCGCTCGGCGCCCGCCAGCTCCTCGTAGCGCGGCCACAGCACCCCCGCCGCGTGCTCCAGCTCCAGGAGGGCGGCGTCCAAGGCGGCCTCCAGGGCGGGGGGCCGGCCGGCCCCGGGCAGGGCGCGCGCCGACCGCAGCTCCTCCACCCGCCGGCGGAAGTCCGCCAGCTCGGCCCCGAACTCCTCAGCCTGCGCCATGCGCTCAACGTAACCCGGCGGACGCCGCAGGTCTCGTTGGTCGTACGGAAGCGCATGACTCGTCACCCTTCGCCGGGAAGGCGAAGATGTGAGGGAGGCGGGGCGCGGAACAGGGCGCGGGGAGGCCGGAGGGCACCGGCCCGCACGCCCCGGACCGCTCCGCCCGCGCAGAACCACCGCGCCGTTTCCCGGCCGTCGCCCGGGGCAGCCGATCCCTCGGGACCGGGAGCCCGGTGCCCGGCCCGCAGACGGGGAAAGGACCGAACCAGCCGCCATGCCGGACCGATGCGAAGCGCTTCCGTTCGAGCCCGCCCCGGCCCAGCCGGAGCCGGCGCTCGACGCCGCCTCGTCCGCCCGGAGCCTCGCCCGGCTGGCCGAGCAGGCCGTCCGGTGCACCCCCGGCTGCTGCGGAGCCGCCGCCACCGTCCACACCGGGGAGGCGGAGGACGAGGCCACCACCGCCGTCACCCATCCGGACCTGTCCGCGCTGCTGTCCCTCCAGTGGGAGGAGGGGGACGGACCGGTTCCCCAGGCGCTGCGCACCGGACGCCCCGCCGGCTCCGGCGACCTGCTGCTGGAGGACCGCTGGCCGCGCTACCGGGCCCGGGCCCTGGAGATGGGCCTGCGCTCGGGCGTCACCCTGCCCTACCGCCGCGACGGCCTGACCCTCACCGTCACCACCTACGGCTTCCGCCCGCGCCCCCTGGCGGAGGCCGCGCGCTCGCCGGCGGCCCTGCTGGGCGACCTGGCGGCCACCGGCCTGGCCCGCGACCTGCGCTACCGGGAGGCGCTGGCGGAGGTGGAGCAGCTGGAGGGGGCGCTGCGCAGCAGACCCGTCGTCGACCAGGCGTGCGGGATCGTGATGTACGTGCTGGGCTGCGACGCCGAGGAGGCGTTCGCCCTGCTCCGCAGGATCTCCCAGCACACCAACCGCAAGCTGTCGGACCTGGCGCGGGCGCTGGTGCGCACCCGCGGCCGGGGCATAGAGCAGGAACTCCAGCGGTTCCGGCAGCGACCCTGACCGGCCGTGCCCTCCGCCCGCCGGGCGGCGGGCACGGCGGGCACCGACACGGACCGGCAGGCCGGCGGACCGGCCGAGGACCAGCGGAGGCACGGATGCAGCAGACCCGACCGGAGGACCCCGCGTCCGCGGTGCCCCCCGGGGCCGCCCCCGGGGAGCGGGACGCCGTGGCCGAGGCGGCCCGCGGCTACTGGCGGCGGCGCGGTCTGCCCACCGGACCCGAACAGGTCGTCACGGCCCCCACCGCCCCCCTGCTGCTCGCGGCGCTGCTCGCGGCCGCCTGCGCGGACGGCGCCCGCGGCCCCGGCGGGGTGGTGCTGCCCCGGCCCGGCCCCGCCTGGCACGCCGACCAGGTCCGGCTGCTCGGCCTGCCGTCGCACCCGGTGCCCGTGCCGGCCGACTGCGGCGGGGCGCCCGACCCCTTCGCGCTGCTGGAGGCGGTGGGCCGGGCCCGCGCGGCCGGCGGCGACCCCCGGGTGCTGCTGCTGTCCGTGGCGGACGGCCTGACGGGGACGGCCGCGCCCCCCGAGCTGCTGCACGAGGTGTGCGAGGCGGCCGAGCAGGAGGGGCTGCTGGTCGTCAGCGACGAGAGCTGGCGCGACACCGCCCACGACCCCCGCGGCACCGTCCTGGCCGGACCGGCCGAGATCCTGCACTGCTCCGTGCCGTACACGGCCCGCGGCACCCGTCCCGGCCCCGGGCCCCTCGCCGTCGCCCACCCCCGCCCGCTCGGCGGCGGCAACGACTCCGTCGTGGTGCTCGTCGACCCCGGCACCGCCCTGGACGCCGCCCCGGGCACCGCCCTGGCCGCCGCTCCGGCCGCCGCCCGCCTCCCCGCCGGGGACCGGGGGCGGCACCTCGGCGCCGGGACGCGCGCCGCCCTGGCCGCGCTCCACGCCCGCCCCCGCGGACCCGCCGCCGCCGCCGCGGCGGAGGCGTGCGGCGAACCGGAGGGGCTGCGCGGGCGCCGCGCCGCCGCCAACCGCCTCCACGGGGCGCTCGCCGCCGCCCTCCACCGCGCCCTCACCGCGGCCGGCGCGGTCTGCCGCCGGCCGGGCGCCGGCCGGCACCTGTACCCCGACTTCGAGCCGCTGCGCCCGGCCCTGGCCGCCCGCGGCATCACCGACGCACCCGGCCTGGAGGCCGAGCTGGTGCGCAGGCTCGGCCCGTACGCGGCGGGCGGCCACCGCTTCGGCGACGACCCGCGCGCCCTGCGGGTGCGGCTCTCGACCGGCCTGCTGGCCCGCGGCGCCCCCGCGGGCGCGGCGCCCCCCGGCCCCGGCGCCGGCCCGTCCGGGCCGCCGGACCCCCCGTCCCCCGGCGACCGCGCCCCCGGCGTCCCCGGGCACCCGGGGACGGCCGCCGCGCTGGCCGCGCTGGCGACGGCCCTCGACGAGATGGCGGCCGGCGGCCCGGGTGCCGCGGCCCCGGCGAAGTCCCCGGACACCGATGGGAGCCCCGTATGACGGAACAGACGCACGAGCCCTCCCCCGCCGTCCTCGACGCCCCCGGGGCTCCGGGCGCGCAGGGCCTGCGCACCCGCCCCGGCCCTCCCGGGGCGGCCGGGGCCGCCGCGCCGGCCGCGCCCCGGTCCGTCCTCCGCCCGGTCGGCGAGCGCCGCACCTGGCCCCGCTCCTTCGCCGACCGGCTCACCGAACCGCTGCCCGGCATCCGCTCCCTGGCGCGCATAGCCCGCGAGGGCAGCACGCGCCCCGACCCCGCGTCGCTGGACGACGTCCCCCTGCTGCCCTGCGAGCCCGGCCCGCTGCCCGAGGCCGCGCCCGGCACCGTCGCTGTCACCTGGGCCGGGCACGCCAGCTGGGTGGTGCGCACCGGAGGGCTGACCGTGCTGACCGACCCCGTCTGGTCCCGCCGGATCCTGGGCACCCCGGCCCGCGTGACCCCGGTCGGCGTCCCCTGGGAGGACCTGCCCCGCGTCGACGCGGTCGTGATCTCGCACAACCACTACGACCACCTCGACGCCCCCACCCTGAAGCGCCTGCCCCGCGACACCCCGCTGTTCGTCCCCGCCGGGCTCGGCCCCTGGTGCCGGCGCCGCCGCTTCACCTCCGTCACCGAACTGGACTGGTGGGAGGCGGCCGAGCTGCCCTCGCCGGACGGCGGCACCGTGCGGTTCGACTTCGTCCCCGCCCACCACTGGTCCCGGCGCGGCCTGACCGACACCTGCCGCTCCCTGTGGGGCGGCTGGGTGCTCACCGACCGCTGCGGACGGCGGGTGTACTTCGCGGGCGACACCGGCTACGGCCACTGGTTCGCCGAGATCGGACGCCGCCACCCCGGCATCGACCTCGCCCTGCTGCCGATCGGCGCCTACGCGCCGCGCCGGATGCTCCGCCCCGTGCACACCGACCCCGAGGAGGCCGTCGCAGCCTTCCTCGACCTCGGGGCCCGCCGCATGGCCCCCATGCACTGGGCCACCTTCCTGCTGTCGGCCGAGCCGCCCCTGGAGCCGCTGACCCGGGTGCGGGCCGCCTGGGCCGCCGCCGGGCTGCCGCGCGAGGACCTGTGGGACCTGCCGGTCGGCGGCTCCGGGACGCTGGGCCCGCAGCAGTAGGCGCGGGCGCGGGGACGCCCGGAAGCGGCGGCGGGACGGCCGGCCGCCGCCGCTTCCGGACGTGCGGCCCCTACCCGGCGGACCGCGCGGAACGCAGCCGGCGCCACACCGGGGGCACCCCGCCGACCAGCAGCGTCAGCCCCACCGCGGCGGCCACCCCCTGCCACGGCTCGGGGAACAGCGACCCGCCCAGCACACCGATCAGCTGGTAGGTCGCCGTCCACGCCAGGCAGGCCGGCAGGTCGCCGCGGACGAAGGAGCGCACCGGCAGCCGCGCCAGCAGGCAGGCCACCATCACCGGGAGGCGCCCGGCCGGCAGCAGCCGGGAGAGCACCAGCACCGCCACCCCGTGCTCGTCCAGCTTCCGGCGGGCGGCCTCCAGCCGGTCCGGCGCCGCCCGCTCCCGCATCCGCTCCAGCCAGCGCGAGCCGCTCCGCGACCGGCCGCCGCGCTGCCCCAGCCAGTACAGCGCCAGGTCGCCGAGGAACGCCGCCAGCGCCGCCACCCCGAACACCAGCACCAGGGGCAGCGCCGGCGGGCTGCTGTGGAAGGCCACCGCGGCCGCCCCGCTCACCACCGCCCCCGTCGGGACCACCGGGACCAGGGAGCCGAGCACGACCAGCAGGAACAGCGACGGATAGCCCACCGCACCGGCCGGCGCCGCCTGCGCCGGTATCTCCCGCACCGCGGCGAGCAGCGCCTCGATCACCCGGCCGCCTCCAGCCGCACGCTCTCGCCGTGGCCCAGCCGGCGCACCGTCGCGCCCGGCGCCGCCCGCGCCGCCAGCCGCACGAACTCGTCGCCGGGGGAGTGGAACTCGTGGGGCCGCACCGCGTCCAGGCCGATCGGCCAGTACGTGCCGTAGTGCACCGGGACCGCCAGGGCCGCCCGCAGCCGGGCCAGCGCCTCCGCCGCCCGGCGCGCGTTCATGTGGCCCTCGCCCAGCCGGGGCCCCCACCCGCCGACCGGCAGCAGTGCCGCGTCGATCCGGCCGACCTCCTCGGCCATGGAGTCGAACAGGCCGGTGTCGCCCGCGAAGTAGGTCCTGGCCTCGCCCTCCACCACGTAGCCCAGCGCGGGCGCCAGCCGCGGCCCGTACGGCAGCCGGCGGCCGTCGTGCAGTGCGGGCACCGCCCGGACGGTCACCTCACCGATCCGCACCCGGTCGCCCACGCCGACCTCCTCGATCCGCAGCCGGTCCGACAGCCGCCGCAGCCCCCGCACCGAGGCGAGCGCGCCGCGCGGCACCACCACGCGGGTGCCGGGCGCGAGCCGGGCCAGGGAGGGCGGGTGCAGGTGGTCGGCGTGCAGGTGGGAGACCACCACCGCGTCCACCCGCGCCAGCGACTCCGGCGGCAGGGCGCCGCGCCTCCTGCGCAGGTGCACCAGCCGCCGGGCGAACAGCGGGTCGGTGAGCACGGTGACGCCGCGGTCGCGCACCGTCGCCGTCGCATGGCCCCACCACGTGATCTCCACCGGCACCAGGTCCTCCTCCCGCCGGACGCCACCGGGTCCTCCGGATCCCTTCATCCTGCCCGCTCCCCGCCGCCTTCCCGCAGGGTTTCGCGGTTCCGCCCCGGCCGCCTGCCCACGCCCCGGCGCCCGTCCGCCCGCCTGCGCACGCCCCCAGCGGGCGGACGGAGTGTGGAAAGGTGGAACGTGCCGCCGGACCCGGGTGTTCTCCGGCCGCGGAACGACAGCCGCGGAGCGGCGGTGAGCGGCCCCGGGGAGGAGTCCGGCCGGGGTCCGGGGGACACAAGAGGGCGGGAGCGGCGGAAGGGACCGGAGGGAGGCGGAACGGCGTGCGGCTGGCACCCTGGCGCAGGGCGGGAGCGGCGGTGCTGCGCATCCTGGTCGTGTGGGCGGTGAGCACCCTCACCCTGCTCGTCCTGGCCGGCGCGCTGCCCGACTTCCGGCTCCAGTCCGAGCACGGCGACACCGCCACCCGCATCGGGATCACCGCCGCCCTCGGCGCCGGCGCCTTCGGCCTGCTCAGCGCGCTGGTGTGGCCCCTGCTGGTCAGAGCCCTGCTGCTGGTGCCCGCCCTGGTGCTGGGCCTGCTGGTGTTCTTCCTCAACGGCTCGCTGCTGTGGCTCGCCCTCGCCCTCGTGCCCGACGGCCGGGGGGAGGCCGACCCCCGCACGGCCGTGGTGGTCGCCGCCGTGATGTCCGCCGCCTCCTCGGCCGCCAGCACCTTCCTCGCCGTCCGCGACGACGACGCCTACCGGCGCCGGCTGGCCCGGCTCGCCGACCGCCGCCGGCTCCGCGCGGGCGGCCCCGGAGTGACCGGCGCCCCCGGCACCGTCTTCCTCCAGCTCGACGGCCTCGGCCACGACGTGCTGTGCGACGCGATCGCCCCCGGCGAGGACGGCGAGCCGCTGATGCCCACCCTCGCCGCCATGTGCCGCGACACCCACCGCCTCACCGTCTGGCACACCGACTGGTCCAGCCAGACCGGTGCCAGCCAGCTCGGCATCCTGCACGGCTCCAACGAGGACGTGCCCGCCTTCCGCTGGTACGAGAAGGAGACCGGCGAGGTGGTCGTCAGCAACCGGCCCAGCAGCGCCGCCACGCTCCAGCGCCGCGCCGCGGAGCGGGCCGGGCACCCCGGGCTCCTCGCCGACGACGGCGCCAGCCGCGGCAACCTCTTCAGCGGCGGCGCCGCCCAGGTGGCCCTGGTGCTCTCCGTCTCCGCCCGGCGCGGCCGGCACAACCGGTCCCGCGCCGGGTACTTCGCCTACTTCTCCGACCCGGCCAACGCCACCCGCACCGCCGTCTCCTTCACCGCCGAGGTCGTCCGCGAGGTCGTCCAGTCCACCCGCGCCCGGCTGCGCGGGGAGCGGCCGCGGGTCTCGCGCGGCGGCCTCTACCCCTTCATCCGCGCCTTCGCCACCGTCGTCCAGCGGGACGTGGTGGTCGCCGCCGTCCTCGGCGACATCCTCAACGGCCGCACCGCCGTCTACGCCGACCTCGTCGCCTACGACGAGGTGGCCCACCACTCCGGGCCGCGCGGCCGCGACACCCGCCAGGTGCTGCGGCGGCTGGACCGCTCCGTCGCGCTGATCGCCAAGGTCGCCGCACGGGCCCCCCGGCCCTACCGCCTGGTGCTCCTCTCCGACCACGGGCAGAGCCCCGGCGAGACCTTCGCCGCGCGCTACGGGCTGACCCTGGAGGACCTCGTCCACGCGGGGTGCGGCCTGCCCGTCTCCCGCCGCGCCCGGCGCTCCGCCAGCGGCGCCGAGGCCCGCGCCGCCGCCCGCGCCGCCCTCCACCGGCCCGAAGACGGGCACGGCGCCGAACCCCACCGGCCCGCCCGGACGAGCGAGCCGGTGGTGCTGGGCTCGGGCAACCTCGGCCTGGTCTCCTTCCCCGACATCCCCGGCCGCGCCTCGCGCCAGGAGATCGACCGCCGCCACCCCGCCCTGCTGCCCACCCTCGCCAACCACCCCGGCATCGGCTTCCTGCTCGTCCTGGACGAGTTCCACGGGCCGGTGGTGCTCGGCCCCGACGGCGGCGAGAGGCGGCTGGAGACGGGCCGGGTCGTGGGGAAGGACCCGCTGGAGCCCTACGGGCCGCTCGCCGCGGACGCCGTGCGGCGCACCGCCGGCTTCCCCCACGCCGCCGACATCATGGTCAACTCCGCCCTGGACCCCGCCACCGGCGCCGTCCACGCCTTCGAGGAGCAGATCGGCTCCCACGGCGGCCTCGGCGGGGAGCAGTCCCGCGCCTTCCTCCTCCACCCCCGGCTGCTGTCCCCGCCCGACGCGGACGGCGAGCTGGTCGGCGCCGAGCAGGTCCACCGGGTGCTGCGGCGCTGGCTGGAGGAGGCGCGGGCCGTCTCGGCGCCGCCCGGCGGGCTGCCCGTCCGGGCCCGCCTGCGCTGAGCGCCGCGCCCCGGCACGGCTCTGCCGCGGCCCACGGAGCCCCGCCGCCCGCGTCCATCCCACTGGGGCGGCGGAAAAATACGGTGCCAAGCACCACGCGGCAGGCCCCGGGCCATGACCTGGCCGGTCATCGACGGGAGGGAAGGCGTCCGGGCAGGGTGGGACCACCGGGTCCCGGGCGGCGCACTCCGTCCGGGGTCCGGCTCCGACCAGTGCCCGCGCGGCCCGGCACGCCCGCCGCGCACCCGACCGACGGAGGGTGATCCACCATGTCCGCGACCCCGCTCGGCCTGTCCACCGCGCCCGCCGCCCCCGGAACCGCCCCCGGGGCGCTGCGGCTGCTGCGCCGCCTGCTGGCCCTGGACGCGGCCGTCACCGCCGCCAACGCCCTGGCCTACCTCGCCCTGCCCGGCACCCTGGGACGGCTGCTCGGGGTGGACGCCGGGCTGCTGACGGGGGCCGGCCTGTTCCTGCTGGTGTACGGCGCCGCGGTCGGCCTGCTGGCCTCCCGGCCGAGTCCGCCGCCCGCCGGGGTGGGCGCGGTGGTGGAGGGGAACCTGCTGTGGGCGCTGGCGGGGGCCGCCGCCCTGGCCGCCGGAGTGCTGGAGCCCACCACCGCCGGCCGGGTGTGGATCCCGCTCCAGGCCGCGGTGGTGGCGGCACTGGCGGCGGCCCAGTACCTGGCGCTGCGCGCGGTGCGCCGCGCGGGCTGACGGGCCGCGGCCGGCCGGGGCGGCTACCGGCTGTCCCGGCCGACCACCTCCGGCAGCAGGGCGGCCGTCTCCGGATCGGCCGGGACGAACGTCTCGATGGCCAGCTCCGAGACGGTCACGTCCATGGGGGTGTTGAAGGTGGCCATGGTGGAGAAGAACGACAGGACCCGCCCTTGGTGCTCGATCACCAGCGGCAGGGCGAAGGGCCCCTCGGTGCCGCGCCGTTCGGTGCCGCCCGCGGGCAGCGGGTAGCCGGCGACCTCCTCGTACAGCTCGCGCAGGGGCTGCGAGCGCAGCAGCGCGAGCTGCCGCTGCATCTGCTCCAGCAGGTGCTCGCGCCACTCCAGGAAGTTGCGGATGCGGGGGGCCAGCCCGTCGGGGTGGAGGGTGATGCGCATGGCGTTCGGGGGAGCCTGCAGCAGGTGTCCGGCCACGCCCTCCAGCAGCGCGGCGAGCCCCCGGTTGGCGGCCACCACCCGGTAGCGGCCGTCGACCACCAGGGCCGGGTAGGGCTCGTAGGCGGCCAGCATCCGCTCCAGCCCGCCGCGCAGGGGGGCCAGCGAGGGGGCGTCGAGGGGGGTCTCGGGGTAGTGGGGCGCGTACCCGGCGGCCACCAGCAGCGCGTTGCGCTCGCGCACGGGGACGTCGAGGTGCTCGGCCAGCCTCAGCACCATCTCGCGGCTGGGGCGGGTGCGGCCGGTTTCGACGAAGCTGATGTGGCGGGCCGAGGAGTCGGCCCGCAGCGCCAGTTCGAGCTGGCTGAGGCCGGCGCGTTCGCGCCAGTGCCGCAGGAGGGGGCCCACTCCGCCGGCCCTGGTGTCCGCGTCGGCGACCGATGATCCCATGCGGCGACCCTAGGCTGGGAGGGTCGTCTACCGGAAGTGGGTTTCTGCCATGGCACCTCGACCGCTGTCCCGCGAGGAGATCGACGCCGCGCTGGCGGAGCTGTCCGGCTGGGAGCTGGACGGCGACCGGCTGAGGAGGACGTACTCCTTCGCCCGGCACCTGCAGGCGGCGGCGATGGTCGTCCACGTGGCGCGGATCCAGGACGAGCTGGACCACCACGCCGACCTGCTGCTGGGCTACAACACCCTGGCGGTGTCGGTGAACACCCACAGCGCGGGTGGGAAGGTCACCGGGCTGGACGTGGAGCTGGCGCGCCGGATCGAGGCGGTCGCCCCGGCGCACGACGCCCGCCCCTGACCCCGCAGCCCCCGGGCCCGGTCGGGTCCGGGGGCGGGGGAGGGGGGAGGGGTCAGCCCATCTCGTCCGGGTCCGGGCCCAGGCGGGTGCCGTTGTCCAGGGTGGCCAGGCCCGTCATGTCGTCGTCGTCCAGGGTGAAGGAGAAGACGTCGATGTTCTCCTCGATCCGGGCCGGGGTGACGGACTTGGGGATCACCACGTTGCCGAGCTGGAGGTGCCAGCGCAGCACGACCTGGGCGGGGGTGCGGCCGTGCTTGCGGGCGACGGTGCCGACGACCGGGTCCTCCAGCAGCCCCTTGCCCTGGCCCAGCGGCGACCACGCCTCGGTGGCGATGCCGTGCTCGGAGTGGAAGGCGCGCGACTCGGCCTGCGGGAAGTTGGGGTGCAGCTCGATCTGGTTGACCGCCGGGACGATCTCGGTCTCCTCCATCAGCCGCCGCAGGTGGGTGGGCTTGAAGTTGGAGACGCCGATGGCCTTGACGCGGCCGGCGGCGTACAGCTCCTCGAACGCCTTCCAGGTCTCGACGTAGCGGTCCTGCTTGGGCGCGGGCCAGTGGATGAGGTAGAGGTCGACGTAGTCCAGGCCCAGCCGCTCCAGGGAGGCGTCGAAGGCGCGCAGGGTGGCGTCACGGCCGTGGTGGTTGTTCCAGACCTTGGTGGTGACGAAGAGTTCCTCGCGCGGCACCCCGGACTCGGCGATGGCCTTGCCGGTGCCCTTCTCGTTCTCGTAGATCGCGGCGGTGTCGATGCTGCGGTAGCCCGAGGCGAGCGCGTGCCCGACGGCGGCGGTGGCCTCCTCGTCCGGCACCTGCCACACGCCGAAGCCGAGCTGCGGCATCCGGACGCCGTTGTTGAGGATGATGCTGGGAACGTTGCTCACGGGATCGGTCCTTAAGTGAAGTCGGTTGGCCAGACGTGTACCCGGGGACACAACGATCATCGCAACGTTGTCATTCCCGCTCCGGAGGAATTCCGCCTGTGGACCGCTCCGGCCGCGAACGGGTGCGCTCTCGCCGTCCCGGTCCAGGTCAGGTCTGGTAGAGAGCCTCGATCTCCATGGCGTACATCTTCTCGATCGCCTTCCGCTTCAGCTTCAGGGAGGGTGTGAGCAACCCGTCCTCCTCGGTGAACTGCGAGCCCAGTATCCGGAAGGTGCGGATGGACTCGGCCTGGGAGACCAGGGTGTTCGCGGCCACCACCGACCGTCTGATCTCGGACTCCAGGTCGGGGTCGCGGACGAGCTCGGCCGGGCCCATCTCGGGCTTGTTCCGCATGGTCAGCCAGTGGTGCACGGCGTCGGGGTCGAGGGTGACGAGCGCGGCGACGTAGGGGCGGTCGTTGCCGACGACGATGCACTGCGCCACCAGCGGGTGCGCCCGCACCCGGTCCTCCAGCGGGGTCGGGGAGACGCTCTTGCCGCTGGAGGTCACCAGGATGTCCTTCTTGCGCCCGGTGATCGTCAGGTAGCCGTCCCCGTCCAGGGAGCCGAGGTCGCCGGTGGCCAGCCAGCCGTTGTGCAGGACCTCCCGGGTGGCCCGGTGGTCGCCCAGGTAGCCGGTGAAGACCTGGCCGCCGCGCAGCCACACCTCGCCGTCCTCGGCGATGCGCACCGCGGTGCCGGGAATGGGCACCCCGACGGTGCCGAAGCGGGTCCGCTCGGGCGGGTTGGCGGTGGCCGCGGCGGTGGACTCCGTCAGGCCGTACCCCTCGATGATCCGGATGCCGGCGCCGTCGTAGAAGAGCCCCAGCCGCCGCTGCATCGCCGAACCGCCCGACATGGCGTACCGGCAGCGTCCGCCCAGGGCGGCGCGGAGCCGGGAGAAGACGAGCCGGTCGAAGAACCGGTGCTGCACCCGCAGGGCCGCGCCGGGCCCCGGACCGGTGCCGAAGGCCTTCTGCTCCACGGCCTCGGCGTAGCGGACGGCGACCTCCACCGCCCGGTCGAACGGTTCGAGCCGGCCCTCGGCCTCGGCCCGGCGCCGGGCGGCGTGGAAGATCCGCTCGAAGATGTAGGGCACGGCCAGGACGAAGGTGGGGCGGAACGCCTCCAGGTCGGGCAGGAGCGCGGCGGCGGACAGGTCGGGCTGGTGGCCGAGCCGGACCCCGGAGCGGATCGCCCCGACCTCGATCATCCGTCCGAAGACGTGGGCGAGGGGGAGGAAGAGGAGGGTGGAGGCCTGCTCGCCGGACCGGGAGGGGAACACGGTCTCGTAGCGGCGGACGACGTTGTCGCACTCGGCCATGAAGTTGCCGTGGGTGAGCACGCAGCCCTTGGGACGGCCGGTGGTGCCGGAGGTGTAGATCACGGTCGCGGGGGTGTCCGGGGTCAGCGCGAGCCGGTGCCGGTGGACGACCTCGGTGTCGATGTCCGCCCCGGCGGCCGCGAGCCGGTCCTCGGCGCCGGCGTCGAGCTGCCACAGCCGCCTCAGGCGCGGCAGCCGGTCGATGACCGAGCCGACGGTCATGGCGTGGTCCTCGTGCTCCACGACGGCGGCGGTCACCTCCGCGTCGTGCAGTATCCAGTGGACCTGCTCGGCCGAGGAGGTGGGGTAGACCGGCACCGGCTGGGCGCCCACGGACCACAGGGCGAAGTCGAACAGGGTCCACTCGTAGCGGGTGCGGGACATGACGGCGACCCGGTCGCCGAACCGCACGCCCTGGGCCAGGAGCCCCTTGGCCAGGGCCAGCACCTGGTCGCGGAACTCGGCCGCGGTCACGTCCCGCCAGACGCCGGAGGGATCCCTGCGCGCCAGGACGACGTGGTCCGGGGCCTTCTCGGCGCGCTCGAACACGACGTCGGCCAGTCCTCCTGCCGGAGGGGTCGTGACCAGGGCCGGGACGGTGGACTCGCGCAATTGCCGCTCCTCGGTGCACTGTGCGGGGGGTCACAGCGGGGCGACCGTATCCGATCCGCGAGGCGCCGGGGAAGGAGAGACGGCGGCGCGCGCCGGGGCAAACGGGGGCGCTTCGGAACGGGCGCACGGGGCCGTCACCGTTCGGCCCGGAAATCCGCACGGAACGTCCCGGCGACGGCCGGTTCCGGCGGCACCGCTTCCGGCCGGGCCTGCCCGGGGGCGCCTGCGGAGGGGCGTCAGCCGCGCGCGCCGGCCAGGGCCAGCCGGTGCTCGCCGGAGTAGACGTTCATCGAGGTGCCGCGCAGGAAGCCCACCAGGGTCAGCCCGGTCTCGGCGGCCAGGTCCACGGCGAGGGAGGACGGCGCGGAGACGGCGGCCAGCACGGGCACGCCCGCCATCACGGCCTTCTGCGCCAGCTCGAACGAGGCCCGGCCCGAGACCAGCAGCACCGACCGCGACAGCGGCAGCCGGCCCTCGGTCAGGGCGCGCCCGACGAGCTTGTCGACGGCGTTGTGGCGCCCCACGTCCTCGCGCAGGTCCAGCAGTTCGCCCTCCGGGGAGAACAGCGCGGCCGCGTGCAGGCCCCCGGTGCGGTCGAACACCTTCTGGGCGGCCCGGAGCCGGTCGGGGAGCGCGGCCAGGACGGCGGGGTCGATCCTCAGCGGCCCCCGGCCGCCGGGCCCGCCGCCGTCCCCGACGGGCCAGCGGGCGGTGGTGCGCACCGCGTCCAGGCTCGCCTTGCCGCACAGCCCGCACGAGGAGGTGGTGTAGACGTTGCGCTCCAGGGTGATGTCGGGGACGGGCACGCCGGGGGCCAGGCGCACGTCGACGACGTTGTAGCTGTTGCGGACGGTGCCGTCGGCCTGCTCGGTGGCGCCGGCGCAGTAGACGATGTTCGCCAGCTCCTCCGGCCGGCCCAGCACGCCCTCGCTGACCAGGAAGCCGGCCGCCAGGGCGAAGTCGTCGCCGGGCGTGCGCATGGTGACCGCCAGTGGCCTGCCGTTGAGGCGGATCTCCAGCGGCTCCTCGGCCACCAGGGTGTCGGGGCGCTCGCTCACCGCGCCGTCGCGGACGCGGACGACACGGCGGCGCTCGGTGACTCGGCCCATGGATCGGTTCCCGCCTCGCTCGGTGCCGGCTGGTGCTCGTTCGGTGGTCGTGCCGCGCGCCCGCGGGGCGGCGACCGTCCCATTGTGCTGGTACCCCTCCTGGATACCCGGGCGCGGCCCGCCCAAGGCACCGGGCGGCTCCGCCCTCCTCGCCCCGGCCCCTCCCCGTCCATCCCCGCACCCTGCCGGACCACGGCTTATGCGGGTGAGAGCCACCCCGAAACCTTGGTATGGTGTTCCCCGTCGCCGCGGCCGGAAGGCCGCGAGTCGCACACCGGTCCGGGTGGCGGAATGGCAGACGCGCTAGCTTGAGGTGCTAGTGCCCTTTATCGGGCGTGGGGGTTCAAGTCCCCCCTCGGACACAACCACTCACCAACGGGGTGCGGGTCGGGATCGGTCTCGGCCCGCATTCTGCGTTGTCCGGGCCCGTGGGGCGCGTACAGCCCGAACTCCCGGCGCAGGCGGTCCTCTCCGCCGCCTGCCGGCGTCGCGGAGCGCCCCGGCGACGTCCTGCACCGCGCCGACGACCCCGGCTGTCCGTCCGCGCGAGGGGACGGTCCGCCTGCGCGGCCCCGCCGGGCCGTGGCGGCGGCCCGGCGTGCGGAACCCGTGCCGGGCGCGTACGGCCCGTGGCGGCCGACCGGAGGACGCCCGAGCGGCCGGTCACTCGGGAAGCCCCCTCCGAGGGCCCGCCACCGGCCCCGAGCGGCAGGACGGCAGGCAGTTGCCGGACGAGAGGCACCAGCCGGTCTTCTGTCGTGAAGAAAGCTGCGGGACGCCTTCCGGCGACCTGATCGTCCACCAGGACCACCGGTTCGACCACCAGAAGCCGGGGGAGCCCGGCCATCAGCCGCCCCCTGTACGCGTGGGGCCGTTCGACGCCCTGCGGAACGGCCGGATTCCCGGTTGGTGAGGAACACTGTTGCCATGAACCGAAACTGGGGCGAATGCGTCAGGAATGTCGACAAGTTGAACGAGTTCTATCCCGGCGGCATCCCCTCAGGGCCCGTGGTCGTTCGTTCAGTGAACCTCAACCGGCGAGGGCCCGCTGTCGTCATGCGCCTTGACCTGGCGGAGTTCCCCGCCTTCCCGCGCCCGGAGTGGGCCGAGGTCGGCTGCGACCGCATCCAGTGTCACGTCGTCTTCCTCGATGTGGCGGACTTCCGTCTGGAGCGGTGGTCCGGTGCAGGCGAGGTGGAACTTGCGGTGACCTCCCTGGAGCCGCGGCGACTGCGCGTCCTTGCGGAGGGGACGACCGTACGGTGCGGTTTCACGAGTAGCGACGCGCTCACGGTCAGGCACGTGAGCGCCTATGACTCGACCGGAGAGCAGGAGAAGCAGTTCTTCGCCGGCCCGTTGGACCGCAGGAAGTTCACCAACCGACTTCCGTGGATCGATGAGAGGACGTTCTATGGATGACGGGGACTGGCGTACTGCCTTCGAAGGAGCGGAAGAAGTCGGAAACACCTTCGCATCTCCCCCCGTTCTGAGCGGAAGGAACCTTTCGCGCCTGCATGTCGATGACCGTGGCGGGAATGTCGCCGTGGCGATGGGGTTCGACTTCCGGGTCTCCTCCGAGGACGCCCCTCAGGAGTGGGTCGAGCAGCAGTTCAACGCGTTCGAGGTCTCACTCGAGTTCACACGCGTACAAGACCTCAGGATCGACGGATGGGCGGGGGAGCCGGACTGCCGCGTCGCATTCTCGAAGAACCCGCGAGGCTCCGTCGATGTGCGAATGTCCGGGACCGGCGAGCACATCTCGTTCACCGCCGAACGAGCCCGCATCTCGCGCTTCCGGGCGTACCGGGCATCGGCGGCCGGGCACTGAGAGGACGAGTGCGGCTTGGGCGACGGCTCCGATGCGGTTGGGGCTGAGGGCGACGTGCCGCAGTGCTCGTCGGAGTCGGGCGGGCGGCAGGAGGGAAGCGCGGGAGACGGGGCGTGCTCGGCGAGCCGGTCGGCTGCGGGCGCGGCGCCGGCCGGACGCCGGATGCCGACCGAGGTGGACGCGATGTCCGGCCCCGAGTCGAGGAACCGGTGGCCGAGCTGTGCCGCGGGGACGGCTGCGCGGAGGTCCGGTGCGTGGGCGGCTCCCACGGCAGCGGTGCGGACGTGGTCGGCCGGCGCCGGACGGCCGGGCGATGGTCGTCCGCCGCGCGGAGCGGTGCCGAGCGGGGGCCGCCTCCGCCCTGGACATCCGGCCCCGGCGAGCCCTGCCCCCGCACGACGTAACATCACGGTGACAAGCACGTCCGGAGGCCCGCGCCGCCCGACGGCGACCCGGCCTTCCGGCACCGGACGACACTGGTGGGGGAATCCAGGACATGACGGCCGAGACGTTCGAGTTCCAGGTGGAGGCGCGGCAGCTCCTCCAGATGATGGTCCACTCGATCTACTCGAACAAGGACGTGTTCCTCCGGGAGCTCGTCTCCAACGCCTCCGACGCGCTCGACAAGCTCCGCATCGAGGCACTGCGCGACGACGCACTGGACGTCGATGTCTCCGACCTGCACATCGAGATCGAGGCGGACAAGGACGCCCGCACCCTGACCATCCGCGACAACGGCATCGGGATGTCGCGCGAGGAGGTCGTGGGGCTCATCGGGACGATCGCCAAGTCCGGCACCGCGGAGTTCCTCCAGAAGCTCAAGGAGGCCCAGAGCGCCCGGGACGCCGGCGCCGCGGAAGGGCTCATCGGGCAGTTCGGCGTCGGTTTCTACTCCGCCTTCATGGTGGCCGACGAGGTCACGCTGCTGACCCGCCGCGCCGGTGAGGCCGCGGGCACCCGGTGGACCTCCACCGGCGAGGGCACGTACACCGTCGAGACGGTCGACGACGCGCCCCAGGGCACGTCGGTCACCCTGCGGCTCAAGCCGGTGGACAACGACAACCGGCTCTTCGACTACACCTCCCCCTGGAAGATCAAGGAGATCGTCAAGCGCTACTCGGACTTCATCACCTGGCCGATCCGGCTGGTCACGGCGACCGGTGAGAAGAAGGACGAGGACGGCAAGGACGGCGAGGAGCCCGAGCCGGAGACGATCAACTCCCGGCAGGCCCTGTGGGCGCGGCCCAGGAACGAGGTCTCCGACGAGGAGTACCACGAGCTCTACAGGCACCTCAGCCACGACTGGACCGACCCGCTGGAGACCATCCGCATCCACGCGGAGGGCACCTTCGAGTACCAGGCGCTGCTCTTCCTCCCCGCGCAGCCGCCGCGCGAGATGTTCTCGTCGGGCAGGCGCGGTGTGCAGCTCTACGTGAAGCGCGTGCTGATCATGGAGGACTGCGAGGAGCTGGTCCCGACCTACCTGCGCTTCGTCAAGGGCGTCGTCGACGCCCAGGACCTGTCGCTCAACATCTCCCGCGAGATCCTCCAGCAGGACCGGCACATCCAGATGATGCGCCGGCGGCTGGCGAAGAAGGTGCTGTCCACCGTCAAGGAGATGAGGGCCAAGCAGCCCGAGAAGTACACGGCGTTCTGGCGGGAGTTCGGCCCGGTCCTCAAGGAGGGGCTGCTCAACGACGCCGAGAACCGCGACGCGATCCTCGCGGCCTGCTCGTTCGCCACCACCCGCGACGCGGAGGAGACGGCGACCCTCCAGGAGTACGTCGAGCGCATGAAGGAGGGGCAGGAGCACATCTACTACATGACCGGCCCGTCCCGCGCCGCCGTCGAGAACTCGCCGCACATGGAGGCCTACCGGGACAAGGGCCTGGAGGTGCTCGTCCTGACCGACCCCGTCGACGAGCTGTGGGTCGACGCGGTGCCCGAGTTCCAGGGGAAGAAGCTGCGCTCCATCGCCAAGGGGGAGGCCGACCTCGGCACCGACGAGGAGAAGGAGGAGGCCAAGGCGGAGCGGGAGCAGAAGCAGCAGGAGTACGGCGAGCTGCTGGCATGGCTGGGCGAGCAGCTCGGCGACGAGGTGAAGGAGGTGCGGCTGTCCTCCCGCCTCACCACCTCGCCGGCGTGCGTGGTCTCTGACTCCGACGACGTGACGCCCGGCCTGCGCAGCATGCTCCGCGCCATGGGCCAGGAGATGCCCGAGAGCAAGCGCATCCTCGAACTCAACCCCGGCCACCCCCTGGTCGAGGGGATGCGCAAGGCCCACGCCGCCGACGCCTCCGCCCCGGAGCTGGCGGGCATGGCGGAGATCGTCCACGGGATGGCGCTCCTCGCCGAGGGCGGCCGCCTCGACGACCCGTCCCGCTTCACCAGGCTCCTCGCGGAACGCCTGGAGCGCACCCTGTGACGGGCTGAGCGCCGCGCCCGGGGCGGGAGGTGCGGTCCGGCCGCGCCTCCCGCCCCGGTCCGGCGCACCGGGGCACCCCGGGTGTCAGTCCTCCGGGGGGAGGAAGGGGATCGTGCGCCAGGGGCTGGACGGCTCGGTGGTCAGCAGGCGGTGCGGACCGACGGCGGAGGCGTACATGTGGCCGAAGTCGCCGTCGTCGAAGCGCAGGGCGCGGCCGAGGACGTAGGCGGCGGAGAAGTCGGATCAGTCGACGTACACCTCGCGGCAGAGCCGGCCGGCCAGGACGATGGACTCCTCGACCTCCTCCCGCTCCGCCAGGCGGGCGCCGAGGCCCCAGCGGGCGAAGCTGACGGCCCGCCCGTAGTCGTAGGCGCGGGCGGAGAGGACGAAGTCGTCCCCGGCCAGCAGCCCGTCGGCCCGCATGCGGGCCTCGTAGCGGAAGATGCGGTCCGACAGGTGCAGGAGCGGCAGGATCTCGTCCCGCTCCAGGCCGTCCTTGCGCAGGAGCTCCTCCAGGACGGCCCCGAACACCTCCGGGTCCCCGGCGTACTCCGGGAAGTGCTCCCACACCTGCCGGCGTTCGGTCAGCACCGCCTCGGGCTCCGGGGGGCTGTTGCGGGCCTCCAGCAGGTGCGTCAGCTGCTCCAGCCACTGCTCCCGCGTGGTGACGCCCCAGGAGTCCCGCAGGCTTCCGACGTCGCCGGGGAAGTCCCGGAAGCCGTCCGTGAGGTCGTTCCAGGGCACCTGGTTGTGCACGGCCAGGTGCGCGCCGCAGGCCAGGCCGTGGGCGAGGTCGCCGGTCAGGGGGCCGGTGGCCAGGGTGACCAGGGCGTCGTCGCCGTGCCCGGCGTGCGGCAGGGTGGGCCGCAGCCCGCTCCACAGGGACTCCACGGCCGCCAGGTCGTGGAAGACCGCCTCGGCCGGTGTGCCGGGATTGACGATCAGGCCGTGCAGGGGCTCGCCGGGTTCGGTGTCGGCGGGCAGGGGCAGGTCGACCGCGCAGGGCACGACGTCCGGGCGGCGGGGGAGGAGCGCGCCGCGGGTGTGGACGGGGAGGTACGCCCGGCCGTCCGGCATGCGGTGCAGGACCCAGCCCCCCGGCGCGTCGTCGCGTTCGGCGCCGTCCAGCACGGCGTACGCCATCGTGTCGGTGCCGAGCAGCACCATCGTGTAGGTGTCCCAGTCCCCGCGGGCGACCGCATCGGCCAGCACCCGCTCCACGTCCGTGCCCGGCACCCAGCCGGTGCCCGCCCCCGCGTTCGGCGTCCCCATGCCGGTGATCCTAGAGGGAGGGGGTTCGGCGGCGGGCGGGGACCGGGGCGCAGTGCGGGCCTCCTCCGCGCCCGCTGGGGAGGGGGAGCGGTGGGTCCGGACACGCCTGTGTCCGCGGTGCGGGGGCCGGTGCACCACCCTTGACCCCCTGAATGAAACGTTGCAATACTGACGTGCTCATGAAAGCGCTTGCCGCTGTTCTCCGCCCCCGAGGCGCTCCCGTCCCCCCACCCTCCCCCTGGTAGCACTCCGGGACGCCTCCGGCCGCCGCGGCGGGCGTCCCCCCACGAAGGGAGAACAGGGATGGGAAGCGAAACCGCCGAATCCCCCAGGAGGCGCCGGGCCGCCGCCGTCGCGGCCGGAGTGCTGTCCGCCGCGCTGCTGGCGACGGCGGCGACCACGGCCGGGGCCGCGGAGCCCGGCACCGGACCGCAGCAGTCCCGGCAGGCCGCCGCCGTCCGCGACGCCCGCGCCGCGGGCACGGTGTCCATGGCGGCCTGCGGCGAGGGCGCCTACCACGCGGAGGCGGTGCTCAGCGGCGGCACCTGGACCGCGCGCCGGGGCGGCAGCACCGTCTACACCGGCGGCAGCATGCGCGACGCGATGCAGGCGGCCGTCAACAGCCTGACGCCGAACCGCGGTTCCAAGGAGCGGGTGGTCGTGCGCGGTTCGGGTTCGATCAGCGCCGGCACCCGGGTGTCGCTGCCCAGCAACACCGCGATCGACGTGTGCGGCACCGTCAACGTCACCGGATCCGGCTCCGGCGACCAGGCGCCGATCTACTCCCGCGGCACCTCGAACGTGGAGGTCGGGCACCTGACCGTCACCGGTACCCCGCGGTACGGGATCTTCCTGCGCAACGTGAGCAACGTGGTGCTCGGGCAGATCGAGATGCGGCTGTCGGGCGGCCTGGGGATCCGGATCGACAACCACGGCGACCGGTCGGTGCGCTCGCGCGCCGTCCGCATCGACGACGTCTTCATCTCCGGGGCCGGCGACCAGGGCGTGGAGACCTACGGGGTCGACGGGCTGACGGTCGGCACGGTCACCACCCGCGACGTCGCCTACTCGGGCCTGCTGCTGAACGACACCGTCAACGCCACCGTGGGCAGGGTCGACGCCGAGGACACCGGGACCGGCACCGGCTACGCGGCCTTCCGCATGGCCAACCGCAACGGCCGGATCGGCGGCGGCTACCCGGTCAACATCCGCGTCGGCGAGGTGGTCGCGCGCGGCGGCGGGCGCGGGGTGTTCTGCGTCTCCGAGAGCGGCGGCGCCGTCATCGACCGGGTGACGCTGACGAACACCGGCGGCAACGCCATCCTGATCGAGAACTGCTACAACGTCACCGTCGCCGGCCTGAGCGGCACGGTCAGCGGCGGCGGGGAGGTCCGGCTGGCGGCCCGCAGCGAGTTCCCCGGCAACCGGGACATCACCCTGCAGAACCTGACGCTGTCCAACACCGCGCTGCGGGAGAGCCCCTGCGGCACCAACATCACCTACCGCAACCTGACCCTGCACAACACCAGCCGCAGCACCTGCTGAACCGCGCGGCGCGCGCGGGTGCGTGAACCGCGCGGCGCGCGCGGGTGCGTGAACCGCGCGGCGCGGGCGGACGCGGGGAGGACCGGAAGGCCCCTCCCCACCCGGTGGACGGGTGGGGAGGGGCCTTCCCGCCGGTGCGCGCCCGCCCCTGCCGTCAGCGGTCGGCCGCGCCGCCCCGCACGACGCAGGACCGGTCGCCCTCCCGGCCCCGGCCCCAGCCGTCGCCGCCGGGGTCGGAGGTGCCGCCGCCGACGCGGTACGGGTAGCCGTTCGGTGCGGTTCCGCCGCTTCCGCCGCCCCGCGTTCCCCCAGGTCGGGCCCACCGTTCCCCGCGGCGGGGCAGCCGGCCCGCACCGGCCCGCACCGGCCCGGCCGGGGCGGGCGCGGCGTGTAACGTTGCGACCGCCGGGGCGCCGGCCCTCACGCACGCCCAGTACCCCTCCGGAGGAGCACCATGACCTACCTCGCCGCAGAAGGGCGCTACGACACCATGCCCTACCGCCGGGTCGGCCGCAGCGGGCTGAAGCTGCCGGCGATCTCGCTGGGGCTGTGGCACAACTTCGGCGACGACCGCCCGCTGGAGACCCAGCAGGCGATCCTGCGCCGCGCCTTCGACCTGGGCGTCACCCACTTCGACCTGGCCAACAACTACGGCCCGCCGCCCGGGGCCGCCGAGGCCAACTTCGGCCGCCACTTCGCCCGGGACTTCCGCCCCTACCGCGACGAGATCGTGGTCTCCACCAAGGCGGGCTACCTCATGTGGCCCGGCCCGTACGGCGAGTGGGGCTCCCGCAAGAGCCTCCTGGCCAGCCTCGACCAGAGCCTGAGCCGCATGGGCCTGGAGTACGTCGACGTCTTCTACTCCCACCGCCCCGACCCGGACACGCCCCTGGAGGAGACCATGGGCGCCCTCCACTCCGCCGTCCGGCAGGGCAAGGCGCTGTACGTCGGCGTCTCCAACTACAGCCCCGAGCAGACCCGCGAGGCCGCCCGCATCCTGGCCGACCTGGGCACTCCGCTGCTGATCCACCAGCCGTCGTACTCGATGTTCAACCGCTGGGTGGAGGACGGGCTGCTCGACGTCCTGGACGAGGCGGGCGCAGGCTCGATCGCCTACTCCCCGCTGGCCCAGGGCCTGCTGACCGACCGCTACCTGTCCGGCATCCCCGCCGACTCGCGGGCCGCCGGCGCCAGCCCGTTCCTGACCGCCGAGGGCATCACGGAGGAGACCCTCGCCAAGGTCCGCGCGCTGAACGGGATCGCGCAGCGGCGCGGCCAGACCCTGGCGCAGATGGCCCTGGCCTGGGTGCTGCGGGGCGAGCGGGTGACCTCCGCGCTCATCGGGGCCAGCAGCGTGAAGCAACTGGAGGACAACGTCGCGGCCGCCGCCGGCCTCGACTTCACCGACGAGGAACTGGCCGAGATCGACCGGTACGCCACCCGCTAGCTCCGCAGGGGCGCCCGCCGCCCCGGCGCGCGGCGGCGGGCGTGCCCGGTGCTCGGCGGGCGGGGCCGTCTCGCGGAGGAACCGCGTCGGCACGCCGGCCACCGCGCCGGGCCGTTCCAGGCTCGGCAGGTGGCCGGCCCAGGGCGGCTCCAGGTGGCGGGCGCCGGGGATCCGCTCCGCCGGGCGGGCGGCGATCCCGCGGAAGTCCGCCGGGTCGTGCGCGCCCGACACGGCCGGGCAGGGCGCCCCCGATCCGCGGGGGATCGACCGGAGCCTCGGCCGGAGCGAACTCCTCCGTCGCCGCCGACCGCACCGTGAGGGCGTGCCGCCGCATCCGGCGGACCCGCCGCCGCACCGCGCCGCCGGCCTCCGGCCCCAGCCGCGTCCCCGCGTTCAGCTCGACGGCCCCGGTGGGACCGCCGGCCCCGGGCAGCGCCTCCTCCCGCCCGTCGAAGGAGCGCGGCGCGGCCCCGGGTGCGTGCCCGGGCATTCCGGAGCAGAGCGGCACCAGGGCCGTGACCGCCTCCGGGCGGGGTCAGCCGCCGGCCGCCAGCCGGCCCGAGGCCAGGCCGTCGCTGAGGTCGCGCACCAGGCGGGAGCCCAGGTCCTCCAGCCGGGCGCGGTGCTCCTCGAAGGCGGTGAGCCGGCGGAACACCTCGCCGTAGCGCTGCTGCTCGTCCGGCGGGAGCTGGAGCACCTGGAGCCTGCGGACGTCCACCCGGGAGGCGCTGGAGGCGTGGGTTCCCGCCTGCCGTCCGTTGGCGGGCGCCCGCAGGCAGCCGGCCAGGAACCAGGCGTCCAGCTTCCCGGGGTCCACGCGCAGGGAGTGCAGCTGGGCGCCGAGGGCGGTGGGCGGCCCCTGGTGGACCCAGGCGGTGAAGGCGCGGGCCACCCCGGCCACCACCACGTCGCCCGGTTCGGCCACCAGCAGCCCGCGTGCGGCGGCCTCCGCCCGGCTCAGCCGGCCCGTCGGGCCGCCCGCCCGGAGCAGGTCCGGCACGGTCAGCAGGGGCAGGACGTCCTCCTGCGGCGCGCCGGGCGGGGCGAGCGCCTCGTCCGGCGGCTGCCGGCCGGCGCGCAGCACCAGGGCCCCGGCGCGGACGAGCTCGCCCACGGTCGTCGACGGGGGCCTGCGCCCGCCCGCGGGGACGGGCTCCAGGGCCTCCAGCGCCCGGCCGGCCTCGCGCAGCCCGTCGACGGTCCCGGTGAACTCCCGCCAGGTGTCCGCGAGACGGAGCCCCCCGTCCTCGGCCGCCGGGGAGACGTGCCGTCCAGGGGTGAGGTCGACCTCCTCGTCCAGCAGGTCGATGGCGGGCGTCAGGCGGGCGCCGTCGGGCGGTCCGCCCTCCCCGCCGCAGGCGGCCGCCACCGCCGAGCGCACGAAACCGTCCAGGGCCTCCCAGTCCACCCCGCCCTCCCGGGACGCCGCGTGCTGCGAGGCCGCCGCGTCGGCCAGCAGCACCCCGGAGCCCCCGGAGGGGGGCGCCCCGGCGTCGGGGGAGCGCAGCAGCCACAGGTGCAGGGAGACGCTGTGCGGCTGGGCGCAGCCGGGGGGCAGGGCGATCACGCCGCGCAGCAGTCCGGCGCGCAGCAGCGCCCCGCGAATCCTGCGGCCGGCCCGGCGGGAGGCGACGGCCGGCGGCAGCAGCAGGACGGCGGTGCCGCCGGGGCGCAGCCGGGCCAGGCAGTGCTGGACCCAGGCGAGTTCGGACTCGGTGCGCGGCGGCAGCCCGTGCACCCAGCGCTGGTCGGTGGAGAGCTCCTCGTAGCCCCAGTCGCGCTCGTTGAACGGCGGATTGCACAGGACGACGTCCGCGGTGACCGCGGCGTGCGGATCGGCGCGCAGGGAGTCCCCCTCGCGCACGTCCGCCGTCACCCGGCCGTCCCCGTGCCCGTCCTCGCCCCCGTGCCCGTCCTCGCCCCCGTCCTCGTCCCCGCTGCCGCCCTCGTCCTGGGTGAACGCCAGCCGGGCGGCGGCCAGGGCGGCCAGGGCCGGGTCGATCTCGCAGCCCAGCAGCGAGACCGGCCGGGCGCCCGCCTCCACGGCGGCGCGGGCGGCGGCGTCCAGGACGTGGGCCGCGCCGCAGGCCGGGTCCAGGACGGTCAGCGGGGCGCCGGGCGGGGGCGGCCGGAGGGCGAGGGCGACCCGGGCCATCAGGACGGCCAGGGGGCGCGGGCTGGCGCTGACCTGGCGGACGTGGACGTCCAGCCAGCGCTGCAGCAGGAACTCGAAGGTCTCCCGGGCGCCTTCGCGCTCCCCCAGGGCCACCGCCTCCGCGGCCAGTTTCCGGGCCCGTTCCGACAGGTGCGGACCGGACGGGCGGGCCCGGCCCCCGCGCATCCGCCGTCCGGCCTCGGCGATGGCCATGCCCGCCTCGTCCCGGCTGCCGAGCGCCTCGAAGCCGGGCCACAGCAGTTCGCGGCCGCCGCCGTCCCCGAGCTTGCCGTTGGCGCGCAGCCACGCCTCGACCTCGGCGAGGGAGAACTGGGGGCTGGTGTCGGTGCCGCCGATCCGGGCGGGGAACGAGTCGTGCCGCCGCCGCCAGTTGCTGACGGCGGCCCGGCCCACCCCGGCGATCCGCGCGATCTCCGCCAGTGTGACCGGGACTGCGCGTGTGGGGGGCATGGGCGTCTCCGGGTCGTCTGCGGGGCACCGCGGGGGCTGTTCGAACGCGGGGCCGTGGGGAGCCCCTCGAATCGAACAGGCGGTGTCATGGGCAGCGTACTACGTTCGTTGACTGCGTTCACGATGCCGTTCTCCGCGCTCGGCCGCGGGAGCGGCCCGTCCGGTCCCCGCCCGGCTCCTCCCGGGACTCACCCGCGGCCGCGCACCTCGGCGAGCACCTCCTCGGCGGCGCGCCGCCCGACGGCGGCGAGCGCGGCGTCGGTGGCGATCCCGTCGGCGTGCATCCTGGCGGCGGGCACGGACCGGCTCCTTCCGGGGGGCGGAGGGGATGTCAGGACAGCAGCCCGGGCCGCCTTGCGTCCACCGTTTTCCACCGCCCCGCTGTCCCGCCCCCGCTGTCCCGCCCGCCCGGCCCTCAGCCGCGCTCGGGGAGCGGGTCGGCGAGGTGCCACCCGCGGGCCAGGAGGTCGTCGACGGCCGCCACGGCGGCGCGCAGCCGCTCCCGGTGGGCTCCGGTGACGAGGAGGTGGGGCAGGCCGCGCCGGGACAGCTCCGCGCGGAAGCGGCCGGTCATCCAGGCGCGCAGGTGCTCGCCGTCGCGCAGTCCGTCGTCCTCGAACGGCACCCCGGTGTGGTCGGTGAGCAGCCACAGGTCGTGCCGCGCGCCGGCGGCGACCGCCTCCACCGCCGCGCTGCGGCCGCCGACGTAGCGCTCGTACCACACGGTGGTGGCCAGCGGGTCGGTGTCGCAGAACAGCACCGGCGAGCCGACCCGGGCGGCGGCCTCCTCGGCGGCGAGCTGGCGCCGTGCGATCAGCTCGAACTCGTGCGGCTCCCACACCACGTCGCCGAAGGCCGCGCCGGGCCGCTCCGCCCGCAGCCGCGCGTACTTCTCCGCGCTGTGCCGGCGCCCGTACTCGGGCACCCAGCCGGTCTCCCCCCACACCCCGCCGCGCGCCCGGTAGTGCCCGGCCAGGGCGCGGGCCAGGGTGGTCGTCCCGGTGGACTCCGCGCCCAGCACCACCACCCGCCGGGCCAGCGCCGCCCGCACCGGCCCGGCCAGGTACGGCCAGCAGCCGACCGGATCCTTGCGGACGGCGGTGCCGGAGACGGGGTGCGCGGTGCGGTCGGCGTCGACGGTGACCGCCGCCGCGCCGAAGCGGCGCCCCAGCTCCGCGCCGTAGGCCTCGGAGGTGAACACGGCGTCGACCGGCCCGGGGACGGCGGCGCGGAAGACGGCCATGTGGGCGTCCCAGACGGCGGGGTCGGAGTAGTCGACGGGGACGTCGTCCACCGTGCCGACGACGTCGACGTGCCCGTCGGGGTGGACCTCGCGCATCCAGGCGACCCGGTCCTCCAGGGGGATCGACTCCACGGACGAGGCGCACACCAGCACCGTCAGCCGCCGGCAGCGGGCGGCGGCGGTGCGCACCAGGTGGTGGTGGCCGGCGTGCGGCGGGTAGAACTTGCCCAGCACCAGCCCGTGCCCGAACTCCCGGCCCGGCCCGCCCGCGGTCCCGCTCACGCCGCGGCTCCCACCGGGGGCGCCGGGGGCCGGCCGGTGTCCGCGCGCCCGTCCAACTCGCGCCGCCAGCCGCGCAGTCCGGCCACGCACAGGGCCATGAAGCCGACGTAGAGCAGCGAGGTGAGGTACAGCTCCTTGTAGGCGTACAGGGGGACGTAGACGACGTCGGCGGCGATCCACAGGTACCAGCACTCCACCTTCTTGCGGCACTGGCCGTAGGTGGCGGCCAGCGACAGCGCGGTGGTCAGGGCGTCCCAGAAGGGGACGTCGGAGTCGGTGGCCCGGTCCAGGAACAGCGTCAGGGCGGCGGTGGCGACCGCGGCGGCGGAGAGCAGCACCCACCAGGTGCGGGCACCGGTGCGGCTGACCGGCAGCCGCCCGGCGGCGGCCTCCGGACCGCCGGCGACCCACGCCCGCCAGCCGTAGAGGGCCAACGCGATGTAGACGACCTGGAGTCCGGCGTCCGCGTACAGGCCGGCGGTGCCGAACAGCAGGATGAAGAACAGGTTGTTGGCGATGCCGATCGGCCAGTTGGCGATGTGCTGCCGGGCGACGAGCCACACGCACAGCGCGCCGCTGCCGAAACCGAGGACCTCCGTCCAGGAGACGGGGGTGTCCAGCAGGGTGAACAGGGGCTGCTGGAGGGGGGCGAGCAGGTCCGCGACGTCGTCCACGCGACGACCTCCTTAAATGTCAAAGTGACGATAACGGGGGCCGTCCGGTGGCGGCAAGGGGGGTCCGCCCGTTCGCCGGGCGGGCCGGGCCGGAACGCCCGCCCGCCGGGGCGGCCCTACCGGGCCCGCGGGTAGCCGATGGCCGCGATGTGCCCGGCCAGCCCGGCGAGCGTGGCCGCGGGGTTCAGGGCGGCGACCGCCTCGTCGGTCAGCGGACGCAGGGCCAGCACGTGGCGGACGGCCGCCGGGTCCACCGGCCTGCCGTAGTAGTCCCGGGCGAAGTCCGCGAACGCCTCCGGCGAGCGGTCCACCAGCAGGCCGAACAGGTACGCGGAGCCGTCCGGGTCGTCCGCGCCCTCGGGGAAGGCGATCGTCCCCGCCCGCCAGGCGCCGTCCCCCCGCTCCCGCCACAGGCAGGCCGTGACGTGGGGGAGCCCGTCCTCGCCGCGGAACGCCGGCTCCCCGACGTACCGCCGGAAGACCTCCGGGACCTCGTCGAGCACGCCCGGCCACGGCCGGTCGTCCACGTAGGGGCTCATGGGCGACTCGTGGTCGAATCCGCGCACCCAGGCGCCGGCCGGTGAGAAGACGACCGAGTACTCGTCCCCCGAACCGGTCTCCATCGAGGCCAGCTCCTCCGTGCGGGACCAGTGGGCGGCGAAGTGGTGGCGGCGGTAGGACCCCTCCGGCTCCAGGACGGCCTCGGCCATGGCCAGGGCGCGGCAGTGGTCGCGCAGCGCGGCGATGTCCGGCAGGCGCCGGGCGATGTCGTGGACGGTCATGCGCCCATCCAAGCGGACACCGCCGACAACCGGACGGCCCCCGCCCCGGCCCCGGCCCCGGTCGGCCCGGTACCACCGCCGCGCGGTCACGGACCGCCCGGCAGCCCGGCCGCCGCCAGGAGCGCCTGCGCGGAGGCGAAGGCGGCGGCGCCCGGCGCGGTGCAGGCGTGGGCCCCGGCCACCGCGCCCAGGCGGGCGCACTCCGGCACGTCCCGGCCGGTGAGCCTGCCGTACAGGAAGCCGGCGGCGAAGGCGTCGCCCGCGCCGTTGGAGTCCACCACCGGCCCGGGCGGGACGGCGGCCGGGACGTGGCGCGGTTCGGGGCCGCCGTCCCGGGTGAGCACGTGGGCGCCGTCCGCACCCGCCGTGGCGACCACCGTCTGCGCCCGGCCCTCGCGCAGGATCTCCCGCATCAGCTCCGGCGTGCGCTCGCCCGCGCCCGCCGCGCTGAGGAAGACCGGGTCGGAGCGGAGGGCGAACTCCCGGTGGTGGTCGGCCACCCCGTCCCAGTCGTGCAGGTCGGTGGAGACGGGGACGCCGAGTCCGGCGAGGTCGTTGTGGAGGAAGCGGGCGAAGTGCGGGATGCACAGGTGGACGTGGCGGGCGCGCCGCAGGTGGGGGAGGTGGAACTCCCGGGGCATGCGCAGGCCGGCCGGGTCGCGGCCGTCGTAGAAGGACGTGCGGCGGCCGGCGGGACGGGCAGGGAGGCGACGCGGACGACGGTGTCGACCCCGCTGCCCCCGACCACCAGGACGTCGTACGGCCCGTTCCCCCCGGGCACCGCCTCGGGCACCACCGCGCCTCCCCGCCTTCGCCGTCGCCCCAGTACGGGGTGCGGCCGGGCGGGGCGCCGCACCGCGCCCGCGGCGGCGGATCAGGGCGCCGCTGAGGCGGCCGCCAGACCCGTGGGGCACACCACCGGAGTGCCGTGGACGGGATCGGTGAGGATGGTGCTCTCCACCCCGTACAGGGTGCGCACCAGGTCGGGCGTCATGACGTCCGCCGGGGCGCCCCGCGCCACGATCCGCCCGTCCAGCATCGCCAGCACGTGGTCGGCGTACCGGCAGGCCGTGGTCAGGTCGTGCAGCACCAGCACCACCGTGCGCCCCCGGGCGGCCAGGGAGCGCACCATCTCCAGCACCTCCAGCTGGTGGCCGATGTCGAGGGCGGAGGTCGGCTCGTCCAGCATCAGGATGTCGGTGTCCTGCGCCACGGCCATCGCGATCCAGGCGCGCTGCCGCTGCCCTCCGGAGAGCGTCTCCAGCGGACGGTCCGCCAGCTCCCGCAGGTCCGCCGCGTCCAGCGCCGCCTCCACCGCCTCGGCGTCCGCCCGCGACCACTGGCGCAGCAGCCCCTGGTGGGGGCGGCGGCCGTGGCGCACCAGGTCGCGCACCGTCAGCCCGTCCGGCGCCGCGGCCGACTGCGGCAGCAGGCCGATCGTGCGGGCCACCTCCCGGGTGGGGATCGAGGCGAGCGCCCGGCCGTCCAGCAGCACCGAGCCGCCGCGCGGCGCGAGGAGCCGCGCGAGTCCGCCGAGCAGCGTCGACTTGCCGCAGCCGTTGGGGCCGACGATCGCGGTGACCCGGCGCGGCGGCAGCTCGACGTCCAGCTCCCGCACCACGGGGGTGCGGCCGTGGGCGAGGGTCAGGGACCTGGTCTGGAGCCGGGAAGCCTCGGCCACGGTGTTCACGGTGTCCTCCTGGTACGGGTGGTGAGCAGCAGCCACAGCAGGTACGGGCCCCCGACGACGGCGGTGACCAGACCCGCGGGGATCTCCAGCGGCGCCAGCACCGTCCGGCCGACCAGGTCGGCCGAGAGCGTCAGGACGGCTCCGGCGAGCGCGGAGGCCAGCACGGGCACGGGCCCGGGGCCGGTCAGGCGGCGGGCGGCCTCGGGCGCGGCCAGGGCGATCATGCCGAGCGGACCGGCGACGGCCACGGCCAGTCCGGCGCAGACGACGGAGGTGAGCAGCACCGCCGCGCGCAGGGGGCGCACCCGCTCGCCCAGGGCGGTGGCGACGGCGTCGGAGAAGCGGAGGGCGTTGAGCCGGCGGCCCAGGACCACCGCGAGCGGCAGGCAGACCAGCAGCCCGGCCTGGAGCACCGTCACCGCCGTCTGGGAGCGGGCGTTGAGGGTGCCGACGGTCCAGGCGAACGCCGCGTTCGCGGCGTCGATCTCCGCCCGGGCCAGGATCAGGTTCGCCACCGCGCCGAAGACCGCGCCGACGCCCAGCCCCACCACGAGGAAGCGGTAGCCGCGCTGCCCGGCCCCTCCGCTGAGGACGAGGGTGAGCACGGCGGCCGTGGCCGCACCGGTCAGGGCCGTCGCCGACGGCAGCAGGCTCGCGGGGGCGGCGACGATCCCGGCGACGGCGAACGCGGTCGCGCCGTTGTTCAGCCCCACGGTGTCCGGGGTGGCCAGCCGGTTCCCCGAGAGGGTCTGCATCAGGCAGCCGGCCGCCCCCAGGGCCGCGCCGACCGCGATCCCGGCCTCGACGCGGGGCATGCGCAGCTCCTCCACCACCAGCAGGTCGCGCGGGCTGCCGGTGCCCAGCACCGCCGCGCGCAGCGCGTCCGGCGGCGCCACGGCGATCTCGCCCACGGACAGGCACACCGCCGCCACCGCGGTCAGGACGGCCGCGAGCGCGGCGCCGGCGAGCAGCGGACGGCGGGGGACGAGGACGGACAGGCCCCCCGCGGCCAGCCGGAACGTGCCCGGCGGCGCGGCGGGCACGGGCGGCGCGGCCGGTCCGCGCGGCGGGCGCGGCCGCGGGACGGATCCCCTGCCGGCCGCCGGGCCGTGCGGCGCGGCGGGCGGCCCCGGCGGGGTCTTCGGCGGAGTCTTCACAGTGCGGGCATCCTCGAGGAGCGGACGACGGCGACCAGGACCGGTGCGCCGAACAGCGCGGTCATCACGCCCAGGGGCATCTCGTAGGGGCGGACGACCAGCCGCGAGACGACGTCGGCGAGCAGGACCACGGCCGGCCCCAGCAGCACCGACACCGCCAGCAGCCGCCGCAGGCCCGGGCCGACCAGGGCGCGGGCGGCGAAGGGCACGACCAGGCCGACGAAGGCGATCGGACCGGCGACGGCGGTGGCCCCGCCGACCAGCAGGGCGACGGAGGAGACGGCCACCGCGCGCACCCGGCGCGGGCGGTGGCCCAGCCCGGTGGCCACGTCGTCCCCCAGGGCCAGCGCCGACAGGGCGGGGCTCACCGCGGCGGCCGCGGCCAGACCGGCGGCCAGCACGGGCAGGACGGCGAGGAACTCCTCGGTGCCGCGCCCGGCGACCGACCCCACGGTCCAGAACCGGATCTCGTCCGCGGCCCGCTGGTCGACCAGGAGCAGCACGGAGGAGGCCGCGCCCACCATCCCGCTGAACGCCGCGCCGGCCAGGACCAGCCGGACCGGGTCGTCGCCCGCCCCGCGCAGCCGGGCGGCCCCCAGGGCGAGCAGGCAGCCGGCCGCCGCGCCGAGCACGGCGACGTAGGGGCCCACGGTCGCGGCGCTCGCGCCGAGCACGATCGCCAGGACGACGGCGAAGGACGCTCCGGCGTTCACCCCGAGCAGCCCGGGCTCGGCCAGCGGGTTGCGCGCGGTGGCCTGCAGGACGGCGCCCGCCGCCCCGAGCGCGGCGCCGACCGCGACCGCCACGGCGGTGCGCGGCAGCCGCAGCTGGAGCACGGTGAAGCGGGCGTCCGCGTCGCCGCCGCCGAGGAGCACGGAGGCGGCCCGGGCGGGCCCGACGTCCCCGGCGCCGACGAGCAGGCCGGCCACCGCGGTGACCAGCAGGGCGCCGGCGGCCGGGAGCAGGCCGCGCAGCAGGAGCTTACGGAACGTCACAGGAACCTCTTGATGGTCGATGCATCGGTTAGGTTAGCCTAAGCTCCATCGCTGGCACCATCCCCGCCCCAGGAGGCGCATCATGCCCGGCTTCGCCCTGCCCGGAATCAATCGTTCCGCCCCCGCTTTGGCGGCTTCGGCCCTGATCATGGCGGTGAGCGCCTGCGGAGGTTCCGCTTCCGGTGACGAGGGCGCGGACGGCGGCGCGCAGGCCGGCCGCACGGTGCAGACCGCCTACGGGGCGGTGGAGGTCCCGGCCGACCCCCAGCGCGTCATCACCCTCAGTGACACGTCGTTGGACACCGCCCTCTACCTCGGCGTCGAACCGGTCGGCACGAGCAGCGCCCGCGGCGGCAACAGCGCCCCCGGCTACCTGGGGGAGAAGGCGCGGTCCGTCCCCCTGGTCGCCACCGTGCGGGAGCCGAACATCGAGGCCGTCCTCAAGGCCGAGCCCGACCTGATCCTCGCCGCACCGAACCTGGAGAAGTCCCAGTACGAGGCCCTCAAGGCCGTGGCGCCCACCGTCGTCCCGAAGAACGACGGCTGGCGGCAGCCGCTGGAGACCTACGCCGAGGCCCTGGGCGAGAAGGAGTCCTTCGAGGAGAAGTTCGACGCCCTCCTGGACCGCGCCGCCGGGGCCGCCGGCGGGGGCGACCCCGGCACGGCCGTGGTGGTCCGCTGGATGCCCTCCGGCCCGCTGGTGATGAACGCCGCCAACATGCCCAGCGACCTGCTGAAGGAGGCGGGGGTCACGATCATGCCGATAGCGCGGGAGCTGGAGGCGCCCCACTCCGACCCGCTCTCCCTGGAGAACCTCGACCGGATCGACGCCGACCGCATCTTCGTCGCCACCCTCAACGCCGAGGGCGAGAAGGCCCTGGAGGCCGCGGAGAAGCAGGAGTCGTTCACCCGCCTGAAGGCGGTGGAGAGCGGCCGGGTCAGCGGCGTCGACGGCCAGGTGTGGAGCAGCAGCTCCGGTCCGTACGCGATGGAGAAGGTCCTGGAGGACATCGAGGCCGCCTACCGCGGGTGAGCCCGGCGGGGCCGACGGCCCGGAAACCGTCGGCCCCGCATCGCAAACGCTTGTGCGCAACCCCGCGACATGACGGCTCGTCACCGCCTGGGACACCGGGGAATCTCTGTGAAAGCCCTTGCTCGCAAGGCGTCCCCCCACTAGGTTCCACCGCGACCTTCCCGCCCCCGCGTCCACCGGTTCCCGGCCCCCTCCGGCGTCCGGACCGGTGGGCGGGGGCGGCCCCCCGGCCGAGGGACACGCGCATGGCACGGATCAGGAGAAGGGCCTTCACCGCCCTGGCGGCGCTCGCACCGGCGTACCTGCGGCCCGGCCCGGCCGCCGCGGAACCGCCCCCGCCCACCGGGCCGGACGCCGGGCCGTCCACCGGGCCGGACGCCGCCGGCTTCGAGTCCCCGGGCCTGGCCGGCGACCACCTCCCCGCCTTCCACCGGCGGCTCCGGGACGAGCTGGCCTTCCCCCTGGCCTGGGGCACCTCCCCGATCCGGGACTTCCCCACCTGGCGCCGCACCGCCCGCGCCACGGTCGAGGAGCACCTCGTCCACCCGGCCGACGACACCCCGTTCGACGCGGAGGTCGTCGACGAGCGGCCGGGCGGGGGCTGCCGCCGCCGGATCGTGCTCTTCAACGTGACGCGGTACAGCCGGGTGCGGGCGACGATGCTGCTGCCGAAGGGCAGGGGTCCCTTCCCGGCGGTGCTCCTGCTCCACGACCACGGCGCGAGGTTCGACATCGGCAAGGAGAAGCTCGTCCGGCCCTGGTACGACGAGGCGAGGCTCCCCTCGGCCCTCGCCTGGGCGGACCGGCACTTCGGCGGGCGCTTCGTGGGCGACGAACTCGCCCGGCGCGGTTGGGCCGTGCTCGCCGTCGACGCCCTGGGCTGGGGCGACCGCTTCGGGCTGGCCTACGAGGGGCAGCAGGCCCTGGCGAGCAACCTGTTCAACCTCGGCTCCTCACCGGCCGGCCTGATGGCCCGCGAGGACCAGCGGGCCGCGGCCCTCCTCGCCTCCCTGCCCGAGGTGGACGGCGACCGGATCGCGGCGCTGGGCTTTTCCATGGGGGCGTACCGGGCCTGGCAGGTGGCCGCCCTCTCCGACCACGTCCGCGCCGCGGTCTCCGCCTGCTGGATGACGGGCCTGAAGGAGATGATGGTGCCGGGCAACAACACCCTGCGCGGCCAGTCCGCCTACTTCATGCTCCACCCCGGCCTCCCGCGCCACCTGGACATCCCCGATGTGGCGAGCATCGCCGCCCCCAAGCCGATGTACTTCACCGACGGCGAGGACGACCCGCTGTTCACCGCCGCCGGAGTCGAGACGGCCTACCGGAAGATGCGGGCCGTCTGGCGCTCCCAGGGCGCCGGGGACCGTCTCCACACCGAGGTCCGGCCCGGCCTGGGCCACACCTTCACGCCCGCGATGCAGGACGACGCCTTCGCCTGGCTGGACCGCTGGGCGGGCGGCCGCTCCCGCCGCTGAGGCCCGCCCCTCCCTCCGGCGTCGTCACCCGGACCGCGCCGCCCCCGCCGGTCCTCCTGGCGGGGCGGCGCGGTGGGAGGCGGCGCCGGGGAGTCAGCACCCCTCGTGCGGGCCTTCCCCCCGGGTGAACCGGGCGTCCCCCCACGCCCCGTACCCGCCCTTCGGGACCTCCCCCGCCTCGATCGTCTCGGTCACGAGCTTCAGCTGGCTCCCTCCCGCCACCGGGACATCGATCTCCACCGCCTCCCGGTCGGACAGTTCGCGGACCGCGGCCTGCCGGTCGTCCACGTACACGGTGAAGCGCATCCGGTTGCCGGAGGGCGGGGCCGTGTCGATCCCGGCGACGGCCCGGAAGGTGTCCCAGTCCGGTTCGATCGCGTACTCCAGGGACTTGGTCCTCTGGAAGAGGTGGGCCGCGATCATGAGGCTGTTGGGGCACCGGCGCTGCCGGCCCTCGTGCACGAGCGTGGCGCTCTTGTGGCGCGTGCCCTCGATGTCGCCGAGGTACCGCACCGTCGGCGGTTCCGCCTCCGCCGGGGGCGGGTCCGCCGGGCCGGACCCGCGCTCGGAGCGCCCGTCCCCACCGCTGCCTCCGCCGCCGCCCCCGTCCGCCGGCTCACCGGACCGGGTGTCGCTCGGAGCGGGCTCGGGGGTGGGGGACGGCTCCTGGCCGGGCACCGGCTCCGGGGAGGGGGCGGCCGACGCCGGGGGCGGGGCGGAGTCGGACTTCTTGTCGCCGCCCCCGAGTTGCGCCGAGGCGATCTGGAACACGCCGGCGATGAGCGCTCCCACCACGGCGGCCGAGATCGTCCCGATCGCACCGAGTTTCGCGGCCTTCAATGCGTCCGCTGCCATACCATCCCCCCGGAACCGGCCAAAAATGATCAATATGACGAACCGTCACGTAGTCGGCAGATGCTACACGTCTCCGGCGAGCGGCGCCCGGAGTCGGAGTTCGGCCCAGACGGTCTTGCCCGACGGCGGGCGCGGTTCGGTGCCCCAGGCGGTGGCGAGGGCGGCGACCAGGTGCAGGCCGCGCCCCGACTCCCCGTCCTCCGCCGCCTCGGCGAGGACCGGCAGCCGCTCGCCCCGCGCGTCGGAGACGGCGATGCGCAGCACGTCGCCCTCCAGCGTCAGCCGCACCTCGAAGTCCCGGCCCGGTACGCGCCCGTGCACCACCGCGTTCGCGGCCAGTTCGGCCACGACCAGTGCCGCGGCCTCTGCGGGCCCGCTGCCGTACGGGACGCCCCAGGCGTCGAGCTGCTCGGCGGTGAGGAGGCGGGCGAGGCGTGCGCCGCGGTGGGTGGAGCTGAACCGCACCGCGAACACGTCTCCGGCGAGCGGCACCCCGGTGCCCGCGGTATCCGCGGCGCTCACGGTGTCCACGGCGTCTGCTGAATGCGTCATGCGCCCACCGTGGCGGGGCCGCCGCACCGCACGCCATGACCGCGGCCCGCCCGGGGCGCTCCGTACGAGTTAGGCCCCCGCAGCGTACGAGCACCCCGGTCCCCCCGGCTCGTTGAGCCGTGCGACGAGTCAGGCAGGCGCGATGAGGGGGTCGCCCATGGCGAGCAGCAGTACCGAACCGGGGACGTCCGACAGCCTCAAGGTCTTCGGGGCCGTTCTGAAGGCCTTCCGCGAGCGGGCATCGCTCACCCAGGAGCAACTCGCGCCGCTGGTCTGCTACTCACCGCACTTCGTCGCCTCGGTCGAACAGGGCCGGCGGCTGCCGCCGGACGACCTCGTGGAGCGCGCGGAGGAGGCCCTGGACGCCTTTGGCGTGCTGCGGGCGGCGGCGCGGCACATCGCGCGGCAACCGGGGCTGGCGTCGTGGTTCCGGCTGTGGGCGCAACTGGAGGCGACGGCGGTGAGCCTGTGCACGTACGAGTGCCGGGTGGTGCCCGGTCTGCTCCAGACGGAGGCGTACGCGCGGGCGGTGATGCTCAACGTCCCGCCCCCGCCCACCGAGGAGGAGCTGGCGGAGCGGATCGCGGCGCGGCTGGAGCGGCAGGAGCTGCTGCGGCGCGAGCCGCCGATCGCGTTCAGCTTCATCGTCGAGGAGGCGGTGCTGCTGCGCCGCACGGGCGGCGACGCGGTCACGCGCGAGCAGCTCGACCACCTGCTGGAGTGCACGGAGTTGTGGAACGTGGAACTCCAGGTCATGCCGCTGTGCCAGCCCCACCACGCCGGCTCCGACGGACCGATGCAGCTCCTGGAGACGCAGGACCACAAGTGGCTCGGCTACTCGGAGGGTCAGAAGACCGGCCAACTGGTCACCGGGCCGAAAGAGGTCAGCACCATGCAGATGCGCTATGCCAAGATGCGTTCCCAGGCCCTGTCCCCGGCGGACTCGGCCGACCTGCTGGAGCGGATGCGAGGAGCGCCATGAACGGCACCGGCGACGAGCTGAACTGGTTCAAGAGCAGCCACAGCGGCTCCGAGGGGGACAGTTGCGTGGAGGTCGCGCTGTCCTGGCGGAAGTCCACCCACAGCGGCTCCCAGGGGGACGACTGCGTGGAGGTCGCGTACCGGCCGGAGACCGTGTACGTCCGCGACTCCAAGGAGCAGGACGGCCCTATCCTCCCCGTCTCCCCGGCCGCCTGGACGAACTTCCTCACCCACACCGCCCGCTGAAGTCCGCCGACGCAGGGGTTCGCGGAGAGAGCCGGCCCTCCCCGCGGATCCCGTCCGCGCTTGTTCACTCTTTGTCAGATCATCAACTAGCATGATTCGGGGGCGCGTTGGCCTGCCCACGGTGAGTGACCGCCGGCAGGCCGAGCGAGCGGATCGACAGGCGGGGACGGCACATGCGGGAAGGCCGGTGGGTCACGGTCACCGAGTCCGAGTTCGATCACGAACGACGCGGCTTGGAGGCGATCCGGGAACGGTTACCGGACGCCGACCCCTGGCGGGCCTGGTCCAACTTCACCTTCACCGCGAACACCGGTCACGTCCGCGAGGTCGACCTGCTGGTCGTCGCGCCCGGCGGCGTGTGCATGGTCGAGCTGAAGGACTGGCACGGCTCGGTCACCTCCGAGAACGGCACCTGGGTGCAGACCACGCCCGGCGGCCGGCGCCGCACCCACGGCAACCCGCTGCACCTGGTCAACCGCAAGGCCAAGGAGCTGGCCGGCCTGCTCGCGCAGACCAGCGGCAGGCGGGTGTGGGTCGCCGAGGCCGTCTGCTTCACGGACGACGGCCTGCGCGTACGGCTGCCCGCCCACGACCAGAACGGTGTGTACACCGTCGACGAGCTGGTCGAGATGCTCAGGCAGCCCCCGCGCGACGAGCGCCGCCGCATCACCGCGACCGGTTCCCGCGAGATCAAGGCCGCCCTGGACAGGGTCGGCGTGCGGCCCAGCGACGCCCAGTACAAGGTCGGCCCCTACGAGCTGGAGCGGAAGTCCTTCGACTCCGGCCCCACCTGGGCGGACTACCTCGCCCGCCACAGCGACCTGCCCGAGGCCGTCCGCGTCCGCATCTACCTCAGCGAACGCGGTTCCGACGCCTCCCTGCGCCGCTCCGTCGAGAACGCCGCCCGGCGCGAGGCCGCCGTGCTGGGCCGCTTCCGGCACCCGGGCGCCGTCCAGCTCAAGCAGTACTTCCCCTCCGGCCACGCCGCCGGCCCCGCGCTGATCTTCGACTACCACCCGCGCACGCTGAAGCTGGACGAGTACCTGGTCCAGTACGGCGAGAAGCTGGACATCCTCGGCCGGATGGCACTGGTGCGCCAGCTCGCGGAGACCGTCCGCTCCGCGCACGCCAGCCGCATCCACCACCGGGCGCTCGCCGCCCGCTCCGTGCTCGTCGTCCCCCGGCCGCCCGGCGGCAAGGGCCGGGCCGTCGGGGAGGAGGCCGCCTGGCTCGCCCCGCAACTGCAGATCTCCGACTGGCAGATCGCCACCCAGCGCAGCGGCGACTCCTCGCAGGGCCAGGGCGTGACACGGTTCGCGCCCACCGCGCTGTCCGCGATGCACCTGGCCGACGACGCCGACCCCTACCTCGCGCCCGAGCTCACCGCCCTCAACCCCGACCCGGTCTACCTCGACGTGTACGGGCTCGGCGTCCTCACCTACCTGCTGGTGACCGGCAAGGCGCCGGCCGCCGGCCAGGCCGAGCTGCTGGCCCGTCTGGAGGCGGGGGAGGGCCTGCGCCCCAGCTCCCTGGTGGACGGCCTCTCCGAGGACGTGGACGAGCTGGTGCAGGCCGCCACCGCCTACCGGCCCGGCCAGCGCCTCTCCAGCGTCGACGAGTTCCTGGAGCTGCTGGAGGTCGTCGAGGACTCCCTGACCGCCCCTGCCACGGCCACCGGCCCCGACGGGCCGGGCGAGGAGGATGCAGCCGCCGCCGACAAGGACCCGCTGGAGGCCGTCGCCGGCGACGTGCTCGCCGGCCGCTGGGAGGTCCGCCGCCGCCTGGGCACCGGTTCCACCAGCCGCGCCTTCCTCGTCCGCGACCTTCAGGCCGAGGCCCGCAGGACCCGCCCGCTGGCCGTGCTGAAGGTGGCCCTCTCCGACAGCCGCGGCGAGATCCTCGTCCGTGAGGCCGAGGCCATGCGCCGCCTGCGCCCCCACTCCGGCATCATCCGCCTGGTCGAGCCCGAGCCGCTGCACATCGGCGGCCGCACCGTCCTGGCACTGGAGTACGTCGGCGACGAGCGCGACGACGCAGGCCAGGGCACCGAGGGCGCGGGCCGCCCGCGCCGCCGCGAGGAGACCGTCGCCCGCCAGCTCCGCGAGCACGGCCGCCTCCCGGTCGACCAGCTGGAGGCCTACGGCGACTACCTCTTCGGCGCCGTCGACTTCCTGGAGGGCGAGGGCATCTGGCACCGCGACATCAAGCCGGACAACATCGCCGTCCGCATCCGCCCCAACCGCACCCGCGAACTCGTCCTCATCGACTTCTCGCTCGCCGGCTACCCGGCGAAGAACACCGACGCGGGCACCGAGGGCTACCTCGACCCCTTCGTCGACGTCATCACGCGCGGCTCCTACGACTCGCACGCCGAGCGGTACGCCGTCGCCGTCACCCTGCACCAGATGGCCTCCGGCGAGCTGCCCAAGTGGGGCGACGGCAGCGTCCCGCCCCGCATGACCGATGCGAAGGAGTGGCCGTACCCGACCATAGCGGCCGAGGCCTTCGACCCGGCCGTGCGGGACGGGCTCGTCGCCTTCTTCCAGAAGGCCCTGCACCGCGACGCGGCCAAGCGGTACCCCGAGCTGAAGCCGATGCGGGACGCCTGGCGCAAGGTCTTCCTCGACGCCTCGCAGACCGTCCCCTCCAGCCACCGCACCCGCCACCCGGCCGTCGCGGACACCGGGCAGGGGGCGCCCGCCGAGGGCACTGCCGCGGGGATCGCGGACGCCGAGCCGGAGACCGCCGAGCAGCAGCGCGACCGCCTCGCCGCCGAGGCCGCCCTCGGCACCCCGCTGACCGTCTCCGGCCTCACCCCGGCCGCCCAGTCCTTCCTCTACGGCCTGGGCATCACCACGGTCGGCGAACTGCTCGACTACAGCCGCCGCAAGCTCGTCAACGCCCCCGGCCTCGGCGCCAAGACCCGCAACGAGGTCCAGCGGCGGCAGCGCGAGTGGGGCGAGCGGCTGCGCGAGGCCCCCGTCTCACCGCTCACCCCGCAGGGGCGGGCGGAGGCCAAGGAGGAGCTGGAGCAGCTCACGGCCGCCGAGTCGGCCCTCGTCGGGCAGCTCACGACGGGCGGGCCGGCGGGCGCGCTGTCCGCCCGCACCCTGCGCTCGGTCAGCCTCGACACCCTCGCCACCGTCTTCGTGCCCGCCGTCAACAACAACGGCTCCAACCGCAACAAGGCGGAGATGGTGCGGCTGCTGCTGCGCCTGCCCGACGAGCACGGCGTTCTGCCCGACATCGGGGTCTGGCCGAAGCAGAAGGACGTCGCCGAAGCGCTCGGCCTCAGCCACGGCCGCATCCCGCAGATGCTCAAGGAGGAGCGCAGGCGCTGGAAGGCGGAGCCCGCCGTCCAGGCGCTGCGCGAGGAGATCATCGGCCTGCTGGTGAGCATGGGGCGCGTCGCCTCCGCCGTGGAGATCGCCGACGCCCTCGCCGTCCGGCGCGGCACCCACCTCGCCGGACGCGAGCAGCGGCGCGCGATGGCCCTGGCGGCGGTGCGGGCCGTCGTCGAGGCCGAGCAACTGGTGCCGCAGGAGGCGGAGTTCCAGCACCAGCCGAACCGCAAGGCGACCGACGAGTCGCTGGGCGCCGGCCTGCTCGCCCTCGACGTGCGCGAGACCGACGGCCCGGACACCCCGACCGCCCCCGGCCTGCTGGAGTACGCGACCCGCCTCGGCAGGACGGCCGACCGGCTCGCCCGGTTGGACACCCTGCCGACGGCGGCCACCGTGCTGGCCGAGCTGGGCGCGCTGACCGTGCCGCCCGGCACGATCGACTGGGACGAGCGGCGCATGGTGGAGCTGGCAGCCGCTGCGTCCGCGAACGCCGCCGCCACCCCGCGCCTGGAGATCTACCCGCGCGACCTGCCGCTCGTCCGCGCGCTGCGTCTCACCCAGGCCGGCCTCGTCCGCTGGATCCCGGGCGTGCCCGAGGGCCGGCAGCCCGGCCTGACCGCCGAGGACATCCACGAACGGGTCCGCGTCCGCTTCCCCGAACTGGTCGTCCCGGACGGGCGCGGCGGCACCACCCACGAGCTGCCCACCGGCGGCCCGCTCACCAAGGCGCTGCGCGACGCGGGCTTCGAGCTGTCGCTCGGCACGCGCGAGGACACGGGCACGCTGCGCTACCTGCCGGCGCGGGTGGACGACGCTTCCAGCTACCTCACGACGGGCGTGTGGCGGCAGTCGACGCGCACGGGCGCGGTGACCCGGTACGCCGACGACCCGCAGCTCGCGGGCGCGGTGCGCGCGGAGGAACGGCTCCTCGCCTCGGCCCGCCGGGACGGGTTCCGGGTGCTGACGGTGGGGCAGCGGTCGGTGCGGGAGGCCGTGAACGGGCTGCGGAGCGAGCGCCTGGGAGCGGAGGTGGTCTCGGTGACCGAACTGTTCCTCGACGCCCTGCGCGCACAGGTCACGCCCGGCACCAAGCCCACCTGGGAGACCCTGCTCAAGGCGGACGCCGCCGAGCCGGGCTCGAAGGGCGCGGTGCGGTTCGCGGAGTACGCGCGCACGGCGTGGGGCTCGGTCGAGCCCCGGATCGCCGAGCTGCTGGGCAACGGCGGCAGCGGTCCCGTCCTGCTGACGGAGGCCGGGGCGTTCGCCCGGTACGACGCGATGGGCGTCCTGGACCGGCTGGCGTCGGCGGCCCGGCAAGGCGGGCGGGGGCTGTGGCTCCTGGTCCCGCAGAGCGACCCCTCGCGCGAGCCGAGGCTCGGGCAGGTGGCCGTGCCGTACCAGGCCGGCCTGGGGGAGTGGATCCAGCTTCCGGACACGTGGGTGGGCAACCGCCACCGCGGGTCCGGCGAGAACGTGGCAAGTGGTGTCGAGGGAGACGCGAAGTGATCGACCGCAAGGCTCTGTTAAACGACCTGAAGCAGCAGGTCAAGGCGGTCGAGGCCGACCTGGGCAAGCAGGTGAAGGCGCTTGGTGAGGTCGGCGTCCGGTTGCGGACCGAGTACGACCGGGCCCGCAAGCTCGGGCGTACGGCGGCGACGTGGAACTCGTGGCTGGACGAGCGGGTCACGCAGGTCGCGGTGGCGTGGGTGCTGGGGACGGTCTTCGTGCGGTTCTGCGAGGACAACCGGCTGATCCCCGAGCCGTACCTGACCGGGCCGGACGGCGACCGGCGGGAGCTGGCGGAGGCCCGGTACGACGCGTACGTGGAGACGGACGAGGATCCGACGTACCGCGGCTGGCTGGAGAAGGCGTTCGATGAGCTGGGCCAGGGTCAGGCGGGCCGGCTCCTCTTCGACAAGCGGCACAACCCGCTGTACCAGATCCCGCTCTCCCACGACGGTGCACGCGAGCTGGTCGAGTTCTGGCGGCAGCGGGATGAGGCTGGCGTCCTCGTCCACGACTTCACCGATCCGTTGAACGAGGACGGCACCGAGGGCTGGGACACGCGGTTCCTGGGCGACCTGTACCAGGACCTGAGCGAGTCCGCCCGGAAGACGTACGCGCTGCTCCAGACACCGGAGTTCGTGGAGGAGTTCATCCTCGACCGGACGATGAACCCGGCGGTGCGGGAGTTCGGGTACGAGGAACTGAAGATGATCGACCCCACGTGCGGGTCGGGGCACTTCGTGCTGGGGGCGTTCCGGCGGCTGGTGCGGCTGTGGGCCGAAGGGCAGCCGGGGCGCGATGCGCATGAGCGGGTGCGGAAAGCGCTGAACTCGGTGCACGGCGTGGACATCAACCCGTTCGCGGTGGCCATTGCCCGGTTCCGACTGCTGGTTGCAGCTATGGCGGCGAGCGGGGTGCGAACGCTGGAGGAGGCGGCGCGGTACGAGTGGCCGGTTCACCTGGCGGTGGGCGACTCGCTGATCAAGGCGCGGCAACTGGGTCTCTTCGATGGTGTTGACGGCGAGGACGAGCTGGCGGAGTTTACGTACACAACGGAAGACGTGCACGAGCGTCCAGGAATTCTACAACAAGGGCGCTATCACGTGGTGGTGGGAAACCCGCCGTACATCACGGTCAAAGACAAGAAGCTGAACGACCTGTACCGAGAGCTGTACGACGCCTGTGGCGGAACATACGCACTCTCGGTGCCATTTGCTCAGCGATTTTTCGAGCTCGCCAGATGCGGTAATTCCGAGGGGCGAGGGTACGGCATCGTCGGGCAGATTACAGCTAGCTCGTTCATGAAGCGTGAGTTCGGCACAAAGCTCATCGAGGGGTACTTCCGTGACCGAGTTGAGTTGACGGAAGTCATCGATACTTCGGGTGCCTACATTCCCGGACATGGAACCCCGACCGTCATCCTGGTAGGCAAGAGGCGGGAAGGTAGCAAGCGTTCGGCGACCATTCGAACGGTGCGAAGCGTTCAAGGAGAGCCTACTGCCCCGGAGAATGGCGAGAATGGCTTGGTGTGGAGCGCCATCGTGGACCAGATTGACAAGCCTGGCTCAGTGAGCCAGTGGGTCTCTGTGGATGACCTAGAGCGGGGTCGGTACTTCGGTAAGCAGCCATGGATTCTCGCAGATGGTGGTCTCGAAATGGTCGAGCAACTCCAGTCTGCCAGCCGACAACTTATGAAGGTTGTGATTGATCCGCCCATTGGGCGTGCCATCCGTGCTGGTGCTGATGAAGCTTACATTCGTCCACTCCGTGACACCTACCGGACCATGGGTGACCGAAAGGGGCTTAGGCCCCTAATGATTGGCGAAATCATCCGTGACTGGAGCGCGACACCTGAAGAAGCGATTTGGTTCCCTTACGCGAAGGAACTTCAGCCGGGTGATCTAAAGGGTGACCTGTGGCCATTGCGGCGCGTGCTTGAAGTGCGGCGCACCTTTCAGGGGGATATGGCAGACGCTGGTCTGCGCTGGTGGGACTACATGCAGTTCACATCCTCTGCTTATGAGACGGAACTATCTATCGCGTTTGCGTTTGTAGCCACGCATAACCATTTTGTGCTGGACCGGGGTGGGAAGGTGTTCAAACAGTCCGCGCCGGTGATCAAGCTGCGGGAGGGGGCGAGCGAGGAGGAGCACCTGCGGTTGCTCGGGCTGCTCAACAGTTCCACCGCTGGTTTCTGGCTTCGGCAGGTCAGTCATGACAAGGGGCGCCCCGGCGCGGATGTGGCGGGCGCCGACGAACCGTGGGAGCACCGTTTCGAGTTCACCGGAACCAAGCTCGAAGAATTCCCGATCCCGGCCGAATTCCCTGCAGAGCTCGGCGCCTCACTGGATGGCCTTGCCCAAAAACTTGCCTCTACTGCTCCTTCCGCCATCGTGTCCGTTGCTGTACCCACTGTGGCTGCCTTGCGCGCTGGGCGCGAGAAGTGGGAATCCACCCGAGCACGGATGATCGCGTTGCAGGAGGAGCTGGACTGGCAGGTCTATGCCCTCTACGGACTCTTGGACGAGGAGATCACAGCACCCGTCGAGGAGATCCCGGAGATCGCTCCCGCTGAGCGTGCCTTCGCGATCGTGCTGGCACGCAAAATTGAACGCGGCGAGGTCACCACAACCTGGTTCGAGCACTACAATCACCGGTTCACCCCTGTCACCGAGATCCCCGCTCACTGGCCCGCCCCCTACCGGGAGATCGTTCAGAAGCGCATCGACGCCATCGAGTCGAACCGTGCCATCAACATGGTCGAGCGGCCCGAGTACAAGCGACGCTGGGCCACCGAGGGCTGGGACGCCCTTCAGGAGAAGGCCCTGCGCTCCTGGCTGCTCGACCGCATGGAGAAGCGCGACCTCTGGTTCGACGAGAACGACCAGCCCACCATCCTCACCTTGGCCCGCCTCACCGACGCCCTCTCCCGTGACGAGGACTTCGTCTCCGTCGCCAAGCTTTACGCGCCCCGCAAGGACCTGCCCAAGGTCGTCGCCGAGTTGATCACCAACGAGCACGTGCCGTTCCTCGCCGCCCTGCGCTACAAGCCCTCCGGTCTGAAGAAGCGCGCCGACTGGGAGCACGTGTGGGACCTCCAGCGCAAGGAGGACGCCGAGCCCGACGAGCTGGTCAAGCGGAAGATCCGGGACTCCATACCCGTGCCGCCGAAGTACACCTCGGCCGACTTCCTCCGCCCCTCCTACTGGAGGGCGCGCGGCAAGCTGGACGTGCCCAAGGAGCGGTTCATCTCCTACGGGCAGACCAACGCCGCCACCCCGGACCTCTACGGCTGGGCCGGCTGGGACCACAAGGAGCAGGCGCAGGCGCTGGCGACGTACTTCACCAACACCGCGCTGTCCACCGAGGAGATCACCCCGTTCCTCGCCGGCCTGCTGGAACTCCAGCCGTGGCTGTACCAGTGGCACAACGAGTTCGACATGCTCTACAGCGGCTCCCCGGCGGACTTCTTCGCCGGTTACCGCCAGCAGATGCAGGGCGAGCACGGACTCACCGACGACGACCTCCGCGTCTGGCGGCCCCCGGCCGCGACCCGGGGACGTCGCGCAGCAGTGAAACAGTAGCCAGGAGTAGATCGACATCCGTCGGTTCAGGGGCCACCCGGTGCGTCAGCGAGTGGCCCTGGTGCTGCACGCGCAACTCCGCCCACACGGTCTCGCCCGGGGCGGCCCGGCGGGGGCTGACGCCCCAGTCGTCCGCGAGGGTGGCGACCAGAAGCATGCCCCGGCCGGACTCGGAAAGCGAGTCGGTGGCCGGGGGGTTGGCCGGAGGCTGTTTCTCGGCGCGGGTGTCGGTCACCTCGATACGGAAGGTGCTCCCGGCCAGGGTGAGCTGGACGTGGAAGTCCCGGCCGGGGACGTGGCCGTGGCGTACGGCGTTGGCGGTGAGTTCCACCGTGATGAGGGTGAGCGTCTCGTTGACCGGGGTCGTGTAATCGTGGCCCCAGTCGTTCAGGCGGTGCCTGGCCGTAGAGCCCACGGCTTGGGCCGCCTTCGCAGGGTTCGCGGCACGCTGACAGAAATGGCGCCGATCGCGGAGCCCCTCCGGCGGGCGTGTTCCTGTCGAGGGGCCCTGCGCATGTCCGCTCCCGCAACACCTTCAGCAACCCTGGCACGTTGCTCGCCGAATGCCCGCGCCGCAGGCTGCCACGCCAGTCAACGTCCGCCACAGCCGCTCGCCTCCCGACGACCGCGATCGCCTTGGCGGGTGGCGACCGGCAGCGTGGCGGACCCGGCCCGCACGCCACCGGCCCGCACCCGACGGGGCGTCACCGCAGTTGACTCGGACCGGCCCGGGGAACGCGGAGCTGTTGTAGGTTCCTGCCATGAAACCGGGCAAAGACATCGAGAATCCCGAGTCGCGCTTCTTCGCGGTGCTGGTGGCGGCGGCCAAGCTCCCCGGTGTGCGTATCCACCGGGAGGCGTACCTCCGGACGGCGCTGGCGCGCCACTGCACCGAGGACGAGATACGCCGGGCGATCGAAGAGACCCCCGCGGCGGCGGGTATCGCCGTCGACGTTCTGGAGAAAGCGGCCAACGACTCCATCCACTACGAGACGGCCAAGGTCAGCGCACTCTCCGCCGCCGCAGGGATACCCGGCATCCTCGCCCTTCCCGCCACGGTGCCCGCCGACACGGCCCAGTACGTCGGCCACATGCTGCGCATCGCCCAGAAGCTCGCCTACCTCTACAGCTGGCCCGAGCTGTTCTCCGACGAGGGCGGTGACGTCGATGACGCGACCAAGGGGATGCTCACGCTGTTCTTCGGCGTGATGTTCGGCACCCAGTCGGCGAACGCTGCCGTGGGGAAGGTCGCGGGGATGCTCGCGGAGCAGGTCGCCAAGGAGCTGCCCAAGAAGGCGCTCACCCATGGGGTCGTCTACCCCATGGTGAAGAAGGTCGCGAAGTACCTCGGCGTCAAGATGACGACGCATTCCTTCGCCAAGGGTGTCTCCAAAGCCATCCCCGTCATCGGGGCCGTCGTGTCCGGCGGGCTGACTCTCTCGACCTACCTTCCGATGGCCAAGAGGCTCAAGAAGCACCTCGCTGGCCTGCCCCTGGCGGACCCGTCACACCGAGCATCGGAGGGAGACGTCGTGGACGGCGAAGTCGTGGAAGAACACGAGACGTTCGCCCCGGCGGACGCTGAACTGCACGACGCGGACACCACTGCCGTTAAGCTGGAGCAACCCAGGCCCTGACGCCGCGAGTGCCCTCCTGGCTGCCTGAGGGAGCGGCCTTCCGCCTTCGACGGAGGTACGGGCCCGGGTTCGCCGGCGCCACGCCTGCTCGTGACGCGTTCTGTCCCGGACACACGCCCGCAATGCCGTCACCGCGGGTTCAGGGACCGGTGGGCCGAGGTGATGAGGTTGTGGGCACCGGCCCCGTACACCGCCGACTCGCTGAGGGTCTTCCAGACCTTCTTGTACAAGGCGATGTTGTCGGCGTCGTCCAGCCACAGCTCGGCGTGCCAGTCCTCGGCGACGACCAGCCGGTCGTCGAGCACCCAGAAGCCGTTGGCGGGCACGATCTTGACGGATGCCGTGAAGGGGATGACACCCAGCTCGACCGTGTCCATACCGATCATGCCGTTGAGGCGGTCGTCCTCTCCGGCTTCCTGGATCTGGTGCCCGACCCGCGAGGCGTCCGCGACCGCCGAAGACCCCTGACCGCCCTCGGTCTCACCGGATGAATCCGGACGGATCTCGATCGTGCGAGAGGCCCTGGGTGGTACCGGGGAGTTGTTTCAGCCTTGCCGGGCTTCGCCGGCAGGACCGGCTGTGCGGATTGCTGGTGAAGGCGCCCCTTGGGGCAGGAAACCGAGTGTCACGCAGGCACAATGACGGCTCGTCACGCGGGAAGGCATGCCTGTGCGAATCCGGATCACTGGCCGGAAATCACCCTCTCTGGATCCGATCACAGATGTAAGAATGTCTGTTCGATTACCGTCCCGTGCAATGGGGCCGAATCGCAGGGGGGGAGAGTGGCTGGACGCCGTCCAGGACTCATTGGTAGAACCGGCGTGGCGTTCGCGTTGGCCGCATCGCTCGCTGTCGCCGGGGGCAACGCACAGGCCGGCACGAGCGCAATACCGATATGTCCGACCACGGATGAGTTATCGGTATACGAATTGCCGGCTGGTCTGAACGTGCACACCTGCGATGTGGAGGGGCTCGTCGTCACCTATGACGGCACCGGAATAGAGATGCCGGAGGCCGACATCGCGGTAAGCATCGACATGCTGGCCGAAGACGGTACGGAGCACGGATTCACGCTGATCGTCACCTCGGACGGCAAGGTCTCCTATGACCTGTCCGAGGCCAACACGGAGTCGCCCACCGCAGGCGAGGACCGTGCCGACGTCGTGAGCCCGCGGCTGACGGCGGGTGACCTGACAGAGGAATCGGACTCACCGGTGTCCGAGCCGCCCGCACCCGACGGCCTCGAAGTGGCCGAGGTGGACGCCGCGAGCTCCCCCGGCGAGTGCCAGGACGGCGCCTACTCGACACTGGACCGGAAAGAGTACGGCATCTACAACTGGTACCTGGGGGACGGGGCCTACCCCGCAGGCATGACACGCTCTCAAGCGCTGGAGTATTTCGAAGGCTCGATCGGACGGATCACGGCCAGCACCAACAACTGTGGCCTGACCGACCAGGTACCCGCCAAGAGTCACTACGCGGGTACGACCACGTATGAAGCGGACGTGAGCGCCAAGGGGACGTGCACCGCCCGGGACGGCAAGAGCACGTGGGACGCCGGTGACCTGGCCGCCGGGGCCGTCGCCTCGACATGCGCGTGGACATGGCCCAACCCGGCTGGCAAGAACGACCTCCGGGAAGCGGACGTGAGGTTCAACATCGCGGACTTCGACTTCACGAGGAATCCGACGAGTACCTGCAACGGCGGGTACCACGATGTACTCAACACCGGCACGCACGAGGCCGGTCACGTCTTCGGGCTGGGCCACGTGGGTTCCGGGCACTCGAATCTCACCATGTACACCAAAGCGGACCGCTGCGAGGTGAAGAAGAGGACACTCGGTAAGGGTGACGTCATGGGGCTTCGCAGCATCTATTAGGAGGACTCCGTGAGCTGGGTCGGATCACGTGCGATTGCGGTGGGATTGGCAGCCGTGGCGTTCACCGCGGTCGGGTGTGGATCAAAGGGGTCCGAAGGTGCCGGCGCGAACAGCGAGAGTGTGTGCGCGAGCGACGTCGTCTACGAAGGTCGCACGTATATAAGGCTCTCGAATGTCGAGTTCAAGGCCGGACGGAAGCTCGGTACCGCCACGAGTCCGCCGTGCCGTGACACCAATGACGAAGGCGCCGAAGTGCCGGAGACCTCGGAGAACGCCTATGCGGTGAGCGGCATCTCTCCGGACCTGGCCATAGCGATCGGCTCATCTCCTGAACAGGCGGAAGCCTTCAGGGTCCTCCGCTCCGACAAGAAGATTCCCCCCGAGGTGCAAGAGTTGATCGACGGATCGTGAGGTGAGGCGTGGAAACGGGCTTCGCCCGGCCCGCGCCTCCCTGTCACGGCTCCCCCATGAAGAGCGCCAAGCCGACCTCCACAACGACGCCGGAACCTGTCCCGGCGCGCGCTAACCGATGAGTTGATGTGAAGCCCCGGGGCGAGTGCCCCGGGGCTTTCCGCTGTGCGGCGTGCATCTTCCTCACCCGCACTCACCGCTGGACGCGGTGGAGTCCTGCCGGAAACGCTGCTGGAGGAAGGACCGGGTGGTCGAGCTCGACATCGAGAAGTCCTGGCGGTCGGACGGCGGTGGAGGCGCGATCCCCTGTGTGGTCAGCCGTGTCATCACACCGCGTAAGGCATACCTCAGGCGTAGGGAGTGCTCCCCCTGTAGGCGGATGGAGGTCGTTCCGACAGTTGATGTCGCGCTGCTGCGGTCGATGCGAGGGTCGGTGCATGGTCGGTGCGACAGGGACGACGAGGGCGCCTTGGCACACATGGTGGCAACGGTGGCCGTGCTGGGTGGGACGGGCCACGACGGCGTGGGCGGTGGTGTACGCCGGTTTCGGCCTGGCATGCGCGCTGAGCGGGAAGCCGCCGCTCTACCTGGGCAGCGCCCCGGGGCCCTCGACGCTGGGCTGGGGGGTCGCGGGGGTGGGAGCAGTGGCGGCCTTGGCCTGTGGTGCGGTGACGCGGTACGGACTGCGGCCGGCGTCGCGGGTGCTGCTGTGGGTGGTCTGCGCGCTGGCCGGGATCGCCGCGTTCGGTCTGCTGATGGACGTCATCACCCTGGTGTTCGGCCAGGGGGTGGACAACGGCGTGGCCGCGGCACACCACGCGCTGGCGGCGACCGGGGTTCCGCTGCTCGCGGCCACTGCCCGGTCCGGCCGCCGCCCGCCCGCCGCGCCCGTCGCGCAGGCCCCTTCCGCCGCACCCGGACCGGTCCAGCTCGCCGCCTGCGCCGGTACTGCGGCCTTTCTCCCCTACGCGGCGATGAAGCTCCTCTGGGCATCCGGCGGCACCTTCGCCGGGATGACCGGAGAGGAGATGCTCGCGATCTCCCAGCGCAACGGTGCGTCGGGAATCTGGCTCACCCTGGAGTCCTGGGGCCTGGACGGCACCGTGCTGCTGGCCGCGCTCGGCGTCTTCCTGCTGTGGGGCCTGGTCCGCCCGTGGGGCCAGGTCTTCCCGCGCTGGACGCCGTGGCTGCGCGGCCGGCGCGTCCCCCGCTGGCTCCCTCTGGCCCCGGCCTTGATCGGCGCCGCCACGCTGGCTCCGTACGGGGTGTTCGGCGTCGGCTACGTGACCCTGGCGACGGCCGGCGTGGTGACGATGCGGCGAGGCGACTTCCACTCCTCGAGCGACGCACTGCTGGTCGCCTGGATCGGCATGGTCGCATTCGCCGTCTACGGAGTCGCGCTGATCGTCGCTGCCCGCTCGTACTGGCTCCGGACCCGTTCCACCCGCCGGACCCACGTCGACGCGGAGTGACCGTTCGCGGCCGGTACGGGCGGTGCGCGAGGGGATAAGGCACGGGGCCGGTGGGAGTGCCGATGTAGGGTGCTGTGCGCAGGCCGTACGGGTGATGTTCGGTACGAGGGGGACGAGGACTGCAGACGCCGCGAACCCGTTTGACCCGAACCGGCCGACGCCGTGAGCGTCGTTCCCGTCCGGTCGCCGCACGACCGGATCCGTTCTCGCCGCCGGCGAGAACGGCCGGCCCACCGCACCGGCCATCCCTACCTCCGAGCCCCGTCCCACCCCCGGACCGGCTTCGGGCCCGGGCGGCGGATCCGGCACGACACCGTGTACGAGCAGCAGCACCGACCACCGTCAGGGAGAGCGAGAACCTGCAATGGCCCAGCAGCCCCTCCTCCGCGATGTCATCGACATCAAGGAGTCCATCTCCACCTCGGACTTCGTGCTGTCCCTCGCCGAGGCCACGACGCCCGAGGGCGCTCAGCACGCGCTCAAGGACTACGTCGTCACCGAGCGGCTGCTGGAGAACTTCGACGAGGCGCTGGCCCTCATCAAGTCCGCCCTGGACGGGCACCGCTCCAAGGCGGCGTACCTGCACGGCTCGTTCGGTTCCGGTAAGTCGCACTTCATGGCCGTGCTGTACGCGCTGCTCAGCGGCCACCAGGCCGCCCGCGCCCGCACCGAGTTCGACCCGGTGCTGACCAAGCACGAGTGGCTGCAGTCGGACGGCAAGAGGTTCCTGCTCGTGCCGTACCACATGCTCGGCGCGAAGGCCCTGGAGCAGCGCGTCCTCGGCGGGTACGTGCACCACGTCAAGAAGCTGCACCCGGAGGCCCCGACCCCGCAGGTGTACCGGACCGACTCCCTCTTCGACGACATCCGCGCGCTCCGCGCCAGCACAGGCGACGAGGCCGTCATCCGCGGCCTGGGCGGCAGCGACGCGGACGACGGAGAAGAGGACGAGTGGGGCGAGGGCTTCGCCTGGACCCCGCAGCTCCTCGATACCGCGCTCGCCGCCGAGGAGAACCACGAGGCGGACGTCCCGCTCAACCTCACCAACCCCTCCACCCCGGCCGAACTGCGCGCCAAGCTGGTCAACGACGCCAGCACGAACCTCCTGCCCGGCTTCGCCAGGAACGCCGCCGAGGACGAGCACGGCTTCATCTCCCTGGACGCCGGTCTGTCCGTGATCGCCGAGCACGCCAAGTCGCTCGGCTACGACGGGCTGATCCTGTTCATGGACGAGCTGATCCTGTGGCTGGCCACCCTCATCCACGACCAGAAGTTCGTGGCGCGCGAGGCCAGCAAGATCACGAACTTCGTGGAGGGCGGCGACGCCCGCCGCGCCATCCCCGTCGTGTCCTTCATCGCCCGCCAGCGCGACCTGCGCGAACTGGTCGGCGAGGAGGTGTCCGGCGCGGCCGAGTCGTCCATCCAGGACACCCTGAACCTGGCCTCCGGCCGGTTCGACAAGATCACCCTGGAGGACCGCAACCTCCCGCAGATCGCCCACGCCCGCCTCCTCAAGCCCAAGGACGCCGAGGCGGAACGGCTCGTCGACGCGGCCTTCGAGCAGACCAAGCGGGTCGGCACCCAGGTCTGGGACACCCTGCTCGGCTCCGAGAAGGGCACCACCGGCGCGGACGCGGAGTCGTTCCGTCTGACGTACCCGTTCTCGCCGGCGTTCATGGACACCCTCGTCCACATATCCTCCGCCCTCCAGCGCTCCCGCACCGGTCTGAAGCTGATGGGCCAGCTCCTCGCCGACCACCGCAACGAGATACGCCTCGGCCAGCTCATCCCCGTCGGCGACCTCTACCCGGTGATCGCGCAAGGCGGCGACAAGCCGTTCACCGACAGCCTGAAGGTCGTCTTCGAGGCCGCCGACAAGCTCTACCGGACCAAGCTGAGGCCGTATCTGCTCAGCTCGTACGACGTCACCGAAGACGACATCGAGCAGTACCGCAACCGGCCCGAGTCCATCACCGACCCCAAGCGGCTCAACGGCTGCCGCATGTTCGTCGGCGACAACCGGCTCGTGTGCACCCTGCTGCTGTCCGCGCTCGCGCCCAGCGTGCCCGCCCTGTCCGACCTGACCATCCGGCGGCTCGGTGCCCTCAACCACGGATCGGTCCTCGCCCCCATCCCGGGCGCCGAGGTCGGCATCATCAAGAACAAGGTCGCCGAGTGGGCCGCCCGGTTCCCCGAGATCAAGGAGACCGGGACCGACGCCAACCCGGGCGTGCGGCTGGAGCTGTCCGGCGTCGACGTGGACTCCGTCATCGCCAACGCCCAGGTCAACGACAACCCCGGCAACCGCGTCGCGCTCGCCCGCCGTCTGCTGTCGGAGGAGCTGGGCGTCGAACACGGCCAGTTGAGCGACCAGCTCCACTTCACCTGGCGCGGCACCGCCCGCACCGCGGAGATCGTCTTCGGCAACGTCGCCGACGAGGACGAACTGCCCGACCACGACCTGATGCCGCAGGAGGAGGGCCGCTGGCGCATCGCCATAGACCTCCCCTTCGACGAGGGCGAGTGGGGCCCGGTCGAGGACGCCAACCGGATCCAGCGGCTGCGCGAGCGCCAGCAGGGCGAGCGGTCCCGCACCGTCGCCTGGCTGCCCGCCCACCTGTCCGCGCAGCGCTTCGCCGACTTCCGGCGCCTCGTCGTCATCGACAAGGCGCTCGCCGACGAGCACCGCTTCGACACCCAGTACGCCGGCCACCTCAACGCCGACAACCGCAGCCGCGCCAAGGGCCTGCTGGAGACCCAGCGCGAGGCGCTGCTCAAGCAGGTCAAGGGCGCCTTCAAGCAGGCGTACGGCCTCGCGCAGAAGCAGGCCGCCGACGTCGTGCCCGACTTCGACGACCACCTCGTCGCGCTGCCCGACGTCGACGGCCTCACCCTGTCCTTCGGCCAGAGCCTGCGCGACGGCCTCCGGCACATCGCGGGCACGCTGCTCGCCCACCAGTACCCGGCCCACCCCGACCTCGACCCCGACGCCACCGGCACCGCCGTCAGGCCCGCCGACGCCAAGAAGGTGTTCACCCACGTCCGGGCCGCCGCCGAAGCCCGCGACGGCCGGGTGGAGATTCCGGCCGGCGACCGCAGGCTCATGCAGCGCATCGCCGGGCCGCTGCGCCTCGGGCAGCAGAAGGAGGCCTACTTCGAGCTGTCCCGCTACTGGGCCGACCACTTCCGCCGGCAGGCCAGCTCCCAGGGCGTCACCGGAGACCTGTCCCTGATCACGCTCACCGACTGGACGGACGAGCCCGACCCGCGCGGCCTGCCCGACTTCCTCGCCCGGCTCGTCGTCGCCTCCTTCGCCGAGATGGACGACCGGGTGTGGGTGCGCGGCGGCACCGTCCTCGACCCGGCCCCCGAACTGTCCGCGATCAGGGACCACGACGCGCTGCGCAGCCAGCCGCTGCCCGCCGAGTCCGACTGGGACACCGCACGGCAGCGCTTCGAGGTGATCTTCGGGGAGAAGCCGCCCGCGCTGCGGCGCGGCCGGATGGTCAACCAGTTCGCCCGCCAGATCATCGAGGCCGCCCGCGCCCACCGGGAGCACGCGGCCGACCTGGTGCACCAACTGGAGACCCACGCCTCCTTCCTCGGCCTCGACCAGACCGCCGACACCGGCCGGCTCGCCCTCGCCCGCCGCTGTCTGCACCTGCTGGACACGCTCACGGCGGAGGCCGGCAAGGGCGCGGCCGGAGCGAAGAAGACCGTGGAGGCCCTCGCCGCCTTCGACCTGGGCGAGACCAGCGCCGACCGGTACGGCACCTCCATCAAGAAGGCCCGTACCGTCGCGGAGGCCATCGCCTCCGCGCCCTGGAGCACCCTGGAACTGGCCGCGGGGCTCGGCCCCGAGGGCGAGGCGCTGCTCGACTCGCTGCGCGGCATCGCCCGCGACGACCAGCGCACCGCCGACCTGCGCGACGCCCTCGCCCGCGCCCAGCGCGAGGTCGTCGCCCTGGTCAAGCGCAGCCAGACCGCGGTCGCCCCGCAGCCCACGCCCGCCGGGTCCCAGGACAGGGCCGACGACCAGTCCCTGAGCACCCCGTCCAGCGACCCGCGGATCTCGTACACCCAGACGCAGGAGAAGCCCTCGCCCTCCCCGGCGAGCGGTGGCACGGCGCGGACGTCCGGACGCCGCAGTACGACCGCGGCGCGGGCCATCGTGGACCTCCAGGCGGAACTGTCCGAACTGGCGACCCGCCACCCCGACGCGACCATCGAGATCACCTGGCAGGTCGTCGAATGACGGACACCGCCACCGCCGCACCGGGCGCGGTCCGGCTGAACACCGCGACCGTCACCCAGTACCTGTCCTCCCAGACGCACCTCGCCGCCTCCCTGACAAGGGACGGCGGGGGCAGGCGCCGGGTCGTGCTGCTGCGGTCCGCACCCCGGTGGGACGGCCCCGCCGAACCCGTCTGGGGCGAGGGCCGCACGGCCGGCGTCGCGGTGGCGCCGTCCCCGCTCGCCGTCCACGAACTCGTCCTCGACCACCTGGCGGGCCGCCGCCCCGGCCCCGCCGTGCTGGTCGTCCTCACCGATCGCGAGCAGCACGAACTCGACCCGGCGATCCTCGCCCGCGTCCACAAACTGCGCATCGACACGGTCGACAGCTGGGAGGTCGTCGGTGAGGCGTTCGGCGCCCGGCAGATCGACCCCCGGCTCAAGGACGTCAACTGGGCCGCCGAGGCCCTGCTCGACGCCACTCCGCCCGGCGGCTGGCCGTCCGTGCCCGGCGGCTGGCTGTCGAGGCAGTACGCCCTCACCGCACTCGCCCAGCGCCGCCTGCGCCTCGGCCGCCACGACACCGAGGGCGGCACCCACCGACCCGGCGACGACCGGCTCGACGCGCAGGCCCTGCTGCACTGGTCGACCCGCCCCGGCGCCCCCGAACGGCTGCTGGGCCTGCGCGGCCCCGAACGCGCCGGACTGACCGCCTTCCTCGGCGAGGAGGACCAGGCGGGCCTCGCCGGACGCGCCCTGCTCGCCCTCGTCGACGCCGAGCGCGGCGCGGACGCCGCCGCCTTCGGCCTGGTGTGCGCGGCCCTGTGGCAGCACGCCGAGCCCGCCCCGGAGACGTACCGGGCGCGGGGCCGCGCCGAGCGCTACTTCGGCGACCGGCCCCCGGCGCTCGGCGACCGGCTCGACGCCCTGGTGACCGTCTTCGGCCGGGCCGCCGAGGAGTACGTCACCACACTGCTGGCGGCCGGGCACCGCACCGGCGGCGCCGACGCCGACCGGGCCCGCGAGGCACGCCGCACCACCGGCACCGTGCTCGACCGGGCCGCCACGCTGGCCCGCCAGTTCGGCGCCGAGCAGGCCGCCGCGGCCAGCCCCGTCCTGCGCGGCGGACTGGAGGCCCGGTTCACCGCCGTCGGCCGCGCCCTCGCCGCCGGCGACCCGGCCGCGGCGGCGGACGCCGTACGGAGACTGGAGGACCACCGGCTCGCCGCCGATCCGGAGGAGTCCGCCCGCATCGAACGCGCCCGCATGGGGCAGCGCCTCGCCCGCTGGCTCGCCACCGACCCGCCCGCCGACACGCCCACCGTCGCCGACGCCCTGCAGCGGCACATCGCCGAGACCGGCTGGGCCGACCTCGCCCTGGAGCACATCGAGGCCGGCGGCGACCCGGACCCCGTCCTCAAGGCCGCCTACGACACCCTCGGCACCCGCGCCAGGGACCGGCGCCGGCAGATCGACGCCTCCTTCGCCCGCTCCCTGGCCGCCTGGACGGAGGCCGGCACCCAGCCCGGCTCCATGCTCACCGTCGAGACCTTCCTCGACCGCGTGGTCGGGCCGATCGTCCGGCGCGGCGAGGAACGGCGGGTGCTGCTGCTCGTGCTCGACGGCATGAGCGCGGCCATCGCGAACGAGCTCGGCGAGGAACTGCGCCACTCCTGGGCGGAGTTCGACCCGCTGCCCGAAGGCGGCGCCCCGCGCCGGCGGGCGATGGCCGCCGCCCTGCCCACCGTGACGTCCGTGTCCCGCACCTCGCTCCTCACGGGCACCCTGACGAAGGGCGCCCAAGCCGACGAGAAGCGGCTCTTCCCCACGCTGAAGCTGTGGGGCGGGGCCCCGGCCGCCGTGTTCCACAAGGACGACCTGCGCACCGAGACCGCGGGCGACACCTTCGGCCCGGCGCTCACGGAGGCCCTCACCGACGGCCGGACCCACGTCGCCGTCGTCCTCAACGCCATCGACGACCGGCTCGCCAAGGAGCAGAAGCTCGGCGACGGCGCCTGGCGGGTCGACGACGTACCCGGACTGCGCGACCTGCTGCGGGTGGCGGCGGCCCAGGGCATGGCCGTCCTCCTCACCAGCGACCACGGCCACGTCGTGGACCGGCACGGCACCAGGGTCGACCCTGCCGCCGAACCCGCCTCCGCCCGTCACCGCCTGCCCGGCGGCGGACCGCTCGCCGAACGGGAGATCGCCCTCACCGGGCCGCGCGTGGTGTGGCCCGAGCCCGGCGCGTCCATCGTCGCCCTGTGGGACGCCGACTCCCGCTACACCGCCCTCAAGGCCGGCTACCACGGCGGTGCCTCCCTCGCCGAATTCACCATCCCGGTCCTCGCCTTCCTGCCGTTCGGGGCGGAACCCCCCAGGGGCTGGCGGGAACTGGGCGACCAGCGGCCGGCCTGGTGGGCACCGGAGGAGGCCGGAAGGACACCGCTGCCGAGTGGGCGCACCGCCCAGCCGGTGGCCGACGCGACTCCTGCCGCTCCCAGGAAGCCGGCGGGGAAGCCCCAGAAGAAGCAGGCGGAACTCGCGCGGACGCACGAAGCGCTCTTCGAGGTGGAGCTGACCGCCGGGGGAGACGACGCCCTGCTCACGCCGACGGTCGTCTCACGGGCCGAAGCGCTCGTGAAGGCGCTGCTCGACTCGGAGACGTACCGGGCGCAGCTCGGCGGACTGGCCCGCAAGCCGCAGCAGGAGCAGGTCCACAAGGCGCTTGCCGCGCTGCTCGACGCCGGCGGCACCCTGCCCGTCACCGCGCTCGCCCAGCGCGCGGGCATGCCCACCAGCCGGGGCGACGGTTTCGCCGCCGTCCTGCGGCAACTGCTCAACTACGACGGCGTGCAGGTCCTGGAGACCCTGCCGGACGGCCGCACCCTGCGGCTCCACGAGGCGCTGCTGCGCGAGCAGTTCGCCCTCGGAGCGGACTGACGACACGATTCGGGGTGCCCCGGGCCCTGGTCCTGGGGCACCCCGACTGGTCCGTCGTCAGACGGTGATCTCACGGGCGTAGGCGGTGAACGCGGCCCACTGCTCCCGGTGGAAGGCCGGCACCGCTTCCGCCTGTGCCTTCGAGCCCCGGGCATGGACGGCGCCGGACGCGAGGGCGACCTCCACGCGGCCACCACCTGACCCGCTGTGGCTGCTCTTGCGCCACCTGAGCTCGATCTCGCCGTGGTCGGCGTTCCGATCGACGATCATGTGGCTTCTGGTCTGAGCCGAGGTCGCATGCCCGCACCGACGAGTCCCGCCCCACTGTCCCGGGCCCCTCACGGTGCGAACGCCCGCAGCACCTTCGCGAAGGTCGTCAGCTCGTCGAGCATCTCCTGCGGAAGCGGCTTCTCATCGAAGTGGGCGATCCGGTTGCGGATGTCCTTCACCCGCTTCAGCAGGCCGATGAACTGCTCCCGGGGCATGTTGGGCCACTTCAGAGCCTCCCAGTTGCGGTCGGCCCGTTCGGCGAGGGACTGTTTCGTCTGGTCACCGTCCAGGAGCTTCAGGTAGTCGCCGAACATCAGGTCCGACACCTGGCCGCTGCGCTGCTCCGGCTTCCTGTTCGTCTGGACCGCCCTGATGGCCTCCCCGTCCAGTGCGGCGCCCAGGCAGCGGCGCAGCAGCGACTCGATCTCCCCGACGATGAAGAAGGGACGCGCCGCCCCCTCGAAGCGCTCCGTGACGTCCGCGGCGGTGACGATGCCGGACAGGCAGCCGTCGTCGCCGCGGACGAGCAGGTAGCCGTGCTCGCGGATGACCGGGAGGGCGGTGAAGAACTCCTGGCGGGCGTCGGCGACGGGCAGCGAGTCCTTCTCCATCGCGTTGTCCAGCGTGGCCGGCTTTCCCGCCTCGTACATCTTGGCTACGGACCCCCAGGTGACGACCCCGTGGACCTGTGCCATGCCGGTGGTCACCGGTACCTGGGAGAGGCCCTTCGTACGCATGAGGAAGGTCGTCTGGGACAGGGGTGTGCCGGGGCCCACGGACAGCAGGCCGCGTCGCGCCGAAGGAATGTCGCCGAGCAGCAGTCGCTGAGGCAGGGCGTGCGAGGGCAGTGCATCGTCGGTTTCGTCGTCCGCCTCTACGGACGTGCGCTGCGCGGGAACGGACGCCAGCGGCACGACCTCGACGGTGCTGCGCAGGCCGCAGACGGCGAAGTCCGGCAGTGTGGTCAGTCCGGCGTCCGCCAGCGCCTGCGAGATCCGGTGCACGGAGCGGTGGTCGCGGACCCTGACCTGGAACAGGTCGAGGATCTCCCGCACGGACACGGTCCTGCCCTTGAGCGAGGCGACGTCCCGCTCGTCCGGCCTGGTCGTCATCGGACGTCGCCCTCCGGCAGGTCGCGGAGCATCGTCCTCTTGCCCATGGCGGAGTGCACCAGGTCCTGCAACTGCTTGGAGCGGTCGCGGTAGAAGCGCTCGTAGTCGTTCTCCCGCAACGCGCCCGGATCGATCAGGTGGGTCGACAGGACGTCGTCGAACCACTCGGGCCGCATGTCGGACGCGGCGATCATCGTGGACAGGTACGACGACGGCGCCCCCGTCATGTCCATCGCGGCACGGTAGGACAGGGGCGTCTTGTTCACGATCGAACTCGTCGGCAGGCCGTGGCTGTCACCCCGCCGGAACCACGTCCTGGGGAAGATCTGCCGCACGTCCACGCCGTACTCGTCCAGCCTGCCGGGACTGAGCGGGGCGTCCGTGTAGTGCCAGTCCACCGCGCCCTGCTTGATCAGCAGGGCATAGATGCCCTTGTAGGCGGCGCTGTTGCGGGTGGTGAGGGTGTCGAGGCGGTCGTTGAAGAAGAACGCCTCCGTGACCGTCTCGGGTGCCCTCTCGTCCTGTTCGATCCAGGGGACGAGCTGCTCGACGTCCTTGGTGAAGCGCGTCTCCGTGGAACCGCCGTACATTTCCCCCAGCACGCCGCACCAGTACCACTGCTCGACCTTCTCCTGCGCCCCCATGCCGTCGATCGCCGTGCCGAGGATGGCGCGGACGGCCGCGAGCGGAATGAGCTGTGTCCGGTACGGCAGGTCGGCCGGGCGGACGATGCACTGCCGCTCCAGGAAGTCGCCCACCCACGCGAAGGCATCGGCCAGCTTGGGCGCCAGCCGGACGAAATCGGCCAGGGGGAGGTCCAGCAGATCACGGCGCTTGCAGGACACCGTCGCCCCGGTGCCCGTCTGCTTCCGCTCCCAGGTGCGCACCAGCGCGATGGCCTGCAGGAAGTCGATGCTGCTCAGCCCGTTTTCGAGGCCGCTCTCCAGGCGGCCGAAGACCGGGTACTTGTTCGCCAGCCCCTGCTTGATCTCCCGCCACACCTCCGGAAGTTGGTAGTAGTCCCCGTTCTGCTCGACGTAGTCGCGGTCCCCGGCATAGGTCGCGGTGAGCAGTTCGAAGACGTTCAGGGGCACACCGCCCGTGTTGACCCGCTCGAACACCGCGCAGACGGCGTCCATGGAGGTGGAGGCGGCCAGCCGGATCATCGGCACCTGGAAGGCGCGGACCTGCTGGAGGACCGCCTCGTCGAACTGGCCCCACAGGTCCCAGTTCCGGTCCTCGTCGGCCTTGATGTACGCCCTCTTCCACTCGTTCACGCGCTGCGCGTCGAAGACGAGGTGCAGGGGGAAGAGGCCGGCCGCGCACTCGGCCTCGGTGGTGCGCAGATCCAGCACCACGGTGCGGTTGAAGTCCGTCCGCAGCACCTTGTCGGCCGGGACGGACACGATGGCCTCGTCGCGGTCCGCGGACGGCCCGACGGCCTTGGAGATGTCGACGTAGTACCACCGCTGGATGGGCTTGCCCCGGGCGTCCGCCGTCTCCACCGGGGCGTCCAGCCACAGGGACTGGAAGAGGGAGGTGAGGCGCTGCTGCCCGTCCAGCAGCAGGAGGTCGGCCTCCGGGTCCCCGTCCGGCCGCGCGCCGGTGAGGGTCCGGGAGCGGAACCGGGTGGCACCGCCGGTCTGCAGCGTCATCACCACGCCGAGCGGGTAGTCCAGTGTGACCGTCGCGATGATCGCTCGGATCCGGTCGTCGTCCCACTTCCAGTTCCGCTGGAAGTCGGGCAGTTGTAAGGAGCCCGAGGCGACGTCCGCCAGTACGTCCCTCAGCTTCACGTTGTCGAGCGCCGCCATGTGACTCCACTTTCGATCCTGTTGCCTGTACGGAGAGTGATTCCAGCAGCGCTCTCCGGCGGTCGTCAACCGATTCACCGAAGCACGGCTGCGCGGGCCGTGACGCGACACACGGCCGTGAAACGGCTCGAGGTCCACCGGCCCCGCACGGCAGCGCCCGGGGAATGGAAGACTGGTTCCCGTGAGCACCACCGGATCCACGCGCCCCACTCACGTCAGTGCCGCCCGCCGCCGCACCGTCATCGACGCGCTGCGGCGCGGCGCCGTGCCCGAGAGCGGACTCGACCTGCTGGCCACCGGACTCGACCGTTTCGAGGCGGCGCTCGACGCGGAACTGGAGGCCGTCGCGTCGGGAGCCTCGGTGTTCAAGGCGGTGCGAGGCGAGTACGGGTCCGGCAAGACCTTCTTCACCCGCTGGCTGGGGGAGCGGGCCAAGCGGCGCAACTTCGCCGTGGCCGAGATCCAGGTCTCGGAGAACGAGACCCCGCTGCACAGGCTGGAGACCGTCTACCGGCGGCTCACCGAGCGCCTCACCACCTCCAGCTTCCCGCCCAGCGCCCTGCGCCCGGTGGTCGACGCCTGGTTCTACGCACTGGAGGAGGACGCCCTCGCCGCCGGCGCGACCGAGGAGGAACTGCCCGGCGAGGTGGAGGAACTGCTCGTCGCACGCCTCGCGGAGGTGTCCCGGCACGCCCCCTCCTTCGCCACCGCCCTGCGCGGCTACCGGGCCGCCCTCGCCGCCGGCGACGAGGCGACCGCCGCGGCCGTCCTGGCGTGGCTCGGCGGCCAGCCGCACGTCGCGGCCTCCGCCCGCAGAGCCGCCGGGGTGCGCGGCGACCTCGACCACTTCGGAGCGCTGGGCTTCCTCCAGGGACTGCTCACCGTGCTGCGCGACTCCGGGCACGCCGGTCTCTTCGTCGTCCTCGACGAGGTGGAGACGCTGCAGCGGGTCCGTTCCGATGCCCGCGACAAGGCGCTCAACGCGCTGCGGCAGCTCATCGACGAGGTGCACTCCGGGCGCTTCCCCGGCCTGTACCTGGTGATCACCGGCACGCCGGCCTTCTACGACGGGCAGCAGGGTGTCCAGCGCCTGGCTCCGCTCGCCCAGCGGCTCGCCACCGACTTCACCACCGACCCGCGTTTCGACAACCCCCGCGCGGTGCAGATCCGGTTGCCCGGATTCGACCAGGAGTCCCTGGTCGGCCTCGGCGTCACCATCCGCGACCTGTACGCGGCGGGAGCCGCGGCGTCGGAGCGGATCGGGGCGGTCGTCGACGACGCCTACGTCGCCGACCTCGCGCGGGCCGTCGGCGGGGCGCTGGGCGGGAAGGTCGGGGTGGCGCCCCGGCTGTTCCTGAAGAAGCTCGTCGGTGACGTCCTCGACCGCGTCGACCAGTTCGACGACTTCGATCCGCGGCAGCACTACCGTCTGACCGTCGCGAGCCGGGAACTCACCGATGTCGAGCGGAACCTGGCGTCAGGCACCTCGTCCGCCGACGACGTCGACCTGGAGCTGTGATGACGGCGGCCGGCGGTACCGCCGACCCGGTGGAGCGGCTCGATCCCGTCGTGCTGCACCACATCGTCAACACCCTCGGCTGGCCCGACCTACGGCCTTTACAGAAGGCGGCGATCTCGCCGTTGGTGGACGGCGAGGACGCCGTCCTGCTGGCCCCGACCGCCGGCGGCAAGACCGAGGCGGTCTGCTTCCCGCTGCTGTCCGCGATGGCGGAGAAGAAGTGGACCGGCACCTCGGTGCTGTATCTGTGTCCGCTCAAGGCACTGCTCAACAACCTCGTCACCCGCATCGACTCCTACGCGCAGTGGGTGGGACGGCGCGCCGTCCTCTGGCACGGCGACACCAGGGAGTCCCAGCGGCAGCGCATCCGCACCGAGGCGCCGGACATCCTGCTCACCACACCCGAATCGCTCGAAGCGATGCTGATCGGCGTCAAGACCGATCACGCGCGGCTGCTGGGGAGCGTACGGGCCGTCGTCGTCGACGAGGTGCACGCCTTCGCCGGCGACGACCGCGGCTGGCACCTGCTCGCCGTACTGGAGCGGCTGGAGCGGATCACCGGACGAGCCGTCCAGCGCGTCGGGCTGTCGGCCACGGTCGGCAACCCGCACCACCTGCTGGAGTGGCTGCAGGGATCGGGCAGGGGGACGCGCCCTGGCCGGGTCGTCGCCCCCGAGGCTCCGGCCGCCCCCGGCGGGTCGCGGCCCGCCGGCGAGGTCGAGCTGGACTACGTGGGATCGCTGGAGAACGCGGCCAAACTGATCTCCGCACTCCACCGGGGCGAGAAGCGACTGGTCTTCTGCGACTCGCGCAGCCAGGTCGAACAGCTCGGAGCGGCCCTGCGGGCGCGCGAGGTGACCGTCTTCCTCTCCCACGCCTCCCTCTCCGTCGACGAACGCACCCGCTCGGAGCGGGCGTTCGCCGAAGCGCGGGACTGCGTCATCGTCTCCACCTCCACCCTGGAACTCGGCATCGACGTCGGCGACCTGGACCGCGTCATCCAGATCGACTCGCCCGCCACCGTGGCGTCCTTCCTCCAGCGCATCGGACGCACCGGCCGCCGCGCCGACACCGTGCGCAACTGCCTGTTCCTGGCCACGCGCGAGGAGACCCTGCTCCAAGCCGCGGGACTGCTGCTGCTGTGGGGGCGCGGCTGGGTCGAACCGGTGACCGCGCCGCCCGAGCCGAGCCACCTCGTCGCCCAACAGCTCCTCGCCGTCACCCTGCAGCAGCACAGGCTCGGCGACCGGCTCTGGTCCGAGCAGTGGAACGGTCTCGCTCCCTTCGACCGATCGGCCGCCCCCGTCCTGCGGCACCTGCTGGAGGAGGGCTACCTCGACCGGGACGGCGGGATGCTGTTCGTCGGACCGGAGGCCGAACGACGCTTCGGGCGACGGCACTTCATGGAGCTGACCGCCTCCTTCACCGCGCCGCCGCAGTTCACCGTGCTCTCCGGGCGCCAGGAGATCGGCCGGACCGACCCGTCCGTCCTGACCGAGGAACGCCCCGGACCCAGGCGGCTGCTGCTGGCCGGGCGGAGCTGGCAGGTCACCTTCGTCGACTGGAAACGCAGGCGGGTCTTCGTCGAACCCGCCGACGGCGGCGGCGTCGCCAAGTGGACGGGCGGCGGTATCGCCGGACTCTCGTACGAACTGACACGGGCCATGCGCGAGGTGCTGCTCGGCGCCGACCCGCCGGTGTCGCTGACCCGTCGCGCCGAGGCCCGGCTGTCCGAGGCGCGCGAGGCCGACGCCCCGGACAGGGTGCACCCGGGCGGAACGCTGGTCACCCGGGCCGGAAACGACGTGCGCTGGTGGACCTGGGCCGGATACCGGGCCAACGCCACCCTGGCCGCCACCCTCCCGTCGATCGCCGATCCGGTGCAGCGGCCGGACGACCGAAGCGTCCGACTGCGGGAGGACCTGACCCCCGAGATGTGGCGCGCGGCCTTCGACAGTGTGGGCGAGCACCTCGTCTTGCCCGACGTGGACCGCCGCGCCGTGCGCGGACTGAAGTTCTCCGCCGCCCTCCCCGAACGCCTCGCCGTCGCCACGGTCGCCGGCCGCCTGGCGGACTTCGACGGTGCCCGGGCGGTGCTCGCCGAGCCGGTGCGCTTCCACCACATGGGCTGAGCCCGTCGGAGGCCGTGCGCGTCCGTGACTCCAAGGCGGGGGTCGGCTCGGCCTTCCCCATCCCCACGGCCGCCCGGGCGGACTTCCCCGTCCGCACCGCTCGTCGAGCCGCACCGGGCCGGGACATGCGTGGTCCGTGCGTCGAAACTCCGCCGCACGGACCACATGCGCTTCCCCCGTTCACTTCTCCGTCGTGAAGGGTGTCGCGAGGCGCGTGGCACGGCTGCTCCGTGGCGCTCGGCGCTCACGCGACGGCTCGGGCAATGGGTCGGTGATGTTCCCGAACGGCAGGAGACCGTACCTTCGGTTCACCGACTCCGCTCCGGACGGTGAGACCATCCACCTGCGCGAATGAGTGTTGCCCTGACTCCTCTGTCGAAATCCTGCCGGGCCGGCAGGTGTGTCACAGCCCCTTCCAGGGGAGCCGTACCGGACGGCGGTGCCACCACCAGCCTTTGTTCACCATGGAGATGGGGGAGGTGCCCAGGGACGCCGCCAGGGCTTTTCCCCCATCCCCCTGCGTGGCCTCCCTGAAACGCTCGTCCAACCGATTCACCGAATTTCGAAAAGTTTCACGGATTTCCTGTGGCAGGCCGTGGAGCAGTTCGTCGATCTCGTCCCGAACGTGGAGGTCCTCGGCGTACATGTCCACCGGGTAGCGGCCACCGGGCTGCCAGTCGTTCTCGACGCGGTGCACGCTTTTTTCCCACGCGCCCAGGCTGTTCCTGGCGTACCAGAGAGAGCTGCCGGGTTCCAGGGCGGAGGGTTCCGTTCCCTTCCCCTCCCGGCTCCGGGCCTCCCACCACGCCTCGACGGCTGCGGAGAAGCCCTCGGCGATCGGGACCGGAACAGGCTGCTCCCTGATGACTTCCCGCATCAACTCGACGCGCACGTCGGGGAGCTGGGGAACCGGATCCTCCACCGCGTCGATGGTGTGGAAAGGCTCGTCGTCGTCCGATTCGAGCAGTCTGGCGCGGGTGACGAGCCCGTCCGGTGTCACGAGCCAGTAGGCGCTGGGGCGCATCGCCCCGCCGGACGGGTAGAGGACCACGCACCGCAGTTTCTCGGCCAGTAGGCGCGCCAGCTCCGACTCGTCGGGATGTTCGACCACTGTTTCCCGGGCGTAGATGTCCAAGGCCCACGAGACATGGCCCAGAACGGCTGTGTACTCGCAGGAGACGAGCGCGTCCCAGCTCCGTTCCTCCGGGCTCGCCTCCTCGGCAACCACCTCGACAACCTCCGGAGGTGTCCGGAAAATCTCGGCGAGGGCGATCGAAAGACGATCGGTACGCAACTCCCCCGTCATGAATAGATTGCACATCACTGGTAGGTCCCGTTGTAGACGGCGATGGCTTTCTGTACCGCTTCGGGGTTGTTCGCGAACCTCGGATCCATCGTCAGTCGCTTCTCGATGGAGGCCATGTCGCCCTTCGCCTTGGAGATGAGACTCAGGGCAGCGTATTCGTTTCTGTCCAACTTGACGATTCCCGGCCCGGAGTCCGGATATATGGTTCCGCCGGATTCCACGCCGTAGGAGCGGCCGTTTATCTCATACCGGTCGGTTTCTTTGTTGTATCTGGCGTTCCCCTTGGCTATCTCTTCTATATCCTTTTTGACCTCCCCTTCTTTCCCCTTCAGGATCACGCTGTTCTCTTCACGGAAATTTTTGTTCCTGCCTGCTCCGGATATCGTATGACGAGGGTTGTACGAACGGAGGTCTTTCCCCGCCGCCGGGCCGCGTATGTCATCCGAGGCTTTCCAGCTCTCCCTGAACAGCGGCTGCCCGGAGGGGCCGACAGGAACGGTGACACCAGGCATCGCCGGGCGTAGGCCGCCGAAACCGGGGGCGAAGGCGAAGCCGTCGACGATGTTGCGGATGCCGCCCGCGTCGTTGATTCCGCGGGCGCCGCTTCCCACCGCGCCGACTCCGGCTCCGAAGAAGGCGCCATGCCTTCCAGCCTCTTGGGCCTGGTTGAGGTTGAAGCCGTCCTGGAGACCGGCGTGGATGCGCATGGGCTGGGCGACGGCGAGGTTGACCGCGACGGATTCCACACCGCCGAAGGCGGCGCCGGTCAGAGTGGTGGCGGCGATCCGGGCGGCGGTGGTGGAGACGGCCACGCCCAGGGAAGCGGCGAGCCTGGTGATGGTCGCCGCGGCGGCCACCGCCGCGCCCGAGGCGGCTCCGGCGGTGACGACGGCCAGACCGATGCCGGCGGCGATGGTCGCCGCGGAGATCGCGATCTGGGTGTCGATCTCGTCCTTGACGTCCTCGATGTCGTTCGCGAAGTCGTCCAGGGCGGTGGCCAGGTCGCGGGCGGCCTGCTCCAGGTCGTTCAGCCAGCCGCTGCCGCCGTGGCAGTAGCGGTGCCAGAAGACCTCGAAGGCGTCGATCGCCTCGCCGGAGTTGTTCTCGATGAGGGGGCCGGCCTTGCCGTTGGTGGCCTGGCGCACGTCCTGGACGGCGTCGGCGAAGTCCCGCCAGGCGGTCGCGGCGTCGCGCAGCTTGCCCTCGTCGGCGTCGGGCCACCACATGCCCATCGTCTCGACGAGCCACTCCTTGGCCTCCTCGAACGCGCCCATCAGGGCATTTCCCGTCCTGGCCCCTGATGGCGGTCGGAGGGTTGCGGGGCGGGCGGCGCGTAGGGGCCGTAAGGCTGCTGGTCGGCGGGAGGCTGAGGCGGGAAGGGGCCGTACGGGGCGGGAGCTTTGGTGAACATGCCCTCGATGGCGGCCTCGTTGTCCACGTGTCCGTCGGCCATGTCCTCCATCGCCTGATGGATGCTGGCCAATCCGGCAACCAGGATGCCCACGGAGCGTTCGATGGTGGCGCGGTGCGGTTCGTAGGAGTCCCCGAACGTCCGGCCCTGTTCGTCCGCACCCCAGGGGGCGCCCAGCGCATCCAGCTTCTCCTTCAGCGTGGACACGGCCTGGCGTAACTTCTCGCTCTGGGTGTGGAAGGCCGGCGCGGACGCCTTCAGATCCGCCGTCGATATGTCCAGTACCCTCTTACCGTCGCTCACGGAATCCCTCCCCCGGACCGAAGTCGCAGTCGACGTCACACTAGCGGCCGGAAACGGCAAACCGTCCGGAGCCGGCCGGCCGGGCCGAAGAACCGACACCCGGACCCCCACCACGACCGTCGGACGGCCCCGCCACCGGTCGGTCCCCCATACGCCCCACCTTCCACAGATCCGGGACCGAGCCTCGACGCACGGGGTGAACCGCGGCCTCAGCGCGGGGGAAACCGCGCGAGGTGCTGGTCCCACTCCTGTGCTGCCCGCATCAGTTCGGCCCGGTCCGTCTCGACCTCGATCGCGTACGGGCAGGGATCCGGGTTCTCGTCGTGCCGGTGTCGCGGAGGCGCGACCTCTGCGAGGGGTGGACTCGCAGCACTCCCGCGCCGTCGCGCCACCGGACCCGGTTGAAAGCGAGGGCCGGTTCGAGGAAGGAAAGGTCCGGGTCGAGGTGCCCCTCCGGGTCAGGCTTCGCGTCCGGCCTCCGCCCGTCCGCGACAGCGCGCAACCATGCGGACAGCTCGCGAGCCTTGTCGACCAGCAGGCACGAGTCCGCGAAGGACCAACTGGTCGCCGGTGTGGTGACGTCGGCCCCGATGACGAGTCAGTTGTCGTCCCAACGGTCGCCCCTGGCCACCGGGAACCGGTAACGGAGCGGCCGCAGGACGATGCCGCCTGCTCGGTCGGTGAGTCGCATGGCCGGAGGATGCCACGCACCGCAGGTCCCCCGGAGAGTGAAAGGCAAGCCGAAAGGCGCGGGTTGAGGTCATCGGTGCTCGCCGTCGGGCCGCGGCCCCCGGTCCGTCCCACCGTCCAGCAGAGGTCACGCAGCCAGGCCGCGGGGCGGGACACGCCCGGCGGACGGAACCCTGCTGCGGACGGGGCGGAGGGGTGGGAGGGTGGAGATCACGCCGGAGTGGCCGGGGAACGACCGTTGTCCGGAAGGGGAGAACCGCCTCCGGGCGGGAGTGCCGTGGGGCGCGCGGGGCCGTGTCGCCGCGCGTTGATCGGATGTTGATGGTTCGTTGATCCGTGCTGGGCAGGGTTGCCCGCATGGCAATCGATTACTCCGGCCCGGTGCGGCAGACGACCGGTTGGTGGGACCGCGCGCTGTGCGCGCAGATCGGCTCCGAGCCCTTCTTCCCGGATCCGGGGAGAACGCCCGTGGAGGCCAAGCGGATCTGCCAGTCGTGCGAGGGGCGTGTCGAGTGCCTGGAGTACGCCCTCGCCCACGACGAGCGCTACGGCGTGTGGGGCGGGCTCTCCGAGGAGGAGCGGCGCAGGCTCAAGCGCAGCGCCTGACGGTCCGCCGGGCCCACGGGGGGTGCCCGGCGGCCCCGCTCGGTCGCAGGGCTCGCCGCCGACGTGGAACGTGCCGTCGCGGTGGCGGGGGACCGGTCGACCTGGAGGCGGTGGGTGGTGTCCTTGCTCGCCTCGCCGCCCAGACCGGCCGTCGCCCTCGCGCTGCGCGGCCGTCAGGTCCGCGCGGATCTGACGGATCACGTCGGCCGGTCCTCTCCGTCTCCCCGGCCGCCTGGACGGATTTCCCCACCCGCGCCGCCCGCTGAGGCCGACCGGAGCTGCGGGAGTTCCAGCCACGTACATGCCCGCGGGGAGGGCATCGTCCGCCGGTTCCGCAACGGCTCGCCCGGCCGCGATCGGCAGGGCGAGCCGTGCCCCCGCTTCCAGGAGCCGGATGACCTCGTCGAACACCCCTCCGCCGTAGAGATCGACGGGTTGCTTGCAACCTCCGGCAGCGGTGTGCCCGGTTCGGCTTCCACGGTGCCGCGCCCCTGCCGAGGGCCGCGGCCCTGGAGAGGCGGTGTCTTACGGCCCTGCCGGGAATTCCCCGTCCGTCTCCGTGCCGCCGATGCGTTTGCGGATCCCTTCGGGCAACGGGTACGGGACCTCCCGGGGAAACCTGGACGCCGCCTCGTCGGGACGCCCGGCCCCGACGTCTCGGTGAACCGTCCGGGCGAGGTCGGTGACGTCCGAGATCCGGACGATCCAGTCCTCGACGCACCGCCCCACGGCCTCCCCCGAGAGGCCGACCTGAAGGGCGCGGTGGGGCAGGGGTTGGAGCGTGACCGAACGCTTTGGATCCCACTGGACCCGCACGGGGCTGGTCCGCAGCTGCGCCTTCCAGGCGTCGGCGTCCGTGTGGACCGTCGGCGCGTAACGACCGGGACTCGCGTGGGCGAGTGCCCACTCGAACCCCTGCCGCGTCGTTTCGATGGCGAGGACCCTCTCCTACCCGGGCTTGGTGGCCCACCCGGAGCGGTACATCATCCACAGGAACGACGGTTTGATCCAGGTCATCCGCTCGCGCCTGAAAGGCGCCACGAACGTACCAGCGGCGAGTGCGGCGTCGGCCATCGCCGGCGTGTACGCCTGGTACACCGTGATGGCCTCCTCCGTGAAACGTGCCCTCACCTGCCGGTCCGCCACGAGCCGCGACGCGTCCGTCGCCGTCATGCCGGCCTCTCTCCCGCCCAGACGCCAAGGTTCCAGACGGCGGGCCCGTCGACGTACAGGGCACCGGCGGTGTACGCGGCCCAGCGCAGCTCCTGGCAGCCGAAGAAGGACTCCCCCCGGCTGTCCACCCAGATCCGTACCCGGGACGGTCCGACCCGGGTGATGTCCCACCACTGCCACCCCCGGGAGTCGTCGTCGGGGTCGAACCGGTGGAGCCAGTTCCGGAGCGACCACGGCCGGCTTTCCGTGTGGGCCTGGTACGCGGCGCGGCCGTTCCTCGCGAAGTCGGGCGCCCCGCCCCCGTCCGGAGAGCAGACCGCGACGAACCAGTCCGGTACGCCGTCGGTGGGCAGGTCGTCCCGGGCGAAATCCGCGGTGATCCCCAGGTCCACCGCGGCCGAGAGCACCGGGCGCAGGCGCTCGGCGTACGGTTCCGGGGCACCGGGGAGGTCCACCGTGAACTCGCAGAGGACCGGTGGAGCCGATTCGGCGGCCGGGCGGCGTCGCAGGCGGTCGAACTCCGCTGCCAGGCTTTCCTCGCTGTGCATCATCGTGTGGGAGATCATCCTTCGTGGATGACGCAACCCGATCCGGGGGTGATCGCGTCCTTGAGGTGGCCGAGCAGCCTACCCGGGATTCCGTAGAGGTCCGGGCTCTTGGCGGGGTCCGGGATCTCGGGGTACTCCTTGAGCAGTTGCTTCCATTCCTGCCGGGTGAACGCGGAGCCGTCGGGGTGGTCGTCCTTGTCCTGGGGCAGGGCGGCTTCCCTGAGGGCATCGCGGTATGCCCGGGGATGTCGAAGGCGACGATCTGCCCGCTGTCGCCACGGAACTCGGTGGTGTGCTTGATGCCTCCGCTCATGTTCACGTGGAGCTTTCCGTTTCCCGCGATCGTCACCTCGCCGTTCCCTCCGATGTGCACACGCCGACTCAGCGGGTGTCGGGTCTGTTTGCGGTAGACGGTCACGACGTCCTCGTCACCGCACTTGGGCGCCGGGCCGCGGCGACCCGGGTCGGTGGCTCCCGGACACCGGTGATCAGGAGGTGCGTCGCTGCCACGGGGCAACCCTGACGCGGCGGGCCGCAGCGTCAGGCAGAGCCGTTGCCCGCAGGAGACGCGACCGGTAGGAAGGCCGCATGACTGCTCTCGGTGTGGTGTTCCGGCCCCAACTGCCCCCCGAACGGCTGCGGGGCGTGGCCCGCGCGGCCGACGAGGCCGGGCTGGAGGAGCTGTGGCTGTGGGAGGACTGCTTCCTGGAGAGCGGCGTCGCCAGCGCCGCCGCTGCCCTGGCCTGGACGGAGCGGCTGCGCGTCGGGATCGGCCTGCTGCCGGTGCCCCTGCGGAACGTCGCGCTGACCGCGATGGAGGCCGCCACCTTGCACCGCATGTTCCCGGAGCGCTTCGCCCTGGGTGTCGGGCACGGCGTGCAGAGCTGGATGGGGCAGGTCGGCGCGCGGGCCGAGTCGCCCGTCACGCTGCTGCGCGAGTACCTGGAGGCGCTGCGGGCGCTGCTGCGGGGCGAGAAGGTCACCACCGGGGGCCGCTACGTCAGGCTCGACGGCGTCGCCCTCGACTGGCCGCCGCCGACGCCGCCCGCCGTGCTCGCGGGGGCGGCCGGACCGCGCACGCTGCGGCTGACCGGTGAGGCCGCCGACGGCACCATCCTCGACGCCAGTGCCTCGCTCGACGCGGTGCGCCGGGCCCGCCGGGCCGTCGACGAAGGGCGCGCGGCGGCCGGTCGCACCGGCCGTCACGAGCTGGTCGTCTACCTCCACACGGCGACCGGGCCGGACGCGTCCGAGCGCCTGGCGGCGGAACTCGGACGCTGGGGTGGCACCCCGGCACCGGACCTCGGGGTGGCCGGGGACGCGGAGGCGGTCGCGGAGGCCGTCCGGCGGCTGGCGGAGGCGGGGGCCGACACCGTGGTCCTCCAGCCCACCGCCGACGAGCCGGACATCGAGGGCTTCGTGCGCTTCGCCGCCGGGGAGGTCCGCCCGCTCGTCCCCTGAACGGGGCCCTCGCCCGGAGGGCGCGGGGGCGGCGGTCCGGTCCGTGAACGGCGGGCCGTGCCCGGTCCGCCGGCCGGGACCCGGCACGAAGGCCCCGGCCCGGCCGGGGTCCGCCCCGTCAGTCGCAGGGCTCGCCGCCGACGTGGAACGTGCCGTCGCGGTGGCGGGGGACCAGTTCGACCTGGATGCGGTGGGTGGTGTCCTTGCTCGCCCCGCCGCCCAGATCGGCCGTGACCACGCCGATGCGCAGGCCCGTACGGCCGCTGCCCTCCTTGCGGACCTGGACGGCCACCTCCAGGCACACCCGCTCCACGGTGAAGCGCAGGCCGCCCTCGCGGCCGTCGCCCTCGCGCTGCGCGGCCGTCAGGTCCGCGCGGACCTGACGGATCACGTCGGCCAGTCCGATCCCGCCGTCGTCGGTGGCGTCGCGTGCGTCGGCCATGGCTTCCCCCTGCCCGTCTACGAATCGACACCGAGAGGTTACAGAGAGAAGCGGTTCGCGCGTATGCTGCGGGCCCATGGGGGACGGTGTCACAGGGGGAATTTCGGACACCACGAGCCGCGCCGCGCGAGGGGCGTGGCGTGTCCGCGTACGGTCCCGAGGGTCGCGCCGGGTCATCGGGTCGGGTGTGCTGCTCGGCGGTGACACGGTCCTGACCTGCGCTCACGTACTGGGGAGCCGGGTGTCTCCCGTCACCGTCGACTTCCCCGAGATCGAGGGGGCCGAGAGCTCCACCGCGACCGTCATCGACGGCTGCTGGGTCCCGCCGCAGGGGGAGGACCGCGGGGACGTGGCCCTGCTGCGCCTGCACCGGCCGCCGCCCGGCCGCCACTCCGCCCCCCTGCTGCGGGCCGTGGCGGTCCGGGGCACGCGGGTGGACCTGTGCGGGTACGCCGACTCGCTCCGCGGCGCCCTGGGCGTGGCGCTGACGGCCACCGTGAACCTGTCGTTCGGCGAGCGCGTCCAGTTGGACCTGCCGCCCTCGCACCTGCCGCGGCGCGGCTTCAGCGGCGGCCCGGTGCTCGACATGGACGACCCGCCCAGCGTGCTGGGCATCACCGTCGCCCGGTACCTGAACGCCTCCGAACCGGAACCGCTGGCCATGGCGCACATGATCCCGGTGGAGACCATCGCCAGGTACCTGCCGGGCGTGCGGCCCTGGGTCGGGGGGCTCCCGGCCGTGCAGCGGTCCCTGACCGCCTCCGCCTCCTCGGGGCGGGCGACCGACTTCGGCTACGCCGAACGGCTCGCCGCCTGGTTCGGGGGCCGGAACCCCGCGCCGGTCTACGTCACCGAGGTGGAGCGCGGCTCCGGACGCGACCGCACCCTCCAGCGCGCCCTGGCCCTGGCCGACCGCGAACTGTCCGTCGACGCTCCCGCCGTGCTCTCCACCGACCCCGCCGGGACCGTGCCCCCGGTCGGCAGCCTCGACCTGGCCGTCGGCGCGCGGGGCGCGACGGCCGACGAGGTGGTCGTGCAGGTCGCCGAGCGCATGAACCTCAAGGAGCCGGACCCGGCGCGGGCGCGGAAACGGCTGCGCGCCGGCCGCGTGCCGCTGACCGTCGCGGTGCTGGGCGTGAACGAGTCCGCCGAACCGGACCGGCTGCTCGGACTGTGCGGCGAGTTCGCCGAACGCGGCTGCCGTCTGCTGCTGGTCTTCCACGGCCGGAACACCCGCGTCGACCAGGCGACCGAGGAGGACCTGGCACTGCGGCACCGCATGGGCGCACTGGCCGAACGCCTCGACGCGCTCGACGGGCGACTGCGCCGGCTGGCACCGGCCAAGGCCCGGCTGGCCGGCGTGGAGCCGCCGGACGACGCCGTGACGGACCTCCACATGAACCTCTCCCTGCTGCGGCACGCCCACGGCGCCGACGGGAGCCCGGCGACCGGGTGGACGCGGACCGCCCAGGACCGCCTGGACCGCCTGGACCGCCGCACGCGGCGGGCGGAGCGGGACACGGCCGCCGCGGAGGAGGCGGCCCGCAGGGGGTACGAGCGGCGGACGGAGCTCCGCGGGGAACTGCGGGCCTACCGCCAGATGGCCGTCCGGCACGGCCGGATCGAGGACGTCGAACTCGACGGGGTGTACCGCGCGGCCCACGAGGCCCTGTACCGGGGGCGGTTCGCGGCGGAGAGCGCGGCGGAGGCGGTCGCCGGCTACGTGGACGCCGTCCGCCACGCGCTCGGCTGGCCGCCGCAGGACCGCGCCGGGCACGGGGAGCCGGGTGCGCACGGGGGAGCGGGGGAACCGGAGGGGGAGCGGTGAGCGGCCGGCGCACGGCGCACGGCACGGGACCGGAACCCGCCGGGGAGGGCCGCGCGCTGCTGGACCTCCCCGAGGTGCCCCCGCCCGACGCCCCCGAGGCCCTCGTCCTGGCCGACCCCGTCCCACCCCGCCAGGGCCGCCCCTGCGGGAACCGCAGGTGCCGCCGACCGGTCGGCACGCCCTACCCGGGGACACCCGTCCGGTACGAGGGCTACTGCCCGCACTGCGGCACCCGCTACTCGCTGCTGCCCCAGCTCAGGCGCGGGGAGCCGCTCGACGGCGGCCGCTACGAGGTGCGCGGCCCGCTGGCGCACGGCGGTCTGGGCTGGGTCTACCTGGCGGTCGACACCCGGCTGCGCAACCGCCCGATCGTCCTCAAGGGCGTGCTCAACCCCCACGACCCCGAGGCGCGGGAGCGGATGCTGGAGGAGCGGAACCAGATGATCGCCATCGGCCACGAGTCGATCGTCCGCATCTTCGACTACGTGCCCCACCGGCCCGACGACGGCAGGACCCCGGCCGACTACATCGTGATGGAGTACGTCGGCGGCAGGTCGCTGCGGGGGATCCTGGAGGCCGCCGGGCGGGAGGCCGGCCCGTTCGGCTCCGGCGAGCCCCTCACCCTGGAGCACGTCGCCCGCTACGGCTGCCAGATCCTGGGCGCCCTGGCGGTCCTGCACGACCGCGGCCTGGTCTACTCCGACATGAAGCCCGACAACGTCATCCACCGCGGCGACCGGGTGGTCCTCATCGACCTGGGCGGGGTGCAGCGGCCCGACGACCCCGACCGCGCGCCCGTCACGACCAAGGGCTACGCGGCGCCCGAGGTCGAGGACGGCGGGGGACCGACCGTCGCGCACGACGTCCACACCGTCGGCAGGACGCTGGCGGAGCTGGCCGGGGCCGCCGCGGACGGCGGGCCCGGCGCCGCCGGCACCGGCCTGGGCCACGACTCCTTCCACCGGCTGGTGGATCGCGCCACCCACGCCAGGCCGGAGCGGCGGTTCTCCTCCGCCGCGGAGATGTCCGGCCAACTGGAGGGCGTCCTGCGGGAGTTGGTCTCGCTGCGGACGGGGCGGCAGTACACCCGGCCCTCCGACGTCTTCGCCCCCACCCACGCCCTGCTGGACGCCGGGCTCGGCGCCGTCCCCGACCTCGGACGGTGGCGGGGCCGCCGCGCCAGGGCGTACCGCGGGACCGTCGCCGCCCCCCTCCTGGACCCCGGCCGCCCCACCCCCTCCCGGGTCGCCGCGGGGCTGCCGGTTCCGCTGCCGCGCCGCGACGACCCGGCCGGCGTCCAACTGCGCCTGCCCGCGCCGCAGGACCCCCGCGCGGTCGTGCGGCAGATGGAGAGCTTCCTGGACGGGGACGAGGACGGATACCGGCCCAGCGTGGAGGTCCGGCTGCGGCTGTGCCGCGCCCACCTGGAGGTGCACGGCCACCTGCCGCCGGGGGACCGGGAACGGGACGGGAGGCTGCGCGAGGCGGAGGACCGCCTGAGGGAGGCGGAGGAGATCCTCGGCCTGCCCTCGGGGCGGGACTCCGTCCCCGACTGGCGCATCGCCTGGCACCGCGGCCTGGTCCGTCTCGCCCGGGACGAGGTGGAGGCCGCCGAGGAGCACTTCGCGGAGGTCCACGGGGCGCTGCCGGGGGAGTACGCGCCCAAGCTGGCCCTGGGGTACTGCGCCGAGCACCGCGGCGACCTGGACCGGGCCGAGCGCTTCCACCACGCGGTGTGGCGGCGCAACACCCAGCAGGGCAGCGCCGCCTTCGGCCTGGCCCGCGTCCACCTGGCCCGGGGCGAGCGCGAACGGGCCGCCGGCGTACTCGAACGGGTGCCGCCGATGTCGCGGCACTACGACGCCGCCCGGATCGCCGCCGTGCGGATCCGGGCCGCCCGGCTCTCCCCCGGACGCGACGGCCTGCCCGACCGGCGCGGCCTGGCGGCCGTCCGGCGGGAACTGCCCCGCCTGGTCCTCGACGCCGGGGAACGCGCCCGGCTGGAGGCCGAGATCCGGGAATGGGCGCTGGACTGGCTCCAGCGGGCCGCCGCGGCGGGCGGGACGGAGACCGGGGACACGGCGGAGCCGGCGGAGGCGGACGGCGCGCACCCGGCGGAGCTGGGCGGTGACCTGTTCGGCGGAGGCCCGGGGGAGCCGCCCACCGAGCGCGGCCTGCGCACGCTGCTGGCGCGCTCCTTCCGCGACCTGGCCCACCAGCCCGGCGTCACCCGGAGCCGGAGCGAGCACCTCGTGGACTGCTCCAACGCCGTCCTTCCCCGCACCTGGTTCGTCCGACCGGCCGAGGAGCCGACCCGATGACCGATCCCGCGGCCGACCGCGCCGCCCGCCCCGCACCCGGCACCCCCGGCCCGCCGGCGGCCGGCGCGGACCCCGGGCGGCCCCGCGTCCACATGACCGTGGAGCACGCCCGGGAGCAGTACCTTCCCGGCGGCGGTCCCGGGGCCCACGAGGTGCACGTGCCCGTGCGGATCCGGGTGGAGGGCCTGGAGGCCGCCGCGCCGCGCCGCCCCCCGCAGCGGTCCGAGGTCGTCATCATCGACTGCTCCGGCTCCATGGCCCACCCCACGCCCCGCAAGATCGCCGCCGCCCGGAAGGCCGCCGCGGCGGCGATCGCGGGGCTCCCGGACGGCATCCACTTCGCCCTCGTCGCGGGAACGGACACCGCCCGGCTCGCCTACCCGACCCGGGAGCGGCTCGGGAACCCGGCCGAGCCCGCCACCATCGCCGCCACCAGGGCCTCCCGCGAGGAGGGCAGCCGCACCGCCCGCACCCTGGAGGCCCACGGCGGCACCCGGATCTCCGCCTGGCTCTCCCTGGCCCGGCGGCTGCTCACCGCACGCCCCGACGCCCCCTTCCGGCACGCCCTGCTGCTCACCGACGGCAGGGACGAGCACGGCCGGGCCGACGAGCTGGAGCGCGTCCTGGACGCCTGCGCGGGCGAGTTCACCTGCGACGCGCTGGGCATCGGCGAGGACTGGGACGCCGCGCAGCTCCAGCGGATCGCCGACCGGCTGCACGGCCGGGCGGAGGCGGTCGTCGAGGACGGCGCGGAGGAGTTCGAGAGGCGGCTCACCGGGCTGTTCCACACCCTGCTCGGAGCCTCCACCCGCCGGACGCTGCCGCGGCTCGCCCTGGGCGTGCGCACCGCGCCGTACCTGTCGGTCACCCTCTTCCGGCAGGTCTACCCGACCGTCCTGGACCTGACGGACACCGCCGTCGGCGAGGGCGACCGCACGTTCTTCCCGACCGGGGCCTGGGGCGACGGGACCCGCTGGTACGAGTTGAGGATGCGGGTCGACCCCGGCCACCCCGACCACCCCGGCGACCGGGAGCCGCACGCCGCGCGGATCGCCTCCGTGCGGCTGGAGGCCCGCGACACCGGGGACGTGGTGCTGCCCGCGGAGGAGCACGTCACGGTCCGGTGGGCCGGCAGGGAGTCGTCGCCGACCGACCTGGGCACCGCGGGGTGGCACTTCGCCCGCCAGGACGAACTGCGGGAGGCCTGCCGCGCGGGCGCCGCGGCCCTCTACCGGGGCGGGACCGCCGAGGCCGAGCGGGAGCTCGGCCGGGCGGTGCGCCTGGCGTACGAGCTCGGGGACGAGACCCGCCTCGCGCAACTGCGCGACCTGGTGACCGTCGAGCAGGCGGCCCGGGGGGAGGTGCGGATCCGCGACGACATCACCCCCGGACGCGTCCAGGCGCTGATCGTCTTCAGCGGCCACACCTCGGCCCCGCCGGGCGGGGACGGCGGGGACGGGGGCCCGCCGCCCAGCGGAGGCCGGCCGCTGCGCTGCGCCCGGTGCACCGAACAGGTGCGGCCGGGGCGGTTCTGCGAGAACTGCGGGCATCCCCTGCAGGCCCGCTCCGGCACCCCCGGCACGGGAGGGCGGTGATGGGCACCCGACGTCTGCTGCGGCTCCAGCTCGGCGTGCTGCTGGCCCTGACCGCGGTCGCCTCGGTGGCCCTGTCCGTCGCCTACGACGACACTCACCGCCGCCCCGGTGCCGTCCGGGACCGGACCGCGCCGGCGATCCTGAAGGTCGCCGCCGCCCGCAGCGCGCTGATGAGCGCCCACCTGGCCGCGCGCGACCACATGGACTCCGGGTTGACCGACGAGGCCGGCACCGACGAGACGTACCGCACCCAGATCGCGGCGGCCGCCCAGAGCCTGTCGCAGATCTCCGACCAGCAGGTCGCCGGCGAGGCCGGCGAGCGCACGCTGAGCACCGTCATCTCCCTGCTCGACGTCTACCGGGAGGCGATCGTGCAGGCGGTGCGGCACGCCGAGCGGGGCGCCCTGGGCAGGGCGTGGTTCCACAGCGCCGACACCATCCTCAACCGCGGGGAGACCGGCGTCCTCTCCCGGCTCGACGAGCTCCAGGACGACCAGCTCCGGGAGCTGTCCGGGCAGACGGTGTTCACCGGCTCCCGGCGGGCGGCCTGGCAGGTGGCGGTGGCGGCCCTGATCGCGCTCGCGGTGGCGCTGGTCGCCGTGCAGTGGCAGTTGGGCGGGCGCTTCCCGCAGCGGCTGAACCCCTGCCTGCTGGCGGCGTGCCCGATCCTCCTCGCCTCGGTGTGGCCCGTGACGTGGGCGCAGGGCACCCAGCGGCTGCTGGAGGAGGCCCGCGGGGAGCTGGCGGGGGTCGTCGAGCGGCAGAGCGGGGTGCGGGCCGGCCGGGGTCTGCCGGAGGGGGAGCCGGACGCGGCGGGGGCCGTCATCGCCGGGGCGCCGGAGGCGGTGACGCGCGCCATGGACGCCACGGCCGACCGGGGGACGGGCGTCGCGGTCATCGTCGCCGGCGGGCTCGCCGTCGCGGCGCTGTCCCTGGCCGGACTGCAGCGCCACCTGAGCCAGTACAGGTTCCCGTCGTGAGCCGGCCGGGACGCGCGGGCCCCGCGCGACGGGCCGTGCTCGGCCTGCTGTGCCTGCTGCTCGCGGCGGGACCGGCAGGCTGCGCCCGGCAGCCCGACGCGTCCCGCCACGTCCTGACGGTCCTGGGCCCCTGGACGGGGCGGGAGGCGGAGTCCTTCGGGGAGCTACTGGACCGCTTCGAGGAGTCGAACGAGGGCGTCCGCGTGGACTACCAGGGCACCACCGCCACCCGCGAGGTGCTGCTCTCCGGAGTGCTGGCGGGCGACCCGCCGGACGTCGCGGTGCTGCCCGTCCTCGGGGACCTGGCCGACTACGTCCAACGGGACCGGCTGCGGCGGCTGGACGAGGACGTCGTCGACGACGGCGACTACGCCGGCCCCTGGCTGTCCCGGCCGGCCGGGATGTCCGAGCGCTACTGGCTGCCGGTCAAGGTCGACCTCAAGAGCATCGTCTGGTACGAGAAGGGGAACCCGCCCGACGCGTCCGCCCGGGAGGACGTGACCCGCTGGTGCGTCGGCATGGGCTCCGACGCCACCTCCGGCTGGCCCGGCAGCGACTGGATCGAGGACATCCTGCTCCAGCGGTCCGGCGCCGCCGCCTACGACGCCTGGGCCACCGGCGAGATGGAGTGGACCGCCGACCCCGTGGTGGACGCCTGGCGCGTCTGGGGGACGTTCATGGCCGGCGACGACCGGGCGGCCGAGACCGCGCTGACCACCGACCACCGCGGGCCGGGCGGCGGGAACGGGCTGCTCTTCGACCCCGGCCGCGCCTGCGACCTGGAGCACCAGGGCAGCTTCGCCCGCAGCCTGTACGGCGACGACGCCCCGCGCGCCGACTTCGCGCCCTCCTCGGCGCTGCTGCCCGGAACGGACGGCCGCGGCGACGCCCGCGAGGTGTCCGGGGACTTCGCGGCGATGTTCGCCGAGAGCGAGCAGGCCAGGGCGCTGATGCGCTTCCTGGCCTCCCTGGACGCCCAGCGGGCCTGGGCCACCGGCGTCGACCCGCCCTTCTTCTCCGCGCACCGGGGCGTCACCCAGGAGGCGTACCCCGAGGACGACACCGTCAGCCGGCGCATCGTACGGGAGTTCCGGCAGGCCGAGCGGCTGTGCCTGGACGCCTCGGACGTCATGCCGCCCACGATCCGCAGGATCTTCCACGAGAAGGTCCTGGAGTTCCTCGCCGCCCCCCGGCAGGACCCCGTCCGGCTGCTGGAGCAGATCCAGCGGGTCAAGGAGGGGCTGCCCGGCGACACCCCCTGGCTGGAGGAGGCGTGCGGCTGACGCGGGACGCCGTGCCCCGCGCCGCTCACTCCGGTTCGGCCGTCCGCACCGACCGCAGCGCCCGCGACAGCGACACCAGCTGCCGCACGTCGGCGTCCAGGTCGCCCTCGTCCGGCACGACGACGGGGACGGCGGCCGTGGCCACGGGACGGCCCTCGGCGTGCGCCCGCAGCGCCTCCCGCAGCCGCAGCGCCAGCTCTCCGGGCGACGCGCCGGACAGGCCGCCGCCGGCGGCGGTGTCCGCGCCCCCGCCGAGCGCCGCCAGGTAGGGGCTGACGCGCACCAGGCCGTCCCGGCACTCGATGACCCGGCGGTAGTAGCGGCGGTGCACCCCGCGCAGGCTCAGGGCGTCGCGCCAGGGGCGCGCCGGAACCCGGTGGAGCGCGTCCTCGGGGAAGTGCCGGTGCAGCGCCGTCCACAGCGGCTCCAGCCGCCGGTAGGCCCTCAGGTGCCGCCACCACACGCGCAGCGCGGCCAGCCGCATCACCGCGGCCGGGTAGGTGACGCCGACCAGGATCAGCACGATGCCCGGCAGGAGGAAGAACACCGCGCCGAACCAGCCCAGGGTGGTCTCGGCGGCCCCGGCGGTGTCCAGCGACTCGTCGGCCCGGCCGCCGCCGGCCCAGCGCATCAGCACCGCGGGCACGAACAGGGCGTCGGCCACCACGATCGCCGCCATGCCGAAGGAGGTGATCCGCAGCCCGCGCGCCAGCCGGGGCTCGGCGATGCGCGCGTAGCGCCGGGTCCACAGCCAGCCCAGGGCGAACCCGGCGGCCAGGTAGAGGTCGGCCGTCACGTAGAACGCGGCCACGCTGGTGACGGTGTGGTCCCGGGTGCGGACCCCGTCGGGCGTCGCGGCCGTCGCGGCGGTCAGCGCGGCCACCCCGGCCAGCAGCGCCAGGCCGTACCAGGCGGCGCGGTTGCGGGCCCGGTGGGGCTCCAGCGTGGAGAAGAGGTAGAAGGAGACCATGCAGTTGACCGCGGCCAGCACCAGGACGTGCTGGACCAGCCGGGAGGTCATGGGGGCCAGCTCCAGGAACACCTCGTTCCGGTCGGCCGCCAGGCCGAAGGGGTAGGCCGCGGCCCAGCAGGCGATCAGCCCGGTGACCGACCACAGCGGCACGTCGCGCGGCGCCCGCACCAGCCGGTGGGCCATCCACGCCAGCACCAGGAGGGAACCCGCGCCGTACAGGGTCAGCAGCAGGCTCACAGCCACCCCAGCCGGTCGCCCAGCGAGGCCCCCATGCGGTCCGCCGCCGCGTCGGCCGAGGACCGGGGCGCCACGTGGTCCAGCACCGAGGCCCACTCCAGGATGATCGTGGCCACCGTCTCCGCCTCCCGCTCCTGCTCGCTGTCGTAGGCCGTGCGCCGCAGGGCCCGCCGTACGGCGCCCGGATCGATGCCGAGCCCGGCCGGTCCGCCCGGCGGGCCGTCCCCGCTGCCGCGGCGCATCCGGGTCAGCAGCTCGTCGTCGAGGTCCCCGCTGCGGTGGTCGGCCAGGATGTGGCCCAGCTCGTGCAGGACGATGTGCCGCTGGTGGGCGCGGCTGGTCTCCTTCTGGAAGACGATGTAGTCGGCCGTGGGCGCACCCACCCACATGCCGAACGGCCCCGGGACGGGAATGGGGTAGGGCACCAGCCGCAGGGGCCTGCCGCGCCGGAGCTCCACCCGCCGGCACAGCTCGGCCACGTCCAGGGGCGGCCGGATGTCCAGTTCCTTGAGGAGACGCCGGCAGCGGCGGCGCAGCTCGCGCTCCCTCACGGTGCCCGCCCCCCTTCACCCCCGGGCCCGTCCCCGCCTCCGGCCGGGCCCCTGCCGTGCCGGCTGTCCAGCTCCAGGACGTGCTCGACGATCTCCGTGGCCGCGGCCAGGGCCTCGGGGGAGAGCTCCAGGGCGCGCAGCGCCAGGTTGCGGACGCCCATGTTCTCCGCCACGCGGGCCAGTTCGGCCTCCGCGCCCCGGGCGGCCCCCGCGCCGGGTCCGCCGTCCAGCAGGGAGGAGGCCGGGACGCCGAAGAAGCGCGCCAGGGCTCCCAGCAGCTCCGTGGACGGGTTGCGCTTGGTGCCCTTGCGCAGGGCCGAGAGGTAGGCGCCGCCCACGCGCACGCCCGGATTCGCCCCCCGGACCGCCGCGGCCACCTCCTCGTTGGTGTACCGGCGTCCCCCCGGGCCGTCCGGGCGCACCTGGTCGAAGAGCCGGTCGAGTCTCTCGGCCAGCGTCGCCGGGCCTCCTGCCTCGGGCACCGATCCCACCTCCACAGCACGAACCCGGCCGGGGCGCGCTGTCCCTCCCGAGCCCCAACGGCCTTGACAGGAACAGAGGTTTGCAGGAGCCAGGGTGTGAGTCCAGTCGTACGGGCCGGTGGGGGCGCGGGAGGGACAGCGCCGGGGACGGGGGAGGCAGCGGGGCGGCGCTACGCGGTGCGGGCGCGCTCCAGGATCGCCGCGAGGTCCGTTCCGGGCGGGAGGGTGCCGAAGGCGCGGCCCCACGCGCCGCCCAGCCGGGAGGCGCAGAAGGCGTCGGCGACGGCCGGGTGGCCGTACCGCACCAGCAGACTGCCCTGGAGGACGAGGGCCAGCCGCTCGGCGAGCTCCCGGGCGCGCAGCTGCGCGCCCACCGGGTCCTTCAGCTCCGGCAGGACGGCCCGCACGCCGGCGGCGGCCGCGTCCAGCCGGGCGTCGGCGCCCGCGGCGGCGTCCACCTCGGCCAGGACGGCGTCCAGGGAGGCGGGCTCCCGCTCCAGGGCGCGCAGGACGTCGAGGGCGGCGACGTTGCCCGAGCCCTCCCAGATCGACAGCAGCGGCGCCTCGCGGTACAGGCGCGGCATGCCCGACTCCTCGACGTAGCCGTTGCCGCCCAGGCACTCCAGGGCCTCGGCCGCGTGGGTGCTGCCGCGCTTGCACACCCAGTACTTGGCCACCGCCAGCGCCAGGCGCCGGAAGGCCGCCTCCCGCTCGTCACCCGCGTGGGCGGCGTCCACGGCCGCGGCCAGCCGCAGCCCGAGGGTGGTGGCCGCCTCCGACTCGACCGCCAGGTCCGCCAGGACCTGGCGCATCAGCGGCTGGTCGGCCAGCGCGGCGCCGAACGCCCGCCGGTGGGCGGCGTGGTGCAGGGCCTGCCGCAGACCGGCGCGCATGCCAGCGGCCGTGCCCAGGACGCAGTCCAGGCGGGTCATGCCGACCATCTCCACGATGGTGCGCACCCCGCGTCCGGGCTCGCCGACCGGCCAGGCCACGGCGCCGTCGTACTCCACCTCGGAGGAGGCGTTGGAACGGTTGCCCAGCTTGTCCTTGAGCCGCTGGAGGTGCATCGCGTTGCGGGTGCCGTCGGGCAGCACGCGCGGCAGCAGGAAGCAGCTCGGCCCCTCGGGGGCCTGGGCCAGGACCAGGAAGACGTCGCTCATCGGCGCGGAGGTGAACCACTTGTGGCCGGTGAGCCGGTGGCTGCCGTCGCCGGCCGGGACGGCCCGGGTGGTGTTGGCCCGCACGTCCGAGCCGCCCTGCTTCTCCGTCATCGACATGCCGGCGATCAGGCCGGCCTTCTCGAGCGGGGGCCGCAGCCCGGCGTCGTAGGCGCGGGCGGCCAGCAGCGGCTCGTAGACGGCGGCCAGCTCCGGCTGGGCGCGCAGCGCGGGGACGGCGGCGTAGGTCATCGAGACCGGGCAGCCGTGCCCGGCCTCGGCCTGCGACCACAGGTAGAACTTGGCGGCCCGCACCAGATGGGCGCCGGGGCGGTGGTCGGCCCAGGGCGCGGCGTGCAGCCCGTGCTCCACGGCGGTGGCCATCAGGCGGTGCCAGGCGGGGTGGAACTCCACCTCGTCCACGCGGTGGCCCCAGCGGTCGTGGGTGCGCAGCCTCGGCGGGGACTCCTCGGCCATCCGGGCCCACTCCTGCACCTCCGGGGAGCCGGCGAGGCCGCCCAGCTCCCGCACCTCGGCCAGTCCCCACTCCGCGCCGTGGCGGCGCAGCGCCTCGGTCACGGCGGGGTCGTCGGCCGCGGTGAAGGGCGCCAGGGGCGGGGGCTGGTTGATCACTTCGTGGGTGGCGCTCATGGCGGCGACCTCCGGCGGTGGGGGCGGGACCGCGCGGGTCCCGTACCCTGACATTACATATCCGGCGCACGCGGCGGAAGACTGTAACGGGACGGTTGGGATCGTGCCCCTCGGAGACGGCGGAGGCGGTGTGGACGGCACGGACGGCACGGACGGCACGCGGCGCGGGGAGGCGTCCCCGCGGGGGCCGCAGGAGACCGGGCTGCGGCCCCTGACGGCCCGGTCGATCGTGCTGAGCACCCTCCTCGGCCACCATCCGCCGGCCCTGCCCGTCAGGGCCCTGGTCCGGGTGGGCGAGCTGTTCGGGATCGCGGAGGGCACGGTCCGGGTGGCGCTGTCGCGGATGGCCGCGGCCGGTGACCTCCTCCAGCGCCCGGACGGCTCCTACGCCCTCACCGAGCGCCTGCTCGCCCGCCAGGCGCGGCAGGACGACAGCCGCTCGCCGAGCACCCGCGACTGGCACGGGCAGTGGGAGATCGCCGTCGTCACCGCCGAACGCCGCGCCGCCGCCGACCGGGGCGCCCTGCGCCAGGCCATGGCCGCCCTGCGCCTGGCCGAGCTGCGCGAGGGCACCTGGCTGCGCCCCGCCAACCTCGTCCGCGTCCGCCCGGCCGTCGTCACCGGGCAGTGCACCCTGCTCACCGGAGTCCCCGAGGGCGATCCGGCGGCGCTGGCCGCCGCCCTGTGGGACCTGGACGGCTGGGCGCAGCGCGCCCGCGCCCTGACGGCGGCGGCCGACGCCGCCGAGGAGGCCGGCGACCTGGCCCGGCGCTTCACCGTCGCGGCCGCCGCGCTGCGCCACCTGCTCGCCGACCCCCTGCTGCCGGACGAACTGCTGCCCGGCGGCTGGCCGGGCGCCGCCCTGCGCGACCGCTACGCCGCCTTCGAGGCCGACCTGCGGGCCGTCCTGCGGCACCACACCGCGCTCTGACACCGCGCCGCGGCCGCCGCGCCGCGCGCCGTCACCGGGCGGGGGCGAGCACCACCCACACCGGCCCCTCGGCGAAGTCCACCGGATCCCCCTGCGGGGTGGTGAACTCCGTGCCGTCCTCCGCAGCCGGCCGCGACCATCGGGCCTCGTACGCCCGGCCGCCGCGCAGCACCGTCGCCTCGCCGGAACCGGTGGTCTCGGAGTAGGGGGTGATGTTGCCGCCCCGGTCGCCGAAGCGGGAGTCGCGGATCGTCACCCGCTGGACGACGACCGTCGGGGCACCCAGCCGGTCGCCGCCGGAGGTGGTGGCGGCCCTGCCGTCCATGGACACCAGCCAGCGGTCCTCCCCGCCGGACCAGGTGAAGGAGACGGCGGCGTTCGGGAAGCGGACGGTCTCCCCGGTGTCGGGCCGGCCGCCCTTCGGCGCGGCACCGAAGCGGAACCCGATGTCGCCGGCGCCGCCGACCCCGTCGGGTGCGGCCTCCAGCGCGGCCCCGGGATCCAGGTACATGTTGTGCGGCGCGGGGCGCTCCCGGTCGCGGGAGTACGCCTCCGGCGCCTCACCGGGCGGCAGCAGGTGCACCGGGGAGTCCTCCAGGACGGGGACCAGCTTCGACTGCGCTCCGGAGTAGGCCAGTGCGGGCTCGCCGAACTGCCGCAGCAGTTCGAGGTCGGACTCCCGGGCGCTGCGCACCGGGCCGACCGAGGGCGGCAGGTCGGAGGAGTAGACGGCCACCAGCCGGGTCAGGCCCGCCTCGACCTGCTCCACGTACACGATGTCGGCCCGCTCCAGGCCCGTGGGGGGACGCGCGGCCGGCACGTTGTCGACCTTCACCGCCAGCACCGGCGCCGACGGGTCCGCGACGCGCTCCCCGGTGAACGGCGAGCGGTCCGCCCCGCCGCCGTCCCCGCCCTGGCAGCCCGCCAGCACGACGGCCGGCACCGCCAGCGACGCCAGCGCCCTCGCGACCCGCCCCGGCCTCCGTCCGCTTCCCATCGCTCGCCGTCCCTCCGGCCGGGCGCGCCCACGCGCCGCCTGGATCCTCTCCTCATTCCTGACCGGCACGGGCGCTTTTCATGTCCGTTTCGTCCCCCGAGCTCGCCGGGGCGCCTCCCGCCCCGGGGCGGGGCGGGCAGGCCACGGGGCGTGTGTTCAGCAGGCGCACACCCCGGCTCCCCGCAACGGTCACGCCGAGTCCGCCCGGCGCGGCCATGAAGGAGGGGAGCCGGGCCGTCCCAGCGGCGGCCGGGCGAACCGTCCGCCGTCCGGACCAGGAGGACCTGCCGTGTCCGTCCCCACCGCACCCGTCCCCGCCGGATCCGTCGCACCCGCCGGATCCCCCGCACCCGTCCCGGCCGTCCCCCGGCCCGCACCCGTACCGGCCGCCGAGCGGGGCGCCACCGCCTACACCGTCCACCTCGCCCGCGACGAGGCCGACGTGCGGGCCGCGCAGCGCCTGCGCCACGAGGTCTTCGCCGGGGAGATGGGCGCCCGGCTCACCGGCCCCGAACCGGACCTGGACACCGACGCCTTCGACGCCCACTGCGACCACCTGCTGGTCCGGGAGCGCGCGAGCGGACGGGTGGTGGGCACCTACCGGCTGCTGCCGCCGGAGCGGGCCCGCGCCGCCGGGGGGCTGTACTCCGAGGGCGAGTTCGAGATGGACGGGCTGCTGGACGGCGCCGGCCTGCGCTCCGAGCTGGTCGAGGCGGGGCGCTCCTGCGTCCACCCCGGGCACCGCGACGGCGCCGTCATCGCCCTGATGTGGGCGGGCATCGCCCGCTACCTGGCGGACACCGGGCACAACTGGCTCGGCGGCTGCTGCTCCCTGCCGCTGGCCGACGGCGGGACGACGGCCGCGGGGGTGTGGGACACCGTCGCCCGGCGGCACCTCGCGCCCGCCGAGCACCGGGTGCGGCCCCGGCGGCCGTGGCGCCACGAGGAGGTGCGGCGCCCGGCCCGCACCGTGCTCCCGCCGCTGCTGCGCGGTTACCTGCGGCTGGGGGCCAAGGTCTGCGGGGAGCCCGCGCACGACCCGGAGTTCGGCGTCGCCGACCTGTACGTGCTGCTGTCGCTGCGCGACACCGATCCCCGCTACCTCCGCCACTTCCTCTCGCTCGTCCCGCGGTGACGGTGACGGTGACCGCCGCGGCGGCGGCCCCGGCGGCGGAGGCGGCGGTCCCCGCGGGGCACGGCGGCGGCCGGGCGGGGACGGCGGCGGCGGGCGGCACTCCGTGGCTCCCCTTCTCGGCGTGCACCGTCACCGGCTGCCTGCCGCGCCGCCCGCCCGCGGTGGGGCCGCTGCGGCGGGTGTGGCGCTGGACGGCCCTGGCCGCCGTGCTGTCGGCCGGGGTGGTGCTGTCGCCCGTGGTGCGCCGGCTCGCCCCGGCCCGCCGCGGGAGGCTGGTGCGGCACTGGGCGGGCGCGGTCGTCGCGGCGCTCGGCGTGCGGGCCCGCGTCACCGGCGCGCCCGTGACCGGACCGGCGCTGGTGGTGGCCGACCACGTCTCCTGGCTGGACGTCCCGCTGCTGGCCTCCGTCACGCCCGGCCGGATGCTGGCCAAGCGGGAGATCGGGCAGTACCCGGTGCTGGGACGGCTGGCCGCCCGTGGCGGCACCCTGTTCATCGACCGGGAGCGGCTGCGGGCCCTGCCGGCGACGGTCGGGGAGATCACCGCGGCCCTGCGCGCCGGGTCGACCGTGGTCGCCTTCCCCGAGGGCAGCACCTGGTGCGGCAGGGAGCGGGGCGCCTTCCGGCGCGCGGTGTTCCAGGCCGCCCTGGACGCCGGGGTGCCCGTCCAGCCGGTGGCGATCCGCTACCGGACGGACGGCGGGCGGCGCGCCCCGGACGGGCCCGGGGGGAGGGGGGCGGAGGCCACTCCGGCGGCCTTCGTCGGCGACGACACGCTGGCGGCCTCGCTGCGCAGGGTGGTCGCCGCCCGCGGGCTGGCCGCCGAGGTGACCGTCCTGCCGCCGCTGCGGCACGGGGCCTGCCTCGACCGCCCCGGGTCGCCCGGCCGCCGCGTGCTGGCGCGCGCGGCCCAGGAGGCGGTGGAGGCGGTGCGGCCGGGGGAGGCGGCGGGGACCGCGGACGGCGGTGGGGGCGGGCACCCGCCCGCCCCCACCGGACCCGCCCCGGCCGCCCCCTCCCCGGCCGGACCCGCGGGCCCCCGCCCCGCGGCCCGTCAGCCCTCGGCGGCCTGACGGGTGAGCCGGATGGTGTCCCGGTACCACAGGCCGCTGTCCTTCACCGTCCGGCGCTGCGTGGCGTAGTCGACGTGGACCAGCCCGAACCGCTTGGCGTACCCGTAGGCCCACTCGAAGTTGTCCATCAGCGACCAGGCGAAGTAGCCGCGCACGTCGGCGCCGGCGGCGCGGGCCGCCGCCACCGCGCGGATGTGGTCGGCCAGGTAGGCGGTGCGGTCGGCGTCGTGCACCGCCCCGTCGCCGGCCACCGTGTCGTCGAAGGCCGCACCGTTCTCGGTGATCACCATGGGCAGGCCGTAGTCCCGCTCCAGCCGGACCAGCAGCTCGGTCAGGCACTCGGGCACGATCTCCCAGTCCATCGCGGTGCGCGGCCTGCCCCGGGGCACGACGCGGGTCACCGGCAGGCCGTCCTCGCCGGTGGGCGAGCCGTCCTCGGTGGTGCCGGAGAAGACGTGCCCCGAGTAGAAGTTGACGCCGAGCACGTCCAGCGGTGTGGAGATCACCTCCAGGTCGCCGTCCTCCACGGGCAGGGCCGCCCCCCTGGCGGACAGGTCCTCCAGCACGTCCTGGGGGTAGCGGCCGTGCACCAGCGGGTCCAGGTAGAGCCGGGTGCCCATGCCGTCGGCGCGGCGGGCGGCGGCCCGGTCGGCCTCGCTGTCGCTCGCCGGGGTGGCGGTGCCCAGGTTCAGGGTGATGCCCAGCTCCTCGGGCGCGTGGCGGGCGGCCCGCAGCCGCTGCGCGGCCAGCCCGTGGCCCAGCAGCAGGTGGTGGACGGCCCGCATGGCGTCGCCGACGTCGCGGCGCCCGGGCGCGTGCACCCCCTGCTCGTAGCCGAGCACCGCCGAGCACCACGGCTCGTTCAGCGTCGTCCAGTGCCGGACGCGGTCGCCGAGGGCCTCGTGGGCGATCTCGGCGTAGTCGGCGAACCGGAGCGCGGTGTCGCGCGCCGGCCAGCCCCCGGCGTCCTCCAGCTCCTGGGGCAGGTCCCAGTGGTAGAGGGTGACCCACGGGGTGATGCCGTGCTCCAGCAGCTCGTCGACGAGCCGGTCGTAGAAGGCGATGCCGCGCGGGTTGCCCGTGCCGCGCCCGCCCGGCTGGATGCGCGGCCACGCCAGGGAGAAGCGGTAGGTGTCGACGCCGAGGGAGGCGATCAGCTCCACGTCCTGCGGCATCCGGTGGTAGTGGTCGCAGGCGGTGTCGCCGTTCTCGCCCCCCACCACGGCGCCGGGGACGCGGCAGAAGGTGTCCCAGATGGAGGGGGTGCGGCCGTCCTCGGCGGTGGCTCCCTCGATCTGGTACGAGGAGGTGGCCACGCCCCAGCGGAAGTCCGCGGGCAGCCCGGGGATCGGCTCGGCGGCGGGGGCGGTCAGGGGGGACGCGGATGCGGTGGTCATGCTTCTCCAGGTCGGCGGTCGTCGTTGAGCCAGCAGGCGACGCTGCGGCCGGTGTCCGAGTCGGCGGGCGCCAGGTGGGGCGTTCGCCGGTCGCAGGGGTCGAAGGCCTTCGGGCAGCGGGGGTGGAAGGCGCAGCCGGGCGGCATGGCCCTCAGGTCGGGCGGCGAGCCGGGTATGCCGGTCAGCTCCCGGCGCGGGCCGCGCAGCGCCGGGAAGGAGTGCAGCAGCCCGTCGCTGTAGGGGTGGCGGGGGTCGCGGTAGATGTCGGCGGCCCCGGCCTGCTCCACGATCCGGCCGCCGTACATGATGGCGATCCGGTCGGAGAACTCGATCAGCAGCGAGATGTCGTGGGTGATGAAGACGACCGAGAAGCCCAGCTCCTCGCGGAGCCGCACCAGCTGCCGCAGGATCTGCCGCTGCATCACCACGTCCAGCGCGGTGGTGGGCTCGTCCATGACCACGATCTCCGGCTCCAGGGCCAGCGCCATCGCGATCATCACCCGCTGCCGCATCCCGCCCGAGAGCTGGTGCGGGTAGGCGCCCAGCCGGTCGGCGGAGATCCCCACCAGCGCCAGCAGCTCCTCCGCCCGCGCGGTGCGCGCGGCGCGGGACATGCCCGGCCGGTGGGCCCTGAGCACGTCGGTGAGCTGGGTGCGGACGGTGTGCACGGGGTTGAGGGAGTTCATCGCCCCCTGGAAGACGATGGAGATCTCCTGCCAGCGGAAGGCGCGCAGCTCCCGCGGCGTCATGGCCAGCACGTCCACCGGACCGCCCTCGCGGGGGTGGTAGCGGACGTCCCCGCCGGTGATCACCCCGGGCGGGGAGAGCAGCCGGGTGACGGCGTAGGCCAGGGTGGACTTGCCCGAGCCGGACTCGCCGGCCAGTCCCAGCACCTCGCCGCGGCGCAGGGTCAGATCGACGTCGTGCAGGGCGCGCACGGCGCCGTCCCCGACGCCGTAGTCCACGGACAGGGAGCTGATCTCCAGCACGGGCGGCGCCGCGGTGGCGGGCGCGGCCACGGCCGGGGTGGCGGACGTGCTCATGCGGGGGTGTCCTCCGTCTTCTCCGTGGCCGGCCGCGCTCCGGCGGCCTCCTCCGTCTGCCTCCCGGGCGTGCCCGCCTCCTCCCGCCGCCCCGGCCCGCCCGGTCCGGCCGCGCGCTCGCGGGGAGCGCGGACGACGGGGGTGAAGCCGACCCGCATCCGGGCCGCGCCGCGGACGCGGGCGGTGGTGCGCAGGCGGGGGTTGACGAACTCGTCGATGCCGAAGTTGATCAGCGACAGCGCCGTGCCCAGCAGGGCGATGCACAGCCCGGCGGGCACGAACCACCACCACGCCCCCTGGCCGAGGGCCTGGTTGCTCTGTGCCCAGAACAGGATCGTCCCCCAGTTCCAGTGGGAGATGTCGGCCACGCCGATGAAGGCGAGGGTGATCTCCGAGAGCACGGCGAAGATCACCGTGCCGATGAAGCCGGAGGTGATGACGGCGGTCAGGTTCGGCAGGATCTCGAAGACGATGATCCGCCACGTGGACTCGCCGGTGGCGCGCGCGGCCTGGACGTAGTCCCGGTTGCGCAGCGACATCGTCTGGGCGCGCAGCACCCGGGCCCCCCACGCCCACGCGGTGAGGCTGATGACCACCGCGATCACCACGTCGCCGGAGTCCGGCAGGAAGCTGGCGATGATGATGATCAGCGGCAGCCCGGGGATGACCAGGAAGATGTTGCTGAGCACGGAGAGCAACTCGTCGGCGATCCCGCCGAGGAAGCCCGAGCTCACCCCGACCAGCACCGACAGCAGCGTGGCGAAGAAGCCCGCCGTGAAGCCCACCACCAGCACGCCCCGGGTGCCCACCAGCACCTGGGAGAAGATGTCCTGCCCGGTCTGGGTGGTGCCGAACGGGTGCTCCGCGGACGGCGGCTGGAGGATGTCGTCGCTCATCGCGGACGGGTCGTGGGGTGCCAGCCACTCCCCGGCGACGGCGAGCAGGACGAACAGGCCCAGGATCGCCAGCCCCGTCGCGGTCTTGCCGTTGCGCAGGAAGCGCAGTCTGTCGCGGCGGGCCGCGGGCGGTGCGGCGGCGCCGACGACGGCGCTCTCGGTCGCCTGTACGGCCATCGGTCAGCCCTCCTTCCGGGTACGCGGGTCGAGGAGCATGTAGAGGAGGTCGGCCAGGAGGTTGGCGGCCAGCACGGCGAGGGTGATGATCAGGAACACGCCCTGCATCAGCGGGTAGTCCTTGGCGTTCACGCCCTGGAAGAGGACGTAGCCGATGCCGGGGTAGGAGAAGACCATCTCCACCAGGAGCGTGCCGCCGACGATGAAGCCCAGGGAGAGGGCGAAGCCGGAGACGTTCGGCAGGATCGCGTTGCGGGCGGCGTAGGAGAACATCACCCGGCGCTCGGACAGGCCCTTGGCGTGGGCGACCGTCACGTAGTCCTCGGAGGAGACGGTCACCATCATGTTGCGCATCCCCAGGATCCAGCCCGCCATCGCGCTGAGCACGATGGTCGTGCCGGGCAGCACCGCGTGGTACAGGGCGCTGCCGGCGAACTCGGCGCTGAGCCCGGGGACGAGGGAGGTGTCGTAGCCGCCCGCGGCGGGGAAGAGCGGCCACTGCACGGCGAACAGCGCGATGGCGATCAGGCCCAGCCAGAAGTACGGGATGGCGGAGATGAACGTGGTCACCGGCAGCAGCCCGTCCAGCCAGGAGCCGCGCTTCCAGCCGGCGAGGATGCCGACGCCGGTGCCGACCAGGAAGCTGATCAGGGTGGTGGTGCCGACCAGGGCCAGGGTCCACGGCAGGCTCTGCGCCATCACCTCCGAGACGGGGGTGGGGAAGAAGGTGAACGACAGCCCCAGGTCGCCGCGGGCGAGGTTGGCCCAGTAGTCCAGGTACTGCTGCCACAGCGAGCTGTCCCGGTCGAGGCCGAAGAGGGTCTCCAGGGAGGCGATGGACTTGCTGGAGAGCTGCCCCTGGTAGCGGGCGATCAGCGACTGCACCGGGTCGCCCGGCATCAGGCGCGGGATCAGGAAGTTGATGGTGATGGCCGCCCAGGCGGTCAGCAGGTAGAAGGACAGGCGCTGGAGGACGAACTTCACGACGCCGCCTCCGATCCGGCGCCGGGGCCGCCGGGGCCCCGCGACGCTCCGGGGGCCCCGGCCGTCCGCACGGTGCCGGCAGTGTCGGCGGCGTCCGCGGCGTCCGGGGTGTCGTACAGCCAGCAGGCCGCCCACTGCCCGCCGTCGAGGTCGAAGCGCGGCGGGGTCTGGGTGCGGCAGCGCTCCATCGCCAGCGGGCAGCGGGGGTGGAAGCGGCAGCCGGGCGGGGGCGAGATCAGGCTCGGCGGCTCCACGGAGGACGGGTCGGCGTCCGCGGGGAGCGCCTCGTCGTCCCGGCCGTCCGCGCCGCCGCCGGTGCCCTCGACCCGGTCCGGGTCGGGCGCGGAGGACAGCAGCAGCCGGGTGTAGGGGTGGGCGGGGCGCTGGGTGACGGTCTCGCTGTCGCCGCCCTCCACCATCCGGCCCGCGTACATCACCAGCGTCTCGTCGGCGAAGTAGCGGGCGGAGGCGATGTCGTGGGTGATGTAGAGGACCGCCAGGTCCAGCCGCTCCTTGAGGTCGCGCAGCAGGTTCAGCACGCCCAGCCGGATGGAGACGTCCAGCATCGACACCGGCTCGTCGGCCAGCAGCACCCGGGGGGAGGCGGCCATGGCGCGGGCGATGGCCACCCGCTGCCGCTGGCCGCCGGACAGCTCGTGCGGGAAGGAGTCCAGGTAGCGGCCGGCCGGGGTGAGCTGCACCTGGCCCAGCAGTTCCGCCAGCGCCCGCTCCAGCTCCTGCCGGCCGTCGCCGGCCCGGCCGTGGATGCGCAGCGCGCGTGTCAGGTGGTAGCGGACGGTGTGCACGGGGTTGAGCGAGGCGAAGGGGTCCTGGAAGACCATCTGCACGTGCCGGCAGTACGCGCGCAGCGCCCGACCCCGGCCCGCCCGCACGGGCCGGCCGTCCAGCAGGATCTCGCCGGACGTCACCGGGTACAGCTGGGCGAGGAGCCGGGCCACGGTGGACTTGCCGGAGCCGGACTCGCCCACCAGCGCGGTGACGGAGCCGCGGCGCAGCCGCAGCGAGACGTCGTCCACGGCGTGGACGGCACGGCGGGGGCCGCCGCCCAGCAGCGACCGCGCGCCGCGCCGCAGGGGGAAGTGCTTGCTCACGGCGCGGGCCTCCAGCACCACGCGCTCGTCGTGCCCGCCTCCGGCGCCGGGGCCGGGCCCGGGGGGCGGTGGTGGTGCGGTGTGTTCTTCGGGCATGGCTGTTCCTGTCATCCCTGTCGGGTCGTCCCCGGCGTTCCCGCCGGGCCCTGCGCGGGGGCCGGGCCGGGCGGGCCCGCCGCGTGCCGGACGGGCCCGCCGGCGGGCTCGGGTGGATCGGGTGGTCGGTCGGTTCCTCGCGGGTCCGCGGTGCCCGCCCCGCCGCTGCGGCGGGGACCGTCTCGGTGGTGCGGCGGGGCGGGCGGTCGGCGGGCGGGCCGTCAGGAGGCGGGCCGCAGGTGCAGGACGACGTCCAGCGAGTTGGGCTGGGTGGGCTGCGGGGGCGCGTACGGGTCGCTCTCGGTCGGCCAGCCGACCCAGTTGCGGGTGCTGTACTCGGCGCCGATCGGGGCGGCGGCGGTGGCCACCAGCGGCACCTCCTCGACCATGATCCGCTGGAGCTCGTGGAGCGCCTTGGTGCGGGTGGCCTCGTCCTCCGCGTTCGCGTACTCCTTCAGGGCCTTCGTGGCGTCCTCGTTGCGGAAGCGGCCGAAGTTGCCGCCCGGGGAGGCCTTGCCCAGCGGCTGGTACAGCTCCCCGTCCATGACGTGCTGGTACATGTCGTAGGGGGTGGCGCCGCTGTTGGTCCAGTGCAGGGTGGCGTCGAAGTCGCCCTCGTTGACGGCGGTGGTCCAGGCGTCCACCGTCTGGGTCCTGACCTTGGCCTCGATGCCGATCTTCTTGACGTTGTCCTTGATGATCGACAGTCCGGTGAGGTAGTCGGACCAGCCCGCCGGGTCGGTGAGGGTCATCGTCACCGGCTTGCCCGAGGGGTCCTTCAGGACGCCGCCGGACAGGGTGTAGCCGGCCTCCTCCAGCTCCTTCTTGGCCGCCTCGACGTCCACCTCCTGCTTCTTGCCCTTGTACTCGGGCGCGATGAAGGACTCGCCGGCCGGCAGCGGGATGCCGGTGACGCTCTCGATCTCCGGGTAGAGCGTGGCCTGCGCCCGCACGTGGATGGCCTCGCGGTCGACCACGTGGTTGATCGCGCGGCGCAGCGCCGGGTCGTCGAAGGGCTTCTTGGCGGTGTTGAACCACAGCCCGTGGACGCCCAGGCCGGAGGGGAACCAGAGCTTGTTGTGCTCGGGGTCCTTGGCGACGTAGATCTTCTTGTAGTCGGGGGTGAAGACGAAGGACCACTCGCAGGTGCCGTTGGCCAGGGCGGTGGTCTGCGCGTTGTTGTCGTTGTAGGAGGTGTAGCGCAACTCCCTGACCTTGGGCTCCTCCTGCCAGTAGGTGTCGCGGGCGGTGAGCGTGATGGTCTGCGGGGTGAAGCTCTTGAGCGTGAACGGACCCGTGCCCACCGGCTCCTTGTTGGGCCAGGTCTCCGGGTTCTCCACCTTCGACCAGATGTGCTCGGGCACGACGAAGGTGCTCAGGATCTTGCTCTGGTTGACGAACTGCGATTCGGGGAAGGACAGTTCGACCGTGTCGCCCTTGCGGCTGATGTCACCGAAGGGGATGGCGTTGGTGTTCAGCGCCTGGTTCTTCTTGATCAGCTCGAAGGTGAACTCCACGTCCTCGGCGGTGAACTTCTCGCCGTCGGACCAGGTGGGTCCGGACTGCACGGTGAGCCGGAGCTTCGTGTAGTTGTCCGACCACGTCCACTCGCTGGCCAGCCAGGGCGTTCCCTTGTCGGCGGGACGGACGCCGTTCACCATCACCAGCGGCTCGTAGATCATGTGCCGGTAGCCCAGGGAGGCGCCCGCGGAGGTGCCCAGGAACGGGTTGCTGTTGTTGGTCTGCGGGCCGTTGGGCATGCCGACGGTCAGCACGCCCTCGTCGCCCCCGGGCTGCGAACCGCCCGCTCCGGGGGCGCCGGCGGTGCAGCCGGCGAGCAGGACGGTGGTGCCCAGGGCCGCCGCGGCGGCGGCTCTGGTGCGGGGCCGGACTCTCATGGTGTCTCTCCTCCGTGGGTCTTTCCGGGTGTCGCGGTGGGTGAGGGAGGGGCCGGGAGTTCTGAGAGCGCTCTCACGCTCGTGAGAGCGCTCTCACGACGGTTCCGCGGCGGTGTGGGGCTCGGGGTGGGGCTCGGGGTGGGGCGGGGTGGCGGCCGGTCAGGGGACGGGGGCGGGTGCCGAGTCCCGGACCACCAGCTCGGTGGGCAGGACCACGGGCTCCGCGGGCGGCGGCTTCCCGTCCAGCCGGGAGAGCAGCAGGTCCGCCGCCGCCGCGCCCAGCTCGCGCAGGGGTTGGCGGACGGTGGTCAGGGGCGGATCGGTGCAGGCGGCGAGCGGCACGTCGTCGAAGCCGACCACGGCGACGTCCTCGGGCACCCGCCGCCCGGCGGCGCGCAGGGCCTGCAGGGCGCCGGCCGCGCCGAGGTCGTTGTGGGCGAAGACGGCGTCCAGGTCCTGGCCGTCGGCCAGCAGCTTCTCCACCGCCTCCGCGCCGGAGCGCACCGTGAAGTCGCCCTCCACGGTGCGCCGCGGGTCGTGCTCCACGCCGTGCGCCTCCAGGGTGCGGACGAAGCCGTCCAGCCGGTCGCGCACGGAACCGAACCGCTGCGGCCCGGTGACCACCAGCGGTGCGCGGCGCCCCAGGGCGAGCAGGTGGCGCGCGGCCAGCTCGCCGCCGAGGGCGTTGGTGGTGGCCACGCAGGGGAAGGACGGGTGGCGGGCCCGGTCGTCGACCAGCACCACGGGCAGGCCCGTGCGGTGCAGCGTGGCGGCGGCCTCGATCTGCCACTCCGGCTCGACCACCAGCAGGCCGTCGAAGGCGCTGGCCGACACCTGCCCGGCGAACCGGGCCATCGACTCCCGGCCGCGGCCCCGGGTGAACAGCAGCAGCCCGTAGCCGGCGGCCTCGACGGCGTCCACCGCGCCCTGGAGCACCTCGGCCGCCCAGGGCCAGGAGAGCGACGGGGTGAGCACGGCGAGGGTGCGGCCGCGGCCCCGGGCCAGCCCGACGGCGCGCGAGCTGGGCACGTACCCCAGCCGGTCGATGACGTGGCGCACCCGCCGGGCGGTGCGGGCGTCGACCTCGCCCTTGGAGTTGAGCACCCGGGAGACCGTCGACTTGCTGACGCCGGCGGCGCGGGCGACGTCGGCGATGGTGACGCGCATGGCACTCCTCGGCGGTTCGGCGGGATCCGGTGGTTCTGCGGGGGCCCGGCGGCCGGTCCGGCAGGGCGCGCGGGCGGGGCCGGGCAGGAGCGGCGGCACCGGTTCCGGGACCGGTGCCGGGCATGGGCAGGGAGTCAAACGGCAGTTGGACCAGTCGTCAAGACTTCACACCAAGATTGATGAGGAATGTGTGAGAGCGCTCTCAAGAGCGCTCTCTTGTTCATTTCTTGAAGACGGATTGGTCTCGTCCAAGGGCTTGACGCCGTGCTTCCCCCGGGAGTTGACTCACGCCCCGAAGCAAGCCCGGAGAGCGGGCATCCGGTGTGCCGAGAGCCGTCCGCCCGCCCTCGCCGACCCGGTGCCCCCGTCCCGCACGAGCTGACCCCGCGCCCCGCGGCGGTTCCCCGGCTCCTCCCGCCCCACCCGGGGAGACGGCCGCCGCGGCGGACCCGCGCGGACGGGGGCGCCACCCGACCACCGAAACCTTTCGACGACAGACGGAAGCGATGTGGCCATGAACCCCACCCCCCACACCCCCGGCACCGCCGAGGCGCCGCCGCGGCCCGGCCGCGGCAGACGCCGGACCCGCCCCTGGGCCTCGGCGGCGGCGCTGCTGGGCCTGGCCCTGACCCTGGCCGTCACCGGGACGGCGACGGCCGGACCGGCGGACGGCGCAGCGTCCGCGGCGACGGCGGAGCGGAGCGCCGGCCCCGCCGAGGCGGCCGGCGCCGCGCCCATGGCCGTGCTCTTCGAGGACACCTTCGACGGGCCGGCCGGAGCGGCCGTCGACGGCTCCAAGTGGCAGCTGGAGACCGGCGACAACAGCGGCAACAACCACGAGCGGCAGTACTACACCCCGGGCAACGCCAACGCCGCCCTCGACGGCGGCGGCAACCTGGTGATCACCGCCCGCAAGGAGAACCCCCGCAACTACCAGTGCTGGTACGGCCGGTGCGAGTACACCTCCGCCCGGATGAACACCGCGGGGAAGTTCACCACCACCTACGGGCACATCGAGGCCCGCATCAAGATCCCGCGCGGCCAGGGCATGTGGCCGGCGTTCTGGATGCTGGGCGCGGACATCAACAACCCCGGCGTCGGCTGGCCCAACAGCGGTGAGATCGACGTCATGGAGAACGTCGGCTACGAGCCGGGCACGGTGCACGGCACCCTCCACGGCCCCGGCTACTCCGGCGGCGAGGGCATCGGGGCCTCCTACACCCTGCCGGGCGGCCGGGCGTTCGCCGACGACTTCCACACCTTCGCCGTCGACTGGGCGCCGAACTCCATCACCTGGTCGGTGGACGGCCAGGTCTACCAGCGCCGCACCCCGGCCGACCTGGGCGGCGACCGGTGGGTCTTCGACAAGCCGTTCTTCCTGATCCTCAACCTCGCCGTGGGCGGCGACTGGCCCGGCCTCCCCGACGGCAGCACCGTCTTCCCGCAGCGGATGGTCGTCGACTACGTCCGCGTCACCGGTGGCGACAGCGGCGGCGGCGGGGGACGCACCGGTACGATCACGGGCCTGGCCGGCAAGTGCCTGGACGTGGCCTGGGCGGACAGCACCAACGGCACCCCGGTGCAGATCCACGACTGCAACGGCAACGCCGCGCAGCAGTGGACCGTGGGCGCGGACGGCACCATCCGGGCGCTGGGCAAGTGCCTGGACGTCTCCGGCGCCGGGACGGCGGACGGCACGCCCGTCCAGATCTGGGACTGCAACGGCACGGCCGCCCAGCAGTGGGTGGTCACCCCGGCCCGGGACATCGTCAACCCCCGCGCCGACAAGTGCCTGGACGTGAGGGACCACAACTCCGCCAACGGCACCAAGACGCAGATCTGGACCTGCACGGGAGCCGCCAACCAGAAGTGGAACACCCCGTGAGCGCGGCCCGGGCCGCCCGGCGGCCCGGGGACTGACCCGCACCGCCCGGCCGGTGGGCGCGCGCCGCCGCGCGGCCACCGGCCGGGCCCTGTCACCCCCGTCCGCCGGCGGCGCCGGTGCCGGGCTCCCCGGCCACCAGGTCCCGGTACTCGGGGTTCAGCGCGAGCCACTGCTCCACGAAGGCGCAGGCGGGCCTGATCCGCAGGCCGCGCCGCCGGGCGTCCTCCACGGCGGTCCGCACGAGCCGGTCGCCGATGCCCTGCCCGAGGAAGGGCCGGGACACCACGACCCGCGGGTAGGACACCAGGTCGCCGGCGCGCACGTAGTCGGCGAAACCGGTGAGTGTCGTGCCGATCCGCGCCTCGAACCGGCTGTGGGCCGGTGCGTCGGTGATCGACACCGGACGGTTGGTGGCTGCCGTGGGCATGCTGCATTCCTCCCGGAACGACCGGAGAACGGCCGGAATGTCGAGACTTCCGGACGTCCGAGTGCCACGCCACGGCGTTCCTACCCCTCCCGTCCCCCCCGACCGGGCGGCGGGGACGGCGGACCCGCCGCGGCGGAGCCGCCGGGGGCCGGGAGGGACGGGCCGTACCGCGCGGTTCCGGGGGAGCGCGGGGCCCGCGGACTACTGCCCCTCCTCCAGGCGGAAACCGACCTTCAGACAGACCTGGTAGTGCTCGACCGCACCGTCCGCGATGTTGCCCCGGACCTGCGTCACCTCGAACCAGTCCAGGTGCCGCAGGGTCTGCGAGGCGCGCTCGAGCCCGTTGCGGATCGCCTGGTCGACGCCCTCGTGCGAGGTGCCGACGATCTCGGTCACCCGGTAGGTGTGGTCGCTCATGGTGGCCTCCTGCGGTGGGTGGGGGCGCGTTCGGTTCTCGTTCCACCGTGCCTCAGGGCCGGGCCGCGCGCGAGTGCTAGGCTCGGCGGCGGGCCGTGACTGGCGCATTCGGATGGAACCGACCATCGGGGAGCGGCCCTCGCCGCGGACCGTCCCGCACGCGAAGAAGAGCCGCGCGCCTGGGCCGCCCGGACCGTCGTCGAGGACGTCAAGGAGAGGGCCCATGGCCACCGACCCCACCCCGAGCACCGCAGCGACCGCCTCCACGGCCTTCGGCAGCGCCCTGGACGTGATCCGCGCGGTCGAACCGCGCGTCGCCGACGCCATCGGCGCCGAGATCGCCGACCAGCGCGCCTCCCTCAAGCTGATCGCCAGCGAGAACTACGCCTCCCCGGCGGTGCTGCTGGCCATGGGCAACTGGCTCAGCGACAAGTACGCCGAGGGCACCGTCGGCCGCCGCTTCTACGCCGGATGCCGCAACGTCGACACCGTCGAGGCACTCGCCGCCGAGCACGCCCGCGAACTGTTCGGCGCCCCCCACGCCTACGTCCAGCCGCACTCCGGCATCGACGCCAACCTCGTCGCCTTCTGGGCCGTCCTCGCCCAGCGCGTGGAGAGCCCGGCCCTGGAGCGCGCCGGGGCCAGGCACGTCAACGACCTGACCGACGAGGACTGGGAGGCGCTGCGGCGCGAACTGGGCGGGCAGCGGATGCTGGGCATGTCCCTGGACGCCGGCGGCCACCTCACCCACGGCTTCCGCCCCAACATCTCGGGCAAGATGTTCGAGCAGCGCAGCTACGGCACCGATCCGGCCACCGGCCTGCTCGACTACGACGCGGTGCGCGCCGCCGCCCGCGAGTTCCGCCCGCTGGTCCTGATCGCCGGCTACTCCGCCTACCCCCGCAAGGTGAACTTCCGGATCATGCGGGAGATCGCCGACGAGGTCGGCGCCACCTTGATGGTCGACATGGCCCACTTCGCCGGCCTCGTCGCGGGCAAGGTCTTCACCGGCGACTTCGACCCCGTGCCGCACGCCAACATCGTCACCACCACCACCCACAAGTCCCTGCGGGGCCCGCGCGGCGGCATGGTGCTGTGCGACGAGGCGCTGGCCGAGCACGTCGACCGCGGCTGCCCCATGGTGCTCGGCGGCCCGCTGCCCAACGTCATGGCCGCCAAGGCCGTGGCCCTGGCCGAGGCCCGGCGGCCCGACTTCCGCGCCTACGCCCGCCAGGTGGTGGACAACGCCGCCGCGCTCGCCGAGGGCCTGATGCGCCGCGGCGCCACCCTCGTCACCGGCGGCACCGACAACCACCTGGCCCTGGTGGACGTCTCCGGCTACGGCCTCACCGGGCGCCAGGCCGAGGACGCCCTGCTGGCCGCCGGCATCGTCACCAACCGCAACGCCGTGCCGCGCGACCCCAACGGCGCCTGGTACACCTCCGGCATCCGCATCGGCACCCCGGCGCTGACCACGCGCGGTCTGGGCACGGCGGAGATGGACGAGGTCGCCGACCTGATCCACACCGTCCTCACCGCCGCCGAGCCCGGCACCACCGCGGCCGGCGCCCCCTCCAGGGCCCGGTACGAGCTGGAGCCCAAGGTCGCCGAGTCCGTCGCCGGACGCGCCGCCGACCTGCTGGCCGGTCACCCGCTCTACCCGGGCATCGACCTGGCCTGACCGGCGGCCGGAACGGGTCCGCTCCGGCCGGTTCCGGAGCGGACCCGGCCGGTAGCCTGCCGCCATGACCGAAGACCTGCCCGAGATGAGGGCCTCCGACGCCGACCGGGAACGTGTGGCCGAGGTACTGCGCGAGGCGGTGGCCGAGGGCCGCCTCGACATGGAGGAGTTCCAGGAGCGGCTGGACTCCGCCTACACCGCCCGCACCCAGGGCGAGCTGGCGCCGCTGGTGAGGGACCTGCCCCGGACCACCGCGCCGACCACGCCGGCCGAGCCCGCGGGGGGCCGCCGCGGCTGGGCCGATCGCTTCGGCGGCAAGCCCACCTCCCGCAGCGGAGTGGCGGTCATGGGCGGCTTCGTGCGCAGGGGGGCGTGGACCGCTCCCCGCCGCTTCACCGGCTTCGCCTTCTGGGGCGGCGGGGAGATCGACCTGCGCGAGGCGTACTTCGAGGACCGCGAGGTGGAGATCCGCTGCTTCGCGATCATGGGCGGCATCCACGTGGTCGTCCCGGACGAGGCCGAGGTCGACGTGCGCGGCATCGGCGTCATGGGCGGCTTCGACCACAGGGCCGCGGGCCGGGGCGAGCCCGGCGCACCCCGGGTGGTGGTCAGCGGCTTCGCCTTCTGGGGCGGCGTCGGGGTGGAGCGCAAGGGGCAGCGCGAGGAGCGCAAGCGGCTGGAGCGCGAGCGCGGTCACGGCCACGGTCACGGCCACGATCACGGCCACGGCAGGCGGCCGGGCGGCGGGGACGACTGACCCGCCCGCCCTCACACCCACACGGGCCCGTCCGCGCCCGGACGCCCCGGCGGGCGCCTCCAGCCGCGGGGGCCGCCCTCGTACACCACCGGCGGGACGGCGTGGCGCAGCCGCCCCAGGGGGCTGTCGGCCTCGGCGAGCCAGTCGGCCGGGTCGTACGGCTCCCGCGGCCCGTCCGCCGCTCCGGGCTCGGTCTCCAGTTCGTGCAGCAGCCAGTGCGCGGTGCGGGCCAGGGACAGGCGCACGCGCCGGGTGCCGCCGCCGTCCGGTCCGCCGTCGCGCTGGTCGGTGAGGGAGCGCAGCACGGCGGCGGCCAGCAGGTAGCCCGTGCCGTGGTCCAGGGCCTGTGCGGGCAGCACGCCCGGCCGGCCGTCGGAGTGCCCCTCCGCCACCGCGATGCCGCTCGCCGCCTGCACCAGGCTGTCGAACCCGCGCCGCCCGCCCCACGGTCCCGCCCCGGCGCCGCCCCAGGCGCTCAGCTCCGCGACCACCGCGCCGGGCCGCCGCTCGGCCAGCTCCCGGGCCGACAGCCCGAAGCGGTCCAGCGCGCCGGGCCGGTAGCCGGCGACCACGACGTGGGCCTGCGCCAGCAGCTCCCCGAAGGCCCTGCGGCCGGAGCGGGAGGAGAGGTCCAGCAGCACCGAGCGCTTGCCGAAGCCGGTGTCGGCGTGGGCGTCCGCGCTCTCGGGCAGGCCGGGCGGGTCGATCCGCAGCACGTCGGCGCCCAGCAGCGCCAGCGTGCGGGTGGCCACCGGCCCGGCGATGACCCGGGTGAGGTCCAGCACACGGGGCCCGGACGGCGGCAGCGGCGGCGCGGGCGCGTCGTCCAGCCGCTCGCGCCCCACCAGCGGGAGCCCGGCCACGGCCGCGCCCTGGGCGTGGGCCGCCCACGCCCTCGGCGTGCGGACGGCGACGGCGAGGCCGCCCGCCGCGTACACCGCCTCCTCGACCTCCTCGGCGCGGCGGCCCGCGAGTTCGGCGGCGACCGCCTCCACCGGCGCCCCGCCGCCGTCGGGGACGCCGAGCGCGGCCAGCAGCCGGGCGCGGTGGTGGGGGTAGTTGGCGTGGGTGCGCACCCAGCCGTCCGCGGTGCGCCAGAAGCGGGAGAGCGGCGCGAACGTAGCGGCCGGACGGCCGTCGATCCGCAGATGGCGCTCGCTGGTGAACGCGGTGGCCACCGCGCCGTCGTCGACCCGCACCCGGGGGACGGCGCCGCCGGAGCGCCGGGCCGCCGCCTCGGCCGCGGCCAGGGCGCACACCGCGACCGCGGCCCGCGCCGACTCCCGCACCGGCAGCCGTGCGGGCAGGACGGGCGCGGGGGTGCCGCGCCGGACGAGGCGGACGCGCTCGGCCAGGGCCGGGTCGCCGCCCAGCTCGGCCCACAACCGGTCCCAGGGTCGCTGCTCCATGCCCGCATTGTGCCGTGCCGCGGGGCCGTCCGGCCGGAGGGCCGCTGTCGGTACCGGCAACTACGGTGATCACCAACGGAACTGAGTACCCGTACGGATGTTTGGACCCCGTCGTGGACGGCAGGCTGAAGGCATGGATCGGATCATGGAACGCACGCACCGCACCCCGGAACTGACCCCCACCCTGGCCTCGGACCTCGGGCGCGGCCCCGCCCTGGCGTTCGGCCTGGCCGGGACGCTCGCCCTGGGCTGGGTGGTCGCCATGGTCTACGTCATAACCTCCTGGGCGACCGGGGCCTGACGGCCGTCAGGCCCTGCCCTCCGCCCCTCCGCGCCCGGTTCCGCCCTCCGTGCCGGCTCCGTGCGTCCCGGCGCGGGCGCCCCTCAGGAGCGCTCCGAGGAGAAGGCCACCCGGAAGGAGATCCCGGCCCGCACCAGGCGCTCGGTCAGGGCGTCTCCCATGGCGACCGCCGTGGTGACCTGCCCCGAGGTCTCGGGCAGTTCGTCCAGGGCCAGGCACAGCGCCGACTCGGCCAGCATCTTCGCCGTCTCCCCGTACCCCGGGTCGCCGCCGGAGACCTCGGTGACCACGCGCCGGCCCCCGCCCTCGCCGAAGAAGCGGACCGAGAACCAGCTCTTCGCCCGCCGCTCCGGATCCGGCCCGTCGCCCGGCGCCAGCCGGGCCGACAGCGCCCGGCGGGCGGAGGGGACGTGGGCGAGTGCGTAGAGCGCGCCGACCCCGGCGATGCCGCCCACCGCGGCGGGCAGCCGGCGGACGGCCGCGTAGTGGCGGTAGCGGAAGTCCGGCCCGTAGCGGTCCAGCGCGGCGGCCGAGCGGGCGACGATCTGCGGGTCGAGGGTGGGCAGCGGCACCGCCCACGCCCCCGCCTTGCCGCTGCGGCGCGGCCGGTCCAGCGGGGTGCTGATCCGGCGCCCGGCCGGACGGGGCTCCACCCGCCGCCGCTCCCACGCCGCGGTCTGCGTCTCCCGCCGCCGGGAGAACGCCGTCAGCGCGGAGGCGAACGTGCCGCCGGAGAAGGCGCCGCGGGCGCGGACGTAGCCGTCGACCCGCAGCGGCACGCCCTCGGGGAGCTGCTTGACGGTGAAGAGCACACCCAGGTCGTACGGCACGGAGTCGAACCCGCAGGCGTGCACCAGCCGCGCCCCGCGCTCGCGGGCCCGCCCGTGGTGGCGCAGGTACATCCGGTCGACGAACTCCGGTTCGCCGGCCAGGTCCACGTAGTCCGTCCCGGCCTCGGCGCACGCGGCCACCAGGGGCTCGCCGTGGTGGACGTAGGGGCCGACGGTGGTGGCGACCGCGCGGGTGCTCTCCGCGACCGCGCGCAGCGAGCCCGCGTCGCCGACGTCGGCGTGCAGCAGCGGCAGTCCGGCGCAGGCCGGGTTGATCCCGGCCAGCCGCTCGCGGAGCCCCAGCAGCTTGTCGCGGCTGCGCCCCGCCAGGGCCCAGCGGCAGCCGTCGGGGGCGTGGGCGGCCAGGTACTCGGCGGTCAGCCGGCCGGTGAAACCGGTCGCGCCGAACAGCACCACGTCATGCTCGCGATCGTTCCGGGGCACTCTGCGCCTCCTGGGGGTGAGAAGGGAAGCGGACGGAAACCTCTGTCGGTGTCCGACCCTACGGTGGGGGCATGGACGAGCGTGCGAAGAGGCGCGGCGACGCGCGGCGGGAGCGGGTGCGGGAGTTCGCCCTCGAACTGCCCGGCGCGTACGAGGACTTCCCCTGGGGCGAGTCCGTGGTCAAGGTCAACCGGAAGATCTTCGTCTTCCTCTTCCTCGGCCACCTCGTCGCCGGACAGGGCGACTCCCCGCCCACCGTCACCGTCAAACTCACCGATCCCGAGGCCCACGCCCACGCGATGTCCGCCCCCGGCGCCGTACCCACCGGCTACGGGCTCGGCCGGGCGGGCTGGGTGACGGTCCCGCTGGGCGAACCGGGCGCGCCGGACGCGGAGCTGCTGTGCGACTGGGTGGAGGAGAGCTACCGCACCATCGCGCCCAGGCGGCTGGTGGCCCGACTCGACGCCGGCTGACGGCCGCCGCCGCAACGAACCGAGCGCCTCGCACCGGACGCGGTCCGGTGCGGGGCACCCGGTTGCGCGAGAGGTCAGCCCCGGGCCGCGTGGGTGAGGAAGTCGCTCCACGCCTCCGGGGCGACGGCGAGCTGCGCGCCGTCCTTTGCAACAGCTGACCAAGCGGCTGCTGGAGTCCGCCCTGGAAGGTGAGATCACCGACCACCTCGGCTATGACGAGCACGATCCGGCGGGCAGGAACGGCGGCAACTCCCGTAACGGCACCCGCTCCAAGACCGTGCTGACCGGCGTCGGGCCAGTGGAGACAACCGTGCCCCGCGACCGGGACGGCTCCTTCGAACCGAAGATCGTCAAGAAGCGGCAGAAGCGCCTGACCGGTGTCGACGAGATGGTCATCTCGCTGGCCGCCAAGGGTCTGACCACCGGAGAGGTCCAGGCCCACCTGGCCGAGGTCTACGGCGCCGACGTCTCCCGCCAGACCATCTCCACCATCACCGGCAAGGTCCTCGAGGGCATGGCCGAAGGGCAGAGCCGACCCCTCGGCCCGGTCCATCCGGTCGTCTTCATCGACGCCATCCACGTGAAGATTCGCGACGGTGCGGTGGCCAACCGGCCTAGCTGTGTCGCCCTGGCCGTCACGGTCGAGGGCCGGCGGGAGATCCCGGGCCTGTGGGCCGGTGACGGCGGCGAGGGCGCCAAGCACTGGCCGCACATCCTCACCGGGATCAAGAACCGCGGCGTGGGCGACGTGCTGATGCTGGTCTGCGGCGGGCTCAAGGGCCCCGCCCGAGGCAGGGGACGCGGTCCGGCCGAAGACGATCGTGCAGACCTGCGTGGTGCACCTGCTGCGGAACCCCTTCCGCTATGCCGCCCATCAGGACTGGGACAAGATCGCCAAGCTCCTCAAGCCCGTCTCTCCCCCGCAAGCGGGAGGTACCCCCACCGCACCGACCGAGGAGGCCGCCCTGGACCGGTTCGCCGAGTTCGCCGACGCCTGGGGCCGGAAGTATCCGGCGATCGTGAAGCTGTGGGGAAACGCCTGGGTGGGGGTGCCCCCGGACAGAATCTGGGGGAGAGTTCACTCCGTTCCTGCAGTTCGATGCCGAGATCCGCCGCATCGTCTGCACCACCAACGCGATCGAGTCGGTGAACGCGCGGATCCGGCGGGCGGTCAAGGCCCGCGGACACTTTCCCAACGAGCAGGCCGCCCCGAAGTGCGTCCACATGGCGATCATGTCCCTCGACCCCGCCGGCAAGGGCCAGGCCCGCTGGACCATGCGCTGGAAGACCGCGCTGAACGCCTTCGACATCACCTTCGACGGCCGCCTGCCGGCGGCCCGTCAGTAACCTCGACCACCCCAATTGCACCGAACGTTTGACAGACCCCTGATCCGGAGAGGAACAAAGTGCCAACCGGGAAAACAGAAAGCCTGTTGGTTCCGTTGCTTGTGATCGTGCTGTTCACCGCTCTGACAGCCGGTCTTTTCCTGGGCTCAAATCACCCGGCCCTGCGTGTTGCCGGTACGGTCGTGGCAGGGTTGGCGGCACTTGCTTTGATAGCGCTTCGGGTGACCACTCGCCACAAACCATGACGTCATAGCGTTCCACCACCGAGGGGGGCCTGTTCGGCGACGAGGAACGGTCACTGGAGTGATCCGTGAGCCGACGCGCGGCCGGGTGGGCGCACCGCCTGCCTGGCCGCCCAGACCACCGCCGGCGCCGACACCGGATTCGTCCGCGAACCGTCGGGCACCCTCAACTCCATGAGGACCGGGGGGAAGAGCCACTACTGCCTCACCGACGCGCTCGGCTCGGTCATGGGACTGGTCGACGCCGACGGCCAGCGCACCCACACCTACGACTACGGGCCCACCGGCCTGCCCCGCACCACCCCGACCGAGACGGTGCCCCAGCCCTACCGCTTCACCGGCACCTACCTCGACCCGACGGGGCTGTACAAGATGGGCGCCCGCTACTACGACCCCCACCTGGGCCGCTTCACCCAGCCCGACCCCTCGGGCCAGGAGACCAACCCCTGCCTCTACGCGAGTGGCGACCCCGTCAACTGCACCGATCCCCAGGGAACGTCGGCACCGGGATGCGTCGGAGGCGCGCTCTCAGTGGTCGGCGGAGCACTCTCCTTCGGGGCCGGAGTTGCCCCAGTGTTCGGCTCGGGAGGTCTTTCCACGCCGGCTTCGCTGGGTGCCACTGGTGCCGGCTTGGATTCGCCGGTGCCGGACTCGGAATGATCGATGCGTGTATGTCATGAATAAATCTGTGCTGGCTACCCTTATCCGGATCGGTCTCGGGCTTGGAGTGATGGGCGTGCTCCTGTTCGCCGTTGACCGGCTGTGAGGTTGCCGCCGGCCGCACAAGCAGGGGCCGACAGTGAGATCGAGGATCTCCAGCCGACGAGACGCCCTGGTGGGACCCTGACGTCACCGGGGCCTCACCGGCCCGCCTCGCCCCGCCCCGGACGAGGCGGTGTACCGGTGCGCGGAGCGGCAGCAGCCCTCGTCCCCTCCCGGGGCAGCGGAACCGGAGATCAGAGCTTCCGGGTGGCGGCCTCTCCGGGCTGCTGCCCGGAAGCTGCAACCGATGGGCACTGTACTTCGCACGTGTGCATCGCAGGGAACGTGTGGATCCGGAGAAGGAGGGCATCGTGTCGATCAGCCCGGTCGGGAAACTGGTGTGGTTCGTGGTGGTGGGGACGTTGTTCGGCTTGTTCTGCGTCGTCCTGGGCGCTCGGATCCGGAACCATGCGCTTCTGGCGGCCGGGGTGCTTGCGACTGCCGGCGGGCTCTCCCTGACTCCGACGGCCGTCATGCGCCGTGGCTCGAGAAGGTGAAAGGGCCGGTGCTGCGCATCCGGGGGCTCGCGTCGGACAGGTGTCCCGCCCCGCCGTGCGGCGGGCCGGCCCGCGCGAGCGCGCCCCGGCCGCGGCCGGGGCGTCACGGTCCTCCGCCACCGGAGCCCCGCTCCCGGCCCTGGCGGCTGCCCTCGTCCGGGTGGGCGCCGGGGCCCTCCAGCCGTCCGGTGAGCGGGGTGGGCGAGAGGTCGGTGGGCTCCTCCCCGGGCTCCAGGAGGGTGTGGGCGGCGCCGGCGATGAGGGGGTCCGGCGTGCCGACGGCCGCCTCGTCCTTGTTGGCGTAGTCGACGCGCCACAGCAGGCTGCGCATGGCTTCGAGGCGGCCGCGCTTCTTGTCGTTGTTCTTCACCACCGTCCAGGGCGCGTACGGCGTGTCGGTGGCGCGGAACATGTCGACCTTGGCGGCGGTGTAGGCGTCCCACAGGTCCAGGGAGGCCAGGTCGGTGGGGGACAGCTTCCACTGGCGGACGGGGTCGATCTGCCGTATCGCGAAACGGGTGCGCTGCTCGGCCTGCGAGACGGAGAACCAGAACTTCACCAGCAGGACGCCGTCCTCGACGAGCAGCCGCTCGAAGACGGGGGCCTGGTGCAGGAAGTGCCGGTACTCGTCCGGGGTGCAGAACCCCATGACCCGCTCGACGCCGGCCCGGTTGTACCAGGACCGGTCGAAGAAGACGATCTCCCCCGGGGAGGGCAGGTGCGCCACGTACCGCTGGAAGTACCACTGCCCGGCCTCGCGCTCCGTGGGCTTCTCCAGCGCCACCACCCGGGCGCCGCGCGGGTTGAGGCGCTCGGTGAAGCGCTGGATGGTGCCGCCCTTGCCGGCCGCGTCCCGGCCCTCGCACACCACGACCACGCGCTGCCCGGTCTCCTTCACCCAGCGCTGGAACTTGAGCAGCTCGATCTGCAGGATGCGCTTGGTGCGCTCGTACTCCCGGCGCGGCATCTTGCGGTCGTAGGGGTAGTTCTCCCGCCAGGTCTCCAGCGGCCGCCCGTCGCCGTCGAGCAGGACCGGCTGCTCGGGCCGCCGGTCGTTGACGGTCAGTCCCTCCAGCAGGTCCTCGCCGCCGTCCTCAGGGGTCATGGGTGCCTCCGTGGTGACATGGGGAGGCAGGGGAGCCGGCCTCCGTGCGGTGCGTGCGCACGGCTCGGACGCGCCGGCCCGGACTCCGGTGCCGCGCCGGCGGGAGGCGAGGGAGGCCGTGCGCCGCCCATGGCTCCGCCTACCCGGTTCGCCCCGCACCGTGTGCGGTTTCCAGGGCGACATCGGGTGAACACCCGGTTGACCCACCACGCTCCGCAGCGGGTCCGGTGAGCCGGGCGGGAAGGGCCGGAAGGCCCCCGCGGGTGCGGGGCGCCCGCCCCGCCCGGCCCCGGGCGGTCACCCGCGGGCGGGGGAGAGGCGCAGCACGGCCGTGTCGCCCTCGATCGCCAGGACCTCCACGTGGGTCTCGTTGAGCTTGGAGGGGCCGCCCTGGCCGGGGCTCTGGCCCCCGAGCCGCAACATCACCCCGTCCCCCCGGGCCGTCATGTCGACGCCCGACGGGCCGACCGCGTCGATGCGCAGGTCCGGCAGCCGCACGCCGGCCCCGAACGGGATGACGGTGCCTTCCCGGACCTCGACCGTGCAGGCGCCGTCGCGGCAGGTGCCCAGGTCCTTCGTCGCCCGGTGCGCCGGCGGGGGCGAGGAGGCGGGCGGCGACGGGCGGCCGGGCGAGGCAGACGAGGCAGGTGAGGCAGGTGAGGCAGACGGGGCAGACACGGCGGGTGAGGAGGGCGAGGCGGGGGCGGTGGGCGACGACGGCGGTGCGGCCGGCCTCCCCGTGCCGCCGGCCGCACCGCCGCCGTCCGGGGAGCCGCATCCGGCTCCCAGCAGGACCGTCAGGCACGCCGCGACGGCGGCCCCCGGACCGTGCCGCCGGATGCGGGCGGCGGGACGTCGGGGGACCGCCGCGGTCCCCGTGTGCACGTGCATGGTCTCTCCCTGCGGTGATCGGGATCCTGTGCCGCCATCCCAGCGGCCGCGCGGTTGTTCAGCGACCCGGAACGGGCTGCTGAACAATCCCCGCGCGGCGCCGGTTTCGGCTCACCGCCCGACCAGCGGCCCGAAGGCGGCGCGCACGTCGGCGTCGGACGGGCTGACGTACTGGTCCGGCGGTCCGGAGTCGTGGTCGCCGACGGTGTAGTACGTGATGACCGCCGGGCAGCTCGTGCCGCCGATCTCCAGCGTGCGGTCGGCCACGGGCTTCCCGGTCCGCAGCTCGTAGGCCCTCACGGGAACCGCGATCTTGTGGAACGTCACGTTCCTGGTGCTGCCGGAGGGCTCGCGCTCGTAGGGGCAGGTCCGCACGGGGGTGCCGAACTCGGGCTGTTCCACGCAGACCACCAGCACGGCGTCGGCGGGGGCGGCGGTCTGCCACTCGTCGGGGAGCCGGTCCGTGTACTCGGTGGGGCCGCTGAACAGCGCGCGGTTGGCCCTACCCTTGCGGTAGGGGGCGGCGCCGCTGTACTTCGCCGGTGCGGAGCAGTACTCGGACTGCTCGTCGCCCGGTCCCGCGAGGAGCCTCGTGACGTTCGCCAGTTCGATGGCCCTGGTGGCCCGGGCCACTCCCTTCCGGGCCCGGTCCGCGTGTTCGTCGCCGGGGTACCGGTCGAGCAGCCGCCGGTAGTGGTTCCGGGCCTCCTCCCACTGCCCGGCGTCCGCGAGGTCGTCACCGCATCCGGCGAGCGCCGCGGGTGCCGTCCGCGCGACGGCCCGCTCGACGGCGCCGGCGTACCGGTCCAGCGCCTCCTGGCCCGGGTGCCTCCCGCGGAGCCAGTCGGTGACCGTGACGGTGCGGCAGTGGCCGTCGGCGGGCAGGGCGCCGAGGAATCGCTCCAGGGTCGCCCGGACGGCCTTCTCGTTGCCGGGTTCGGCGAGGGCCGAGGCGAGGACGTCGAAGCTCTCCTTGAGGTTGCGGGCGACCTTGGCGGCCTCGGTGGTGTCGGCGGCGCGCGTCCCGTCGTCCAGCTCCAGGCCGAGCCGGGCCCCGGCCCCCTCCAGCCGGTCGCAGACCTCGGCGAGTCCGTCGCCGCGGGCGGTCAGCGGGGCGCCGGCCACGCGGTGGGGGAGGCGCACCGCGTCCTGGGCGGCCAGCACCCGCGAGCAGTCGCCCCTCCCGTGGGCCTCGGCGACGTCCCGCTCGATCCCGGCGGCGTCGAACCGCCAGAACCCCGCGGGCAGCAGCACCAGGCACGCGGCGCCGAGCGCGGCCGCCCGCCGCCCGCGCGCCGCACCCCCTCCGCCCCGCCCGCCTCTTCCGCCCCGTCCGCCCGCCAGGAACCAACCGTGCGCGGTGACGGCCACCCACCACAGGAGCAGGACGGCCTCGCACCACGGCCGGGCGACCCGGAAGAGGACGCAGACGAGCACGGCGGTGACCGCCGCGGCGGCGACGGCGAGTCTGCGCCGCCCCAGCAGCAGGTAGCCGACGCCGAGCAGGGAGGCGTTGCCGAGGGCGGCGGCCGGCGGGTCGTGCGGCCGGGGCCCGGGCGGTCCGGATTCCGGTGCGGCGTGTGTCGGGTGAGCCATGTCGATCCTTTCCCGGCCCCGGAACGGCCGTGGCCGTTCCGGGCCGTTCGCCCCGTCCGCGGAGACGAGGTCCGGGGACGGGTGCCGATGACGCGGGGAAGGCGCTCGTGCCGCGGCCGCGCAGAGCGGGCGCACGGTGCCTCCCCGCGGTGGTTCCGAGTGCGTGTCCGCACTCCAGCAGCCGTGCGGTTGTTCAGCGACCCGGAGCGGGCCGTGAACAATCCCGCCTCCTGCGGCCCCGTCCGCCGCCGCCGCGCCCGCTGCCGGTCCGGCCGCGCGCGCCGGCCGGAGAATCGTTTCGCTTGCCGAGCCGCCCCTCCGTTGCCTACCGTCATCGGCGTTGCACGGACGGCTACGGGGGTGGGCATGGGGCGCCGCGAGGCCGAACTCGACCCGAACGCGGGACCGGTGGAGCGGTTCGCGCTCGCACTGCGCGCACTGCGCCGGGAGGCCGGTGGGCCCACCTACCGCGTGATGGCCCGGCAGGCCGGCTACTCGGTCACCGCCCTCTCCCAGGCCGCGGCCGGGAGCAGTCTGCCGACGCTGCCGGTCACGCTCGCCTACGTACGGGCCTGCGGCGGGGACGTCGCCGAATGGGAGCGGCGGTGGCGGGAGGCGGAACGGGAGGCGGCGGGCTGCCCGCAGGACGGCGGCGGGGACGGGGCGCAGCCGCCGTACCGCGGCCTGGCGCGGTTCGAACCGGACGACGCGCCCCTGTTCTTCGGCCGCGACCGCCTCGCCGACCGGCTCGCCGGCCTCACCCGGCGCCACCGGTTCACCGCCGTCTTCGGGCCCTCCGGCAGCGGCAAGTCCTCACTGCTGCGCGCCGGGCTGATCCCCCGGCTGCGACGGGCCGGGGACGGCGGACCGCCCCCGGCGACCGTGCGGATCATCACCCCGGGCGCCGACCCCCTCGCCGTCCACGGGGCCCGGCTCGAACCCCGGCCCGACGCCGACGGCGACACCTGGCTGATCGTCGACCAGTTCGAGGAGCTGTACACGGTCTGCCGGGACCCCGCCGTACGGGCGGCCTTCATCGACCGGCTGCTGGCGGCGCGGGACGACGGCAGCCGGCTGCGCGTGGTCGTCGCGGTGCGGGCCGACTTCCTGGGGCGGTGCGCCGAGCACGCCGGGCTCACCGCCGCCCTGCAGGACGCCACCTTGCTGACCGGCCCGATGAGCCGCGACGAACTGCGGGAGGCGATCGTCAGGCCCGCGGCCGCCGTCGGACTCCAGGTGGAGCGCTCCTTGACGGCCCGCCTCCTGGACGAGGCCGAGAACGAGCCGGGCGCGCTGCCGCTGCTCTCCCACGCGCTGCTGGAGACCTGGCGGCACCGCCGGGGCCGCATGCTGACGCAGGCGGCGTACGACACGGCGGGCGGCCTGCACGGGGCCGCCGCCCGCACCGCCGAGGAGGTCTTCGCCCGCCTGACCGAGGCCCAGGCCGACCTCGCCCGCCGGCTGCTGCTGCGCCTGGTCGCGCCCGGTGACGGCACGCCCGACACCCGCCGCCCCGCCGACCGCGCCGAGCTGGACCTCGGCGACCCGCGCGACGTCTCCACCGTCGTGGAGCGCCTGGCCGGGGCCCGTCTGATCACCCTCGCCGACGGCACGGTCGACCTCGCCCACGAGGCCCTCATCGACGCCTGGCCGAGGCTGCGCGGGTGGATCGACGCCGAGCGCGACAAGCTGCGCGTCCACCGCCGGCTCACCGAGGCCGCCCGCGGCTGGGAGGACCTCGACCGCGACCCCGGGGCCCTCTACCAGGGCAGCCGGCTCGCCATGGCGGGCGAGGTGTTCCCCGAGACCGACCGCCACCGCGAACTCACGCCGCTGGAGCGGGAGTTCCTCGCCGCCTCGGTGCGGCAGCGGCGCCGAGCCGTGGCGCGGCGCCGGACGGTGACCGCCGTCCTGACCGCCCTGCTCCTGCTGGTCTCGGGCACCGCCGTCGTCGCGTTCCAGCAACGGGCCACCGCCCGGGCCGAGCGCAACGCCGCGGTCTTCCACCAGATCACCGCGAAGTCCGAGGAGCTGCGCGGTGCGCAGTCCTCGCTCTCCGCCCGGCTCAACCTCGCCGCCCACCGCATGCGGCGGACCCCCGAGGGCCTCACCAGGCTGATCTCCGACGCCCACACCACGCTGTCCGCCCCCCTGACCGGGCACACCGGCACCGTCACCGCGGTGGCGTTCAGTCCGGACGGCGCCACCCTGGCCAGCGCCGGGTTCGACGCGGCGGTGCGGCTGTGGGACGTCGGCGGACCGGGCCGCCCCCGGCCGCTGGGCGGGCCGCTGACCGGACACGAGGGGCGCGTCCGCTCGGTGGCGTTCAGTCCGGACGGCGCCACCCTGGCCACCACGGGGATCGACCGCACGGTGCGGCTGTGGGACGTCCGCCGCCCGGAGCGCCCCCGGCCGCTGGGCGGACCCCTGACCGGACACGCGGAGCACGTCGTCTCCGTCTCGTTCAGCCCGGACGGGACGGTCCTGGCCAGCGCCGGCGACGACGCGGCGGTGCGGCTGTGGGACGTCGGAGACCCGGTCCGTCCCCGACCCCTGGGCACGATCCCGGACGCCCACACCGACAGCGTGCGGTCGGTGGCGTTCAGTCCGGACGGCGCCACCCTGGCCAGCGCCGGGTTCGACGCGGCGGTGCGGCTGTGGGACGTCCGCCGCCCCGGGCGCCCCCGTCCCCTGGGCGGGTCCCTGACCGGGCACGGCGCCCCCGTCTGGTCGGTGGCGTTCGCCCCGGACGGGGCGGTCCTGGCCAGCGCCGGCCAGGACGGCGCGGTGCGGCTGTGGGACACGCGCGACCCCGGGCGCCCCCGTCCCCTGGGCGAGCCCCTGACCGGGCACGGCGCCCCCGTCGACTCCGTGGCGTTCGGCCCGGACGGGACCGTTCTGGCCAGCGCCGGCCAGGACGACGCGGTGCGGCTGTGGAACGTCGCCAATCCCGCCTACCCCCAGCCCCTGGGCGAACCGCTGACCGACCACACCGGCGGCGTCTGGTCGGTGGCGTTCGGCCCGGACGGGACCGTTCTGGCCAGCGCCGGCCAGGACGGCGCGGTGCGGCTGTGGCGCCGGTCGGCCGGCCTGCTGGACGGCCACACCAACCCCGTGAACTCCGTCGCGTTCGGTCCGCGGGGCCGCCTGCTGGCGAGCGGCAGCAGCGACGACCACATGGTGCGGCTGTGGGACACGCGCGACCCCGCGCGTCCGACGCTGATCGGCGAACCGCTGGAGGCCCACCGCGACGACGTCACCTCGGTGGCCTTCGCGCCGCGGGGGCGGGTCATGGCCACCGCGAGCGAGGACCGCACGGTGCGGCTGTGGGACGTCGGCGACCCGGAGCGCCCCCGACCTCTGGGCGGGCCGCTGGACGGCCGGAGCGGCGCCCTCCTGTCGGTGGCCTTCTCCTCCGACGGGCGCCTCCTCGCCGGTGCCGGGAAGGAGGGCGCGGTGCGGCTGTGGGACGTCGGCGACCCGGAGCGGCCGCGGCCCCTGGGCGGGCCGCTGGAGGCCCACCGCGACGACGTCACCTCGGTGGCCTTCGCGCCGCGGGGGCGGGTCATGGCCACCGCGGGCGCCGACAACGCGGTGCGGCTGTGGGACGTCGGCGACCCGGAGCGGCCGCGGCCTCTGGGCGGTCCGCTGGACGGCCACACCGACATCGCGACCTCGGTGGCCTTCTCCCCCGGCGGGGAGGTCCTGGCCAGTGCGGGCGAGGACCGCGCGGTGCGGCTGTGGGACGTCGGCGACCCGGAGCGGCCGCGGCCCCTGGGCGGGCCGCTGACCGGACACAAGGGGCCCGTCCACGCGGTGGCGTTCGGCCCGGACGGGACCACCCTGGCCAGCGGGTCCGGTGACCGCACGGTGCGGCTGTGGGACGTCGGCGACCCGGAGCGCCCCGAGCCGTTGGGCGACTCCCTGACCGGTCACACCGGCACCGTCACCGCGGTGGCGTTCGGCCCGGACGGCGCCACCCTGGCCAGCGGGAGCTACGACGTCACGGCGCGGGTGTGGCGGCTGGACGCACAGCAGGCGGCCCGGCGCGTCTGCGCCGCCACGGGGGACTCCCTGACCCGGCGGCAGTGGGAGCGGCACGTGCCGCAGGTGCCCTTCTCCCCCTCCTGCGGATGAGCCCCCGCCCGGTGCCGGGCGGGGGCGGAGGCGCGGCCGCGGGGTCCCGCCCCGGCGGTGGACGCGGTGCCGGGGCGGGACGGCCGGAGGAGGGGAGGGGTCAGGGGCCGGTGCAGGTGACGGCGCCGGGCGCCGTCGAGGAGCTGCCGGTGGCGGTGAAGCCGAAGGCGGCGGTGCCCCCGGGCGCGAGGGTGCCGTTCCAGGCGGCGTTGCGCACCGTGACGGTCCCGCTGGTCCCGGTGTTCCGGCCGTTCCAGATGCTGGCGATGGCCTGGCCGGGGGCCAGGGTCATGCCGACGGTCCAGCCGTCGAGTGTGCCGGTGCCGTTGTTGCGGACCGTCACCTCGCCCTGGAAGCCGCCGGACCAGGTGGCGACGGTGCGGTAGCCGGCGGTGCAGGCGCCGTCCGTGCCGCCGGTGCTCCCCCCGGTGGTGCCGGTGGTCGTGCCGGTCGTCGTGCCGGTGGTCGTGCCGGTGGTGGTGCCCTCCGCGGTGCCGCCGGAGGTGCCGTCGTCGGTGAGGGCGGGGGTCTGCCAGTTCCGCCACTCGGACAGGTTGCCGGACTTGGAGGGGGCGATCCGGAACGTGCCGGCGGCGTTGCCCGTCTTCAGCAGGAACTTCTGGATGTTCTGCTGCAGCGGCGCCCTCCACTCGGACCTGACGGCGCAGTGGGTGCCGTCCCGGACGTCGGACCAGTAGGAGATGTTGCCCCCCGCGCCGAGCGCCTTGTAGACCTCCGCCCCGCCCAGCGCCGCCACGCTCCCGGACCGGGCGCCCAGCCAGTCGATGTGGGGGTTGTCCATGACGAGCAGTCCCCGCGGCGCGATCATGCCCACGATCTCGTGCGTGTCCACCGGCAGGCCGCTCGGGTTGCCGGTGAAGGAGCCGAACGCGTCACCCAGCCACGGCTGCTCCGAGTAGGCGCTGCTCAGGGGCTGGGCGCCGCTCTCCCCGGCGATCGAGCGGAAGGCGCCCACGCCGCCGCTGCCGGACTCGATCGGCATGGTCAGGGCGATGCGCTGGTCGAACGCGCCGGCCACGAAGGCGCCCTTGCCGTACCGGGAGCACCCCGTGACGCCGGTCGCGTCCGCCGTGAGGACGGTGCCGCCGGACTGCTCGACGACGTCGATGATCCGGCTCACGCCCCAGGCCCAGGCCGCCAGCAGCCCCGTGCTGCTCTGGGAGCCGTAGACGCTGTAGAACGCCCCCTGCTTGTTGTTGCGGGCGGTGCCCTCCCTGCCGACCGCGAAGGGGTCGTAGCTGATGACGGCGGCGCCGGCGGCCTTGATCGTGGACGTGTCCGCCCCGAGGCCCCCGTAGACGACGACCGCCGGGAAGGGCCCGGAGCCGCTCGGCAGTTCGACGCCCGCCGTGAAGCTGGAGCTCCTGCCCTGGTGCGTCACGTTCACGGTGATGCCGGTCCGGGAGACCGTCCCCGTGACGCTGTCGGGCTTTCCGGGCTTCTGGCCGTAGACGGACCTCTCCGCCAGCTCCCTGATCTCCGCCCGCCGGCACCGCCAGTCGGACGTGGTGGAGACGCGTGTGCCGTCCAGCTTGGTGAAGGGGTCCGGAAGCAGGGAGGTGGAGGCCGGACGTGCGTCGGGTACCGGGCAGCCGGCGCCGTCGTCCTCGCCGACGGGCGCGGCCTGCGCGGCGGGCACGAGCTCGTCGGTGGTGCCTGCCTGCGCGCCGAGGGTGGTGGCGACCAGGCCCGCGGCGGTCACGAGGACCGCGGCTGCCCACGTCCGGGGCCGATGTCGGGGAAAGCGCATGGGAGACCTCCAGGAGGAGGCACGCGGCCGGCGGCCACGGGACCGCGCCGGGCGGCGGGGAGCCGTGTACCCGCCGGTGCGTACCGGATGGCGGGATGTGCGCCGGTCCGGCCGGGCAGGGGGCGCCGCCGCGGGCACGGTGGCCGGGACGGAGTGCGGGCTTCCCGGTGGATGGTGCGCGGGGCGCCGAAACCAGACTTGGGAGCGCTCCCAGGCTAGGAAGGGGGGGTGGGGCGTAGCAACAGGTGGGACGCGACCCCTCCAGGTTGGCCGTTTCCGTCCTCCCGCCGGCGGCCGCGGCGCCCGCCATATCCGGCTGGGACGGGGGAAAACGCCCGCCCGCTCCACCGCCCCCGCCTGGCTGCGGCGAAAATTCCGGCCAGCTTCCGGTATGAAGATGGTTGGTTTCCGGAAAGTGGTGGGCGGGCGTGGGCCGGGGACGGCGGTCCCCCCGGTGGACCGGGCCGTGTCCGGCCCGGTCCACCGGCCCTCACCGGTCGGCGGGTCCGGGGGAGCGCCGCAGGCCGGCCGCGGCCAGGGCCGCGCCCAGGACGCACAGCGCGGCGGTGACGAGCACGGCCGTGTGGACGCCGTTCATGAACGCGTTGCCGCTGCCCTCCACGACGGCCGTCCGCAACTGCTCGGACATACCCGGCGAGACGGGCGCGACGCCCATCGACACCGCGTCCGCGGCCTCCTGGAAGCCGCGCGCCGCGGAGGCCGGGACCCCGGCGCCGGTCAGCTCGCCGGTGAGGGAGGAGCCCACCCGGGCGGCGATCAGGGAGATCAGCACGGAGGTGCCCAGCGCCCCGCCGATCTGCAGCGCCGTGGCCTGCAGGCCCCCCGCCACGCCGCCGTCCGCCCGGGGCGCGTTGCCGACGATCGCCTCGGAGGAGGCGGACATCACCATGCCGACACCCAGGCCCAGAGCGAGGAACGGCGGCCACATGGCGGCGTACGGGGAGTCTGCGTCCCAGGTCAGCATCCACACGGACGCGGCCGCCTGGAGCAGCATGCCGACCGGCATGGACAGGCGTGCGCCGAACCGGTCGGTCAGGGCCGCGCCCAGGGGTGAGGCGACCACGGTGGCCAGGCTCAGCGGCAGGGTACGTACGCCCGCCTCGACGGGGGTGAGACCGCGCACGTTCTGCAGGTACAGCATCAGGAAGAAGATCACGCCGAGCAGCACGAAGAAGTTGACCGCGGTGACGGCCGTGCCGATGGCCAGCGACGGGTTGCGGAACAGCCGCATCGGCAGCAGCGGGTGGGCCACGCGGGTCTCGTACCGGCAGAAGGCCGCCAGGACGGCGAGGCCCGCGGCGAGGGCGCCCAGCGTCCCCGCGGAGGTCCAGCCCCAGGTCTCGCCCTTGACCACGCCGAAGATCAGGGCCACCAGGCCGAGTGCGAGCAGGACCACGCCGGGGAGGTCGAAGCGGTGGCGGCCGCCGGCGTCCTTGCTCGCGGGCAGCACCAGCAGGCTCATGGCGAGGGCGAACAGGCCGATGGGGGCGTTGATGTAGAAGACGGACTCCCAGCCGACGTGCGCGATCAGCAGCCCGCCGGCGATCGGCCCGAGGGCGGTGGAGCAGGACGCCACCATGGCCCAGATGCCCACCGCCATGCCGAACCTCCTCGGCGGGAAGACCGCGCGCAGCAGCCCGAGCGTGTTCGGGATCAGCAGGGCGGCGAAGACGCCCTGCACCGCGCGGAAGGCGATGACGCCCCCGATCGTCCCCGACAGGCCGATGGCGACCGAGGCGGCGGTGAAGCCCGCGGTGCCGATCATGTAGTACGTGTGCCGCCCGAAGCGGTCGCCGAGCTTGCCGCCCAGGATCAGGAGGGCGGCCATCGCGATGAGGTAGGAGTTGGTGACCCACTGCAGGTCGGCGGTGGACGCGTGCAGGTCCCGGCCGATCTCGGGGTTGGCGATCGCGACCACGGAGGCGTCGAGGTTGACCATGAACAGGCCGATCGCGACGGCGACCAGCGTCAGCCAGGGGTTGGCGCGCCGGCCCTGGGGGGTGTCCGGCGGGGCGGGTGCGGGCAGGGCGGAGTGCTCCCGGGTGGCGGAGGACATGGAGGTGCCTTGTCTGTGATGGGGGACTGCGAAGGGGGCGGCCGGGCCGTGGCGCGGCGGTGGGCGCGCGGCGGTGTCCGGCCGTGCCGGACGCGCGCACCGGCCGCGCGTCCGGACGGGCCGCCGGGGCCGGGCGGGGTCAGCCGGCGGCGGAGCGGAGGTGGCGGGCCAGTGACGTCAGGGCGCCCAGGGCCGAACCGAGGGCGTCCAGTTCTCCGTCGGTGAGGGCGCGCAGCGCGCGCGTCATGTGGGCTTCCTTGAGCCGCCGGGCCTCGGCGAGCCGCTGCCGGGCCGTGTCCGTCGGGTACAGGTGGGCGATCCGCCGGTCGACGGCGTCCTGCCTGCGCTCCAGCAGCCCCTGCTCGGTGAGCCGGGAGACGAGGGCGCTGACGTTGTTCGGCTTCATCAGCAGGGCGTCGGCGGCCTCGCGGACCGTGATCCCCTCGTGCTCCTCGACGAGCCACAGCAGCCAGAGCCGGCCCTCGGGGAGCCGGGGGTGCGGGAACTCGCGGTCGATCCGCCGCTCAAGGGCCCGGTACAGCGCGGGCAGGGCCGCCGTGAGCACGGCGGCCGCGCGGTCGGTGTCCCGGTCGGGCACGCCGGAGGAGGGCATGGGGACAGGTTAGGTATCAAAAAATACCTATGTCAAAAGAGGTGTTTCGCCACCGGGCCGCGCGGCCGGCCGGGGCGGGAGCGGGGCGGCGGCCCCGCGGGGCTTGTGGAAAGGGGGAGGCGTTCCTAGCATCGCCAGTGTTACATCACTGATGTCATAGGACGGCGCCGTACGGCCCGGGACGTTGGGAGTCCACATGACGGCGGCAGGCGGCGGTCCCGGCCCGCTCGCCGGGGTGCGGGTGGTGGAGCTGGCGGGCATCGGCCCCGGCCCGTTCGCCGCGATGCTCCTGGGCGACCTCGGCGCCGACGTCGTCCGCGTCGACCGCCCCGGCGGCCCGGCGCTGGGCATCGACCCGGCCCTGGACGTCACCGGCCGCAACAAGCGCTCGGTGGTGGTCGACCTCAAGGCCGGGAGCGGACCGGCCGCCGTACTGGACCTCGCCGAGCGCGCCGACGTGCTGATCGAGGGCTACCGGCCCGGCGTCGCCGAGCGCCTCGGTGTCGGCCCCGCGGAGTGCCTGGCCCGCAACCCGGCACTGGTCTACGGGCGGATGACCGGCTGGGGCCAGGACGGTCCCCTCGCCCGCAGCGCCGGGCACGACATCGGCTACACCGCCGTCACCGGTGCGCTGGGCATGATCGGCCCGGCCGGCGGACCGCCCGCGGTCCCCGCCAACCTGCTCGGCGACTACGCCGGCGGCTCCCTCTACCTCGTCGTCGGGATCCTCGCCGCCCTCCACCACGCCCGTACCGGGGGCGGCCGGGGGCAGATTGTTGACGCCGCGGTCGTCGACGGCACCAGCCACCTGACCGCCATGATCCACGGCATGCTGGCCGCCGGGGCCTGGCAGGACCGCCGCGGGGTCAACCTGCTGGACGGCGGCTGCCCCTTCTACGGCGTCTACGAGACCGCCGACGGCGGTTGGATGGCCGTCGGCGCGCTGGAGCGGCCCTTCTACGACGAGTTCGCCCGGCTGCTGGGGCTGGACGCGGACGCGCCCGGCCGCGACGACCCCGCCCGCTGGAACGAGCTGCGCGAGGCGGTCGCCGCCCGCTTCCGCACCCGCACCCGCCGGGAGTGGACGGAGGTCTTCGACGGCACCGACGCCTGCGTCGCCCCCGTGCTGTCGCTGCGCGAGGCCCCCGCCCACCCGCACCTGGCCGCCCGCTCCACCTACACCGAGCACGCCGGGACCGTCCAGCCCGCCCCGGCCCCCCGCTTCTCCGCCACCCCCGGCGCGCTGCGCCGCCCGCCCGCCGTGCCCGGCGCGGACGCCGCCGGGGTGGCCCGTGACTGGGACCTGCCCCCCTCCTTCCCCGCCCCCGCCCCGCGGCGGAAAGGCCCGCGATGAGGCGGCGGGCCCGCACGGGAGGACCACGGGGCGTTCCGCTGCGGGGCCCGCGCCTTCCCGGAGCGGGCGGGCGCGCCGGGCCCGGCGACCGACCGGCCCCCACCCCGTGCTCCGGCGCGTACGCTTCGAAGTGGCGCACACGGCCGCCGAACACGCCGCCACCCGTACCTCCGCCGACCGCCGCGCGGGGGACGGCGTCCGCGGGAACCGGACGCCGTCCGCACCCGGGCGGCCGGGCGGCGGACGGCAGAACCGCACGAGCGCGTCGCCGCGGCGGCACCACCGCGACCACGAAGGAGACCACCGGCCGCCCGCCGCCCCGGCCCGCCCCCGACCGCCGTCCCGAAGAAGCTCCCGAAAGGCCCTTGCGACCGTGACCACCGACGCGTACATCTACGACGCCATCCGCACCCCGCGCGGGCGCGGGAAAGCCGGCGGCGCCCTGCACGGCACCAAGCCGATCGACCTCGTCGTCGGCCTGATCCACGAGCTGCGCCGCCGCTTCCCTGGCCTGGACCCGGCGGCGATCGACGACATCGTGCTCGGCGTCGTCACCCCGATCGGCGACCAGGGCTCCGACATCGCCAGGGTCGCCGCCCTCGCCGCCGGACTGCCCGACACCGTGGCCGGCGTCCAGGAGAACCGCTTCTGCGCCTCGGGCCTGGAGGCCGTCAACCTGGCCGCCGCCAAGATCCGCTCCGGCTGGGAGGACCTCGTCCTGGCCGGCGGCGTGGAGTCGATGTCGCGGGTGCCGATGGGCTCCGACGGCGGCGCCTGGGCCATGGACCCGATGACCAGCTTCGAGACCGGCTTCGTCCCGCAGGGCATCGGCGCCGACCTCATCGCCACCCTCGAGGGCTTCAGCCGCCGCGACGTGGACGAGTACGCCGCCCTGTCCCAGGAGCGCGCCGCCGGGGCGTGGAAGGAGGGGCGCTTCGACCGCTCGGTCGTCCCCGTCACCGACCGCAGCGGCCTGGTCGTCCTCGACCGCGACGAGCACATGCGTCCCGGCACCACCGCCGACTCCCTCGCCTCCCTCAAACCCTCCTTCGCCGCCATCGGCGAGGCGGGCGGCTTCGACGCGGTGGCGCTGCAGAAGTACCACTGGGTGGAGCGGATCGACCACGTCCACCACGCGGGCAACTCCTCCGGCATCGTGGACGGCGCCGCGCTGGTGGCCGTCGGCAGCCGCGAGGTCGGGGAGCACTACGGGCTCACCCCGCGCGCCCGGATCGTCTCGGCCGCCGTCTCCGGCTCCGACCCGACCATCATGCTCACCGGCCCGGCCCCGGCCTCCCGCAAGGCGCTCGCCAAGGCGGGGCTCACCGTCGACGACCTCGACCTGGTGGAGATCAACGAGGCGTTCGCGGCCGTCGTCCTGCGCTTCGTGCGCGACATGGGCCTGCCTCTGGACAAGGTCAACGTCAACGGCGGCGCCATCGCCATGGGGCACCCGCTCGGTGCCACCGGCGCGATGATCCTGGGCACCCTCGTCGACGAGCTGGAGCGCCGCGAGAAGCGGTACGGCCTGGCCACCCTCTGCGTCGGCGGCGGCATGGGCATCGCCACCGTCGTGGAGCGGATCTGACCCGCCCCGGCGGCACCCACCCCGACCTTCCCGACGCAGCAACCACCGACGGAGACCGAGAACCCACCATGGCAGCCCCCTCCACCATCCGCTGGGAGCAGGACGACACCGGTGTCGTCACCCTCACCCTGGACGACCCGGACCAGTCCGCCAACACCATGAACGCGGCGTTCGCCGCCTCGCTCGCGGCCGTCGCCGACCGCCTGGAGGCCGAGCGCGACGGTGTCCGCGGCGTCATCGTCACCTCCGCCAAGAAGACCTTCTTCGCCGGCGGCGACCTGCACGACCTGCTCGCCGTGCGGCCCGAGCAGGCCCGGGAGCTCTTCGACCGCGGCATGGCGATGAAGCGGAACCTGCGCCGCATCGAGACCCTCGGCAAGCCCGTCGTGGCCGCGATCAACGGCGCGGCCCTCGGCGGCGGCCTGGAGATCGCGCTCGCCTGCCACCACCGCGTCGCCCTCGACGCCCCGGGGTCGAGGATCGGCCTGCCCGAGGTCACCCTCGGACTGCTGCCCGGCGGCGGGGGAGTGGTCCGCACCGTCCGGCTGCTGGGCATCACCGGCGCCCTGCTGGACGTCCTGCTCCAGGGCCGGCGGTACGCCCCGCGCGCCGCCCTGGAGAAGGGCCTGGTCCACGAGGTCGTGGACACCCCCGAGGAGATGCTGGCCCGGGCGCGCGCGTTCGTCGACGCCCACCCCGAGTCCGCGCAGCCCTGGGACGTCCGGGGGTACAGGATCCCCGGCGGCACCCCCGCCGACCCGAAGTTCGCCGCCGACCTCCCGGCGTTCCCCGCCAACCTCGCCAAGCAGCTCGGCGGCGCCCCCTACCCGGCCCAGCGCAACATCCTGGCCGCGGCCGTCGAGAGCGCCCAGGTCGACTTCGAGACCGCCCAGGCGGTCGAGTCGCGCTACTTCACCGAACTGGCGGTCGGGCAGACGGCGAAGAACATGATCCAGGCGTTCTTCTTCGACCTCCAGGCCGTCAACTCCGGCCGCAGCCGCCCCGGGGGGATCCCGCCGCGGACGGTGCGGAAGGTCGGCGTGCTGGGCGCCGGAATGATGGGCGCGGGCATCGCCTACGCCTGTGCCAGGGCCGGCATCGAGGTCGTCCTGAAGGACGTGAGCGCGGAGGCCGCCGAGAAGGGCAAGGCCCACTCCGCCGGGCTGCTGGACAAGGCGCAGGCCAAGGGCCGTACCACCCCCGGGGAGCGCGACGCGCTGCTGGCCCGCATCACCCCCACCGCCGATCCGCGGGACCTGGCCGGGTGCGACGCGGTGATCGAGGCCGTCTTCGAGGACACCGCCCTCAAGCACAAGGTCTTCCAGGAGATCCAGGACCTCGTCGAGCCCGACGCGCTGCTGTGCTCCAACACCTCCACCCTCCCGATCACCTCGCTGGCCGAGGGCGTCACACGGCAGCAGGACTTCATCGGCCTGCACTTCTTCTCACCGGTCGACAGGATGCCGCTGGTGGAGATCGTCCGGGGTGAGCGCACCGGCGACGAGGCGACCGCCCGCGCCTTCGACCTGGTGCGGCAGATCGGCAAGACCCCGATCGTGGTGGGCGACTCCCGCGGCTTCTTCACCTCGCGCGTGATCGGCCGGTTCATCAACGAGGGCGTGGCGCTGGTGGCCGAGGGCGTCGACCCGGCCTCCGTCGAGCAGGCCGCCGCCCAGGCCGGCTACCCGGCCAAGGTGCTGGCGCTGATGGACGAGCTGACCCTGACCCTGCCGCGCAGGATCCGCGACGAGGCGCGGCGCGCGGTGGAGGCCGCGGGCGGCACCTGGGAGCCGCACCCGGCCGACGCGGTCCTCGACCGGATGGTCGAGGAGTTCGGCCGCACCGGCCGCAGCGGCGGCGCGGGCTTCTACGACTACGACGCCGACGGGCGGCGCGCGGGCCTGTGGCCGGGGCTGCGCGAGCACTTCACCCGCTCCGACGCCTCCGTCCCCTTCGCGGACATGAAGGAGCGGATGCTCTTCGCCGAGGCGCTCGACAGCGTCCGCTGCCTGGAGGAGGGCGTGCTGACCTCGGTCGCCGACGCCAACATCGGCTCCCTCCTGGGCATCGGCTTCCCCGGCTGGACCGGCGGCGTGCTCCAGTACGTCAACGGCTACCCCGGCGGCCTGCCCGGCTTCGTGGCGCGCGCCCGCGAGCTCCAGGCGCTCTACGGCGACCGGTTCGCGCCGCCCGCCCTGCTGGTGGAGAAGGCCGGGAGGGGCGAGACCTTCACCGACGGGTGACCGCGGTGACCGCGGTGCGCGGGGAGCCGCGTGCCCCTCACCCCTCCTCGGGGAAGGAGGCCCGCAGCTCCTCGCGCATCGACCGCTGGAACGCCGTCACCAGGGCCTGCACGATCAGCGGCTGCATGTGCGCCGACAGCGTCCTCATGGCCTCCACCTGCTCCGGGTCCTCCTCCCGCCGCCGGTAGGGCTCCCAGACCTCCTCCTTGAACATCCTGCTCAGCTCGCGGGCCGTCCGGCGGCTGTGCTCCAGGACGACCGCGCGCGCCGCCAGCAGCGTCTCCAGCGGGACGGGCACGTCCAGCAGCCGCACCCCCAGGTGCAGGATGCCGGGGTCGACGCGGAAGACGTCCGGGTCACCGGTCCGGGTCAGGACGTTCATCGCCTCCAGCCGGTCGACGTCCTCCTCCGTCAGCTCCCGCCCGGCGCGCCGCCGGAGCGCCTCCCGGGAGGTCTCCTCCTCGGCGTCCGGTGCCCAGGAGGCCACCAGCGCGCGGTGCAGGGCCAGGGCCTCGGGGCTGAGGTCGGGGGGGAGCTGCCGCAGGTAGCGCTCGATGGCGGCCAGGGTCATGCCCTGGTGCTGGAGCTCCTCGATCAGCGCCAGCCGGGACAGGTGCCCGGGCCCGTACCGGCCGACACGCCGGGGTCCGATCTCGGGCGGCGGCAGCAATCCCCGGGTGGAGTAGAAGCGGATGGTGCGGACGGTCACGCCGGCGCGCGCGGCCAGTTCGTCGACGGTCAGGGAGGCAGCCGGGTCCATTGGGACAGTATTGCTGTCCCACCGGTGGGGTGAAACCTTCCGGCCGGCCCTCACCGGTGGCGGGCGCCCCCCGGCGCCCGGGACCCGGCCGGCGGCTCCTCGGCCCCCCGCCGTCCCCTTGGGGGCCCGGGCGGCGCAGGCCGCACGCCGTCCCCCTGCGCACCGGCGGGCCCGGCCGGGTCGGGGCGCCCGGCGACCAGGTCGGACAGCCGGTCCCACCGCCGCATCAGCGGCTCCCGCACCCGCCGCTCGCGCCGGGCCGACCGCTCCCGCAGGCGCGCCGCCCGGGCCCCGGGACCGCCGTAGCGCCACCGGGCCCAGGGCGCGCCCGGCCGGGAGAGCCGCACCGCGCCCACCAGCAGGAGCACCGGGAAGAACAGCCCGAGGAAGCCCGTCCAGAACTTGCCCTTGAACAACGTCACCGCGGCCAGGGCGAAGTTGACCGCGGCCAGGCCGAGGCCGGCGGCCCACCCCGCGGCGCCCCCCTCGCCGAGGGCGTCCGCGACGTCGCTCACGAAGACCGGGCGCTCCCCGACCAGCAGCAGCCCCAGGAGCGCGAGCGCCACGAAGACCGCCTCGACCGACAGCCGCCCCTCCTGCGTCCAGTAGACGTCCCGCAACCGCAGGACCAGGGCGAACTCGTCGAGGACCAGGGCCGATCCGACACCGAACAGGCCCGCCGCCGCGGCCCGCCAGCCCGGCAGGTCCACGGGCACGGCGAACCCGACGGTCCCGCCGAGCAGCATCATCACCACACCGAACACCACGTGGTGGACGTGCAGGCCGCCGCGCTCGACGTTCCCCGGCCACCAGCGCACCCGCGCCCTGATCATCCGCGTGGAGAAGCGGATGAACGCGAAGCCGGCGAGCACGCCGCAGAAGAAGCAGAACAGGGGCAGGCGGCCGGTCTCCACGACGGTCTGCCGGAACCACTCGTCCATCTCGGCCTCGCTCGCACGCCGTGCCGGCGCGCCGGGCGGGACCGCGTGCGCCCGCGGTCCGCGGACCGCGGCCGCCCCGGGCGCGCCGGGGGACCCCTCCCAGCCTACGCCGCCGGGCGCGCGGTACGGCCGCGGCGGGAAGCCGCCGCACGGCGCGACGGGCGGTGCGGGGGCCGCACCGGCTCCCGCACCGCCCGTCCCACCGGACCGCCGCGGCGGGTCACATCGGGTCCACGTCCGCCAGCTCGCCGTCCAGCACCAGCCTGCGGGTGATCCCGATCTCCCGCAGGAACGGCAGGTCGTGGCTGGCGACCACCAGCGCGCCCCGGTAGCCCTCCAGCGCGGAGACCAGCTGGCGGACGCTCGCCATGTCCAGGTTGTTCGTCGGCTCGTCCAGCATCAGCAGCTGCGGCGCGGGCTCGGCCAGCATCAGCGCCGCCAGCGTCGCCCGGAAGCGCTCACCGCCCGAGAGCGTCCCGGCCGGCTGGTCCGCCCGCGCGCCCCGGAACAGGAAGCGGGCCAGCCGCGCCCGGATCCGGTTGCCGGTGGCCTCCGGCGCGAACCGGGCCACGTTCGCCGCCACGGACAGCCCGTCGTCCAGGACGTCCAGCCGCTGCGGCAGGTACCGCATCGGCACGTGCGCCACCACCTCGCCCGCGGCCGGCTCCAACTCGCCGGCGACCGTGCGCAGCAGCGTGGTCTTGCCCGCGCCGTTCCGCCCGACCAGCGCGACGCGCTCGGGGCCGTGCAGCTCCAGGTCGGCGCGGGCGCCGCAGCGCAGCTCCACCCCGCGCAGGGACAGGACCGTCCGGCCGCGCGGTACGGCCGTGTACGGCAGGTCGACGCGGATCTCGTCGTCGTCCCGGACGGCCTCGGCCGCCTCGTCGAGCCGGTCCCTCGCCTCCTTCAGCCTCTCCTCGTGCATGATGCGGTGCTTGCCCGCGGCCTCCTGCGCCGTCCGCTTGCGCGAGCGCATCACGATCCTCGGCTCGCGTTTGGTGGCGTACATCTTGTTCCCGTAGCGCACCCGCTTGGCGAGCTTCTCGTGCGCCTCGGCCAGTTCGCGCTTCTGCCGCCTGAGGTCGGCCTCGGCCACGCGGACCATCCGCTCGGCCGCCTCCTGCTCCACGGAGAGCGCCTCCTCGTAGTCGTCGATGGTGCCGCCGTACCAGCGGACCTCGCCGTCGCGCAGATCGGCGATCCGGTCGACGTGGCGCAGCAGCCCGCGGTCGTGGCTGACCACCACCAGCACCCCGTTCCAGGAGCGGACGGCGTCGTAGAGCCGCTCGCGCGCGGAGATGTCGAGGTTGTTGGTGGGCTCGTCCAGCAGCAGGATCTCCGGACGGGCCAGCAGCAGCGCCGCCAGCCGCAGCAGCACGGCCTCGCCGCCCGAGACCTCGCCGATGGTGCGGTCCAGGCCGATGTGCTCCAGGCCGAGCCGGTCCAGGGCGGCGCGGGCGCGCTCCTCCACGTCCCAGTCGTCGCCGACCGCCGTGAAGTTCTCCTCGCTCGCGTCCCCGGCCTCGATGGCGTGCAGCGCGGCCCTGGTCCCCGCGATGCCCAGGGCCTCGTCCACCCGCAGGCCGGTGTCCAACTGCACGGTCTGCGGCAGGTACCCGACCTCGCCGGCGGTGTGCACCGACCCCTTCGCCGGGGCCAGCTCGCCCGCCACCAGCTTCAGCAGGGTGGACTTCCCGGATCCGTTGAGCCCCACCAGGCCGGTGCGGCCGGGGCCGACGGTGAGGTCGAAGTCCTCCAGGACGGGCGTGCCGTCGGGCCAGGAGAAGTGCACCCCGGTGCAGACGACGGACGCGGTGGACGGTGCGGAGAGTGTCATAGGGGCCTCCGGTTGCTCTCGGGGAAGGAAGATGGGCAACACGTGGAGGCACCGGGAAAGGCGCCGTACGGCGACGGAGGTGGGGCGCGGATGCGCGGAAGAGGGAAAGCCCTGGGCCGGACGGAATCCGTCCGAGGCGGCTCGCAGCCCGAGGTCGTCGCACACGGGGAACCTCGCGGGGGAACGACCACCCGCGGTCCGGTGCCTCATGACCTCAGAGGAGCAACGCCTTCTCCGATCGACGACTACAGAGCCACCAAAGACTCTAAGGCGGCCGGGGAACGGTCGCAATCGGTTTTCGGCCCGATGCCCGCACCGTGCACCGCGCGGGAGTGCCACCGCCCCGGCGCGCCCGCCGGGGCGGCGGCGGGCGCCGCGCCGCCGCCCGCGGACCGCCGCGGGACCCCGGCCCGGGCGGTGCGGCCGTGACACCGCCGCTCCGCGGCTCCTTCGAGCCGATCACCCCGGACCGCCTGGCCGGCGCGCTCGCCGACCGGATCACCGCCACCGCGCCGTCCGACGGATCGCCGTGGCTGCGGGTGGCGGTCGACGGCGCCGACGCCGCCCGCCCCGGCCGGCTGGCCGACGGCCTGGCCGGGGCGCTGCGGCTGCGCGGCCGCCCGGTCCACCGGGTGAGCGCGTCCGGATTCCTGCGCCCGGCCTCGCTGCGGCTGGAGTACGGGCACGAGGATCCGGACGCCTACCACGACCTGTGGCTGGACACCGGCGCCCTGTGGCGCGAGGTGTTCGGCCCCCTCGGGCCGGACGGCACCGGCCGGGTGCTGCCGGACCTGTGGGACCCGGTCGCCGACCGCGCCACCCGCAGCCCGTACACCACCCTTCCGCCCGGCGGGGTGCTGCTGCTGGACGGTCCGCTGCTGCTCGGCCGCGGTTTCCCGCTGGACCTCGCCGTCCACCTGCGGCTCACCCCGGCCGCCCTGGCCCGCCGCACCCCCGCGGAGGAGCGCTGGACGCTGCCGGCCTTCTCCCGCTACGAGGAGGAGACGCGGCCGGCGGAGACCGCCGACGTGGTGGTCCGCGCCGACGACCCCCGCCACCCGGCCTGGAGCGTCTGACGGGGCCTCACCGGACCCCGCGCCGCCGCTGCCGCTCCAGCCGCGCGATGCTCCCCCCGGCCGCCGGAGCCGAGCGGGCGCGGTCGGCGGCGGTGTCCGGGCGCACGCCCGCCGGCGCGTCGGCGGTGCCGCCGACGATCCCCCGGAAGCCCGCCTGCCCCGGTCCCTTCCCACCGGGCCCGCTCCGCGCTCCCGTTCCTCCGCCGCCACGGCCCGCCCGCCGTTCGGGCCGGCCCGGCTCCTCACCCCCTGTGCCAACGGGCCAGGGCGAAGAGGAACACCCCGTACAGCACCAGGCCGACGGCCACCGCCGCCAGCAGCCAGGGACCCGCCGGGGTGCCGGCGAGGGCGCGCAGCGAGTCGTCCAGCCCCCTGGCCTCGTCCGGGTCGTACCGCACGGCCGCCGAGACCGCGAAGGCGCCCGCCACCGCGAAGACCAGACCGCGCGAGACGCCGCCCGCCACCCCCAGCACGTCCACGGTGCGCCGCAGGCGCGGGGGGACCGGGCCCACCTCCCGGCGGAACTCGTGCCGCAGGGCCCGCACCACGCTCCACACCCCGACGCCCACCACCGCCAGCCCCAGCGCGCCGACCAGCCAGCGGCCCGCCGGCAGGTCCAGCAGCCGGGAGGTGAGGTCGCGGGACTGCTCGTCGCTGGAGCCGCCGTCACCGGACCCGGCCGCGACGGCGATCGCCGAGGCCGCCAGCACGGCCAGCACCGCGGCCCGCGCGGCCGACCGCAGCCGCTCCTTCGGCCGGTGGCCGTCCGGGCGGGCCGCGCCCAGCAGGGCCTCCGAGAGCCGCCACAGGGCCAGCCCGGCCAGCCCCGCGCCCGCGGCCCACACCAGGGCCTGCCCGAACGGCTGCCGGGCCAACTCCCGCAGCGCACCGCCACTGTCCGCCTGGCGGCCGCGGTCGCCGGAGGCCACCTGCAGGGCCAGCGCGCCGATCAGCAGGTAGACCACTCCGTAGGCGACCAGGCCCCAGCGGGCCGCGGCCCGTACGGCGGGGCCGTCCGCGGTGCGTCCGGCCCTGCCGCGTACCGATGTCCTCGTCCTCATGGGCCGCGTCTGCCCCCGGACGGCGCGGCGACGCCCCGCCCGGTGCGGGGCGCGCGGACCGCGGGAGCCCGCGCCCGCCGCGCGGTGCCCCGGCGGTGCGCCGGCCTGCTCCGGTGCCCGGCGGAGGGCGCGTCCGCCCGTCGTGCGGCGGTAGCCTGGAAGTGCCGCGTTGTTCTACGGCGTGCTACGGCGGGAGGCGGCATCATGACGTTCATCCAGGTCATCGACTGCAGGACCCACCGGGCCGACGAGCTGGACCGGCTGATGGACGACTGGGTCAGGGCGACCCGCGGCAAGCGCACGGCCACCCACTCGGTCGTCGGCAGGGACCGGTCGGACTCCGCGCACGTGGTGGAGATCGTGGAGTTCCCCTCCTACGAGGAGGCGGTGAGGAACTCGCACCTGCCCGAGACCGACCGGGCCTTCCGGGAGATGGTGCGGGTCTGCGACACGGAGCCCACCTTCACCGACCTGGAGGTCTCCAGGGACGAGCAGTTCAACACCGGCGTGGTCCGCACCTTCGTCGAGGAGGTGATCAACGGAAGGAACCTCGGCGCCGCGGACGGACTGTGCACCGGCGACTACCTGGAGCACGACCCCTCCCTCTCCTCGCACACCGTCAGGCTCGCGCAGGCCAAGGAGGAGAACCAGGAGATCATGGAGGCGTTCCAGCCGGTGATGACCATCGAGAGCCTGATCGCCGAAGGCGACCTGGTGTGCGCGCGGCTCTCCTACACGGGCCGCCACACCGGCGCCTACCGGGGACTGGAGCCCACGGGCCGGGAGGTCTCGGGAACCGGGCACGCCACCTTCCGCTGCGTGGACGGGCGGATCGCGGAGAGCTGGTGGAACTGGGACGACCTGGGGCTGCTGCGGCAGATCGGGGCCGTCGGGCTGTGACGCCGCCGCGCCGACCGCGGGGTGCGCGGCCGGAACCGGGCACGGCGTCCGTGCCCGGCTCGGCCGCCGGCGTCAGCAGTGCGGGACGTAGAGCCTCCACCTGTCCCCGGAGCCCGGCGTGCCGTTGCCCGAGGAGTTGACGTACGCGGCGGAGGCGTAGCCGTAGACCCCGGTCGTGGCGTTGCGGCCGCGCACCCACACCGTCGTGCCGTTCACGCTGGTGCCGTCGGTCCAGCAGTCCACCTGGAAGGTCTGGAGCCTCTGCCCCTGCCCGACGATCGTGCAGGAGGTGTAGGCGCAGGATCGGATGTTCACGCCGTCGGCGAGGAAGAAGCCGTTCGTCGCCGCCTGGGCGGTGCCCGTGAGGGCGAGGGCGCCGAACGCCAGTGTGGCGGTGCCGACGACGGCTGCGCGGATCCGGTTCTTCACGTGGCCCCCTGTGGTCCTGCGGCGCCGGCCGTTCCGGCACACCGGGCGACTCAACCAGATGTCACCGTGCGCGCGGAAGGGCGCACGGAGAGTGCGGGGGTCGGTCGCGCCGTCGTCCGCGGCGCTGCGCGGTGCCGGACGCTCCCGCAGACGCCCCTTCACGCCGTCCGGATCCGGCCGACCGCGGTCCGTCCGCGGCCCGTGAACGGGCCGCGGACGGACCGCGGGGATCAGCGGGGGAGCGTGGTGGAGTCGACGTACGCGGAGACGGCCGCCTGCGGCTGCGCGTGCGCCGGGCCGTCCAGCGGGTCCCAGGCGTCGGTGTGCCAGACGTTCTGCATGAAGAGCGACGGCTTGTCCGGGATGCGGGAGGACGGTCCGCGGTACTCCCACAGCACGTTCCTGCGGCCGCTGTCGTCGTAGCCCCAGAAGGTCACCGAGTCCGGCTGCCAGTCGAACATGAAGGTGCGGAACTGGGTGGAGGAGTCGAAGCGGGGGACGGGCGTGACGCTCGCGGGACTGTTCTCGCCCGGCTGCTCCGGCTGGCAGGCCCCGCCGAGCACGTGCATGTAGCAGTTGTGGAGGACCTTCCCGGAGCGCATGTCGATCGCGCGGGAGATCTTGCGGACGGCGCCGGTGCGCCCGTCGTAGTCGGTCCAGATGGTCAGCCAGACGACGTGGGGCTGGGCGCAGAGCACCTCGATGTCGATCTCGTGGTTGTCCGGCAGCCCGTTGCCGTTGTCGTCGCCGTGGTCGGTGGAGTAGGTGAAGGTCCCGGTGACGACGCCCACGCGGCCCAGGCCGGTGCAGTCGGCCGTCCTGATCCGGGTCCCGTAGGTCCCGTAGCGGTAGGTGTCGTCGTTGCTGGCGATCTCCACGCCGTTGCCCGGCCCGGCGCCGGGCCGGGCGTCGAGCGTGAGCCGCAGCGCCCGGCCGTCGCCGGGGCCGCTCATCGACACCACGCCGGCGCTGCCGCCGGACGCGGAGGTCTGCGAGAAGTAGGGCGAGTCGCCGGTCCAGTGCTCGGTGACGGGTGCGGCCACGGCCGAGTCGACGACCAGGAGGCCGGCGGCCGCGGCCGCGGCGAAGGCCGTGAGCCACCGCAGCCGCCGCAGGCGGCGGCGGGGCGGAGGGGGCTGGTGCGGGGGGTGGGGCACGGTCTCTCCCTCGGGGGGCGGGGTCGTGTCGGACACCCTGCGCGCGGCCTTCCCGGCGGCGCGCCAGGCGTCGGCGGAAGCCTCGGAACGCGCGCAGAGAGCGCTCTCAGGATTGGCCGCGCCGAAGGGCCTGTCAATGGTCCGTACCGGCCGTCCCGGAGTCGAGCCGCCGTCCGCACGGCCGCTCCGCGACCGGAACCGGCCCCCGGAGGCGGTCCTCACGGGGCGTACGGTGCGGACCACTCCAGGGCCGTGGCGTACGCGGTGGTGCCCGCCGCCCCCGGCGCGTCCGCCCCCCGGGCCGCGGCGAGAGCCACCTCCACCGCCCGGTCGACGGCGGCCCGGAACAGCAGCGAGCCGGTGCTGATGCGGGCCACACCCAGCTCCGCGAGCCGCTCCGGCACCGTCCGGCCCGGGAGGTGGAGGACGGTGAGCGGACGGGGGAACTCCACGGCGACGGACCTGATCGCCCCTTCCTCCACCAGCCCCGGCACGAACAGGCCGTCCGCCCCGGCCGCCACGTACGCGGCCAGCCGCCGCCCGGTCTGCTCCCGGTGGCCGGGCAGCCAGTGGGTGTCGGTGCGGGCGTTGACGAAGAGGTGGGGGGCCGCGTCCTTCACCGCGCGGATCAGCTCCCCCTGGGCGGCCGGATCAGCGAGCGTACCGTCCGGCCGCCTGTCCTCGATGTTGATCCCGGCCACCCCGGCGGCGTCGAGCCGAGCGGCGAGACGGGCGACCTCCTGCGGACCGCCGCCGGAACCGGCCTCGACGTCCACCGTGACCGGCACCGGCAGCCGGGCCAGCGAACGCGCCGGCCGGAGGGTCTCCTCCCGTGCCGCGCCGGCGTCGGGCAGGCCCGCGGCGCAGGCGACCCCGAGGCTGGTCGTGCCGAGCGCGGGGAACCCCGCCGCGACGAGTGCGGCGGCCGAGGCGCAGTCCCAGGCGTTCGGCAGGACGAAGGGCTCGCCGGGGCGGTGCAGGGCGCGGAACCGCTCGCGGAGGTCCGCGGGGCGCGCCGCGCCCTCCGGGCGGGAGGCGCCCGGCGCAGTGGAGGGGATCGTCATGGGCCGAGGGTGGGGCGCCGGTCCTTCGGCGCTCACCGAAGCGTGCCGGCCTCGATGCCGAGCAGGCCGCCCAGGGCCCGTCCACCCTCGGCCGTGACCCCGACGGCGCGCTCGGTGCCGATCCGCACGCACCACCGGGCCTCCAGCGCCCGGCGGCACAGGGCCGCCCCGGCGGCGCCCGCCAGGTGCAGCCTGCGCTCCGTCCAGTCCACGCACCCGCGCGCCACGGGCCGCCTGCCGCCGCCGTCCAGGGGCATGCCCTGGTCCGCGAACCAGCGCAGGCCGGCGTCGGTGAGCGTGAGCCCCGGATGCTGCCGCAGCAGTCCGCGGGCCGCCATCGCCTCCGCGATCGCGACGCCCAGGCGTCCCGCGAGGTGGTCGTAGCAGGTGCGCCCCCGGGCCATCGCGCTGCTCGCGCTCGCCGAGCGCAGCGTGCGCGGCGGGTCCGGCACCTGTGCGACGTGCGCCGCGAGGTCCTCCACGAGGCGGGCCGCCCGGGGGCCGGCCAAGCGGACGTACCGGTGCCGGCCCTGCCGTTCCTGGGCGAGCAGCCCGCCCTCGACGAGCCGGTTCAGGTGCTCGCCGGCGGTCGAACCGGCCACGCCCGCACACCGCGCGAGCTCACCGGCCGTCCACGCGCGCCCGTCGAGCAGGGCCAGGCAGATCCGGGCGCGGGTCTCGTCGGCGAGCAGGGCGGCCAGGGCGGCCAGGGCGGCGAGGCGCGGTGCGACGCGGTCGGTGGCGGGCATGGCACCAGGACGCCCCGCCGGTCCTCCGGCGGCGGCCGAACCGTCGCCGAAGGGGAGCAGCCGGGCGGAGCGGGTGGGACCGGGGTTCAGGAGCCGGACGCCTCGCGCGCGGCGCGGCGGGCGCGGCGGGCGGCCAGGCGCTCGTCGAACTTGCGGGCCTCGCCCTCCAGGCCCTCCAGGTACATCCCCAGCTCGTCCTGGGCGCGCAGCCCCTCGGGGCCCAGGCCGTCGATCTCCAGCACCCGCAGGAAGCGCAGCACCGGCTGGAGCACGTCGTCGTGGTGGATGCGCAGGTTGTAGATCCCGCCGAGCGCCATCTGCGCGGCGGCCCGCTCGAAACCGGGCATGCCGTGGCCGGGCATCCGGAAGTTCACCACCACGTCGCGCACGGCCTGCATCGTCTGGTCCGGGGCGAGGTCGAAGGCCGCCCGCAGGAGGTTGCGGTAGAAGACCATGTGCAGGTTCTCGTCGGTGGCGATGCGGGCCAGCATCCGGTCGCAGACCGGATCGCCGGACTGGTGCCCGGTGTTGCGGTGGGAGATGCGGGTGGCCAGCTCCTGGAAGGCGACGTAGGCGACCGAGTGGAGCATCGAGTGCCGGTTGTCGGACTCGAAGCCCTCCGACATGTGGGCCATGCGGAACTCCTCCAGCTTCACCGGGTCCACGGCGCGGGAGGTCAGCAGGTAGTCGCGCATCACGATGCCGTGGCGCCCCTCCTCGGCGGTCCAGCGGTGGACCCAGGTGCCCCAGGCGCCGTCACGGCCGAAGAGGGTGGCGATCTCGTGGTGGTAGCTGGGGAGGTTGTCCTCGGTCAGCAGGTTCACCACCAGGGCGATGCGGCCGATGTCGGTGACCTTGGACTGCTCGGGGGCCCAGGGCTCGCCGTCCAGCGGGCCGTCGAAGTTGCGGCCGTCGCTCCAGGGGACGTACTCGTGCGGCATCCAGTCCTTGGCGACCTTCAGATGACGGTCGAGTTCCTTCGCCACCACCTCCTCCAGGGCGTAGAGCAGACGGGCGTCCGTCCACTGCTCCGAGCCGGAGATGCGAGGGGGGGTGAAGGTCATGGAGGCTCCAGGGGGAGGAGGAATGGGAAGGCTTCGCCTACGGAACCGTAGGTTACGAAACCGTAGGTTACGGGTGCGGTGCGGGGCAAGGCCGGTCGGGTGACGAGTGTCAACGGTGCGTGTGCGGCGGGCGGCGCGGAGCGGCCGCAGCCCGCGGAACGGCGGCCGGAACCGGCTCGGGGCAGGAGCGCGCGCGGCGGCGCGGAGGAGGGCGCGGGCGCCGACCCGGCCCGGCGTCACCGCGCGGGCCGGGCCGGCCGGCGCGGCGGCGGACCCCGTCCGGGTCCGCCGCCGCGGGAGCCCCCGAGGGGAGGGCTTCAGAGCAGGCCCGCGCGGCGCAGGGCCTCGGCCATCTCGCTGTTGGCCGGGGCGGAGTCGCGGCGCTGCCCGCCGCCCTCCCGGCCGCCGCCGTCCCGCCGGCCCCCGCCGCCGCGCCGGTCGCCGGTGCGCTGGCGCGGCGCTCCGCCGCGCTGCCCGCGCGCGGGACGGCCCTCGCGCCCCCCGCCCGCTGCCGGAGCGGCCTCGTCGTCCAGCCGCAGCGTCAGCGAGATCCGCTTGCGCGGCACGTCCACGTCCAGCACCTTGACCCTCACGATGTCACCGGACTTGACCACCTCGCGCGGGTCCTTCACGAACGCCTTGGACATCGCCGAGACGTGGATCAGGCCGTCCTGGTGGACGCCGATGTCGACGAAGGCGCCGAACGCGGCGACGTTGGTGACCACGCCCTCCAGCACCATCCCCGGCTCCAGGTCCCCGATCCTCTCCACGCCCTCCTTGAAGACGGCCGTGCGGAAGGCCGGACGCGGGTCGCGCCCGGGCTTCTCCAGCTCCCTGAGGATGTCGGTGACCGTGGGCAGGCCGAAGGTGTCGTCCACGAACTCCTGCGGGCGCAGCGAACGCAGCACCCGGGTGTTGCCGATGAGCGCCGCCACCTCCTCGCCCGTCGCCTTCACCATCCGGCGCACCACCGGGTACGCCTCGGGGTGCACGGCGGAGGCGTCCAGCGGATCGTCGCCGCCGCGGATGCGCAGGAAGCCCGCGCACTGCTCGTACGCCTTGGGGCCGAGCCGGGGGACGTCCCGCAGGGCCCTGCGGCTGCGGAAGGGGCCGTTGGCGTCGCGGTGGGCGACGATGTTCTCGGCCAGGCCCGGTCCGATGCCCGACACCCGCGACAGCAGCGGCACCGAGGCGGTGTTGACGTCCACGCCGACACCGTTCACGCAGTCCTCGACGACCGCGTCCAGCGAGCGCGACAACTTCACCTCGGAGACGTCGTGCTGGTACTGCCCGACGCCGATCGACTTGGGGTCGATCTTGACCAGTTCGGCCAGCGGGTCCTGCAGGCGGCGGGCGATGGAGACCGCTCCGCGCAGCGAGACGTCCAGGTCCGGCAGCTCCCGGGAGGCGAAGGCGGAGGCGGAGTACACCGAGGCCCCCGCCTCGGAGACCACCACCTTGGTCAGCTTCAGCTCCGGGTGCGCCGCGCACAGTTCGGCCGCGAGCCGGTCCGTCTCGCGCGAGGCGGTGCCGTTGCCGATGGCGATCAGCTCCACGCGGTGCTCCCGCGCCAGCCGCGCCAGGGTCGCCAGCGACTCCTTCCAGCGGTTCTGCGGGACGTGCGGGTGGATCGTGTCGGTGGCGGCGACCTTGCCGGTGGCGTCGACCACGGCGACCTTCACGCCCGTGCGGTAGCCCGGGTCCAGGCCCATCGTGGCGCGGGTGCCGGCCGGCGCGGCCAGCAGCAGGTCGCGCAGGTTGGCGGCGAACACCGCCACCGCGTCGTCCTCGGCGGCGGTGCGCAGCCGCAGCCGCAGGTCGATGCCCAGGTGGACCAGGAGGCGGGTGCGCCAGGCCCAGCGCACGGTGTCGGCCAGCCACCGGTCGGCGGGACGGCCCCGGTCCTCGATGCCGAACCGGCGGGCGATGGCGCGCTCGTACACCGACGGACCGGCCGGAGCGTCCCCGGCGTCCTGCGGCTCCGGGTCCAAGGTGAGGTCGAGGACCTCCTCCTTCTCGCCGCGGAGCATCGCCAGCACCCGGTGCGAGGGCAGTTCGGTGAAGGGCTCGGAGAAGTCGAAGTAGTCGGCGAACTTGGCGCCCTGCTCCTCCTTGCCCTCCCGCACCCTGGCCACGAACCGGCCGCGCCGCCACATCGTCTCGCGCAGTTCGCCGATGAGGTCGGCGTCCTCGCCGAAGCGCTCGGTGAGGATCGCGCGGGCGCCCTCGAGCGCGGCGGAGGCGTCCGCGACGCCCCGGTCCGGGTCGACGAACGGCGCCGCGGCGGCGGACGGTTCCGCGGACGGGTCGGTCAGCAGGCCGTCGGCCAGCGGCTCCAGCCCCGCCTCGCGGGCGATCTGCGCCTTGGTGCGCCGCTTGGGCTTGTACGGCAGGTAGATGTCCTCCAGGCGCGCCTTGGAGTCGGCGGCCGCGATGCGCGCCTCCAGTTCGGCGTCGAGCCTGCCCTGGGCGCGCACGGACTCGAGGATCGCCGTCCGCCGCTCCTCCAGCTCCCGCAGGTAGCGCAGCCGCTCCTCCAGGGTGCGCAGCTGGGCGTCGTCCAGGCCGCCGGTGGCCTCCTTGCGGTAGCGCGCGACGAACGGCACGGTCGAGCCGCCGTCGAGCAGTTCGACGGCGGCTCTGACCTGCCGTTCCCGTACGCCGAGTTCCTCGGCGATCCTGCCCTCGACGGAGACCGCGCCGGCCTTGCCGGCCGACGCCGTTCCCTCGACGGGCACCTCTCCGATGGACTGTGTCACGATCCGTTCCGCCTTCTCGGTGCTGGGTCTCCCCCGATAGCCCGCATTCTGGCAGGCCGCACCGGTGGCGGGGCGGTCAGACGCGGCGGCCGGCGTGCGACGCGCCGCCGAAGAGGCGGGCGAGAAGGCGGAAGGGCAGCGTCACCACGGTCGCGATGGCGCCGCCGACGGTACGGAGTGCGTCTGCTATGGCTCGGAACATGTGGTATCGGATGACCGCTGACGTTCCGGGCAAACCTCCTGCGGCCGGACCGAGTTCACACAGCGGCCCGGATCGGCCGGCGGGTCAGCCCTTCCCGAAGGCGTCCGCGGGGAAGGCGCCCGCGCCCAGGGCCGCGGTGGTGTAGCCCCGGCACAGCTCGGTCAGCCGTTCGGTGCCCGCCGCGCCCAGGTGCTCGTACGGGGCGGAGTCGAGCCGGTCGGTCTCCTCCTCCAATTCCTCGCGCAGGGCGGCGCCGGCGCCGGTCAGCTCGCCGCCGCCGTCCAGCAGGCCGCGCCCGCGCAGCCGCTCCTGGGCCTCCTCCCAGTCCCGGCGGCCCCAGCCGCGGGTGGACAGCACCCAGGCGGGGCTCATCCCGCGGCCGCCGGCGGTGTGGCTGACCAGCGCCTCCAGGGGGTCCAGCCCGGCGTGCAGCAGGACGGCCACGTGGGCGTCGCCGCGGTGCTCGCGCAGCATCGAGGCCGCGTGCCACAGGGCCAGGTGCGGTGCGTCGGGCACCGGCAGGTCGGCCAGGGAGGCGTACAGCGGGCGCCCCGGCCGGGTGCACGCCTCGGCGGCGCGCAGGGCCAGTTCCGCGGCCTCGGCCATCTCCGCGGACCCCACCGCCTCCTCGCCCAGCAGCCGCCGCAGCATGGAGTCGGCGGCGCGCAGCCGCGCCTCCAGCACCGCCTCGGGCGGGGCCGACTCCCACACGCCCGGCAGGTGGCGGGCGACGAGGTCGGGACTGAAGTTGTAGAAGGCGGCGGTGACGGCCCCCGGGCCGACCCGGCCCAGGGGCGCGGCGCGTCCCGCGAAGTAGACCGCGGCCGGGTCCTCGATGCCGTACGGGGCCAGTTCCCGGGCCAGGTCGGGGGTGAAGTAGATGGCCGAGTGGAGCGGGTTGACGACGTTGTGGCAGCGTCGTCCGGCGCGTGCGGGAAGGGACGTCATATCCGCACGCTACCGGCCGGTAAGGGGCCAGGTGAAGGCCGGGGCGCGTCGCTCCAGGAAGGCGGCGACCCCCTCGGCGGCCTCGCCGCTCTCCCGCGCCTGCCGGTCCCAGTGGGCGATCCGCTCCGGGTCGGCCGGGCCGCGGGCGGAGCCGTCCGCGAACTCCTTGGCGGCGGCCTGGGTGAGCTGCGAGCGCGAGGCCAGCAGGCGGGCGAACTCCGCCACCCGGCCGCCGAGGCCGTCGCCCGGGTGCACCTCGTCGACCAGGCCGGTGCGCAGGGCTCGTTCGGCGCCGATCAACTCGCCGGAGAACAGCAGGTACTTGGCGGTGGCCGGGCCGGTGAGGGAGACCAGCCGCCGGGTGGCGGAGGCCGGGTAGACGATGCCGAGCTTCGCGGGAGTGACGCCGAAGAGGGCGTCCCCGGCGGCGAAGCGGAGGTCGCAGGCGACGGCGAGCTGGCACCCGCCGCCCACGCAGTGGCCGCGCACGGCCGCCAGGGTGGGCCGGGGGAAGGCCGCGAGCGCCTCCTCGGCCGCCACCGCCAGCCCCCGCGACTCCTGCTCGCCGCCGCGCAGGGCGGAGATGTCCGCGCCCGCGCAGAAGGTGCCGCCCCCACCGGTGAGGACGAGGACCCGTACGGCCGGGTCGGCGGCCAGGTCCTCCAGCAGCTCGGGCACCCGGCGCCACATCGCGGGCGTCATGGCGTTGCGCTTGGCCGGGTTGCGGATGGTGAGGGTGGCCACGCCGTCCTCGACGGCGGCGAGCACGGCCGGCCCGGTGTCCTGGGGCATGGGCTCCTGGGGCATGGGCCGGATCGTAACGGGCCCTCCGCGCGGTGCGGCCGGCCGGTGGCGGCCGCACGCGCGGGGAGCAGCAGAATCGATCGTGCAAGCTCGGTCACGGGTGCGAATGGCGCGAAAGGCTTCTGTCAATTGCCATCGATAAGTGCCGACTTGCAGTCACCCCCTGGGAGAGCCCGCCCCGCGGGCCAACACTCGACGGAAGAACCGGTCCGGGACCGGGTCGGGCGGAACGGCCGGCGAGAGCCGAGGACGGGGTGCGGCAGATGGAGATCCGCGGGGGCGCCTCCCCGGAACAGGCGGGACGGGTGGCGGCGCCGGGCCGGCAGGCCGCGCGGTCCAGGCCCTACGAGGGCACCTGGCGGTTCACCGCCCCGGTGCACGAGGCCTCCGTGCCCCGGGTGCGCCACGCCGTGCGCGACCTCCTGCTGCACCGGCACGTCCCCGTCTCCGGGGAGGTCCTCCAGGCACTGATGCTGATCCTGTCGGAGCTGGTCACCAACTCCGTGCGGCACGCGGCCCTGCTGACGGCCGAGATCGGCGTCGAGGTGTCCGTCGGCGCGGACTGGGTGCGCGTCGGCGTCGAGGACGGCCACCCCTACCGTCCCGCCACGCCGGCCTTCGACCCCTCGCAGGAGCACCTCGGGGGACGCGGGCTGCTCCTGGTCGGGGCGACCGTCGCCGAGGCGGGCGGGATCTGCGAGGTCGAGCGGACCGCGTCCGGCGGGAAGGTGGTGCGGGCCGTGCTGCCCCTGCTGCCGCCCGCGCCCCCGGCCGCCCCCGGGCTGTCGCTGCGGGCGGGCTGAGGCCGGGCACCGGGCGGAAGGCCGCCGCCGCGGCCCGCGCTCACCAGCCCGAGGAGGCCCCGGCCACCTCGCGGATGCCGCCGCGGGCGGCGTCCAGCACCGTCATGAACCAGGCCGAGAACGGCTCCGCCTCGTGCCGCTTGAGCAACTCCTCGGGCGTCACGAAAGCCGTCTCGGCGATCTCCGCCGGGTCCGGGCGCGGGGCGTCCCGCACCAGACCCGCGAAGAGGTGGTTGTACTCCTGCTCCACCAGGCCGGAGGCCGGATCCGGGTGGTTGTAGCGCACCGTGCCCGCCTCGCGCATCAGCCAGGGCGCCACGCCCAGCTCCTCGCCCACCCGGCGCGCGGCGGCCGCGAAGGGCGGTTCGCCGGGGTAGGGATGGCCGCAGCAGGTGTTGGACCACACACCGGGGGAGTGGTACTTCCCCAGCGCCCTGCGCTGGAGCAGCAGCCGGCCGGTGTCGTCGAACAGGAAGACGGAGAAGGCCCGGTGCAGCCGTCCGGGGGCCCGGTGGGCGGACAGCTTCTCCGCGGTCCCGATCGTCGTGCCGTCCTCGTCGACCAGTTCGAGCATGATCGGGTCCGTCGTGCCGTTCGTCATGTCCGCCCTTCACCAGGATGCGCCGGAACGGTGTCTCCCCGGCGTTCCGGCCTTGCGCACCAGTGTGCCGCACGCCGCGCGGCGCCGCTCACCGGCACCGCGCGGGTCAGTGGCACAGCCGGCCCTCGCGCGCCGCGTGCCCGTGCGGCTCCAGCTGGAAGGTGCAGTGCTCGACGTCGAAGTGCCGGCCCAGGCACCGGTGGAGGTCGTGCAGGATGCGGTCGTGGCCGGCCGGCTCCAGCGCCTCGCGGTCCACCACCACGTGCGCGGAGAGCACCGGCATGCCGGAGGTGATCGTCCACACGTGCAGGTCGTGCAGGTCCTCCACACCGGGGACGCCCAGGATGTGCGCCCGCACCTCGGCCAGGTCCACGTTCCGGGGAGCGGCCTCCAGCAGGACCTCGAGCGCCTCCCGCGCCAGTTTCACCGTGCGGGGCACGATCAGCACCGCGATCAGCAGCGAGGCGATCGGGTCGGCCTGCTTCCACCCGGTGACGAGGATCACCAGCGCCGCCACGATCACCGCCAGGGAGCCCAGGGCGTCCGCCGCCACCTCCAGGAAGGCGCCGCGCACGTTCAGGCTCTCGCGCTGGCCGCGCATCAGCAGCGCCATGGACAGTCCGTTGAGGGCCAGGCCCACCACGCCGAAGGCCACGGTCAGGCCGCCCGGCACCTCGGCCGGGTGCCGCAGTCGGTCGACGGCCTCCACCAGGATGTAGCCGCCCACGCCGAGCAGCAGCAGGCAGTTCAGCAGCGCGGCGAGTATCTCGGCCCGCGCCAGGCCGAAGGTGCGCCGCCCGCTGCCGGGCCGGTTGGCGATGTGGATGGCCAGCAGCGCCATCCCCACCCCGATCGCGTCGGTGGCCACGTGCCCGGCGTCCGCCAGCAGCGCCAGCGAGCCGGTCAGCGCCGCGCCCACGGCCTGGGAGACCAGCAGGACGACCGCGATGGCCAGCGCGGCGCGCAGCCGCCCCCGGTACGCGGCTCCGGCCGTTCCGGACCCGGCGGGACGCGGCCCGCCGTGGTTGTGCCCTGCGCCCATCGGTGATGCCTCCAGCGTCGCGGTCGGCCGTGCGGACGCCCCCAGTGAACTACGGGAGGGGGGTATCGGGCAACGCGGCACTGAACACCGTTGTCATCCTCGTGACCTGCGGTTTTTTCAGGCCTCGGGTCGGTTCTGCCCGGTCGCCGCGCCACCGGCCGCACCACCGCGGGAGCGGCGCGCCAGCCACCCCTCCCAGGCCGACGCCACCATCTGAGGTACCCCGTACCGGGGGGCCCAGCCCAGTTCCCGGCCGATCCGCTCGGCGGAGGCGACGACTCGGGCCGGGTCGCCCGGCCGGCGCGGCACCACCACCGGCGCCGGCTCGCGGATGCCGGTGATCCCGACCACCAGGTCGGCCAGCTCCCGCACCGACACGCCCTCGCCGGTGCCCACGTTCACGGTCAGGTCCGTGCCGGCCGGCCGCGCGGCCAGGTGGCGGGCGGCGGCCAGGTGGGCCTCGGCCAGGTCGGCGACGTGGATGTAGTCGCGCACGCAGGTGCCGTCGGGTGTGGGGTAGTCGTCGCCGAAGATCCGCGGCGCCTCGCCGCGCGTGAGGGCGTCGAAGAACATCGGGATGACGTTGAACACCCCGACGTCGGCCAGCTCCGGCCGCTCCGCCCCCGCCACGTTGAAGTAGCGCAGGCACGCCGTGGAGATCCCGTGCGCCCTCCCGGCGGCGCGCACCAGCCACTCGCCCGCCAGCTTCGTCTCGCCGTACGGGCTCAGCGGCGCGCACGGGGTGTCCTCCGCCACCAGCTCCACCTCCGGCGTGCCGTAGACGGCGGCGGACGAGGAGAACAAAAAGCGCCCGATCCCGGCCGCGGCCACCGCCTCCAGCAGCACCGTCAGCCCGTACACGTTCTCCCGGTAGTACGTCAGCGGGTGCTCGACGGACTCGCCGACCTGCTTCCTCGCCGCCAGGTGCACCACACCGGTGACGCCGTGGCCGGCGATGGTGCGGTCCAGCAGCCCGCGGTCCGAGACGCCGCCGCGGACCAGCGGGACGCCCGGCGGCAGCCGCTCGGGCAGGCCGCTGGAGAGGTCGTCGAGGACGACGACCCCCTCCCCGGCCCCGTCCAGGGCCCGCACCACGTGCGCCCCGATGTATCCGGCTCCTCCGGTGACCAGCCATGTCATGGGGGCAGCCTAACCACCCGCCGTCCCGCGCCCGCGCCGCTCGGCGGCCCGGCCGCGGGACGGGCGGGACGGGCAGGACGGGCGGGGGCGGTCCTTGTGCGGGCCCGGCGGATCGAGGATGCTGGGCAGCGGTCCGCGGCGGTTTGCGGTGGTCCGTGATGGCCGGACGGCCCCGCCCCGGTGAATGAGGGGTGAACTGCCTCTTCCCCTGATCCGATAACCTCTGGCCACGTGCCGCCCGCCCCGAACGGGTGATGGCGCACGGTGACCGCTGCCCGGACGCCGCCCCGAGGTCCGCGCCGCGGACAGCCCGGCCTTCCAAGGAGTGAGTTCGTTCTTGTCGACCGCCATTCTCACCGGTCCGCCGGCCGCGGGGTCCTCCCTGGAGGGCGATCTGCGGACGCTGGGGTTCGACGTGCGGGTGGTGGACGACGCCGCCGGAGCGCAGGAGGCGCTGGCCGCCGTCCCGGCGGGTGAGCGCGTCGCCCTCGTCGACCCCCGTTTCGTCGGGCACCTGCACAGCCTGCGGCTGGCCCTGACCGACCCCCGCTTCCCCGCGGCCGCGGTGCCGGGCGCCGTCATCGCCCGGCCCGAGGCCCGCGCCGCCCTGGTGCGGGCCGTGGCGGCCGCCGCGCGGGAGAGCGTGCCGCCGGTCGCCGCCGGGCGGGCCGGGGCCGCCGCCGGGGAAGAGGCGCCCCCGGTGCCGGCGGGGCTGCCCGACCGGGTGGCCGCCGCCCTGGAGGAGGACGCGGGCGCCCCCGCCGTCCACCGCCCCGAGCTGGGCGTGCTCGTCGCCGCCGTGCCCGGCGGCGAGGCGGCCCGCGAGGAGGCCCGGCGGGCCGTGGCGGCCGTGGACGAGGAGTCCGTGCGGCTGCGCTCGGCGGTGAAGTCCCGCGACGGCTTCTTCACCACCTTCTTCATCAGCCCTTACTCCCGCTACCTCGCCCGCTGGTGCGCCCGGCGCGGCCTCACCCCCAACCAGGTCACCACCGCCTCGCTGCTCACCGCGCTGGTCGCGGCCGCCTGCGCCGCCACCGGCACCCGCGGCGGCTTCGTCGCCGCCGGCGTGCTGCTGATCGCCTCGTTCGTGCTGGACTGCGCCGACGGGCAGCTCGCCCGCTACGCGCTGAAGTACTCCACGCTCGGCGCCTGGCTGGACGCCACCTTCGACCGGGCCAAGGAGTACGCCTACTACGCGGGCCTGGCCCTCGGCGCGGCCCGGGGCGGCGACGACGTGTGGGCGCTCGCACTGGCCGCGATGGTCCTCCAGACTTGCCGGCACGTGGTGGACTTCTCCTTCACCGAGGCCAACCACGACGCCACCGGCAACACCAGCCCCACCGCCGCCCTCTCCGGACGGCTCGACAGCGTCGGCTGGACGGTCTGGGTGCGCCGCATGATCGTGCTGCCGATCGGCGAGCGCTGGGCGCTGATCGCCGTCCTCACCGCCCTCACCACCCCCCGCACCACCTTCACCGTGCTGCTGGCCGGCTGCGCGTTCGCCGCCTGCTACACCACCGCCGGGCGGGTGCTGCGCTCGCTCACCCGGAAGGCCGCCCGCACCGACCGGGCCGCCCGCGCCCTGGCCGACCTGGCCGACTCCGGCCCCCTCGCCGCGGGCGCGGCCGCGCTCCTGCGCGGTGCACGGCTGCCGGCGTTCGCCGCCCCCGCCCTGGCCCTGCTCGGCTCGGCGGGCCTGGTGGCCTGCGCGCTGTGGACGCCCCGGGGCGGCCCGTGGCCCCTCGCGGCCGCGCTCGGCTACGCCCTCCTGGCCGGGGCCGCCGTCGCCCGGCCGCTGACGGGGGCGCTGGACTGGCTGGTGCCGCCCCTCTTCCGCGCGGCGGAGTACACGGCGGTGCTGGTGCTGGCCGCCCGCTCCGGTGCCGAGGGCGCGCTGCCCGCCGCATTCGGGCTGGTGGCGGCCGTCGCCTACCATCACTACGACACGGTGTACCGCATCCGCGGTGGCACCGGCGCCCCTCCGCACCGGCTGGTGCGGGCGATCGGCGGGCACGAGGGACGCGTCGCGGTGGTCACGGCCGCCGCCGCCCTGTGGGCCGCGGGGCAGGGCTTCACGATCGCGCTCACGGTCCTGGCCGGGGCCCTGGCGCTCACGGTCGTCACCGAGAGCGTCCGCTTCTGGGTGTCCTCGCAAGCACCCGCCGTACACGACGAAACAGGAGAACCCGCATGATCGGCCTCGTGCTGGCGGCCGGCGCCGGACGGCGTCTGCGCCCCTACACCGACACCCTCCCCAAGGCACTGGTGCCGGTGGACCCGGCCGGCGAGGGCACGACCACCGTGCTCGACCTGACCCTCGGCAACTTCCGCGAGGTCGGCCTCACCGACGTCGCCGTGGTCGTCGGGTACCGCAAGGAGGCCGTGTACGAGCGCAAGGCCGCCCTGGAGAAGAAGTACGGCGTCACGCTCCACCTGGTGGAGAACGACAAGGCCGAGGAGTGGAACAACGCCTACTCCCTGTGGTGCGCCCGCGAGGCCGTCGCCGAGGGCGTCATCCTGGCCAACGGCGACACCGTCCACCCCGTCTCCGTCGAGCAGACCCTCCTGGACGCCCGCGGCGACGGGCGGCGGGTCATCCTCGCCCTCGACACGGTCAAGAAGCTGGCCGAGGAGGAGATGAAGGTCGTCACCGAGCCCGGCAGGGGCGTGCGCCGCATCACCAAGCTGATGGACCCCGCCGACGCCACCGGCGAGTACATCGGCGTGACCCTCATCGAGGGCGAGGCCGCCGCCGACCTGGCCGACGCCCTGAAGGCCACCTACGAGCGCGACCCGCAGCTGTACTACGAGGACGGCTACCAGGAGATGGTGGACCGCGGCCTCACCGTCGACGTCGCCCCGATCGGCGAGGTCGCGTGGGTCGAGATCGACAACCACGACGACCTGGCCAAGGCGCGGGGGATCGCGTGCCAGTACTGACCCGGCTCATCCCCTCGCCGGTCGTCGTCGACATCAGGCCCGGCGCGCTGGACGACCTGGCGGCCCTCCTGGTCGACCAGCGCATCTCGGCCTCGGGCAAGCTCGCCATCGCCATCAGCGGCGGCTCGGGCGCGGCCCTGCGCGAGCGCTTCGCGCCCGCGCTGCCGGGCGCCGACTGGTACGAGGTCGGCGGCGGCACCCTGGACGACGCGATCAAACTGGCCGACGCCATGAAGGCGGGCCACTACGACGCGGTCGTCGGCATGGGCGGCGGAAAGATCATCGACTGCGCCAAGTTCGCCGCGGCGCGCATCGGCCTGCCGCTGGTCGCCGTCGCCACCAACCTCAGCCACGACGGGCTGTGCTCCCCGGTCGCCACGCTCGACAACGACGCCGGCCGCGGCTCGTACGGCGTGCCGAACCCGATCGCGATCGTCATCGACCTCGACGTCATCCGCGAGGCCCCGATCCGCTTCGTCCGCTCGGGCGTCGGCGACGTGATCTCCAACATCTCCGCCGTCGCCGACTGGGAGCTCTCCCACCGGGAGACCGGCGAGGCGATCGACGGCCTGGCCGCCGCCATGGCCCGCCAGGCGGGCGAGGCGGTGCTGCGCCACCCGGGCGGCTGCGGCGACGACGAGTTCCTCACCGTGCTGGCCGAGGGGCTGGTGCTGACCGGCATCTCCATGTCGGTGGCCGGCGACAGCCGCCCGGCCTCGGGCGCCTGCCACGAGATCAACCACGCCTTCGACCTCCTCTACCCCAAGCGCGCCGCCGCCCACGGCGAGCAGTGCGGACTCGGCGCCGCCTTCGCGATGCACCTGCGCGGAGCCGAGGAGCAGACGGCGCTGATCGTCGACGTGCTGCGGCGGCACGGCCTGCCCGTGCTGCCCGGCGAGATCGGCTTCAGCGACGAGGAGTTCGTGCGGGCAGTGGAGTACGCGCCCCAGACCCGGCCCGGGCGCTACACGATCATCGAGCACCTGGACCTGTCCACCGACCAGATCAGGGACGCGTACGCCGACTATGTCAAAGCCATCAGTAGCTGAACTCCGCCCGGTCGTGCACCCCGCCGGGGTGAAGGACCGGCGCAGCGGCGAGCACTGGGCCGGGCGCCTGTACATGCGGGAGATCTCCCTGCGCTGGACCCGGCACCTGGTCGGCACCCGGATCACGCCCAACCAGCTCACCTACCTGATGGTCGTCGCCGGCGTCGCCGCCGGCGCGGTGCTGCTGGTGCCGGGCCCGGCCGGGGCGGTCCTCGCGGCCCTCCTCATCCAGTTCTACCTGCTGCTGGACTGCGTGGACGGCGAGGTCGCCCGCTGGCGCAAGCAGACCTCCATCACCGGCGTCTACCTCGACCGGGTGGGCCACTACCTGGCCGAGGCCGCCCTCCTGGTCGGCTTCGGCGTGCGGGCGGCGGACGTCTTCCGCGTCGAGGGCGCCTCCGCGAACTGGCTGTGGGCCTTCCTGGGCACGGTGGCCGCCCTGGGCGCGATCCTGATCAAGGCCGAGACGGACCTGGTGGACGTGGCCCGCTCCCGCAGCGGCCTGCCGGCCGTCCGGGACGAGGCGGCGGTGCCCCGGTCCTCCGGGCTGGCGCTGGCCCGCCGGGCCGCGGCGGCGCTGAAGTTCCACCGGCTGGTCGGCGGGGTCGAGGCGTCCCTGGTCATCCTGGCGGTGGCCGTGGCGGACGCGGTGCGCGGCGACCTGTTCTTCACCCGCCTGGGCGTCGCGGTCCTGGCGGCCATCGCCGTCCTGCAGACGCTGCTGCACCTGGTGTCCATCCTGGCCTCGAGCCGGCTGAAGTGAGGGGCGGTGAGTGAGATGGCGCGGACGGACGGGACGCACGGCGGGCCCGGAACGGACGGGCACGCCGTGCGGGGCGCCCCGGGCGGCCCCCGCACGTCCCCGACCCTGGGCGCCGTCATCCTGACCATGGGCAACCGCCCCGAGGAGCTGCGCGCCCTGCTGGACTCGGTCGCCAAGCAGGACGGCGATCCGATCCGGGTCGTGGTCGTCGGCAACGGCGCCCCGCTGCCGGAGCTGCCGGACCTGCCGGGCGGAGTGCGGGCGGTGGAGCTGCCGGAGAACCTCGGCATCCCCGGGGGCCGCAACGTCGGCATCGAGGCGTTCGGGCCGGGCGGGAGCGAGGTGGACGTCCTGCTCTTCCTCGACGACGACGGGCTGCTGCCCGACACCGGCACCGCCGAGCTGGTCAGGAAGGCCTTCGCGGCCGACCCGGAGCTGGGCATCGTCAGCTTCCGCATCGCCGACCCGGACACCGGCGCCACCCAGCGCCGCCACGTGCCCCGGCTGCGGGCGTCGGACCCGATGCGCTCCTCGCGGGTGACGACCTTCCTCGGCGGCGCCAACGCGGTGCGCACCAAGGTCTTCCAAGAGGTCGGCGGGCTGCCGGACGAGTTCTTCTACGCCCACGAGGAGACCGACCTGGCCTGGCGGGCCCTGGACGCCGGCTGGATGATCGACTACCGCGCCGACATGGTGCTCCACCACCCCACCACCCTCCCCAGCCGCCACGCGGTCTACCACCGGATGGTCGCCCGCAACCGGGTCTGGCTGGCCCGCCGCAACCTCCCCGCCCCGCTGATCCCGCTCTACCTGGGCGTCTGGCTGCTGCTGACCCTCGCCCGGCGTCCCTCGCGTCCGGCGCTGCGCGCCTGGCTGGGGGGCTTCAGGGAGGGCTGGACCACCCCGTGCGGTCCGCGCCGTCCGATGAAGTGGCGTACGGTGTGGCGTCTGACCCGACTCGGTCGGCCGCCCGTCATCTGAATCTGACAAGCTCTGCCTTGAGGGCGTCGGGTCCGGTGACGGGGCCGGGCCCGCTGCACTCATCCGAACCCGGCTGTGCACTGTGAGGACGAAAGTTTCAACGTGAGCGAGACAACGCACGGCGGTGCGATCGCGACGAGCGAGTCCCCGCGTTCACCCGACGACGGCCTGTCCCCGGCCGAGCTGGCCGCCAAGTACGGCCTGACGGTGAGCGGGGCGCGGCCCTCCCTGGTGGGGTACGTCCGGCAGCTGTGGGAGCGCCGGCACTTCATCCTCGCCTTCTCGCGGGCCAAGCTGCACGCCCAGTACAGCCAGGCCAAACTCGGCCAGCTGTGGCAGGTCCTGACCCCCCTGCTGAACGCGGCCGTCTACTACTTCATCTTCGGCCTGCTGCTCCAGGGGCGCGGCGGGATGCAGAACGACGAGTACGTGCCCTTCCTGGTGACGGGCGTGTTCGTCTTCACCTTCACCCAGACCTCGGTGATGTCCGGGGTGCGCTCCATCTCCGGCAACCTGGGGCTGGTGCGGGCCCTGCACTTCCCCCGGGCCTCGCTGCCCGTCTCCTTCTGCCTCCAGCAGCTCCAGCAGCTGCTGTACTCGATGGTCGTGCTGATCGTCGTCCTGCTGGCCTTCGGCCACTACCCGGGCCCGCTGTGGCTGCTGGTGGTCCCCGCCCTGGCCCTGCAGTTCCTCTTCAACACCGGCCTGGCGATGGTCATGGCCCGGCTGGGCAGCAGCACCCCCGACCTGGCGCAGCTGATGCCGTTCGTGCTGCGCACCTGGATGTACGCCTCCGGCGTGATGTTCCCGCTGGCGTACATGCTGGAGAAGGCGCACGCCCCGGACTGGCTGGCCGTCGTGCTGGAGGCCAACCCGGCGGCGGTCTACATGGAGCTGATGCGCTACGCGCTGATCGACGGCCCCCACCACCAGAGCCTGGGCGGTCACGTGTGGGTGCTGGGCGCGGCCTGGGCGCTGGTGATCGGGATCGGCGGGTTCGTGTACTTCTGGAAGGCGGAGGAGCGTTATGGCCGTGGCTGAGAAGAGCCCCGAGAAGAGCGCCGCCGCCGGGCAGGGCGGCGCCGCCGCCGAGGAACGCCGCCCGACCGTCATCGCCGAGGACCTGCACGTCGTCTACCGGGTCAACGGCGGGGCCCGCGGCAGGGGCAGCGCCACCGCGGCGCTCAGCCGCATCCTGCGCCGCAGGCCCCCGGCGGGCATGCGCGAGGTGCACGCGGTCAAGGGCGTGAGCTTCGTCGCCTACCGGGGCGAGGCGATCGGCCTGATCGGCTCCAACGGCTCGGGCAAGTCCACCCTGCTCAAGGCCATCGCGGGCCTGCTGCCGGCCGAGCGCGGCAAGGTCTACACCGACGGCCAGCCCTCGCTGCTGGGCGTCAACGCGGCCCTGATGAACGACCTGACCGGCGAGCGCAACGTCATACTGGGCGGGCTGGCGATGGGCATGACCAAGGCCCAGATCGAGGAGCGCTACCAGGACATCGTCGACTTCTCCGGCATCAACGAGAAGGGCGACTTCATCAGCCTGCCGATGCGGACGTACTCCTCGGGCATGGCGGCCCGGCTGCGGTTCTCCATCGCCGCGGCCAAGGACCACGACGTGCTGATGATCGACGAGGCGCTGGCCACCGGCGACAAGAAGTTCCAGAAGCGCTCGGAGGCCCGCATCCGCGAGCTGCGCAAGGAGGCCGGGACGGTCTTCCTGGTCAGCCACAACAACAAGTCCATCCGGGACACCTGCGACCGGGTGCTGTGGCTGGAGCGCGGCGAGCTGAGGATGGACGGCCCCACCGAGACCGTGATGAAGGCCTACGAGGAGTTCGCCGGCAAGTAGGGGAGCGGCGCCACGCCGTGCGCGCGGCCCCCGCCGCCCGGAGGACGGGCGGCGGGGGCCGCGCCGTGCCCGTGCGGGCGCGGCGGTGCCGCCCGGGCGCTCCCGGGGTGCCCGAGTGACGGGGTGGACTGGCGTACGACGTAAGCTGAGCCGGTGCAGACGGCGGTCGTCCGGCGCGCCGGGAGGCCCCCCGGCCGGACGATCAGCGGATCATCTTCCGGGTGAGCCCGAAATAGGATGGTTCGCGCCGCCGGTACTCCGGTGACGCCCCGGGACGAGGGCACCGCCGCGCCGTGGACGCCCGGTGCCGCGGGCCGTCCGGATCCCCGGCTGCCGCGGGCGCGTCCGGCGGCACGAGCGCCGGGGCGCCGCGGGAGCCGCGGACGCCACCGGTCGAGAGGGACGGACTGTCGGTTGGAGAGACGCAGAGATGACGGCGATGGACGCGGGCGGTCCCCGGTGACCCCGCCGCCGGACGCGGGGGCGCGGGCCGTCCTCGACAAGGCCGCCCGTGAGAACTTCCCCGTGGCGCCCCGCTTCCTGCCCCGCGCCTGGCGCGACGACCTCATGGCCGTGTACGGCTGCGTCCGCCTCCTGGACGACATCGGCGACGGCGACCTCGCCCCCGGCGGGCGGGACGCCGAGCTGCTCGGCGCCGCCTGCGCGGCCCCCGGCGACCGCACCGCCCTGCTCGACGCCTTCGAGGCCGACCTCCACCGCGCCTTCCGCGCCGCCGGCGGCGGCGCGGGGGCGGGGGAGTCCCGCCCCCGCCACCCCCTGCTGCGCGCCCTGGTGCCGACCGTGCGCCGCCACGCGCTGGCCCCCGACCCGTTCCTCGCCCTGGTCGAGGCCAACCGGCGGGACCAGGAGGTGCACCGGTACGGCACCTGGGAGGAGCTGCTGGGCTACTGCGAGCTGTCCGCCAACCCCGTCGGCCGCCTCGTCCTGGCCGTCACCGGCACCACCTCCCCCGAACGCGTCCGCCGCTCGGACGCCGTCTGCACCGCCCTGCAGATCATCGAACACCTCCAGGACGTCGCCGAGGACCTGGCGCTGCGCGACCGCGTCTACCTCCCCGCCGAGGACCTGGAGCGCTTCCGCGTCACCGAGGCGGACCTCGCCGCCCCCGCGGCGAACGCCTCGGTGCGCGCGCTGGTCGCCTGGGAGGCCGGGCGCGCACACGACCTGCTGAACGAAGGAGTCCCGCTGGTGGCGAGCGTCCCCGGGATACTGAAGGTCCTCCTCGCCGGGTTCGTCGGCGGCGGACGGGCGGCCCTGCGCGCCGTCCGCTCCGCCCGGTACGACGTCCTGGCCCCGGCCCCGCGCCCCAGCCGCACCGGCGTGCTGCGCGAGACGGCCGCGGTCCTGGGGAGGGCGAGGTGATCCGCGCGGCGCGCCCGGCGGCGCGGCCGGCACCCCTGACCCCGCAGACCTTCGCCGCCTACCGCTACTGCGAGGCCGTCACCGCGGGGCAGGCCCGCAACTTCGCCTACGGCATCCGGCTGCTGCCGGCCGACCGCCGCCGCGCGATGTCCGCCCTCTACGCCTTCTCCCGGCGCGTCGACGACATCGGCGACGGCACGCTGGAGCCGGCCGCCAAACGGGCCCGGCTGGAGGAGACCCGCGACCTGCTCGACCTCGTCCGCGCGGGCAAGGTCCCCGACGACGCCACCGACCCGGTCGCCGTCGCCCTCTCCGACGCCGCGCGCCGCTTCCCCATCCCCCTCGACGGGCTCGACGAGCTGATCGACGGCGTCCTGATGGACGTCCGCGGCCGCACCTACGAGACCTGGGAGGAGCTGAAGGAGTACTGCCGCTGCGTCGCGGGCGCCATCGGCCGCCTCTCCCTCGGCGTCTTCGGCACCGTGCCGGACGCGCCCGGCGCCGACCGGGCCCCGCACTACGCCGACACCCTGGGCCTGGCCCTCCAGCTGACCAACATCCTGCGCGACGTGCGCGAGGACGCCTCCGGCGGCCGGGTGTACCTCCCCCGTGAGGAGCTGGCCGCGTTCGGCTGCACCGGCGGCCTCGACCGCGGCGTGCCCGAGCCGGGCGCCGACTTCGCCGGCCTGGTCCGCTTCGAGGTGCGGCGCGCCCGCGAGCTGTTCGCCGAGGGGCTCAAGCTGCTGCCGCTGCTCGACCGCCGCTCGGCGGCCTGCACGGCGGCCATGGCGGGGATCTACCACCGGCTGCTGTCCCGCATCGCCCGGGATCCGGCCGCGGTGCTGCGCGGCCGGGTCTCGCTGCCGGCCCGGGAGAAGGCGTACGTCGCCCTGCGCGGCCTGACCGGGCTCGACACCCACCGGGCCGCCCGGCCCGCCGCCGGCCGGGGGGAGGCGCGGTGAGCGCCCGGGAGGAGGCTCTCGCCGGGGAGGAGGCCCGCTCCCGCGCCGTCGTCGTCGGCGGCGGGCTGGCGGGCATCACCGCGGCGCTGCGGCTGGCCGACGCCGGGATCGCCACCACCCTGGTGGAGACCAGGCCCAGGCTCGGCGGACTGGCCTTCTCCTTCCGCCGCGCCGGCGGGGCGGGGGAGCTGACCGCCGACAACGGCCACCACGTCCACCTGCGCTGCTGCACCGCCTACCGGTGGTTCCTGGAGCGCATCGGCGCGCACGACCTCGCCCCGCTCCAGCGCCGCCTGGACATCCCCGTCTACGACGCCGCCCGCCGCAGGCTGGGCAGGCTGCGGCGGGCGGCCCTGCCCGTCCCCCTGCACCTGGCGGCCTCCCTGGCGCGCTACCCGCACCTGTCCCCGGCCGAGCGGGTCGGGGTCGGCCGCGCCGCGCTCGCCCTCCGGCGCCTGGGCCGGGTCGACCCGGCCGATCCCGGGCTGGACGGGCAGGACTTCGCGGGCTGGCTGCGCCGCCACGGGCAGTCGCCGCGCGCGGTGCGGGCGCTGTGGGACCTCGTCGGTGTCGCCACCCTCAACGCCCGCGCCCCCGACGTCTCGCTCGGACTGGCCGCGATGGTCCTCACCACCGGTCTGCTCGGCTCCCCCGGCGCCGCCGACATCGGCTGGTCCCGCGTCCCGCTGGGCCACCTGCACGACACGCTCGCCGGCGCGGTCCTGGACAAGGCCGGGGTGCGCGTCGTGCGGCAGGGGCGCGCCAGGGCGCTGCGCCCGGAGCCGGACGGCACCTGGCGCGTCGAGGTGGAGACGGGGGCGCGCCGCTCCGCGGGCGGCGGTGAGGCGCTCACGGCCGGCACGGTCGTCCTCGCCGTCCCCCAGAAGGAGGCGCACCGGCTGCTGCCCGGGGGCGCGCTGGAGGAGCCGGACCGGCTGCTGCGCATCGGCACCGCGCCCATCCTGGGCCTCCACGTGGTCTACGACCGCAGGGTGCTGCACCGTCCCTTCCTGGCCGCGCTCGGCACTCCCGTCCAGTGGGTCTTCGACCGCACCGAGGCGTCCGGGTTGGGAGCGGCGGGGGACGGGAGCCAGTACCTGACGGTGTCCCAGTCCGCCGCGGGGGAGGAGATCGGCCTGCCGGCCGCCGTCCTGCGGGAGCGCTACCTTCCCGAACTGGCCCGCCTGATGCCCGCTGCCCGGGGCGCCGTGGTGCGCGACTTCTTCGTCACCAGGGAGCGCAGCGCGACCTTCGCGCCCGCGCCCGGTGTCGGACGCCTGCGCCCCCCGGCTCGCACCGGTGCGCCCGGGGTGTGGCTGGCCGGGGCGTGGACCGCCACCGGGTGGCCCGCGACGATGGAGGGCGCCGTGCGCAGCGGGTTGACCGCCGCCCGGGAGGCGCTGACCGCTCTCGGGCGCCCGCAGGACGACGTCTCCCCGGAGACGGCGTGAGCACGACAACAAACGCAGAGGAGACCCCGTGACCCCGGCCCCGAGGACCCTGACGGAAGCGGCCACCGACACCGCCGGTGTCATCGCGCTGCTGGAGCGCGGCCGCACGCTCGCCACGCCGGGGCTGCGCTCCGCCGTGGCCCGGCTCGCCCCGCCCATGGACACCGTCGCCGCCTACCACTTCGGCTGGATCGACGCGCAGGGCCGCCCGGCCGCCGGCGACGGCGGCAAGGCGGTGCGCCCCGCCCTCGCACTGCTGTCGGCCGAGGCGGCGGGGGCCGCGCCGGAGACCGGGGTCCCCGGCGCGGTCGCCGTCGAGCTGGTCCACAACTTCTCCCTGCTCCACGACGACCTCATGGACGGCGACGAGCAGCGGCGGCACCGCGACACCGTCTGGAAGGTGCACGGCCCCGCGCAGGCCATCCTCGTCGGCGACGCCCTGTTCGCGCTGGCCGGCGAGGTGCTGCTGGAGCCGGGCACCGCCGAGGCCGCGCGGGCCGCCCGGCGCCTGACCCTGGCCAGCCGCAAGCTCATCGACGGGCAGGCCCAGGACATCTCCTACGAGCACCGCGAGAAGGTCACCGTCGCCGAGTGCCTGGAGATGGAGGGCAACAAGACCGGCGCGCTGCTGGCCTGCGCCAGCTCCATCGGCGCCGTCCTGGGCGGCGCCGACGACGCCGCCGCGGACGCCCTGGAGGCGTACGGCTACCACCTGGGCCTGGCGTTCCAGGCCGTCGACGACCTGCTGGGCATCTGGGGCGACCCGGAGGCCACCGGCAAGCGGACCTGGAGCGACCTGCGGCAGCGCAAGAAGTCCCTCCCGGTCGTGGCCGCCCTGGCCGGCGGCGGGCCGGCCTCCCGGCGACTGGCGGAGCTGCTGGCCGCGGACGCCGCCAAGAGCCAGCGGGAGTTCGAGGACTTCAGCGAGGAGGAGTTCGCCGCCCGGGCCGCCCTGATCGAGGAGGCCGGGGGCCGCGAGTGGACCGCGCAGGAGGCCCGCCGCCGGCACGCCACCGCGCTGGAGGCGCTGGAGGGCGTGGACATGCCCGCCGGCGTGCGGGAACGGTTCGCCGCGCTCGCGGACTTCGTCGTCGTGCGCGAGGGCTGAGGCGGCCCCGGCCGCCTCGGCCGGCCCCCGTCCGTCCCGTGCGCCCGTGCCCCGGCGGGTGCGGGACGGGGGCGCACGCGGGCGTCAGGACTCCAGGAAGCGGTCCCGCAGCCGCTCGCGGAGCTCCGGGGTGAGGCCGAGCCCCTCGGTCAGGTAGGTGTCCGTCCCGCCCCAGGTGCGCTCGATGGTGTCGAACGCGGCGTGCAGGTAGGCCGGACGGACCTCGAACAGGGGCCCTATCAGCTCCATGACCTCCGGCGACAGCCCCTCGGCCGCGTCGGGGGAGCGGTGGATGCGGTAGCGGTGCTGCGGGGAGTTGGACTCCAGGTAGTCGGCCTCGATCGCGTCCCGCTCCACCCCCAGGGCCAGCAGCGTCACGGCGACCGACAGCCCGGCCCGGTCCTTCCCCGCCGCGCAGTGCATCAGCGCGGGGACGCTGCCGAGGGCCAGCTCGCGCAGCACCCGGCCGTGCTCGGCGGTGCGCTCCGCGACCATCAGGCGGTAGGTGGCGACCATCCGGCCCGCCGCCTGCCCGTCGCCGAGCGCGGCGCGCAGCTGCGCCAGGTCGCCCTCGCGGACCATCGTCCAGAACTCCGCGCCCTCGGCCGGGTCCGACAGCGGGATGTTCAGGTTCCGCACGCCCGGCAGCTCCACGTCGGGGCCCTCCAGGGCCTGGTCGGCGGAGTTGCGGAAGTCGAAGACCGTGTGCAGGCCGAGCCGGGAGAGGAACGCGGCGTCCTCCTCGGTGGCGTGCGCCAGGTGCCCGCTGCGGTAGAGCAGGCCCCGCCGCACCCGGCGCCCGTCGACGGTCGGCGCTCCGCCGACGTCGCGGAAGTTGCGCACTCCGGTCAGGACGGGTTCGACGGTCTCGGACGTCACGGGCACTCCCGGCTCTCGGCGGTCTCGGCGGTCCCGGTGCGGGACCCGCGGCGGACGGGTCCGGACCGGTTCCTGCGACGATACGACATCGGCGCCCGGACGGACCGCCCCGCCGGAACCCCTCCGCGGAGCCGGAGCGGACGTCCGCGCGGACGCCGGATCGGTGGGAGAGCCGAGAGCGGAGGGCCGGCCATGGGGACCGTGGGAAGACGCGGCGGCGGAACGGGAGGAAGCGGGCCGGACGAGGGCGGGGGCGACGGCCTCTTCCGGCTCCCGGCCCCGGCGGCCGGGCCGGCGCCGGGGGCGGTCCACCTGCCCGGCCACCTGGGGCCGGCCGGGCAGCGCGCGCTGCTGGCGGCCTGCCGGGAGTGGGCCCGCCCGCCCGCCGGGCTGCGCACCGTGCGGATGCCCCGGGGCGGCGAGATGTCGGTGCGGCAGGTCTGCCTCGGCTGGCACTGGTACCCCTACGGCTACGCCCCCACGGTGGTGGACGGCGACGGGGCACCGGTCAAGCCGTTCCCCGCGTGGCTGGGCGAGTGGGCGCGGCGGGCGGTGGCGGAGGCGTACGGGGAGCCGTGCGGCGTGCGCTACGACATCGCGCTGGTCAACTTCTACGGGCCCGGGGCCCGGATGGGGATGCACCGCGACGCCGACGAGGAGACGGACGCCCCGGTGGTCTCGTTCAGCCTCGGCGACGCCTGCGTCTTCCGGTTCGGCACCGCCGAAGGGCGCGGGCGGCCCTGGACGGACGTCGGGCTGCGCAGCGGCGACGCCTTCGTCTTCGGCGGCCCGTCCCGGCTCGCCTACCACGGCGTCCCCCGCACCCGGCCCGGCACGGCGCCGCCGGAGCTGGGGCTGCGCGGCCGGGTCAGCGTGACGGTCCGGGCGCGGTGAGGGCCGGCGCTCACCCCGCCCGGCACGGAGCCGCCGCGCCCCGCGCCCCGCGCCGCGGGGTCCGGCGAGCGGCTCCGGTGCCCGCGGAGCCCCGCGGGCACCGCGGGAGGAGCTCAGCCGGCCGCCGCGCCGGGACCGGCGGCCCCCGCGGCGGCGGCCGCCGCCGCCGCGGAGAGCAGCTGGGCGTCCAGGAGACCGCCGTCGGCCAGCCGCCCGCCCCGGGAGTAGGCGCCGAGCACCTGCTTGGCCAGCGGCAGCGCGCCGGGGGGACGGCGCAGCAGCGGGCCGGTCCACCCGTCCACGGCCGCGTCCAGCTCGTCGGCCGGCACGACCTTGTGGAGGAGGGACATCCGCTCGGCCCGCGCCGCGTCGAAGGAGGCGCAGGTCAAGATGAGCTCCCGGACCGCCGCCGCGCCCGCCTCGTTCAGCAGCCGGGGCAGGACGCCGCCCCATGCCGGCGCCACCCCCAGGGCGACCTCGGGGAGGCGGAAGCGGCAGGTGTCGGCCCCGACCCGCAGGTCGCAGAAGACCGCGAGGGCGAGGCCGGCGCCGGTGACCCGGCCGTGCAGGCGCGCGACGGTGACCGCGTTCGCGGTGTCCAGGGCCTCGCAGACCCGCCGGGCGCGGTCCACGATCACCCGCAGGCCGGCCCCCGTGGGGTCGGCCCCCAGCGACGCCGCGAACTCCTCGCGGTCCGCCCCCAGGCAGAAGTCGTCGCCCTCCCCCGACAGCACGACCACCCGTATCTCCGGACGGTCGTTGAGCGGGGCCAGGACGGCCAGGAGTTCCTCCAGCATGTCGGCCGTGAGGGTGTTGCCCGTCTCCGGGCTGTTCAGCCGGACCCGCAGGACGGGGCCCTCCAGGTCGGCGCGGACCGTCTTGAGGCGGTCCTGGGTGAAGGCGGTCACGGGAATCCTCTGCAAGGTGGGGTACGGCCCCGGAGGTCAGGGCCGGTCGGTCACGGGCAGGGCCAGCACGCGGCGGAAGGCCACGCGCGGGGCCCACTCGGGCCGCCCGGCGAGGCGGAGCCCGGGGAGGCGGCGGATCAGGGCGTCGAGCAGCACGGTGGCCTCCAGCCGGGCGAGAGGGGCGCCCAGGCAGTAGTGGATGCCGCCGCTGAAGCTCAGGTGGGTCGCCCGGCGGCGCACGTCGAACACCTCGGGATCGGCGTGGTGGGCCGGGTCCCGGTTGGCGGCGCCCACCATCAGGTGCACCATCTCGTCCTTGCGGACCTCGACGCCGGCGACGCTGGTGTCCCGGCTCGCCACCCGGCTCACCACGTGGGTGGGGGCGTCGTAGCGCAGGACCTCCTCGACCGCCGCGGGCACCTGCTCGGGGTTGGCGCGGAGCCAGGCCCACTGCCGGGGGTGCTCCAGGAGGAGCCGCACCGCGGTGGTCAGCAGGGTCGAGGTGGTCTCCAGGGCGGCCAGCAGGACGAACAGGGAGAGGTAGTAGACGGCCTCGTCGGCGGCCTCCCGGTCGGACTCCAGGCCGTCCCAGACGCGGATCCACCCCGAGACGGGGTCGTCGCCGGGGTTGCGGCGCCGCTCCCGCACCAGGGCGGTGAAGTACGCGCGCAGCTCGGCCGTCGCGGCGTCGGACAGGGCCAGCTGGCTGGCGGAGGGGAGCAGCTCCTGCGCGAACACCTGGTCGTGTGTCAGTTCGCGCAGCCGGGGGTAGTCGGCGGAGGGCAGGCCCATCCACCGGCCGATGGCGAGCACCGGCAGCTCCTCGCTGACCAGCTCGCCGAAGTCCGCCCCCCCGTCCGCCGCCAGACGGCCGGTGAGGCGGTCGAGCAGCTCCTCGGTGACCGAGGCGACCGTCCGCCGGATGTCCTCCAGGGACCTGCGGTCGAACATGTTGCCCGCGGCCCTGCGGACGCGGGTGTGCTCCGGAGGATTGAGCCCTGGCAGCGTCCTGCTCATCTCACGCGAGGAGGCCGCGCTCCAGCGGGTGGCCGCGCCCTGGCGGGCACGCCATCCGCTGTCGGGGACCAGCCACTCCCTGCTGCGCAGTAAACGGTCGCACAGCGCGAAGGAGGTGATGAGGTGCCCGCCCCAGGGCGCCGGCACCACCTCCCCCATCGACCGCAGTTCCGCGTAGTAGGGGAAAGGATTCGCCTGCCCTGCCGACGTACGCAGCCGGGACAGGAGCGATACCACGGCACGCCGCCGGTCGACGGGCAGGGTTATCGCAGGCTCCACGGTGGAGGCTCCTTCGCAGTTGCATGATCGATCGGAGTCAACTCGACGTGACTACCCATGCGTTCATGTGCACATGCGATCAGAACTGGTCACCTGGTGTTGCGTCCGTCACATGCCTTTCAGCCATGCCAGGAAGGTGCTCCAGCGGTTCCCCTTCCCCGGCTGTGCCGTGCCCCGGGAGGGCTCGGCGCTGCCGCCGCCCGGGCCGGAGCCGGTGGCGGAACCGGGACCGGAGGCCGTGCCGCGGCCGGCGGGGCGGCGGGCGGCGGGTGAGACCGGGGTGAAGCGGACGGGCAGCGCGGCCAGCGTCCGGCTCCAGGGGGTCGGCTGCCAGGCCAGGTCGGCGAAGTCGACGGCCAGGTCGATGTCGGTCACGCGGTTGAGCAGGCGCTCGATGGCCGCGACGGAGATCAGCACCGCCGGGTCCTTGGCCGGGCAGACGTGCGGGCCCGCCCCGAACGCCAGGTGCGCCCGCCCCCGGAGGGCGGAGGTGTCGTCGGCCAGGGCGGGGTCGGTGTTGGCCGCGGCGAAGCTGATCACCACCGGCTGGTCGGCCTCCAGCAGCCTGCCGTCCAGGTCCACGTCCTGCACCGGGTAGTGGACGGCGTAGTTGGCGATGGGGGCGTACTTCCACAGCACCTCGTTGACCGCGTCCTCCACCAGCAGCCCGGTGGTGTACTGGGTCCCCGAGTACTTCTCGTCGCCGAGCATCAGCGCGGCCCCGGTGCTGATCAGGGACATCAGCGGGGCCGTCCCGCCCGAGAGCAGCGTGACGAGCTGGTTGACCATCTCGTCGTCGTCGAGCCCGGCCGGGTGCTGCATCATGCGGGAGGTGAGGTCGTCACCGGGGGTGGACCGCTTGAGCGTCACCAGCTCGTACAGGGCGCCCGCCAGGACCTCGTTGGCCTTCTCGGCGTCGACGCCCTCGAAGATGCCCGAGATGCCGAAGATCACCCGGTCGCCGATGTCGGCGGGGCAGCCGAACAGGTTGCTGTAGACCAGCAGCGGAAGCTGCTGCGCGTAGTCCGTCACCAGGTCGGCCCGGCCCCCGGGCCGGTCGGCGAACCGGCCTATGAGGTAGTCGGCGACCTGCTCGACGTGGCGGCTGAGCCGGTGCGGGTCCACGGTGGCCAGACTGTCGGTCACCGCCTGCCGCAGCCGGGCGTGGTCGGCGCCGTCGGAGAACAGGGCGTTGGGCCGGTAGGCCATCATCGGCAGGGCGGGGCTGTCGGACGGCACCCTGCCCTCCCGCAGGGCGCGCCAGCGCCGCGCGTCGCGGACGAAGGTGCCGGGGTCCTGCAGGATCCGCAGGGCGGCCGAGTAGCTCGTCACCAGCTCGGCCTCCACCCCGGGCGCCATCTCCACCGGCGCGCTGGAGCCGAACTGCCGCAGATGGGCGTAGTGGCTCTCCGGATCGGCTCCGAACTCCGCGGTGTACAGGGGGACTCTGCCGTGCGCGGGGCAGCCCGGCGGGGGAGCCGGGCTTCCTGCGTGCTGCTGCATCTGTGCGCTCCTAGTCGAGGCGGGAATGGAGGTGGCCCACGAGGGTGATCAGCGCGTCGGCCGCGGACTTCTGGTCGCGGACGTCGCAGGGGACGACGGGCGTGTCCCCGGAGAGGTTGAGGGCTTCCCGGATCTCCGTCATGGAGTAGGACCGCGCCCCCTCGAAGCGGTTCACGGCCACCGCGTACGGCAGCCCGTACTGCTCCACCAGGTCCAGTACCGGGAAGGACTCGTCGAGCCGCTCCGGGTCGACGAGCACGAGCGCGCCCAGGGCGCCGAGGGAGAGGTCCTCCCACAGCTGCTTGAAGCGCTCCTGGCCGGGGGTGCCGAACAGGTACAGGACCAGCGTCTCGCTCAGGGTCAGGCGCCCGAAGTCCATGGCGACCGTGGTCGTGGTCTTCTCCGGGGTGCTCGACAGGTCGTCGATGCCCACGCTGGCCTGTGTGATCAGCTCCTCCGTGCGCAGCGGCGGAATTTCGGAGATGTTGCCGACGAACGTCGTCTTCCCCACTCCGAAATGCCCGACCACGAGGATTTTCACCGCGGTCTGTACCGAAGCCCCCACATACAGGTTGTCATGCGAAACGAGTTCGGAGGCCATTCAGCACATCCTCAAGGAGTTTCCTGTCGGCGCGCTCGGCGATGGGCACCGGCGCGCGGGTGTGGACGAGTCCGCTTTCCGCGAGGTCGGTGAGGAGGACACGGACCACCCCCAGTGGAAGACCGGTGTGGCCGGCGATCTCCACGACCGAGAGGAATCCCCCCGAGCACAGTTCCAGGATCGTGCGGCTCTCCGGTTCCAGGATCCGGCTCTCGAGAGCCTCCTCGGACGCGGTCACCAGCGTCGTCACCGAGAACTCGCGGTCGGGTGGGAGTTCTCGGCCGCTCGTCAGCACGTATGGCCGGACTAATTCGCCGACCATTTCGAAATCCGGCTCTTCGGTCACTTCTCGTCGGCAATCTCGCGAGGCGGTGAGGTCAGTTCCCTGCCGAGCCGCTGCACCAGCTGCTGCATGCGGAACGTGATGTCCCCCATGTCGACGTCGGCCGCCGCGGACACGGCCAGGTAGGCGCCCTCGCCGGCGGCGATGAGGAAGACCCAGCCGTGCGAGAACTCCACCACCGTCTGGCGCCACTGCGCCGGCTGCTCGGGGCCGGCGAACTCGGCCGTGGTGCGGCTGAGGGACTGCAGCGCGCTCATCGCGGCGGACACGGTGTCGGCGAGGTCGGGGCTGACGTTCTCCGTCTTCCCCCTGCGCAGCCCGTCGGCGGAGAGGAGGATCGCGTGGCGCGCTCCGGGGACGTTGAGGACGTCCTCAAGCATCCATGACAGATCCTGGGTGATCATCACGATTCTGTTCCTTCGTGATTCGCGGTGGCGGGCTGCCGACCGGTCTGCGTGCCCCTCTGGAACGCGGCCATCCGGGCGGCGGCCGCCTGGCTGTCCTGCTGCTCGCCGGCGCCGGGAGCGCCCCGGCCCTCCGTCGTGCGCACGACGGCTATCGGGGTCTGGCGGGCGGCCCTCTTGGGCAGGCCGTTGGCGGTGCGGCCGGAGGCCCGGGGGCCGTCGCCCGCGGCCTGGGGGGTGGCGGTCACGGCGGGGCTGCTCCTCCGCTCGGTGTTCTCCGTGGTCAGGAGTTCTTCGGGGAGGCGCACGACCGCTCGCACGCCGCCGTAGGGGGAGGTGGAGCTGACGTCCACGCTGAAGCCGAAGCGGCTCGCCAGCTCGGCGACCACGGGGAAGCCGAACTGCGGGGGGTTGCCCAGGTCGGAGAGGTCGGGCTTGTAGACGCCGGAGAACAGTTCGGCGGCCCGGCGCTTCTCCTCCTCGCTCATGCCGACGCCCGCGTCGTCGACGATGATGCACAGCCCGCGGGGGACGGGCTGGAGGTTGACCTCGATGGTGGTCCCGGGGGGCGAGTAGCTCGCGGCGTTGGCCAGCAGCTCGGCGACGGCCAGCGCCACACCGCTGACGGCCCCGGGCACGACGGCGAAGCTGCTCTGGGAGCGGATCTTGACCCGCTCGAAGTGACGGATCTGGCCCTGGGCGCTGCGCACCACGTCGTAGACGGAGGCGGGCTCCTTGCGGCGCCCGGAGAACCCGCCGCAGAGCACGGCGATGCCCTGGGCGCGCCGGGCGAACTGCGCGTTGGCGTGGTTGACGTCCAGCAGCGACTGCAGGATCCGGTGCCCGCCGTACTCGCGCTGGAGGTCGTCGAGGATGACCTGCTGCTCACCGGCGAGGCCCTGGAGGGTCCGCATGGCGGACTTCAGCACGGCGGCGGTCCTGGCGTCGGCGCCCTCCAGGGCTTCCCGGACCTCCTCGTCCCGGCGCTGCTCCAGCTCCGCGCAGCGGGTCTGCAGTTCCCTTAACTCGCCGCTGCGCCGTGCGGCCTTCCGTCTGTCGAGGACGATTACCACTGAGGCTGCGAGCGCTACAGTGACCAGGATCCAGAAAACGGGGTCCTGCAAGTGCTGTGTCATGAGCTCTCTTCTGACGGGGGGCTACGGGAGGACCGGACGGCAGCCGCACGCGGGAGACATGGAGGGCATGCGGGCTACGGTGGCCGATCACGCTCCTCGTTCCGGATGCTACTAGGAATGACGAGTCGGCGGGCCCCTCGTTTGCATATTACCGGCGAATGTGCTGACGCGTCCGCTTTCCGGCGGGCGGGCCACCGCACTGTGGGCGCGGTGATCTTAACACCAGGCTTTGGCCTGTGTTTGACGCGGCGGAGCGGGTGATCTGTCCGGAATCTTGTTTGTCGGGCTCTTTCTGCCGCGCGGAGTTTTTGTCGCCATTCGGTTGATACCGCATTGATTGCGGACCAATCGGGAACGGCGTGCGGAGGAATGGAGGGGGATCGTCGACGGGGATTCAACTACGCGGCCGTGATTTTCACGCAGGATTCTTCCGGCGCGTCGCGGCCGGCCGCGCACGGCCCGTCAGCCGGCGCGGCCCGTGAAGGCGGTGATCCGCTCCCGCAGCGAGCGCGGGTCCAGGCCGTGGGCCGCCAGGTGCTCGGCGGTCGTCCCGTAGCGGCGCAGCTCGGCCCGCGCGGTGCCCAGCCCCAGGATCCGGTGGGGCACGTCGGCGAGCGCCTCGGAGGCCGCGGCCGTGGAGGTCCCCGCCAGGTACGGCTCGACGAGGACGGCCTCCGCCGTGCCCCCGGCGGCCGCCCGCAGCGCCGCGCCGTCGAAGGGCCGGACGGTGGCGGCGTACAGCACCGTGGCGTCCAGCCCCGAGGTGGCCGCGAGCACGGCGTCCAGCAGCGGGCCGACCGCCACCACCACGGGCGCGCCGGGCCGCCCGTGCCGCACCGCCGTGAAGCCGGAGCCGGTGACCGGCAGGGAGCGGGAGTTGCCCTGCGCCGACAGCCGCACGTACACCCTGTCGTCGCCGGCGGCGCAGGCGTGCCGCAGCAGGACCTCGGCCTCGTCGGGATGGCCGGGCACGTGGACGGTCCAGCCGTCCAGGGTGTCCAGCAGCGCCACGTCGCCGGGCGCCATGTGGGTGAAGCCCCCGGCGGGCCAGTCGTAGGAGCCCCCGGCGCTCACCAGCACCCCGCCCGTCCCCTGGTGGCCGAAGTCCAGCTTCACCTGCTCGAAGGGGCGCTCGATCAGGAAGGAGGCGAAGGTGTGCAGCACCGGGCGCAGCCCGGCCAGGGCCAGGCCGCCGCCCACCCCGACCAGCAGCTGCTCCCGGATGCCGACGTTGACCACCCGGTCGGGGTGGCGCTCGGCGGCCCGGCGGAAGCCGTCCGCGCCGATGTCGGCGAGGACCACCGCCAGTCGGGGGTCCTCGTCCAGCAGTCGGGAGGCGGTCGAGGCGAAGCGTTCGCGCATGGTGTCCACGGAGGGGGCCTTTCGGTTGGCGGGGGGCGGGCGGTCGGTCGGGCGGTCGGATCCGGGGAGGCGGCGGGCCGTCAGGCGCCGTCGCCGGCCGGGGAGGCGGGAGGGGAGGGGGCGGCCGCGGGGCGGTGGGCGCCGGACTTGGGCTCGACACGGGCCACCACCACGCGCGGCCGGCCGGGATGCGGCCGGGTGTACGCCGCGTACAGCGCCTCGTGGTCGCGTCCGTCCGCCGTCCCCACCGACCAGCCCGCCGCCTCGAAGCGTGCCGCGGGGCCGCCGGGCGCGGTGTGGGTGGCCGAGGCGTTGTCGACCACCACCACGTGCAGCCGGTCGAGGCCGGCGGCGGCGGCGAAGTCGACGGCCTCGTGGTTGCTGCCCTCGTCCAGTTCGGCGTCGCCGGTCAGCACCCACACCCGCGCCTCCGCCAGGCCCTGGGCGCGCAGCCCCAGGGCGGTCCCCACGGCCAGCGGCAGCCCGTGCCCGAGCGAGCCGCTGCCGATCTCGGCGCCGGGCACCAGTGTGCGGTCCGGGTGGTGGCCCAGCGGGGAGGCGTAGGAGCCGAAGCCGGGCAGCCAGGCGACGGGCAGGAAGCCCTTGGCGGCGAGCACGGCGTAGTACGCCATCGGGCCGTGCCCCTTGGAGAGCAGGAAGCGGTCCCGGCCGGGATCGTCGGCGCCGGCCGGGGAGACGCGCAGCACCCGGTCGTAGAGGACCCACAGGGCGTCCAGGGTGGAGGTGGCGGCCGGGCCGTGCTTCTCGTCGCCGGTCATCAGCGACATCAGGGCGGGCAGGTCGGCGTGTCCGTAGCGGCCCCCGGGCCCGGACGGGGCGGGGAGGCGGGAGGGCGTCGTGGGCGTCGTGGACGTCATGGGAGAGAGGCTGCAACGTCAAGTCCGCTTGAGGTCAACCGGTATGCTCGGCGCCATGACCGACCGAGACGGACGACTCGCCATCGGGGAGCTGGCCGCCCGCTCCGGCCTCGCCCCCTCCGCCCTGCGGTACTACGAGGAGCTGGGGCTGATCCACTCCGAGCGGACCGCGGGGAACCAGCGCCGCTACCCCCGCACGGCGCTGCGCCGGGTCGCCTTCGTGAGGGCCGCCCAGCGGGTGGGCCTCTCGCTGGAGGAGGCCCGCGCCGCCCTGGACCGGCTGCCTGTGGACCGGGCGCCCAGCGCCACCGAGTGGAACGCGGTGGCCCGTACCTGGCAGCGGCGGATCGACCGGCAGATCGAGGACCTGGAGCGGCTCAGGCAGCGGCTGACCGGCTGCATCGGCTGCGGCTGCCTCAGCCTGCGCAAGTGCGGCCTGTACAACCCGGACGACGCCGCGGGCGCCCACGGCCCCGGGGCCCGCTACCTGCTGGAGGAGGAGTACCCGGAGCCCGAGGGGGTCGGCAGGGCCGCCTTGTGAGCGGGAGGACGGGAGCGCCGGCCCGCCCGGGGCCGCGCCGCCCGCGCCCGCCCGGCGGCCGGGGGTTTCCCCGGCCGCCGGGCGGGCACTCGCGCGGACGGCATCCGCAGGTCAGACCGGAGGACGAACGATGGCCGACATCCCCGAGCCGGAACTGGACGCCCTGTGGGAGGAGTTCCACGGCGTGGTCAACATGACGTCGAACGAGCTGGAGTCCTGGCTCAGGGCGAGCACGGCGGGGGAGCGCAGCGAGGACCTGCCCGGGGAGGCGGGGGACGAACGGGGACGGCACGTGCTGGCCGTCCTGCGCAAGCGCCGCGTGGACCTCACCGACGCCGACGTCGCGCTGATGCGCGAGGTCGTGGACACCGTGAGCGCCGAGCGCGAGCGGGTACGGGTCGCCGACGCGGTGCAGGACCCCGACTGGCGGCACCGGATGATGTCCCTGGGGCACGACCCGGTCAAGGCGACCTGACCGGCCCGGCGCGGCGGGGCGTCACTGCCCCGCCGCCAGCGGCATCGTGGAGCCCGACAGGTGCTCGGGCGGGCCGGGCCGGGCGTAGTACCAGCCCTGGGCGGAGTCGCAGCCCAGCTTCCGCAGCTGCTCCGCCTGGGCGGCGGTCTCCACGCCCTCCACCGTCACGCTCAGCCCCAGGGCGTGGGCCAGTGAGACGATGCCCTCCACGACCTTGAGGTCGACGGGGTCGGCCGGCTCCTGCTGGAGGCCGCGGGTGAAGGAGCGGTCCAGCTTCAGCGTGCCGGCCGGCAGCCTGCGCAGGCTGGCCAGGTTGGAGTAGCCCGTGCCGAAGTCGTCCAGGGCGATGTGCACCCCCAGGTCGGCGAGCTGCCGTAAAGGCTTCAGCTCGGCGTCGTCGGCGCGGATCAGGGCGCTCTCGGTGACCTCCAGGCAGAGCGAGGACGGGTCCAGACCGGCCTCCCGGAGCACCGCCACCGTCTCGGAGACCAGCTCCGGGTGGCGCAGCTGCCGCGGCGAGAGGTTGACGTTCACCCGCAGCGGCCGGGCCCCGCCGATGCCCCGCACCTGCCACTCGCAGGCCTGCCGCACCGCCTGCTCCAGCACCCAGCGGCCCAGCGGCACGATCAGCCCGGTGTGCTCGGCGAGCGGGATGAAGCGGTCCGGGCCGAGCACCCCGTGGCGGGGGTGCGCCCAGCGCACCAGCGCCTCGGCGCCCTCCACGCTGCCGTCCTCCATCCGCACCAGCGGCTGGTACTCGATGAAGAACTCCTCGCCCTCCAGCGCGGCGGGCAGGTGGGTGGTCAGCATGTGGCGGCTGATGGTCAGGGCGTCGGAGTCGGGGTCGGCCAGCTCGTAGCGGTTGCCGCCCAGGGCCTTGGCCCGGTACATGGTGATGTCGGCGCTGCGCAGCACCTCCGCCGGGGTCAGCTCCGCCACCGGGCCCTCGACGATGCCGATGCTGGCGCGCACCGACAGCTCGCGTCCGGCCAGCGGGACGGGGGCGGCCAGCGCGTCCAGCGCCCGCTGGGCCAGGTCCGTCACCTCCGAGCGCGACACCGGGTCGCTGACCAGGGCCACGAACTCGTCGCCGCCGATCCGCGCCACCATGTGCCGCTGGGAGGTCACACAGCCCTGCAGCCGCTCGGCCACGCTCACCAGCAGCCGGTCGCCCACGGCGTGGCCCAGGCTGTCGTTGACGGTCTTGAAGCCGTCCACGTCCAGGTAGCACAGCCCGATCCGGGAGGTGCCCGACGAGGGGGAGAGGACGTGCTCCAGGCGCTCGAAGAACAGCGTGCGGTTGGGCAGGTCCGTCAGGGCGTCGTGGGTGGCCTCGTAGCGCAGCCGCAGGTTCAGCAGCCGGCGCTCGGTGATGTCCTCGATCAACGCCAGCATGTAGCGGGGCTCGCCGGAGGGGTCGCGCAGCAGCGAGACGGTCAGGTTGGTCCACAGCACGGTGCCGTCGCTGCGGGTGTACGGCTTCTCCACCCGGTAGTGGTCGCGCTCGCCGCGCACCAGCTCCTCGTGGGTCCGCCAGACGCCCGGCGCGTCGTCGGGGTGCACCCACTCCGAGACCCGGCGGCTGCGCACGTGGTGCTCGGAGCCGCCGAACATCCGGGCCAGCGCGTTGTTGACGTCGAGGATGTTGCCGTCCATGTCCGCGATCCCGATGCCGATCGCGGCCTCCTCGAACACCGCGCGGAAGCGGGTCTCGCTCTCGTGGAGGGCCTTCTCGGCGATGTCGCGCGCGGCGAGCGCGGCCCGGGAGAGGGCCTCCTGCTCGCAACGGGTGCGCTCCTGGAGCGCGCGGGCGAAGCCGGCCGCGACGGCGTGCTGGAGCCGCGCGCAGCGGGCCCGGCCCTCCTCGACGGGCAGGACCGCCGGATCGCTGCAGTACAGCAGCAGATAGGCGTCCACCACGCCCAGCACCTGCGGCAGCGCCTCGGGGGCCGTGCAGTGCGCCTCGACGAGCGCCGCCCCCACCCGGCGTCCGGGCGAGGGGTCGAAGGGACGGGCGTGCAGCGCCTCGGCCAGCTCCCGCACCCGGGGGACGAGGTACTCCTCGAACTCGGCGCGGGTCATGGAAGTGGCGGTGGCGGGGTAGACCGCGCGGCTCCAGATCCGGGCGAAGCGGCGGTGGCCGTCACCCCCCTCGCCGGGGCGTTCACCGGTGCCCTCCGCGGCGGGGGCAGGGCCGGAGGGGGAGGACCCCTGGGGCGACGGAGTCACGCCTTGCGCCCCACCCCGGCGAACCCGGTGAAGACCACCGGGTCCTCCTGGTCCACCGGGCCCTCGGGGCGCCAGCTCGGCATGGGCACCAGGCCGGGCTCGACCAGCTCGAACCCGTCGAAGAAGCGCTCCACCTCGCGGCGGGAGCGCAGGACCAGGGGCGAGCCGATGTTGCGGTAGACCCCCTCCACCTCGGCACCCTCCTCGGGTCTGCGCGGACCGCCCTCGACCGAGGCGTGGGTGAGGACCAGCAGGCTGCCGGGGGCGAGGGCGTCGCGCAGCTCGGCCACCTTCCCCCACGGGTCGTCGCCGTCCTCCAGGAAGTGCAGCAGCGCCACCAGCAGCAGGGCCACCGGGCGGTCCGGGTCCAGCAGCCGGCGGACCTCCCCGCTGCCGAGGATGTCCGCGGGGGAGCGGAGGTCGGCGGAGACGACGCCGGTGCGGTGCTCCTCGCCCTCCAGCACGGCCCGGCTGTGGGCGACGGCGACGGGGTCGTTGTCGACGTAGACCACCTTCGCCTCCGGGGCGGCCGCGTGCGCGACCTCGTGGACGTTGCCGAAGGTGGGTATGCCCGATCCGACGTCCAGGAACTGGGTGACGCCCTGCTCCACGGCCCAGCGGACCGCCCGGCGCATGAACGCCCGGTTGGCCTGCATGATCTTCGGCAGCCCCGGGAAGACGTCCATGGCGCGCCGGGCCGCCTCGCGGTCGGCCTCGAAGTTGTGCGATCCGCCCAGGTAGTAGTCGTAGATGCGGGAAACGCTGGGCACGGACAGGTCGATGCCCTGCGGAGCCCAGGCGGGACGCTCCATCACAGTCTCCAACGGGTCGCTGAATATGACACTGGGACTCCTGAGGCTACTGATGCCGGGCGAACAGGTACACGGATGCGGGACACCGGCCTTGCGGCGGCAACCCGCTACGTATAGCTTGCCCCGGTTCCTCCGTCCGGATAATCGCGGCGAGGGCCGCGTTTTCCGGTCTTCGATGCGGAAACCCGAGGGGAATGAGCACCAGCGACCACAGCGAACTCCCACTGCCCGACTACGACCATCTGTCCGTGGGCGAACTGGAGCACCGCATCCGGTCCCTTTCGCACGAGGCTCTGGAACAGCTGCTCCGGTACGAGCACGAGCACGCGGACCGCACCCACGTGACCGCGCTGCTGACGGCCCGCCTCCGCCAACTGGAGGAGGGCAGCCCCCGGTCGCCCGGCAGCAGCGTGCCGCCCTCCGGGCCCAAGGGCGAGCCCGGCGGCTCCCCCGTCAGCCCGGCCACCTCCCCGGAACCGTACAACCCGCCGCCGCACGGAACCCCCGACCAGCCCGCCAAGCCGGTGGGCAACCGCTTCCGCTGACGGCCGCCCCCGCGCGGCAGCCGGCCCCCGGAGCCCTGGTCCGCTCCGGGGGCCGGCTGCCGCGCGCCCGCGGGGCCGGGGCCGGTCCCGCCTCAGGCCTCCTCGGCCCGGGCGGAGGGCAGCAGCTCGCGGATGTCCGGCGGCAGGACGTGGCCCACCTTGGTCATCAGCTCGGGGGAGACGGCCGCGTCCAGCACCTCCAGCACGGCCGCCGCCTCCCGCACGGCCACGTCCTCCGAGGCCCGGGAGCGCCAGGCCACCCGCCCGGCGAAGGTGGTCAGGTCGAAGGGCTCGCCGCGGGTGCGCGCGTGCTCGCGCTGCCGCGGCGAGGCCTCGTGCCCGGACACCACCCGGCGCAGCGACTCGGCGGCTTCGCCGGGCAGTTGGGCGGCCAGGTGGTCGGCCACCCCGTCGGGTACGCGCTCGGCCAGGGTCTCCAGCGTGGCCCGCAGGGCCCGCTCCGCCGCCTGCCGGTCGGGCAGGTCGGCGTGTGACTGGATCCGGCCGGTCAGTTCCTCGTAGCGCATGGTCGGCACCTCTCGTCGGTTCCTCGGGCCCCGGGCCGCTTCCGGGCGCGGGGAGCCCCTGGGACGGGTGACCCGGGCACCGGGCGCCGACACCTGCCGCCTCCGCCGGCCCCGCCGCCCCGGGGCGCCACCGTCCGCCGTTCCCGTTCCCGTTTCCGCGACGCAGAGCGGGGCATCCGTTACGGATCCGACCATTCGGAGGTGAGTGACGTGCCAGGACGGAAGGAGCTCCCCTCGACCCTGGAGCGCTCCCCCAAGGAGGCGCAGCGCACCTGGATCAAGGCCCACGACTCCGCCGTCGAGGAGTACGGGGAGGGGCGCCGCGCCCACCAGACGGCCTTCAGCGCCCTCAAGCACAAGTTCGAGAAGGTGGGCGACCACTGGGAGCGCAAGGAGGGCGGCCGCAAGGGCCCCTCGGACTCCCGGGCGGCGAGCCCGCGCGGCAGGGGCGGACGCAGCGGCGAGGGCGTCGACGAGAACGCCAGCAAGGAGCACCTGTACTCGGTCGCCCGGCGGCTGGAGATCGACGGCCGCTCCCGGATGACCAAGGACGAGCTGCTGCGGGCCATCCGCAAGGCGAACCGCTCCAGGACCCGCCGGGCGCGCTCCTGACCCCGGTGCGGTGCCCGCCGGAAGGCCGGCGGGCACCGCACCGGAGGCCCGCGCTTCCGGCGTCGGCGCGGGCCCCGGCAGCGCCGCCCCGCCGCCTCAGCCGACGTACCGGCGGGCGGTGGAGCGGCGCTGCTCCGCTTCCAGCAGCCGCAGCCGCTCCTCCACCCCGGACGGCACCACGCGCCGCTCGCGCAGCACCCACGGCAGCCCCGCGAGGGCACGCCCGAACGCCCGCGCCGACACCGCGTCGTGCGGCACCGTGCGGGCCAGGTGCCAGGTGCGGCGCAGCGCGGCGGGCAGCGGGCGGCGCAGCCAGCCGAACCACAGGGTGTTGCGCAGCCCGTCCTCCCGCCGCCCGGTGGCGTCCCGGGCCGCCGGGGCGTGGTGGACCGTCAGCTCCTCCGCGTACGCCAGCCACCAGCCGCGCACCATCAGGTCGGTGGCCATCAGCTCCTCCTCGCCGCCCAGCCACAGCCGCGGCGAGAAGCCGCCCACCGAGCGGAAGGCGTCCGTGCGCAGCACCGTCGCCGCAGCGAGGAACGACCCCAGCGGTGGGCCGGGCAGCCAGTCGGGGCCGGTCAGCGGCGAGTGGCGCAGCTCGGCCACGATCGGGTCCTCGGTGCCGCCGGGCTCCACCACGATCCGTGCGGTGACCGCCGCCAGTCCCGGGCACGCGTCCAGCAGGTCGGCCGCCGCGCCCAGGGAGCCCGGCTCCCACCACGAGTCGTCGTCGCAGAAGGCCACGTACGGCGTGGTGACGCGCTCCACCGCGACGTTGCGCCCCACCGCCCCCAGGTTCCGCTCCGCGCGCAGCAGCCGCACCCGGGGGTGGGCGCGGGCGACCGCGGCGGAGGTGCCGTCCGACGAGGCGTTGTCGACGACGAACACGGGCGGGCGCTCGGGCAGCTCGGCCAGCCGGCCGAGGGTGTGCAGCAGCTCCTCCCGGCGGTCGCGGGTGATCACCACGACCGACACCCTCGGGTCGGGGTCCCCGGCCCCCCGGAAGGCGGGGGCGGACTCGGCGGGCACGGACTCAGCGGTCACGGCGTTCCTGTCCTTCCAGCCGGCGTGCGGCTTCCTCGACGTACGGCGGCAGCGGCCGGCGGGCGCGCAGCGCGGCGGGCAGCCGGGCCAGCGCGCCCAGCAGCGCACCGCGGGCGACCGGGTCGCGCGGCGCCTCGGCGGCCAGCGCACGGGTGCGGCCGAGCGCCACCGGCAGCGGGCGGCGCAGCCAGACGGTGAGCAGCTCGTTGCGGCTCTGCCGGGCGGAGCGGCCGCTGCGGCCCGCGACGGCATCCGGATGGTGGTGCGCCACCACCTCCGGGCAGTGGCTGACCCCCCAGCCCCGGGCTGACAGGTCGTAGGCCAGCAGGGTCTCCTCGGCGCTGAAGAACAGCAGCGGATGGAAGCCCCCGACCTCCAGGAAGGCCGAGCGCCGCACCACCGACGCGCAGGCCAGGAACCCCAGGACCTGCGGTCCGGGCAGGTCGCCGGCCAGGCCCAGCGGAGAGGCGGCCATGACCTCGTTGAGCGGATCGGGCTCCTCCCCGGGGCCCACCAGGGTGCGTGCGGCGATCAGCCCCAGCCGGGGGTGCCGCTCCATCAGCGCGGTGGCGCGGGCCAGGGAGCCCGGCTCCCACCAGGAGTCGTCGTCGCAGAAGGCGACGTAGGGCGTCTCCAGCGCCGACGCCCCCAGGTTGCGGGCGAGCGCCCCGCGGTTCTCCGGCAGCGGCAGCAGGGCCACCTGCGGGAAGAGGGTGCGCACCATGGTGCGGGTGTGGTCGGTCGAGGCGTTGTCGACGACCAGGACCGGCGGCCGCTCGGGCAGGTCCGTCAGCCGGCGCAGGGTCCGGGCGAGGCTGTCGGCGCGGTTGCGGGTGGCTATGACCACTCCCGTCGGCGCGGAGGTCATGCGGGGGGCACCTCCGGCAGGCGCGACAGCGCGTCCAGCACCTCCTTCGGCCGGATGCGCACCAGCAGCGGGTCGGGGCTGCGCCCGTGGGGGTCGCCGGGCGGGCCCGGGTGCCACAGCACCCGGTGGCGCTCCAGCGGCGGCGGGCCCCACCGGCTCGGCGGGACCGGGCCGAAGAGGGTGACCGACGGGGTCCCGCAGGCCACCGCCAGGTGGGCCACGCCGGTGTCGCCGCTCACCACGGCCGAGGCGCCGGCCACCAGCGCGGCCAGCCGCTCCAGCGGCGGGGAGCCGTACACGTCGGAGTCGGGCAGGCGGGCGAGTTTGGCCAGCCGCGCCAGCAGCTCGTACTCCCGGGGGCCGCCGGTGGCCACCACGTGCCGCCCGGCGCGCCGCAGTTCGGCGGCCACGGCCGCGTACCGCTCCACGGGCCAGCACCGCGCCGGGGAGCCCGCCCCGGGGTGGACGACCACCGCGCCGGGGGCGGGCGACGGCACGGCGGGCGGCGGCAGCCGCAGGTCCCCGGGGTCGGCGGGGATGCCGTACCAGGTGAGGAACCGGCACCAGCGGTCCCGCTCGTGCTCCTCGGCGTACCACTCGGGGCCGTCGGGCGCGGCGAAGGCCAGCAGCCGGTCCGGGCCCAGCGCCTCCAGGGCGCGCATGCTCTCCGGGCCCTTGCCGTGCAGGTCGACGGCGACCTGCGGCGGCGGGCCCTGCCAGCCGGTGATCTCGGGGACGGCCCGGCCGGGCGCGGAGGCGGGCAGCAGGGCGTCGACGGCGCCGCTCAGCTCGGCGGGGACGGCCAGCTCGCGGGGAGCGGCCAGCACGATCTCGTGCCGCGGGAACCCCCGGCGCAGCGCCCGCAGGGCCGGCACCCCCGCCAGCAGGTCGCCCAGGCCCAGCGCCCGCAGCACCAGCACCCGGGGCAGCCGGGGGGCGCCCGCCGACCCGTTCACCGGCACGCTCGCCGCACCGGGCGCGCCCGCCCGCACGCCCCCGTCCCCTCCCGGTGCGCGCCCGCTCACCGCACACCGCCCCGGGCCGCGGAGACCGACACCGCCGCACGGGCGGCGATCCGGCTGCTGGACCGGCCGTCCAGGTAGGGCAGCAGCACCGCCTGGCCGCCCCAGCTCTCCACCAGCGACGCCTCGGGCAGGTCGGCCAGCGCGTAGTCGCCTCCCTTGACCCACACGTCCGGACGCAGCCGCTTCAGCAGCTCCTCGGGGGTGTCCTCGTCGAACACCGCCACCGCGTCCACGCACTCCAGGGCGCGCAGCACCCGGACGCGGTCGGCCAGCGGGTTGATGGGACGGCCCGGGCCCTTGCGGCGGCGCACGGAGGCGTCGGAGTTGAGGCAGACCACCAGGCAGTCACCGGTGCGCCGGGCGGCCTGGAGCAGCCCGACGTGCCCGGCGTGCAGCAGGTCGAAGCAGCCGCCGGTGGCCACCACCGTCCCGCCCGCCGCCCGCACCCGGGCCACCAGCTGCTCGGCGTCCTCACCGTCCGGCGGCGACGGCGGAGGGGCACCCCGGTCGGGGAAGGCCAGGGCCGCCGCGCCCCCGGCCGCCACGTACCCGGTGGCGGCCGCCACCGCGCCCCGCACGGCCGTCTCCGGCAGCGCCCCGTCGGCGAGCAGGCCGGCGGCGCTGGCCGCGAACTGGTCGCCGGCGCCGCAGGAGTCGCCGCTGTGCCGGGCCGGGGCGGGCACCAGCAGCGGGTGGTCGCCGTAGGAGAGCAGGGCGCCGCGCTCGCCGAGGGTGACGGCCACCGAGGCCGCCCCCCAGGCGTCGGCCAGCTCCCGCGCGAGCCGGGCCGCCGTGTGCAGGTTCTCCGGCTCCGCCGGGGACGGGCCGGCCGCGGAGCCGGCCCCGCGGCCGGCCGCCCGGTCGGCGAAGAGGCGGGCCTCCTTCGCCGTCGGCGTGGCCAGCCTGGTGCCCGGCACCGGCTCCCGGCCGCGCGGGTGCGGGTCCCACACCAGCGGCACCCGCAGGGCCCGCTCGGCCAGCAGGCCGCGCACGGCGTCCGCGGTGCCCCGGCCGTAGTCGGAGACCAGCAGGGCGCGGGCCGAGCCGATCGCCTCCCGGACCTCCCCGGACGGCTCCCCGGCGGGTCCGGCCGCGGCCCGGCCGTCCCCGCGGTCCATGCGGACCACCGGCCGGCCCCCGGCCAGCACCCTGGTCTTCTCCGGCAGGGCGCCGTGGAGCGGCAGCGCGACCACGGTGACCCAGGGGGCCAGCAGCTCGCGCAGCCGGACACTGGCCGGATCGCCGCCCAGGGCGGTCACCAGGGTGACCCGGCGGCCGCCCAGCGCCGCCACGTAGGCGGTCAGGGCGGCGCCGCCCGGACGCAGCAGCTCCTCGCAGTCGTCCAGCACCGGCACGGGGGCGTCGGGGGCGAGCCGCTCGGCGTGGCCGACCAGGTCGCGGTCGAGCAGGGCGTCCCCGACCACCACCAGCGGGGCGGGGCCGGAGCGCGGGGGCCGGCCGTCGGGGCCCGGCCCCGGGGCGGGGGAGGGCGGCCGGGCCGGCGGGGTCGGCGGCGTCATCCGGCGTCCCCCTTCCGGGCGGCGCGCCGGCGGGCGCCCGCGGCCGCAGCGCGCCGTCCACCGGCCGCAGCGGCCCGCCCACCGGCCGCAGCGGCCCGTCCACCGGCCGCAGCGCGCCGTCCACCGGCCGCAGCGGCCTCCAGAGCCGCGTCGAAGGCGGCGCACACCATGTGCACCGCGACCAGATGGAGCTCCTGGACCGTCGCGGTGGAGGCGGCGCGGACGCACAGCGCCTCGTCGCTGCCGGCCGCCAGCGGGTTGGGGGCGGGGCCGGTCAGCGCCCACACCGCCATGCCCGCCTCGCGTCCGGCCTCGGCGGCCGACAGCAGGTTGGCACTGGCCCCGCTGGTCGACAGCAGCATCAGCACGTCCCCCTCGCGGCCGTGGGCCCGCACCTGGCGGGCGAACAGCTCGTCCACGCCGTAGTCGTTGGCGATGGCGGTGGTCGAGGAGGTGTCGGCGTGCAGGGCGATGGCGGAGAACGGCGGCCGGTCGTCGCGGTAGCGGCCCACCAGCTCGGCCGTCAGGTGCTGGGCCTGGGCGGCGCTCCCGCCGTTCCCGGCCGCCAGCAGCCGCCCGCCGCCCGACAGGGCCCGGGCCAGGCGCTCACCCCAGTGCTGGGCGGTGTCCGCCTGGTCGCGGAAGGGCGCCAGCGCGCGCAGCAGCTCGTCGCAGTGGCCGGCGACGGTGCCCGGCGGCAGGAGGGCCGCGGCCCCCCGGAGCGCGGGGCCGGCACCGCTGCCGGCGGGGGCCCCGGAGGTGGTCTGGGAAGCGGTCTTGGGAGTCGTCATCGGGCAGCCCCCGTGGGAACGCGGTGGCCGGAGACCACCTGGGTGTACACCTGTTCGGCGCCGTCGGCGACCCGTTCCCAGGAGAAGCGGGCCAGGGCGCGTTCACGTCCGGCCTCGCCGTAGCGCCGCAGCAGCTCCGGCGAGCCGGACAGCTCCCGCACGGCGCGGGCGAGCGCGCCGGGGTCCCCGGGCGGCACCAGACGGCCGGTCACCCGGTCGGCCACCGAGTCCAGGTGGCCGCCCACCCCGGTGGCGACGACCGGCACCCCGCAGGCCATGGCCTCCAGCGGGACGATGCCGAACGGCTCGTACCGGGGCGTGGACAGCACCAGGTCCGCGCCCCGGATCAGCGCGGGCATCCGCTCGTGCGGCACGGCGCCCAGCAGCCGCACCCGGTCGGCGACGCCCAGCTCGCGCGCCAGCCGCCGCAGCCGCCGGGCCTCGGGGTCGGCGTCCAGCAGGGCGGGGTCGGGCCCGCCGGCGACCTGCAGTTCGGCGCCGGGGACCGCGGCCAGGGCCGCGACGGCCTGGTCGAACCCCTTGCGCGGCACCAGCCGCCCGATGGCCAGCAGCCGGGGGCGGCCCCCCAAGGCCCCGCGCGGCCTGTGCCGCCCCGCCGCCCGGGCCGGCCCGGGGCTGAACTCCTCGGTGTCCACGCCGCACGGCACCACCGCCGCGCGCTCCGGCGGCACCCCCATGGCGCCCAGTTCGAACACCTCGTCCGAGCAGGTCGCCAGGATCCGGTCGCACGCCAGGGCGATCCGCCGCTCCGCCGCGATCCGCTCGGACGGGCTGGTGTCGTCCGCGCCCTGGTGGCGCCGCTTGACGGTGCCCAGCGCGTGGAAGGTCTGCACGACCGGGACGCCCGTCCCGCGCGCACCGGCCAGCGCCGCCAGGCCCGACATCCAGAAGTGCGCGTGCGCCACGTGCGGCCGCCGCCCCGCCCACCGCCGCGCCAGGTGGGCGCCGAACGCGGGCATGTACTCCAGCAGGCCGTCCTTGGGCACCGCGCGCGGCGGACCGGCGGGCACGTGCTCGACGGTGACGCCCGGCACGAGGGGCACCCGGTCGGGTGGGTCGGGGGAGTCGCGCCGGGTGTAGACGGTGACCTCGTGGCCGCGGCGGGCCAGCTCCTTCGACAACTGCGCGACGTACACGTTCTGGCCCCCCGCGTCGGGGCCGCCGAGTTCGGCGAGCGGGCTCGCGTGCTCGGACACCATGGCGATCCTCATCGGGCCACCTCCTTGATCAGCCGCTCCCAGTCGTCCAGGAAGCGCGGCAGCCCGTAGCGGGCCAGTGCCGCCCTCCGCGCCCGCTCGCCGACCCGGCGCGCGTGGGCGGGGTCGGCGACGAAACCGCGGACGGCGTCGGTCAGTACGTCGAGCCGGTTGGAGAGCACCCCGGCTCCCTCGGGCACGGCCTCGGACGCCTCGGTGGTGTCGAGGGCGACCACGGGCATGCCCAGGTGCATGGCCTCCAGCAGGGACAGGCCGAGCGAGGTCCAGCGGACCGGGTGCACGTACACCCGGCACCGGGCCATGGCCCGGTGCATCTCCCGCTGGGGGAGTTCCCGGCAGCGGCAGCGCTCCGGGGGGATGCCGAGCCGCTCGGCGAGCCGCTCGGTCCGCATGCCGAAGACGTCCAGCGGCGCGGCCCCGGCGAAGCGGGGCAGCAGGTCGGTGCCGGTGGTGCGGCCGCGCCGCAGCGGCTCGTTGACCACCACCGCGGCCCGCTCCAGCTCGCCCGTCCACAGCGGCCCGGGGTCGACGATCCCGTGCTCGATGACGGTGGTGGGCGTCCGGCCGCAGTCCCAGAACAGCCGGTTGAAGTGGGTGACGTGGACGACCGTCAGATCCGTGCGGTCGGCCATCGGGTGGCGGGTGTCGGGCACGTTCCCGTCCGGCGCGTTGTGCTCCAGGTAGACGGCGGGCACGTCGCGCCCCGGCCGCCTGCCGCCCAGCCACCGCTCGGCGAGCGCGAGTTCGTGGGGGCGCTGGAGCACCACCAGGTCCACCTCGGTCTCCCGCAGCTGCTCCGGCGTCACCTCCACCACGCCGCCGGGCCAGTCGAAGGTGACGGCGCGGCCGAGGCCGTCGGGTCCCCGGTCGGGCGTGGCGGGCACCAGGTAGGTGTGCGGCCCCTGGACGAAGGCGGTGGTCCACGAGCCGTGCACGTGCCACAGCAGGATCCTCATGCGGCTCCCTCCCGGCGGTCTGCGGCGGCCGCGTCGTACCGGCCGCCCTCGGCGGTGACCTTCTCCACGGCGGCGACGACGTCCTCGGGCGTGACGTGGTCCAGGCAGGGGTGGCCGGGGACGGGGCAGGCGCGGGCCCTGGTGCCCGCGCACGGCGCCTCCTGGTCGCCCAGCAGCACCAGCGGCACCCGAAAGGGCGCCCAGCGCCCGGCGGGCACCACGGGGGAGAAGAGCGAGACCACCGGCGCCCCGACGGCGGCGGCCAGATGGGCCGGTCCGGTGTTGCCCGTGACCACGGCCCTCGCCCCGGCCAGCACCCCGGCCAGCAGCTCCGGCGAGGTGCGCCCGCCCAGGTCCAGCGCGTCCCGGCCGGCCACGTACGCGGTCAGCTCCCGCTCCTCGGGCACCCCGGTGACCACCACCCGGTGCCCGGCGGCGGCCAGGGCGGCCACCGCCTCGGCCGACCGCTCCGGGCTCCAGCGCCGGGCCGGCACGCTCGCCCCCGGATGCAGCACGACGTAGCCCGGCGGACCGGCGACCTCGCGGGCGTCCGGCGGCGGCAGCACCCGCAGCCGCCCGTCGTCGCCGGCCGGCAGGGCGAACCCCGCCGCCTCGGCCAGGGCGAGGGCGGCCTCGGCCTCGTGCGCGCGCGGATCCCGCCGGTGGCGGACGTCCAGCAGGGAACCGGGGTAGTGGACGCTGTCGGCGGCGACGCGCGCCACGCCCGCCATCCGCAGCACCAGCGCGGTCGGCAGCGGGCTCTGGTGGGCCGAGGCCAGCACCAGCGCGGTGTCGCAGCGCCGGGCCGCGATCCGCCCGACGGCCTCCTCGATCCCGGCCCGGTCGGTGGGGGGCGGGTCGAAGCCCACCCAGGGGGCGTCCCAGACCAGGACCTCGTCCACGCCGGGCAGCATCCGGCCGGCGGGCGCGCCGCGCGGTCCGCACAGCAGCGTCACGTGGTCGGCCCGTGCGGCCACGGCCCGTACCGCCGGGCCGGCCAGCAGCACGTCGCCGAAGCTGTCCAGGCGTGCCACCAGTGCTCTCACGACGGCCTCCGGGCGGTTGTGCGGACGGGCGGGGGATCGGCGGGGGCGGACACCGGCGCCCGGCGCCGCCCGGGGCCGCGGACCGGTCCGCGGACCGGTTGCGGCGGGGCAGGGCCGCCGCCCGGCGGCCACGGCCCGTCCAGGGCGACCCGCACGGCGGTGAGGAGGTCCGGGGCGACGGCGGGCGCCTCCTCGACCTCCTCCGGGAGCGTCACGGGGGTGGGGACGAGCACGCCGCGGGCGCCGGCGGCCCGCGCGGCGCCCATGTCGGAGCCGATGTCCCCGACGACCACGCACTCGGCGGGGGCCACGCCCAGCCGCCGGGCGGCGTCCAGCACCAGTCCCGGGGCGGGTTTGCGGCAGCCGCAGCCGTCGTCCGGGCCGTGCGGGCAGACGGCCCAGACGTCCACCGGGCCGAGCAGCTCGTCGATCCGGGCGTGCACCCGGCCCATGTCGTCCCAGCCGATCAGCCCGCGGGCGATGCCGGACTGGTTGGTGACCACGGCGACCGGCACGCCCCGGGAGCGCAGCAGCTCCATCGCCTCGGCCGCCCCCGGCATCGGGCGGACCAGGGCGGGGTCGCCGTTGTAGGGGACGTCCTCCACGAGGGTGCCGTCCCGGTCCAGGAGCACCGCGCGGACCGCCGCCGCACCCGCCGTCATGTGCCGCCTCCCCGGCTCGCGGAGCCGCCGCTCCCGGCCCCGCTCCCGGCCCGGTACCCGGTGCCGGGGCCCTCACCGGGCCCGCCCCCCGGGCCGGCGGCGGGCGCGCGGGCGCCCTCCCAGGGGCCGGCGCCGCGGTGGCGCAGCGTCCCGGCCAGCCGGTGGTACACCGCCAGCGGCGGTATCAGCACGCTCGTCGCCAGCATGGTGGTGACCTCCTCGCGGGTCCGGGGGCCGGGCGAGATCCGGGCCCGGGCGAACTCGGCCGTGCCCAGCAGCCACCCCGCCCCGGCCAGCGCGGCGGCCCCGCGCCGCCCCGCCGCGGCCAGGACGAGGGCCGCCGCCGCGGCGGCGGTGACGGCGGCGTGGCGGCGGATGCGGCCCCTGGGCGCGGCGGCCCGCCGCCACCAGGCGGGGCCGTGCAGCCGCAGCATCAGCGCGTCGTCGGCGTTGCCGCGCTGCATCCGCAGCGACACCCAGCGGTCGGCGGGGCGCACGGGGTGGACCGTCAGCCGGCTGCCGCGCCGGATGCGCCAGCCGTCGTCCAGCACCCGCAGCGCCAGGTCGGCGTCCTCGCGGAAGGCGCGGGGGAACCGCTCGTCGAAGCCGCCGACGGCCTTGAGCACCTCGGTGCGGTAGGCCATGTCGGCCGTCGCCCAGCGGGCGCGGGCCAGCCCGGCGGTGTTGCGCTCCCAGTCGGTGGCCCGCCGGCCGGCGGGCAGCGGCACGTCCAGCACGCCCTGCACCCCCGCGACGGTGGGGTCGGCCCCGGCCAGGTCGCGCACCAGGGACTCGCGCCAGCGGGCACCGACGCGCACGTCGTCGTCGAGGAAGGCCACCCACGGGGCGGTGACCAGGCGCCAGCCGATGTTGCGGGCACCGGCCGGGCCGCGGCCGCCGGTCTGCACCACGGTGGCGCGCTCGCGCAGCGGCCCCAGCTCCTCCAGCGACAGCTCGTCGCGGAGCGGTTCGGGTTGCGGGCGGTCGTCGACGACCACGATCTCGCGGGGTTCGGGCCCGATCGAGGAGGCCAGTGCCGCCAGGCAGTCGGCCAGGCAGGGGCGGCCGACGGTGGGTATGACCACCGAGTAGCCGGTGGCGGCCGTGTGCGGGACGCTCATGCGAACGCCCTCCCGCGCCGGACGGCGAACGGGCCGATGGCCAGCAGGTCCACGGGTGAGGAGCCGAAGCACTCCAGCGCGTCGCGCGGGGAGTCCACCATCGGACGCCCGGCGGTGTTGAGGCTGGTGTTGACCACCACCGGCAGCCCGGTGCGGCGCTCGAAGGCGTCCAGCATCCGCGCCACCAGCGGCTCGCTGCCGGGGTCCACCGTCTGGATGCGCGCGGTGCCGTCGACGTGCACCACGGCCGGGATGCGGTCCCTCCACTCGCGGGCCACGTCGTGCACGAACAGCATGTACGGGCTGGGCACCGGCCCGTCGAAGATGTCCGCGGCGCGGCGCTCGGCGACCATCGGCGCCACCGGGCGGAACTCCTCGCGCCCCTTGACCCGGTTGAGCCGTTCCAGGTTCTCCGCCCGGCCGGGGTGGGCCAGCAGCGAGCGGTGGCCCAGCGCCCGGGGACCGTACTCGCTGCGGCCCTGGAACCAGGCCACGATGCCGTCGTCGGCCAGCGTCCCGGCGACCGCCTCGGCGATGTCGGCGGGGCGGTCGTAGGGGACGGCGGCCTCCTTCAGGAAGGCCTCGATCTCCCCGTCCGTCCAGCCCCGCCCCAGGTCGGCGCCGGGCATCGGCTGCGGCGACTCGTCGTGCGCGGCGGCCAGGTGGAGGGCCGCGCCCAGCGCGGTGCCCGCGTCACCGGCCGCGGGCTGCACCCACACCCGCTCGTAGGGGCCCTCGGCGGCGATCCTGGAGTTGGCCACGCAGTTGAGCGCGACGCCGCCGGCCATGGTCAGCTCGCGTCCGCCGGTCTCGGCGTGCAGCCAGCCGACGAGGTCGAGCAGGGTCTCCTCCAGCACGGCCTGGGCGCTGGCGGCCAGGTCGGCGTGGTCCTGGGTCCAGTCGGTGCCCGGCCGGCGGGCCGGGGCCAGCGCCGTCCACTCCACGCCGTGGGCGGCGAAGCCGCCCTTCCCGTCGCTGTGCACCCACTGCCGCAGCTCGGGCAGGAAGCGCGGCTTGCCGTAGGAGGCGAGCGCCATCACCTTGTACTCGTCGCTGGAGCGCAGGAAGCCCAGGTGCTCGGTCAGCTCCTCGTAGACCAGCCCCAGGGAGTGCGGCAGCCGCTGTGCGGCCAGCACCTCCAGCCGGTCGCCGTGGTAGCGGCCGGACAGGTGCGAGGCGGACTCGCCGCGCCCGTCGAGGACCAGCACGGCGGTGTCGCGGTGGGGTCCGGCGATCCCGGCGGAGGCGGCGTGCGCCATGTGGTGGGGCACGAAGCGGACGATGGAGGGGTCCAGGCCCGGGAGCGCCTCGGCCAGGAAGGAGGGGGCGCGGCGGGCGTACTCCTGGCGCAGGTGGTCCCAGGGGTCGTCCAGGCCCAGGGAGTCGGCCGGAGCCGCCAGGCCGGGGTCGAAGGAGTAGGCGACGGCGTCCAGGTCGGCGGGGGAGAGGCCCGCCTGCGCCAGGCACCAGGCCGCCGACAGCTCGGGCATCTCCCACGCGGAGAAGGGGACCGGCCGCTTGCCGTGCTTGCGCCTGCTGAACCGTTCCTCTTCGGCGGCCGCGACCGTGCGGCCGTCGATCACGAGCGCCGCCGCCGGGTCGTGGAAGACGGCGTTGATGCCCAGGATCCGCATGAAGGGTGCCTCCGTCGTGTTGGCCCCGATGGCAGGGGGACGCTGTGGCCCCCGGGGTTGCCCTGGGCAGCGGAATCAAACGTGCTCGGTCGACTCTTTGCGGGGGAAGTGACTCCTGTGGGTGACCGGACGGGCCCCGGCCGGCCCCGGGGAGCCGGATCTCCCCGGCCCGCGTCCGGGGCCGGGAGGAGGTCAGGCGGCGGCGCGGCGGGCGAACCACTCGATGGTCCGCTCCAGCCCCTCCTGCCACCCCACCCGCGGCTTCCAGCCCAGCCTCTCCCGGGCCAGGGTGGTGTCCGGGCAGCGCCGGGCGGGGTCGTCCCCGGGCCGCTCGACGAACGTGATCGGCGAGGACGAGCCGGTCAGCTTCACGATCCGGCGGGCGATGTCCAAGACGGTGGTCTCCTCCTCGCCGCCGATGTTCACCGGGCCGGGCAGATCGCTCTGCGCGAGCGCCACGATGCCCGCCACGGTGTCGTCGACGTAGCACAGCGACCGGGTCTGGCTGCCGTCCCCGGCCACCGTCAGCGGCTCGCCCGCCAGGGCCTGCCGCACGAAGGTGGGCACCGCCCGGCCGTCGCCGGCCCGCATCCGGGGGCCGTAGGAGTTGAAGATCCGCACGATCGCGGTGTCGGTGCCGTGCACCTGCCGGTACGCGGTGACCAGCGCCTCCGCGTACCGCTTGGACTCGTCGTAGACGCTGCGCGGGCCGACGGGGTTGACGTGCCCCCAGTAGTCCTCGCGCTGCGGGTGGACCTGCGGGTCGCCGTACACCTCGGAGGTGGAGGCCAGCACCATCCGGGCACCGTCGCGGGCCGCCAGCTCCAGGGCGTTGCGCGTGCCGCCGCTGCCGGTCTCCAGCGTCTCCAGCGGCATCCGCAGGTAGTCGGCCGGGGAGGCGGGGCAGGCCAGGTGGAAGACCAGGTCGAAGGGACCGCCCGGCAGGTCCGCCAGGGCGCCCGGAGCGGACGCGTCCCGCCGCACGAAGGCGAAGCCCGGCCGGCTAAGCAGGTGGGCGACGTTGCTCTCGGCGCCCGAGAGGAGGTTGTCCACGACCAGCACCTCGCAGCCGTCCGCCAGCAGCCGCTCGCACAGGTGCGAGCCCACGAAACCGGCCCCGCCGGTCACCACGGCCCGCCGCCGCTCACGTTCACCCGTCATCAGCGACCTTCTTCCTTCGGTTCCCTCTGGTTGGTGTAAGGAGGCGGTCCGCTGCGTACTCGAAGACCATGAACGAAACGCACCCGGACCCCGACCCCCGCCAGACCCCCGGCCTGGAGGGAGGCAACTCGGTACCGCCGGGCGAGACGCCGCCCGGCGAGAGCAGCACCCCCGCGGGGGCCCCGGACCAGAACGCCAACACGCCGAGCGGCTGGGGGCCGGCACCGGTGATCGTGCTGCTGGTCCTGGGCGTCCTCATCGCAGGGTTCTTCCTCGCCTACGCAGTGGCACTGTGAGCCCGAGTCCCCGCAGGGAGGTGCCGAAAACACCGGCGCCACCGATGGACGAGGCCGGGGTCCGGGCGCCGGGTGCGGAACCCCGGGCGGACCCGGGCGCGGCGGGCGCCCCGCGGGGGCCCACCGCGCCCAGGGCGCTGCTCACCGGCTGGTTCAGCTTCCTGCACGGCGAGGCCACCGCCGGCGACGTGCTGGCGCTGCACCGCCTCCAGGAGGTGCTGGACGCCTCCGGCATCCCCCACGACACCGCCTGGAGCCCCGGCTTCCGGCCGGACGGCCTCTGCCTGGAGGAGGCCGATCCGGCGCGCTACACCCACGTGGTCTTCGTCTGCGGCCCCCTGCACGGACCCCAGGTCGCCGCCCTGCACGAGCGCTACGCCCACTGCCTGCGCATCGCCGTCGGCGTGTCCGTCATCGACCCCGGCGACCCGGCCGTGCGCGGCTTCCACCGGGTGCTGCCGCGCGACGCGCACGGCGTGCGCCCCACCCCCGACCTGGCCGCCGCCGCCCCGCCCCTGCCCGCCACCCCGGTGGCCGGGGTGGTGCTCACCCACGGGCAGGGGGAGTACGGCGGCCGCCGCCGCCACGAGGAGGTCGCCGAACGGGTGACCGGATGGCTGGCCGGCACCGACTGCGCCCGGGTGGAGCTCGACACCCGGCTGGCCCGCGGTGACTGGCGGCTGTGCGCCACCCCCGCCCAGCTCCAGTCCGTCCTGGCCCGGCTCGACGTGGTGGTCACCGACCGGCTGCACGGCCTGGTGCTGGCCCTGCGCGCGGGGGTCCCGGCGCTGGCCGTCGACCCGGTGGCCGGCGGCGCGAAGGTGACGGCCCAGGCCCGCGTGTACCGGTGGCCGGCCCTGGTGCCCGCCGAGCGGCTGACGGAACGGGAACTGGACCGCTGGTGGCGGTGGTGCCTGGTCTCCGGCCGGGCGGCGGCCCGGCGCCGCCGGCACGCCTTCCGGCACGCCCCGGGGCGGGATCCGGAGCGGGCCCTGGTGGAGGCCCTGCGGGCGGTGCCGGACGGCACCGCGCCGGAGCGGTTCCCCCCGCGGGGGTGACGCCCCGGCGGGAGCCGGGCCGCGATCGGCGCGGTGCGCCGCCGGCCGGTGGCCGGACCCGCCCCGGGCCCGTCCGGTTCAGGGCCGTCCGCCCACCCCCGTGGCCACCTCGTGCGCCCGCCCGCCGCCGACGGCGGCCGCCAGCGGCGGGGTCGGCCCGCCCGCTCCCTCGCGCAGGCCGCGCAGCAGCTCCCGCAGTGCCTCGTCCGACGAGTGGCGCGGTGCCCAGCCCAGCTCCCGCTCGGCCCGGCCCCGGTCCATCAGCGGCAGCCGGAGGAAGGCGTCCAGCAGCTGCGGGGGCACGGGCACCAGCCGCAGCCGCCACGCGGCCGCCACCGCCGACCGCACCGGCCCCAGCGGCAGCCGCGCCACCCGGGCGCCCAGCACCCCGGCCAGCAGGGAGGCGTCCACCACCGGGTCGGCGGTCAGGTTGAAGGCGCCGTACACCGGCCGGACCACCGCCAGCCGGTAGGCCTCGGCGGCGTCCTCGGTGCGGAGCGCCTGGAAGCGCAGCCCCGGCAGGTCCGGCACGACGGGCACCGCGCCGGGACGGACCAGCCGCTGCGGTACGAACGGGCCGCCGAACAGCCGCCGCTGCTCGCTCGCCGCCTCCCGCCGGAAGAGGAAGCCCGGCCGCATCCGCACCACCCGCACCTGCGGGTGGTCGTGCTCGAAGCCGTCCAGCAGCCGTTCCACGTACGCCTTCTCCCGGCAGTACGCGACGTCCGGCCGGCCGCCGTGGGTCGGCCACGACTCGTCCACGCCGCGGTCCTGCGGGCCGGGGGAGTAGGCGCCCACCGACGAGGCGTACACCAGGGCGGGCACCTCGGCCGCCGTCACCGCCCGCAGCACCCGCAGCGTGCCCAGTACGTTGGTGCGCCAGGTGGCCGGCGGATCGCGCATGGGCTGCACCAGCCAGGCCAGGTGGACCACGGCGTCGGCGCCCCGGAACAGGTCGGTCAGCCGCTCCTCGGCGGCCCGCCCGGCCGGTTCCTCGCCGCCGTCGCCGCCCGGCGTGCCCGCGCCGCCGCCCCCGATGTCGGCACCCGCCCACTCGGTCTTCGGCGGCGACCAGGACGGGACGCGCCGGGCGACGCCGACCACCGAGGCGATCTGCGGGTCGTCGCCCAGCGCGCGCACCACCGCGGTGCCGACGTTGCCGGTGGCGCCCAGCACCACCACCCGCAGCCCCTGCCGCGCGGCCCCGCCGCCCGCCGCGGCGCTCACCGCCGGCCTCCCGGCGCCGTGCGGCGGGCCCGCCCCGCCGGCACCGCCCGCCCCGCCGGCACCGCCCGCGCGGGCGGTGCCGTGCCGGCGTCCGGCCTCCGCGTTCCCTCGTTCCGCCGCTCCGCCAGTGCCACCGCGTCCTCCTCGCCGCCGGTGCCGGGCACCGCGCCGTCCGGTCCGCTCCGCACGGCGCGGCTCGGCCCCCTCCGTGCCTCCGTCCGGAGCACGGGCGGGCGCGGAGGGGCGACGCGCGGAGTACCCGCGCGGTCGGTGGGAAAACGGTTCAGCGCAGGCCCGGACGCGGTCGGGCGGCGGCTCGCGCGGCCGCGGCGCCCCCGCCGCCGAGCCGCCGGAACCCCCGGGACAGCGGTGTTTCCGCACCCGGCCGGGGGGTACTGCGCGAGATGCGGAAGGAGGAACGGTGCGGCATGCTGGTCGGTTTCCCGGTCCCGCCGTCGGGCTCACCGGGCTGCCTGGCCGCCGCCCCGGTGACCGCCCGGGTGGCGTACGGCACGGAGCGCGCCCGGACCACCGGGGTGGAACGCGACCGGCACGCCGACGAGGACCCGGCCGAACGGCTCGGCGCCCGCATCCGCGAGCCGGAGGAGCCGCCGGGGCCGGGGGGGCCGTGTGCCGGACGAGAACGGACCGCTGTCATGAACTGCTACGAGTGCCACTCCCAGGGCAGCGCCACCGCGGCCGTCGCGGTGTGCTCGCGCTGCCACGTCGGGCTGTGCCCGGCCCATCTGCGGATCGAGGCGCGGACGGTCACCGAACCCCGGGGGATGGGGCGGGTGACCCAGGAGGCGGAGGCCCGCCGGGCGCTGTGCGAGGTGTGCGCGCGGGCGGAGGGCTGAACGCCGCCGGACGCCTCCCCGGGGACGGCGACGCCGCACCGCCCCCGGCCCGCCGCCCCGACGCCGCACCCCCGGCCGGCTGACCCGCCGCCGGCCGGCCCGTACCCGCCCCCACGACCCACCACCCCGGCGAGGCCGCGCCGTGGACGGACCTCCGGCCACGCGGCATACGTACCGTTATGTACGCTCTGTTCGCTTATGCGTGGCCAACCCAGGAGTGCCCGTGCTGGTTCTGATCGCCGTCCACGCCGTCGTGGCCGCAGTCCTGCCCGCCCTCGCGCCCCGCCTCGGCCGCGCCGTGTGGCCGGTCGCCGCGGCGGTGCCCCTGGCCACGCTGGTCTGGGCGGCAGCGCTCGCCCCCGCCGTCCTGGACGGCGGGGAGGCCGTCGAGCGCTTCGACTGGGCACCCTCCCTGGGCCTGGAGGTCGTCCTGCGCCTGGACTCCCTCTCGCTGCTGATGACCGGCATCGTCAGCGGCGTCGGCGCCGCCGTCCTGTGCTACGGCGCCCGCTACACCGAGGAGGGCCACGGCCGCGAGTCCGCGCTGCTGCTCGCCTTCGCCGGGGCGATGCTGGGCCTGGTCACCGCCGACAACCTGCTGGTGCTGTACGTGTTCTGGGAACTGACCACGGTGGTGTCGTTCCTGCTCATCGCGGGCCGCGGCCGGACCGGGGAGCACCGCGAAGCCGCCCAGCAGGCCCTGATCACCACCACCGGCGGCGGACTGGCGATGCTGCTCGGCTTCGTCATGCTGGGCGAGGCCGCCGGCACCTACCGCATCTCGGAGCTGGTCGCCGACCCGCCGGCGGGCGGCCACGCGTCCGCGGCGGTGGTGCTCGTCCTGGTCGGCGTCCTCACCAAGTCGGCCCAGATGCCCCTGCACGGCTGGCTGCCCGCCGCGATGGTCGCCCCGACCACGGTGAGCGCCTACCTCCACGCGGCGGCCATGGTGAAGGCGGGCGTCTACCTGACGGCCCGGCTGGCCCCCGGCTTCGCCGAGGCCGCCCCCTGGCGGCCGGTGCTCCTCGCCTTCGGCCTGGTCTCACTGCTGCTCGGCGCCTGGCGCGCGCTGTGGGAGACCGACCTCAAACGCATCCTGGCCTACGGCACCGTCAGCGAACTGGGCCTGCTGCTGGTGCTGTTCGGCTACGGGTCCCGCAACGCCGCGCTCGCCGGCGAGGTGATGCTGCTGGCGCACGCCACCTTCAAGGCCGCGCTGTTCATGGTCACCGGACTGGTCGAGCACCACACCGGCACCCGGGACACCGGACGGCTGGCCGGGCTGGGCCGCCGCAGACCGGTCCTGCTGGTCCTGGCCGCGCTCGCCGCCGCCTCCATGGCCGGACTGCCGCCGCTGGCCGGATACCTGGGCCACGAGGCCTACTTCGACACCTTCTGGGAGGCGGCCCGCCACGGCGCCGGAACCGGCGAGGAGTGGGTCCTGGCCGCCCTGGCCGCGGGCTCGGCGCTCACCGTCGCCTACGCCGCCCGGTACCTGTGGGGCGCCTTCGGCGACCGGCCCGGGGCAGCGCCCTCCCCGGCCGGCGACCCCTCCCGGGACCGGGCCCTGGGCATGGCGGCGCCGATCGCGGTCCTGGTGGCGGCCACCTTGGCGCTGGGCGTGTGGTACCCCGGCACCGAGGCCCTCACCGAGCCCTACGCCCAACGGCTGCCGCTCCAGGGCGAGAAGCCCTACCACCTCGCCCTCTGGCACGGCCCGACCCCCGCCCTCGCGCTCTCGGCCGCCGCCCTGGCCGCCGGCCTCGCCCTGTACCGGGCGCGTCCCGCCCTGGCCGCACTGCGCGACCGGGCGCCCCGCGCCCCCGACGCCCAGGAGGGGTACCGGAGGCTGAGCGGCGGACTGGAGGAGGCGGCGGTGCGCTTCACCCGCCGCACCCAGGTCGGCTCCCTGCCCGCCTACCTCACCGTGCTGCTCGTGGCGGTCCTGGTGGTGCCCGGCACCGCCCTGCTGCTGCGCGACGCACCGCTGCCCGCCCCGCCGCTGTGGGCCTCGGCCGTCCAGGTGCCGCTGGGCGTGGTCGTGCTGGCCGCGGCGGTCGTCCTGGCCCGGGTGAGGCGCAGGCTGTCGGCCGCCCTGCTGGCCGGAGCGGTCGGCTACGGGGTCGCCGGGTTCTTCCTGGTGCAGGGGGCGCCCGACCTGGCGCTCGCCCAGTTCCTCGTCGAGACGCTGACGCTGGTGGTCATCGTGCTGGTGCTGCGCGGCCTGCCCGCCCGGTTCGGCGCCCGCCCCGGGTCGCCGCGCACGCGCCGGATGCGGCTGGCGCTGTCCCTGGCCGGCGGGGCGCTCTTCGGCCTGCTCGCCATGGTCGCCTCGGCCGCCCGGCGGGACCCGGCGGTGTCGGCGTACTACACCGGGCACGTCAAGGAGGCGGGCTCCCACAACGTCGTCAACGCGATCATCGTCGACTTCCGCGCCATGGACACCGTCGTCGAGATCGCCGTGCTGCTGGTGACGGCCGTCGGGGTGGCCGCCCTCATCGCCCTGCCGAGCGGGGAGTTCGGCGAGGGAGCCGGCGGAGTGCGGCCCAGGCCGCCCGCCGCCGACCGGTACCCGGACACCGCCCGCTGGGGCGTGCCCCGGGAGCGGTGGCTGCCGGAGGCGGAGGACATGCCGCCCCACGACCGCTCGATCCTGCTGGAGGTCGTCACCCGGGTGCTGTTCCCGGCCGTCCTGGTGCTCTCGGTCTACCTGCTCTACTCGGGCCACCTGCGGCCCGGGGGCGGTTTCGCCGGGGGGCTGGTGGCCGGTCAGGCCTTCGCCCTGCGCTACCTGGTGGGCGGCCGGGCCGACACCGCCTTCGCCGGACCGGTCGACCCCCGCGTCATCGCCGGGGCCGGCCTGGCCCTGGCGGCGGCCGCCGGCCTGGCCCCGGCCGTCTTCGGGGGGCCGCCGCTGGCCGCCGCGGTGCTGAGCTGGGACCTGCCGGTGCTCGGCCACGGCGAGATGGCCACCAGCGTGGTCTTCGACACCGGCGTCTACCTGCTGGTTGTCGGGGTCTGCCTGAAGCTGCTGTCCGCGGTGGGGCCGGCGCAGGCGTCCGTCGAGGAGGCCCTCCGGGGAGGCGGCGGCACCGGCGGGAGCACCGCGGCGGCCGGAACGGCGGCCGGCCCCTCCGGCGGCCCGGCACCCACCACCTCCGACGACCACGGGAGCGACCACCGATGACGACACCGGACCTGACGACGGCCGTGGTGGTGGGCGGGCTGTTCGCCACCGGCTTCCACCTGCTGCTGCAGCGCTCCCTGACCCGTCTGCTGTTCGGCTTCCTCGTCCTGGGGCACGGCGCCAACCTGCTGGTGCTGCTGGCCGCCGGACCGCCGGGCGAGCCGCCGATCACCGGGGAGGGGAAGGAACCGGGGGCGTTCGCCGACCCGCTGCCCCAGGCCATGGCCCTGACCGCCATCGTCATCACCTTCGGCGTCACCGTCCTGCTGCTCGCCATGGTCTACCGGAGCTGGCGGCTGCTGGGGGACGACGAGGTCCGCGACGACGTCGACGACCGCAGGCTGGGCGAGGAGGCGGAGCGGTGACGACCGACTGGCTGCTGATCGCCCCCGTCCTGCTGCCCGTCCTGGCGGCCGGCCTCTCCCTGGCCGTGTGGCGCAGCGCCCGGGCCCAGCGGCTGCTGGGCGTCGGGGTGCTCACCGCGGTGCTGCTGGACGCCGCCGTCCTGCTGGTGCTCACCGACCGGCGCGGCCCGCTGGCCCTCGACGTCGGCGGCTGGCCGGCCCCGGCGGGCGTGACCGTGGTGGCCGACCGGCTCTCCGCGCTGCTGCTGACGGTGGCCCTGGCGGTGGCCCTGGCCGTCCTGCTCTTCGCCGTCGGACAGGGCGCGGCCGAGGGAGGCGGCACCGACCACGCGCCCTTCCACCCGTCCTACCTGCTGCTGGCAGCGGGGGTCTCCCTGGCGTTCCTCGCCGGCGACCTGTTCAACCTCTTCGTGGCCTTCGAGCTGATGCTCGCCGCCTCCTACGTGCTGATCAACCTGGACGCCGACGAGAACCGCATCCGGGCCGGGATGACGTACACCATCACCAGCCTGCTCTCCTCCATGCTCTTCCTCAGCGCCGTCGGGCTGGTCTACGGGGCCGCCGGCACGGTCAACCTGGCCGACCTGGGCGACCGGATGCCCGCCCTCCCCGAGGGCCTGCGGACGGTGTTCAGCCTGCTGCTGCTGATCGTGTTCGGCATCAAGGCCGCCATGGTGCCGCTGCACTTCTGGCTGCCCGACAGCTATCCCACGGCCCCGGCCCCCATCACCGCCGTGCTCGCCGCCCTGCTGACCAAGGTCGGCCTGTACGCGATGGTGCGCACCCAGACCCTGCTCTTCCCGCGCACCGAGCCCTGGACGCCGCTGCTGGTGGCGGCCGCGGTCACCCTGCTGGTGGGGGCCGTGGGCGCGATCGCCCAGCAGGACCTCAACCGGCTGCTCTCCTTCGTCCTGGTCGGCCACATCGGCTACATGCTCTTCGGGCTCTCCCTGTACTCCGTCGCCGGGCTGTCCGGCACCGTCCTGTACGCCATGCACCACATCGCCGTCCAGGCCGCGCTGTTCCTGATCGCCGGGCTGGTGGCGGGCTGGAGCGGCAGCGCGAGACTGCCGAGGCTGGCACGGGCCGCGCCGCCGCCCGGCTGGCTGGCGGGAGTGTTCCTGGTCGCCGCGCTCAGCCTGTCCGGCATCCCGCCGCTGTCCGGGTTCGTCGCCAAGCTCGCCCTGCTCCAGGCCGGCGTGGAGCAGGGCGGGGCGGCCGCCTTCGTCCTGCTGGCCGCCGCCCTGGTCACCAGCCTGCTGACGCTGTACGCCATGGCCCGGGTGTGGCGGGCGGCGTTCGCCACCGGCTCCGGCCGCCCGCCCGCGGTGCGGCCGCGCGGGGCGGGAGTGCGGCTGACGGTCGGCGCCACCGTCGGGTCGGTGCTGATCGGTGTGCTGGTGGCGGTGGGCGCCGGGCCGGTGGCCCGGGTCAGCGAGCGCGCGGCGCGGGACCTGGTCGAGCGCGACGCCTACCGGGAAGCCGTGCTCGGGCCGCGGTCCGGCGACGGGAGCGGGGAAGGGGCCGGTACCGGCCGCGAGGGGCGGGAGGGCCGATGACTCCTGCACGGACCCCCGACGGCCGCGCCCCGGCGGACGGCCTGCTGCGGCAGGCCGCCCGCCGGTGGCCGGTGCTCGTCTGGCTGTGGCTGCTGTGGATCGTGCTGTGGGGCTCGGTCGGCCCGGTCGTGCTGATCGGCGGGGCGGTGGTGGCGGCGCTGGTGGTCGCGCTCTTCCCGCTGCCGGCGATCACCCACCGGATGACCGTCCGCCCGCTGTGGGTGGTCGCGCTGGCCGGGCACCTGCTGGTGGACCTGGCCGTCTCGGCCCTCACCGTCGCCCGGGAGGCGCTGCTGCGCGGGCCGAGGGTGCGCGCCGCGGTGCTGGAGGCGCGGCTGGAGGTCGACACCGACCTGCTGATCACCGCCGCGGCCCACCTGACCACGCTGACGCCGGGCACGCTGGTGGTGGAGATCGACCGCGGCCGGCGGCGGTTCTACGTCCACTCCCTGCCGGTGCGCGACGCGGCGGAGGCCGGGAAGCGGCGCCGCGAGATCGCGGACGCCGAACGCTGGGTGGTGCGGGCCTACGGCTCCGCCGCGGTGCGGGAGGCGCTGCTCGGCCGGAAGCGCCCGGCCGGGCGGGCGGACGGCGGACCGGACGTGCCCGGAAGCGGAAACGGAGAAGGAGAGGAGGAGCGCCGGTGAACGCTGTGGGCGTCGTCGCCCTGGCCCTGCTGTCGGCCGCCGCCGTGCTGGTCCTGGTCCGCCTGGCGCGCGGCCCGCGCGCCCTGGACCGGATCGTGGCCGTGGAGGTCCTGGTGACGCTGGTCGTCGCCGGGACCTGCGTGTCCATCGCGGTGTGGCGGTACACCACGTTCGTGCCGGTGCTGATCGTGCTGGCGCTGCTCGGCTTCATCGGGGCGATGACGGCGGCCCGGCTCGTCGAGGAGAGGGAGGACCTGCGGTGAGGGCCGCGGTGGACACCGCCGCGGAGGTGCTCTCGGCCGTCCTGCTCCTGACCGGCGCCGTCTTCTGCCTGCTGGGGGCGGTGGGGCTGCTGCGCTTCCCCGACATCCTCACCCGGCTCCACGCCTCGTCCAAGGCGCAGACCCTCGGGGTGCTGCTCGCCCTGCTCGGCGCGGCCGTGCGGGTGCCGTTCCCCTACGCCGGGCTGCTGCTGCTCATCGCCCTGTTCCAGCTGTTCACCGCGCCCGTCACCGGACAGATCGTCGGCCGGGTCGCCTACCGCACCGGCGCGGTCGACCGCTCCACCCTCACCGCCGACGAGCTGGCCGGGCGGCTGGCGCCCCCGGACCCCGAGGCGTCCGCGGAACCGGACGACTCCGCCGGTCCGGACGGCTCCGGCGGGGACGGGAGCGGGGGAGCGGGCGGGAGGCGCACCGGCTGACGCCGCGCCCGGCGGCCCGCCCGGCGGCCCCGACGCCCGGGCGCGGTCGGGCCCCGGCGGCCCCGGAAGCGCCTCCGGGGCCGCCGGGCGGGTGTGCGGCGGGGCGCGTCAGCGCGCGGGGCGCAGCACCATCGCCGAGCCCCCGCCGCGCCGTTCGGGCTCGGCGACGGCCAGCACCCGCCCGTCGTCCAGCACCTCCAGCGCGGCGACCGCCCCGATCTCCGGTGCCGGCGTGAAGGCGCCGGGGGGCAGGACGAACCGGTGCCCCAGCCGCTCCAGCGCGGCCCGCTCGGGCGCCGTCTCCATGAACTCCGGCTCCGCCTGCGTGGTCGCGGTGTTGCGCTGCGACAGCCGCGGCGCGGCCACCGCCCGGGGCAGCGTCATCCCCAGGTCCAGCCGGTTCACCAGGGTCTGGAGGACGGTGGTGATGATGGTGGAGCCGCCCGGCGAGCCCAGTGCCAGCAGCGGACGGCCGTCCTGGAGCACGATCGTGGGCGCCATGCTGCTGCGCGGCCGCTTGCCCGGGCCGGGCAGGTTGGGGCCGTCCACCTCCTTCGACAGCGGCGTGAAGTCGAAGTCCGTCAGCTCGTTGTTGAGCAGGAAGCCCCGGCCGGGCACGGTGATGGCCGAGCCGCCGGTCTGCTCGATGGTCAGGGTGTACGACACCACGTTGCCCCAGCGGTCCGCGGTCACCAGATGCGTGGTGGACGGGCCCTCGTACGGCTCGCCGCCGCCCTCGGCCGCCGTGCACTCCCAGGAGGCCGGGTCGCGCGGATCGGCCGCGGCGACCGGTCCGGCCATGGCGCGGCCGGGGTCGATCAGGCAGGCCCGCTCCCCGGCGAAGCGCTGCGACAGCAGCTCCCGCGCCGGGACGTCGGAGAAGGCCGGGTCGCCCACCCACCGGTTGCGGTCGGCGTAGGCCAGGCGGCTCGCCTCCAGGTAGTGGTGGAGGGCCTGGGAGCGGTCCATGCCGGCCAGGTCGAACTCCTCCAGGATGTTCAGGGCCTCGCCGACGGTGGTGCCGCCGGAGGAGGAGGGGGCCATGGAGTACACCTCCACGCCCCGGTACTCCACCCGCGTCGGCTTCCGGTGCAGAGCGCGGTACCGGTCCAGGTCGGAGGCGGTCATCAGGCCCGGCCGCACCGTGCGGCCGGCGTCCGGCGCCACGGGCGGGCGCCGGACCGTGCGGACGACCTCGCGCCCCAGCCGCCCCCCGTAGAGCGCGCCGGTGCCCTCCCGGGCCAGCAGCCGGTAGGTGCCGGCCAGGTCGGGGTTGCGGAACACCGAGCCCACCTCGGGGAGTTCGCCGCCGGGCAGGAACAGCTCGGCGGTGGGCGTGAAGTCCCGGAAGCGCTCCTCGTTCTGCGCCGTCTGCGCGCGGAACTCCTCGTCGACGGTGAAGCCCTGCCGGGCGAGCCGGGTCGCCGGCCGGAGCGCCTCGGCCAGGGAGACGCTGCCCCACTCCTCCAGGGCCTTCTCCCAGGTCGCCGGGGTGCCGGGCACGCCCACCGACAGACCGGAGTTGACGGCCTCGTCGAAGGGGATCGGCCTGCCGGTGGCGGGGTCGGTGAAGGAGTCCGGGCGCATCGCGGCGGGCGCGGTCTCGCGTCCGTCGATCGTGTGCGTCCGGCCGGTGCGCGCGTCGTGGAAGACGAGGTAGCCGCCGCCCCCGATCCCCGCCGAGTAGGGCTCGGTGACGCCGAGGGCCGCCGCGGTGGCCACGGCCGCGTCCACGGCGTTGCCACCCGCGCGCAGCACCTCCAGGCCGGCGCGGGAGGCGTACGGGTCGACGCTGGCGACCGCCCCGCCGTGGCCGGCGGCGACGGGGGACGCGGCGGGCGGCTCCCGCCCCGGACCGGAGTCGGCGGCGGCCGGCGGCGCCACCAGCAGGGACAGCAGCAGCGGCGGGACGGCGGCCGCGACGGCGGCGCGGCGGCGGGCGGGACGGCGGGAGCGGGGGGGACGAGGGGTTCGGGCGGGCATGGAGCCTCCGTGGTATCCCGGGGACGCTCAGACGCCGAAACACTGTCAGCCGCCCGCACCCGGGGCAACGGTGCCGCGCCGCGCCGTGCCGGAGCGGGCCGGGGCCGGGGCGGGGCCTCCGGCGCGGCGGCATGACGGGCGCCGCACCGGGTACCCGGCCCGGCCCGCCCAGCGGAGGTGTGACATGCGTATCCCCGGCCGGTCGCGCACCGGCACCGAACCCGTGACGGCCCGCAGCGCCCTCGGGCTGCGGCTGCTGCTCTCGGCCGTGTACGCCCCGGTGTTCCTCGCCGGAACGGTGTTCTTCGCCGCCTGGACGGCGCGCTCCGGACCGGGCGACAGCCCCGGCCCGGACTCCCTGCGCACCCTGACCTGGATCTGCGCGGCGCTCACCGTGCTCGCCCTGGCCGACCTGCTCGTCGTCCTGGCCCGCGTCCGGCGCGAGCGCGCCGGGCGGCGGGACGGAGGGGCGGCACGGGCGGAGGACCGCGAGGAGGGGTGGCGCGGGCACTGAGGGTCCGGTCGGCCCGCGCCACCCCGTCCGGGGGCGGGCCGGGAGGGGACGCCCCCGGCCCGGAGGGGCGGCCCGGCTCAGGGTCGCAGGACGACCTTCACCGCGCCGTCGGCCTTCTTCTGGAACATCTCGTAGGCCTCCGGGGCCTTCTCCAGCGGCACGTGGTGGGTGGCGAAGTCGTCCACGCCCAGCACGTCCTCGTCCGTCAGCAGCGGCAGGATCTCCGGCACCCAGCGCCGCACGTTGGCCTGGCCCATGCGCAGCTGGATCTGCTTGTCGAACAGGGTGAGCATCGGCAGCGGATCGGTCATCCCGCCGTAGACGCCGCTGATCGAGACGGTGCCGCCGCGCCGCACGGCGTCGATGGCCAGCTGGAGGGCCGCCAGCCGGTCCACTCCGGCGGTCGTCATCAACTTCTCGGCCAGCTTCTTCGGCAGCAGCCCGGTCGACTTCTGCGCCAGGGAGGCGACCGCGCTGCCGTGCGCCTCCATGCCCACCGCGTCGATCACCGCGTCGGTGCCGCGGCCGCCGGTCTTCTCGCGGACGACCTCGGCGACGTCGTCGTGCTCGGTCAGGTCCAGCACGTCCACACCGCGCGCCCGGGCCCGCTCCAGGCGTTCCGGCACCAGGTCGACCCCGATCACCTGCTCCACGCCCCGGTGCAGCGCGATCCGGCACGCCATGTCGCCGATGGGGCCCAGCCCCAGCACGGTCAGCGAGCCGCCCCGCGGGACCGCCGCGTACGCCACGGCCTGCCAGGCGGTCGGCAGCACGTCCGACAGGTACAGGAAGCGGTCGTCCGCGGGCCCCTCGGGCACCTTGATCGGGTTGTACTGCGCCTGCGGCACCCGCAGGTACTGGGCCTGCCCGCCGGGCACCGCCCCGTAGAGCTTGGTGTAGCCGAAGATCGCGGCACCGCTGCCGTGCTCGCGGACCTGGGTGGTCTCGCACTGGGTCTGGAGGTCCTGCGCGCACATGAAGCAGGTGCCGCAGGCGATCTGGAACGGGATCACCACCCGGTCGCCGGGCGACAGGTTCGTCACCTCGGGGCCGACCTCCTCGACCACGCCCATCGGCTCGTGCCCGAGGATGTCGCCCTCGGTCATGAACGGCGTCAGCACGTCGTACAGGTGCAGGTCCGAACCGCACAGCCCGGACGAGGTGATCCGCACCACCGCGTCCGTCGGCTCGCGCACCGCCGGGTCGGGGACCTCCTCCACCCGCACGTCGCGCCGCCCGTGCCAGACCACTGCCTTCATCTGTCTCCACCTCCTGCCGGGGGAGAACGGGTACCCGGATGCGGATCCGCTAGTCGGGGTGCCCGGGAGGGCGCGGGACGTTAGGGATGCGGAAGAAGAGGTATCCGGTGTCCATGTTGTTGCTCAGGCCCCCCGGGGTTTACGCGCCGCAGGACGACACCTGGCTGCTGCGGCAGGCACTGAGGGACGCCGCCCTGGCCCGCGGCGCCCGCGTCCTGGATCTCTGCACCGGCACCGGAGTGCTGGCCATGGCGGCCCTGCAGCTGGGGGCGGACGAAGCCGTGGCACTGGATGCCTCGCCCCGTGCCGTACTGGCCGCGCGCTGCAACGCGTGGCTGCACCGGCTGCCGCTGACGGTGCGGCGCGGCGACCTCGCCGACGCCGTCGCCGAGGCCCGCGGCGGCCGCGGCTTCGACGTGGTGCTCGCCAACCCCCCGTACGTGCCCTCCCCCGAGCGCGAGCTGCCCCGCCGCGGGGCGGCGATGTGCTGGGACGGCGGCCCGGACGGGCGCGCGGTGCTGGACCGGCTGTGCGCGTGCGCCCCGGAGCTGCTGGCGCCGGGCGGCACCCTGCTGATGGTCCACTCCGAGCTGTGCGGCACCCGGGCGACGCTGGAGCTGCTGCGCGCGGAGGGCCTGAAGTCCTCGGTGGTGGCCCGCACCACCATCCCGTTCGGCCCGGTGCTGCACTCGCGCGCCGCCTGGCTGGAGGAGCGGGGCCTGATAACCCCCGGACAGCGCACCGAGGAGCTGGTGGTGATCCGTGCGGACCGGCCCTGACCTTCCCGGCGGCACCCCGGACGGCGCTGCGGGCGGACCCGGCGGCCCGGCGGGCGGCGTGGAGGGCCGCCCGCCCCGCCGTGTGGTCCTCGACCCCGAGGGACCGGTGCTGATCGAGGGGCCGGTGGAGGTCGACCTCCCCGACGGCCGCACCGCCCGCTCCGACCGCTTCCTGGTCGCCGTCTGCACCTGCCGCCGCAGCCGGCGCTTCCCCTGGTGCGACACCAGCCACCGCCGCAAGGAGCGCCGTCCCCGGACTCCCGGCACGGACGGGGACTGACTGCAGGCGCCCTCCCGCGCCCCGGCCGCACGCGCCCGGACCTCCGCCGCCCGGCGGAGGTCCGGGCGCGTGCGGGGCCTGCCGGGGTCCGTTCGGAAGGGGACCCCGCGGGGCCGGTCAGGGGGCCGGCGGGCGCCGCAGCGAGGTCGTGCCGCGGCGCCAGGCGCCCAGCAGGTGGTCCCCCAGCCGCCCCTCCAGCAGTTCCGTGGCGCGGATCCCGAACACCACGTCGGCGGCGAGCTCCGGCTCGCGCGCCAGCAGGTCCCCGATGACGTCCCGGCGCATCACCTGCTCGTGGACGGCGTCCGCCTCGATGTGCTCGGTGAAGAACAGCACGCACCGCGGTCCGGCGCCCATCCGCTCCAGCGCCCTGGCCATCTTCCGGGCGCTGGGCGCGGTGCTGATCTCGGCCGCCGCGAAGTGCCCGACCAGGGCGCCGCGCAGCGAGCGGTGCAGCCCGCACAGCGACATCAGGTTCACCGTGGCCAGGATCGGCGCCGGCACGTCGTCGAGGTAGTGGAGGTAGGACGGGTCCAGGCCGGCGTCCGCCAGCAGGTCGGCGAAGAGCTGCGCGTGCACCCGCTCGCCGCGCCCCCCGCCGAACTCGTCGTACTCCACCGCCACCAGCGACGCCTTGGCCTGGCCGTCCAGGCGGGGGATGACCCAGGCGTGCGGGTCGGCCTCCTTGAGGTGGTAGATCGAGCGGTGCACGAAGTACTCGCGCATCTGCCACCACTCGCCCTCGCGCAGCAGGAAGTCCGAGACCCCGCCGCCCTCGGCGGGCTCCACCAGCAGCGGCTCCAGGGCGGCGGCCACGTCCGTGTCGGAGTCGGTGCCGGTGGCGGTGTCGCGGCGCAGGGCCGCCAGGAAGACCCGCTCCAACCCGGCGCGCAGCCGCAGCAGCCCCGGATCCCACTCCCAGGCGTCCGACACGCCCGCGAAACCCCGGTAGTGCAGCTCGTAGCAGACGTGCAGCGCCAGCTGGAGGTCGTCACCGTAGGGGTCCGCGTCCGCCGGCACCGCGTCCGGGACGGGCGGCAGGAGGCCGGGCGGGCCGGCCAGCGCCTCCAGCACCGCGGCGCTCAACCCGCCGCGCGGCTGCGGGAGGCGGGCGGTGACAGGGCCGGGTGCCGTGCCGGAGATGGTCGTCATATTCCCTCGTGCTCCCTCGCGTCGGTCTGGGCGGCCAGCAGTTCCACCACGGCCCGCGGCCCGCCCCGCTCCCAGGCGCGCCGCTGCCGGTCGGCCCCGGTGCCCTCCTCGCGCACCGCGGCCATCAGCCGCCGCACGGTCCCGGTGTCGCCGGTCTCCTCCAGGGCCGGCGCGGCGTACCGCAGCAGCTCGTCGACCAGGGCGCCGGCCGGCTTGCGGGCGCGGGTGACCGGGTCGATGCCGTAGCCGCGCAGTCCGTACCGCGCGGCGGCCCACACCGCGGCCCTGGCGGCCCGCTCGTCCAGCTCCGGCTCCGGCACCCCCGCCTCCAGATCGGCCAGCGTCCGGCGCACCAGGGCGCGCCCGAGCGCGGCCTGGAGCACCGCGTCGTCGACGGTGGCCGCCGCGTCCGCGACCCGGAACTCGACCGTGGGCAGCCAGGGGGAGGGGCGCATCAGCCAGAAGCTCATCCGGTCGTCGATCAGCGAGCCGTACTCCACCAGCCGTGCCACCTCGGCGTCGTGGGCCGCCGCGTCGGGGAACCGGGGCGGGATCCCCGAGGCGGGGAAGCGCATCTGCTCCATCATCCGCCAGCTGGCGTAGCCGCGGTCGCGCCCCTCGCAGAAGGGCGAGTTCGCCGAGAGCGCCAGCAGCGTCGGCAGCCAGCGGCGCACCCGGTTGACCACGGCCACCGCGGTCTCCCGGTCGGGGACGCCCACGTGGACGTGGCAGCCGCAGACCTGGTAGCCGTCGACGATGTCGGCGAAGAGTTCCGAGATGCGCCGGAAGCGGTCGCCCTCGGTGACCGGGGGCCGCCCGTCGCTCAGCACGGCCGCCCCCGACGACAGCAGGAGCAGGCCCTCCTCCCGGGCGGAGTCCGCCAGCCGCGCGCGGTCCCGGGCGAGGTCCTCGCGCAGCTCCTCGAGGGTGGTGCACACCGCGGTCGCCGACTCCACCTGGCTCGCGAGGAACTCCGCCTTGAAGCCGGAGCCGTCGACGCCGGACGCCTCGTGGTGGGCACGGCGCAGGACCGCCTGGGCGGCGGGCACGGTGCATGCGGTCTCCGGGTCGGCCAGGAGGAACTCCTCCTCGACCCCCATGGTCACGCCCCCGGCGGCTCCATCCCTGGTCACGGCAGTGTGGGTACCCGCGACCCGCCCGGTGAAACGGCGCGGGGGTTTTCCCGGCGGGAGCACGGGTACCGCGAGCGACCGCACCGAGGGCCACCGCGCGGACACCGGGCGGCACCGCCGGCGGCGCGGCGCCACCCGGCACCGGCACGGCGGTCCGGCGGCCACGGCCCGGGTGCGGCACACGGGACGGCTCACGGAAAGGACCCACATGGCGGAAGAACGCGAGACGGCGGGCGGGATCAGCGGTGACGACAACGTGGTGGCGCTGCTCATGCGGCAGCACGGCGAGATCCGCAACCTCTTCGACGAGGTGGAGGCGGCCGAGGGCGACGCGCGGCGGGACGCCTTCCACCGCCTGGTGAGGATGCTGGCGGTGCACGAGACCGCCGAGGAGGAGGTGGTCCACCCCTACGCCCGGCGCAGCGTCGACGGGGGCGAGAGCGTGGTGGAGGACCGCCTGGCGGAGGAGCGGGAGGCCAAGGAGGTCCTGAAGGAGATGGAGGGCATGGATCCGGCCGACCCGCGGTTCATGCCCCGGCTGGAGGCCCTGCGGTACGCCGTGGAGTCGCACGCCCGCGCCGAGGAGCGGTACGAGTTCGTCCACATCGAGCGCAACGCCGGCCCCGAGCGGCTGCGCACCATGGCGCGGGCGCTGAGGGCGGCGGAGGCGACCGCGCCCACCCGCCCGCACCCGGGGGCGGAGACCGCCGCGGAGAACCTGGCCGTCGGACCGTTGGCCGCCGTGGCCGACCGCGCCCGCGACGCCGTGCGCCAGGTGATGGGCAGGGGGTGAGAGGGACCGCGGGGCCCGTCCGGACGCTCCGGGCGGGCCCCGCGCCTGCGCCGGGCCGCCGTCCCGCAGCGGGGGCGGCGGCCCGGTCCGCGCCGGGGTGCGGGGTCAGGCCCGCTCGTGCTCGCGCAGCGACGCGTCCGGGTGCTCCCCCTCGGTGTTCAGCCGGTACTCGCGGCCGAACATCCCCCGGTGCTCGTCGATGACGCGCTCGCTCGGCGGCGCCTCACCGCCGTGGATCTGCTCCTGCATCCGCTCGAAGCGCTCGTGGGCCTCGCGCACGTACCCTGCCCCCAGCGTCGTCAGGTCCAGCTGGGTGGCGAGCAGTTCGCGGACGTAGGCCTTGTTGGGCTCGAACGTCAGCACGTTGGGCAGCTCCGGCGCCAGCACCTCCTCCGGCTCGCGGCCGTCGTGCCGCCGCATCAGGTCGCAGGCGATGTGCAGGTGTTCCAGCTCCATGTTCAGGTGCAGCTCCCACAGGGCCTTCACCTTCGGGTCGCTCTCCTGCTGCATGAACGAGTAGTACAGGTAGCACTCGTTGTACTCGTGGTTGACCAGCCGCTCCCACCAGGTCTCGCCCGGGTCGACCAGCGACTCGTAGTGGGTGACGTGCTCCTCCTCGATGAGCCCGATCTCCTGGTAGAGCTGGCGGGCGATCGGCTCCATGTACTGGGGGCCGACGTTCATGTAGAAGTTCATCGTCTGCTGCTCGGCCGACATGATCGTCAGCGCGTGCAGCTTGGAGAGCGGGTTCGTCCGGTCCTTGTCGTAGGGGTCGCGGACGTTGTCGGCCGGGTGGCGGTGGTGGTACTTGGTGGGCCGGCCCGGAATGACCTCGGTGAGCTGGTCGACGATCTTCTCCGCCTTGCGGTGCTCGATCATCTCGTACAGGTTCGAGTACCGGTACAGGTGGTCGAAGTCCTCCAGGACGCCGAACTGGTACGCCTGCTTCAGGTACGGGTCCGGTTCCATCCGGGCGACCCAGGCGGTGAGGTCGACGGCCACCTGCTCGTAGGCGATGGTCGTCTCCAGGACCGAGGAGAGGCCGGGGAGCAGCCAGTTGACGGCCTTCTGCTGCTGCTGCTCGGTGTACCGCACCTCGGCGAGCTTCCGCTTCACCTCCATGTCGGGGCACACCCGGGCGAAGTGGTGGCTGAACATGATCGCCTCCACCTCGATGCCGTTCATCGTGATGATCCGGCAGCGGGTGTAGGGATCGGCGTGGTTGGGGTCGATGGGCTCGACGTCCAGCTCGCGCCAGTTGCGGATCTGCCTCTCCAGCGGGATGCCGCGCTGTTCCAGGGGGTTGAAGGTCACCTGGGTCCTCCTGATCGTGCCGCTCGGGACGTGCCGTGGGCGCGCGCCCGGTGCGGGGAGCGGGGCCGCCGTCTGCCGTCCGGCCCCGCCCGGCGCCGGGCGCGGGGCGCCGGGGTACCCGTGCCCGGCGCCCCGAAACCGTCTCCCCGGCGGGCGGCCGCGGCACACGGTCGCGTTTCCGCCCGGTGGCGGCGGGTACCGGCGGGGCGATGAGAACCGACCGGACCGCCGACGTGTGCGTCCCCCCGACCGACACGGCCGGCGCCGGGACCCGGAGGGAGAGCGACCATGGCTGACGAGAGGCCCGACCGGAGCCGTCCCGCCGGAGCGGACGACAGCAGGCCCGACCTGGTGGGCGAAGGCGCCACCGTCAACGACGACGAGACCCCCGGGCTGCCCCCCGAGGGCGAGCCCGCCACCGGGCCCAGCCCCGGCGACTCGGCGCTGGACGGCGGGGACGACCCGGGCGGCAGGCCGGAGGACGAGGGCATCCCGGACCTCCAGGACGGCTCGCCCGAGCAGGAGTGGATGAACGACCCGCAGCAGATGCCCGTCCCCGGGGAGCGCCCGGTGGCCGCCGAGGAGTGGGGCACCACCTACTCCGAGCAGGTCGAGGGCAAGCCCCTGGCCGACCGACTGGCCGAGGAGGTGCCCGACGTGGGGGAGACCTCCGACGCCGTCGGCCCCCCGGAGGACCAGACCGGGCAGCTCAGCGACGACCCGCTGGACGACCGGCCGGCCAACCAGGACGTCTTCTCCCACGAGTCGCCCGCCGAGGGGCTGGGCCCGGAGGAGGCGGCCGTCCACACCGTCGAGGAGGGCCGCGACATCGGCCAGCTCAGGGGTGAGGACGACCTGGACCAGACCGGGCCGCCCGAGGGCGTGGGCGAGGTCGGGGAGTCCGGCGAGGGCGAGGGGACGGGCGTGCGCCCGGAGGGGGACGGGCGCCCGTGAGCGAACTCCCCTCCGACCACGAGTCGTACTGGCTGGCCACCGTCCCCGTCACCCCCGCCGTCTCCCATCCGCCGCTGGAGCCCGGCAGCGCGGCCGACACCGACGTGGTGGTCGTCGGCGGCGGCATCGCGGGGCTGAGCACCGCCTGGGAGATCGCCCGCGCCGGGCACCGGGTCACCGTCGTGGAGGCCGACCGGATCGCCGCCGGGGTGACGGGCCACACCACCGCCAAGGTGACCGCCCAGCACGCCCTGATCTACGACGACCTGCGGCGCCTGCACGGCGCCGACGGCGCCCGGATGTACGCCCTCTCCCAGCAGGACGCCATCGGGCACCTGGTGGCCACCGCCGGGGAGCTGGGGGTCGACTGCGAGCTGGAGCGCGTCCCGGCCTACACCTGGGCCGAGTCCGAGGAGCAGGAGGCCAGGGTCCGCGCCGAGGCCGAGGCCGCCGCCGAGGCCGGGCTGCCCGCCTCCTACGTCACCGAGACCGGGCTGCCCTTCCCGGTGCGCGGCGCGGTGCGCGTGGAGGACCAGCTCCAGTTCCACCCGCGCAAGTACCTGCTGGCCCTCGCCGCGGACCTGGTGCGGCGCGGCGGGCGGATCGCCGAACGCACCCGCGTGGTCGGCCTGGAGGAGGGCGAGCCGTGCACGGTGACGGCCGAGAACGGCGCGACGGTCACCGCGCGCGCCGTCGTCGTCGCCACCCACTACCCGGTCTTCGACCGCGCGCTGCTGTTCTCCCGGCTGGAGCCGCACCGCGAACTGGTCATCGCCGCCGCCATCCCGGCCGACCGGGATCCGGCGGGGATGTACATCACCCCCGAGGACAACACCCGCTCGGTGCGCACCGCGCCCTACGGGGACGGGCAGCGGCTGCTCATCGTCACCGGTGAGAGCTTCCTGCCCGGCACCGCCGACGTCCCCGAGCGCTTCGCGCGGCTGGCCGCCTGGGTGGCCGAGCGCTTCCCCGGCGCCCGCGTCGTGCACCGCTGGGCCACCCAGGACAACAGCACCACCGACCGCGTCCCCTACATCGGCCCCTTCCACCCCGGAGCACGGCACACCTACGTCGCCGCCGGCTTCGGCGGCTGGGGGATGAGCAGCGGGGTGCTCGCCGGCCGGCTGCTGGCCCGGTACGCCACCGGCGGCGAACTCCCGGCCTGGGCCAAGCTGTACGACCCGCGGCGGGCGCCCGGCCTCCGTGAGGCGCCCTCGCTGCTGGGGCTCCAGGCCACCGTGGCCAAGCACTTCGTCGGCGACCGGCTGCGCCCCTCCCACGCCGACTCCACCGACGACATCGACCCCGGCAGCGGCGCGGTCGTGCGGATCGGCGGACGCCGCTGCGCCGTCCACCGGGACGACGAGGGGCGGCTGCACGCCGTCTCCGCCCGCTGCACCCACCTGGGCTGCCTGGTCCACTTCAACCACGCGGAGCGGGCCTGGGAGTGTCCGTGCCACGGTTCGCGCTTCGCCCCGGACGGCACGGTGATCCAGGGCCCGGCGACCCGCCCGCTGGAGCGGCGCGACCTCGAGTGAGCGCCGCGGCGGCCGCGGCAACTCGTCCGGGAGACGGGCGCCGAACGCTGGAGCGGGACGGCCGCCGGGTCCGGCTCACCCCCGCCGCCCGCGTCCCGCTCGACCACGCCGACGCCCTGCCCGAGCGCTGGGAGCCGGCCCGGTGTGCTTGAAGTCGTTCGGAGATGCGCAGCGGGGTCCACCGGGTGTCTTGTGGATCGGGCCCGGCGATTGCGCGGGGCGGAGTTCACACATGAGCCGCACGTGGGAACGGCCCCGCCCTCTACTCTGTGAGTGACGAGCTGCACGAAGGAAGGGCGGAGCCATGTCCTTTACCGATGCTGCCCCGGAACCCATTGCCTTTGGGGAGCGTCTGCGTATTCTGCGGGTCCGCCGCGGCATGAGCCGACCGGTGCTGGCCGGGCTCCTGGGCCGTTCCCCGAGCTGGCTCAAGCAGGTCGAGCGCGGGGAGATTCACACCCCCCCGTTGCCGATGGTTCTGCGGATTGCCGAGGTGCTGAGGGTCCGTAACCTGTCCGACCTGACCGGGGACCAGTCCATGCCCGTCGACCTGTTCGTCGGCCCTGGCCACCCTCGGCTCCCCGAGGTCCGCGCCGCCGTCGACGCCTTCCCGGTCGCCGGCACCGACCGCCAGGCACCGGACGCCGCGCACCTGCGTGCTCGTCTGGCCCGTGCCTGGTCCGCCCGCCACTCCGCCCCCAACCATCGCGAAGTCGTCGGCTCCATGCTGCCCGACCTGATCCGTGATGCGCAGCTCGCCGTGGGGCAGGCCGACACCGGACCTGAGCGGCGCGCGGCCCACGCCGTCCTCGCCGAGGTCTACTCCCTCTCGCAGTTCTTCCTTGCGTACCAGCCGGACGGGGCGCTGCTGTGGCGTGTTGCCGAGCGCGGCATGGTCGCGGCCCAGGAGTCAGAGGACCCGCACACGCTGGGTATGGCGGCCTGGCTGGCGGCCGAAGCGCACCGTGACGCCGGGCACTATGACGGCGCCGATGCGGTGACTCTGGAGTGCCTGCGCCACCTCGAACCCCATCTTGCCGACGGCGGCGACGACGTCTTGGCCATGGCCGGCGCGCTGCGCGTCGCTGCCGGCTACACCGCGGCCCGCCGTGGTGACACCGGCGCGGCGTGGGGCTGGTGGGACAAGGCTGACCGCATCGCCCAAGCGCTGCCCGCCGACTACTACCACCCCGTCACGTCCTTCTCCCGTGCTGTCATGGGTGCACACGCGGTGACCCTCGCCGTCGAGCTGCACTCGGGCGGGGAGAGCGTGCGGCAGGCCGCCCGGGCGGACGCCCGCTGTATCCCCTCCCGCCCCCGGCGGGCCCGGCACCGGATCGAGGAGGCCCGCGGCTACCAGCTCGACGGGCAGTCCGACACCGCGCTGGCCACGCTGGAGAAGGCGCATGAGAACGCGCCTGAGACGATCCGCTACAACGGCTATGCGCGGCGAATCATCCTGGAGGAGACCGAGGCGAAATCACCGGAGCGGCGGCGCCGCGCCTCGGAGTTGGCCATGAAGGTGGGCGTGCTCGCCGTCTGAACGCCTGTACGAGGGGCAGGAATCCTGCCCCTTCGCGTTCCACGGGGGTCCTACCGTCGGTGACGAAGCGATCACCGATTCTCTTCGGGGGCTCCAGTGCAGACCGCACCCACCATGCCGCCTACGACGGACGCCGCAATCGACGCGGCTGTCGTCCAGCCGGCCGTCGGCCGTGCCCTGGCCATCGGGCCGGGGCTGCCCCGGTACGAGGAACTGAACGACCTCGTGGCCGAGCTCCGCGGCCACCTGCAAGTGCTGTTGTCCGTCATCCGTGCCGGCCGCCAGGCACGGGCCGCGACCGCCCGCGGTGAGCTGGAGCGTGGCCCTGCCCTCCTGCCGTGCGACTCGATCTTCGCGGCGGTCCGTATGCCCGGAGACGTGGTGCGGGCCGCGGCCGGGACGAGCCGGACCGGGGAGGTGGACGCCTTCCTCCGCGAAGCCCTGGACGGTCCCGTGTTCGTGGACTGCTACTCGCAGCTCCACTACGCCCTCGTGCCGACGAGCGTGGCGTGGGGGTGGGCCGGGCGGGCCCTGCCGGGCGTGACGTGCCTGGGGCGGGACCACTACCCGGGCGTCCCGGCGGTGCACCGGACGGAGCCGCGAGGCCGCTCCTGGTGGTGCGTGCCGATGGACACCCCCGGGAAGCTGTGTGACCCGGCCTCCGTGAGGGAGCTGGTGAGCTTCGGCCCCGACCGGCAGGGCGGGACGGAGCAGGGGGCGTGACCGCCTGGACGTCCGGGCCGGCGTGCTGGTGGTGCGCGCAGGACTCGGACCCGGTCCTGTGGGTGGGTGACGCCCGGGCCTCCGCCGGCGCGTACGCCGCTCCCCTCTACGCCTGCCCGCGCTGCCTGGAGGACCTGGAGGGCCGCATCCGACGGTCCGACGCGGCGTGCTGGTGGTGCGACCGGGAGGGAAGGGCCCGCTGGTCGGGGGACGCCCGGATCGCCTCCGCCCGCTCCTGCGCCCCCGTCTGCGTCTGCCCGTGCTGCCTGGACGACCTCGAGGAGCGCATCCACCAGCACGTGGGGATGCGAGACCGCGTAGCCCGCTGACTCCGTCCCGGGCCCGGCGTCCCCCGTGGTGAGGACGACCGCGCCGCGCTCGGGGCGGCCGGTCCAGCGCCCGCCTGCGCTGCGGGGCGCCGGACCATCCACCGCACGCCCCCGGCCGGGCGTGCGCGGCGCCCGGCAGACCCCCGGGATTCGGGGGGTTCGCTCCCAACCCGTCGAGCGGGCCGCCGTCCTGACGGGCCCGCCAGTGCTCCCCTCTTCTGCCGACTCCCGTAGTGAAAGGTGCCTCCCATGCAGTCCCCGCCCGTGGTTCCCTACATCACCGCGCACGAGAACGAGCCGACGCTGTTGCCGCCCGTACTCCGACGGCACGGACCTGAAGGGCCGTTCCTGGGGTTCGTGGACGAGGCGTCGTACGACCGGGACGGGTGGGGTGCGCTGTGGACGCGCCAGGCCCTGGTGCCGGCGGGGCGGCGCGGCCGGCCGCGACTGGAGCGGGTCCACGCCCTGCGGCAGCGCCGGGCCATGTGGGACGCGCTGTGCCAGGTGTGCGGGAAGTCCCTCGGCAACGAGGACCGGTACCTGTTCCTGATGCGGGATGCCGGCCGGCCGATCGGGGAGAGAGAGCGGACCACGAGTCCGCCGGTGTGCGTGCCGTGCGCCCGGATCTCGCTGGAGGCGTGCCCGCACCTGCGGAAGGGGGCGGTCGCGGCGTGGGTGAACGACTTCCCGGTGTGGGGAGTCGCCGGCGTCGCCTACGACCCGGAGACGCTGGAGGTGATCCCGGGGGACGACCTGGTGGACGTGCGGTACGACTCCGAGGAGCTGCGGTGGGTGGTGGCGGCCAGGCGGATCGTCTCCCTGCACGGCGTGGAGCCGGTGGACCTCGGCAAGCTGCACGCCGCCTGACGCACGTCCCCTCCACGGTCCTGCCGGCCGCCGCGGGGCAGCCCGGCGCCGTCTCGGCGGGTGCCGACCTGCGGCGCCGGGGAAGCCGCGAACGGCCGCCGGCGGCGGAGGCGCCGCAGACCCTGGAGGGGCGCGGGGTCAGATCTGGACGCCCTTGCCCCGCAGGTAGGCCAGGGGGTCGATGTCGGAGCCGTAGCCGGGGCCGGTGCGGACCTCGAAGTGCAGGTGCGGACCGGTGCTGTTGCCGGTGGAGCCCGACCGCCCGATCCGCTGGCCGGCGTTGACCTGCTGGCCCGAGCGCACCGAGATCGCCGACAGGTGGGCGTACTGGCTGTAGCGGCCGTCGGAGTGCCGGATGACGACCTGGTATCCGTACGCGCCGCCCCAGCCGGCCGAGACCACCTGCCCGCGGCTGACCGCCTTCACCGAGGTGCCGGTGGAGACGGGGAAGTCGACGCCCGTGTGGTAGCCGCTGGACCAGCTGCCGCCCGACTGCCGGTACGCGGTGCTGGGCCCGACGCCGCTGACGGGCGCGGAGTAGGACGGTGCGGCCGCCGCCTTCTCCTGCGGCCGGGCTTCGGGCTTCGGCTGCGGCTTCGGCCGGCTGTCGGCCTGGGCGCGGATCTTCTCGCGCGCCTCGGAGGCCTCCTGAGCCTTGGGCTCGGCCTGCTGCGCCGGTCTCTCCTGCGCCTTGGGCTCGGCCTGCTGCGCCGGCCTCTCCTGCGCCTTGGGCTTCGCCCCGCTTCCCGGCCCGGCCTCGGCCCGGGGCTTCTGCTCCGGTCCGGACCCCTTCTCCGCCCTCGGGGCGGCCGGTCGGTCCGGGGCCACTCGCGCGGCTCCGCCGTCCTGGACCCGGAGGCGCTGGCCGGGGAAGATCAGGTCCGGGTCGTCGCCGACGACGGTGCGGTTGCGCTCGTACAGCGTCTGCCAGCCGCCGCGGAGGTCGTAGTCGTCGGCGATGCCGGAGAGCGTGTCGCCGCCGGCCACCACGTGCGTCCGGACCGAACCGCCCGGCCCGGCCTTCCCGTTCGGCGCCGTCCCGCTCGGTCCGTCCGCGGCCGGCGCGGCGCCCTTCCCGGTGTCCTGCCCGGGGGCCTCCCCGGTGCGGGGGGCGTCGGTGCGCTCGGTGGTCCGGGGAGCGGCGTGCGCCCCGGTGCCCTGGTGCTTCCAGGTCAGCCCCGCCTGGCCGGAGCACACCGGCCAGGCGGTGGGGCCCTGTCCGTCCAGGACCCGTTCGGCGACGGCTATCTGCTCGGCCCTGGTGGCGAGGTCGGCGCGCGGGGCGTACTGCGTGCCGCCGAATTCCCGCCAGGTGCTCTGCTTGAACTGCAATCCGCCGTAGAAACCGTTCCCGGTGTTGGTATTCCAGTTGCCGCTGCTCTCGCAGGCCGCGACCTTGTTCCAGATCTCCTCCGGCGTGGCGTGGGCGGCGCCGGCTCCGATGAGCGGGATGGCTATACCGGCCCCTCCCGCGGTGACGGACAGCGATGCGCGCGAGACCGCGTTGGGTTTGTAGCGGCGATGACGTCCTCGTCCGGCCACGGCCGTTCCCTCCCCTTACGCCGTCGAGCCGGCGCTCCGTCAGTTGAGCCTTCAGCGAATTCCGTTGGCGGGCGCGCCAAAGATAGACGTGCCCGTCACATTCCGGCAAGAGCCGTCCTTTGCCGCCCGCAGCGGGAACCGGAGTGCGGCGCACCCCGGCGCACGGAGGCGCACAAAGGCGTGAAAGGACCGGGAACACCGCCGGAAGCTGCGGAAACGAAGCGAAGGGTAAAAGGAATTCAAGATTCCGGCACGGCGGCGATCACGTCGCCGGCCGCCTCGCGGGCGGCGCGCACCCGGACCCGCGCCGCCCGCACCCCGTCCGGTGCCCCCGGCGCCGGTTCACCGCCGCCCGCGCGCCGGTTCACCGCCGCGTCACCCCAGCAGCGCCTCCATGGCCTCGGCCGCGGAGACCGCGGCGTCGCCGCAGCAGTTGTTGAACAGCACGTGGACCTGCTCGGTCCGCTCCGCCAGCGCCCGTATCCGCGGAACCCATCCGGCCAGTTCCTCCTCGGTGTAGCGGTGCCGGTAGGCGTCCTCCTTGCCTCCCGTGCCCCAGTGCGGGCTGCGCCCGTGGAACCGGACGACCGCCAGCTCCGGCACGGTCGCGACGGCCACCGGGGGCACGGAGGACGGCAGGCCCCCGGCGGTGTCCACCGCCACCAGCGCGGCCCCGTGCCGTCCGGCGAGGGAGGCCGTGCCGGCGCACTGCTCCGGCGCGTACCACCGGGGGTCGCGGAACTCCACCGCCGTGCGCCAGCCGAGTGCCCCCGCGCGTTCCAGGCACTCCGCCACGAACCCCTCCGCCTCCGGGCCGGGGCGCAGCGACGGCGGGAACTGCATCAGCACCGCGCCGAGCCGTCCCGCCGCCCGCAGCGGCTCCAGCGCGTCCGAGAAGCGCCGCCACACCTCCTCCACGGTGTCCGGCGGCAGCGCGCCGGCCCGCACCCGGGCCCCTGCCGCACCCGGCGGGCGCAGCGACGCGGGCAGCGAGCCGATCCGGGTCGGATGGCCGGTGAGCAGGGAGAATGCCTTGACGTCGAAGACGAAACCGGGCGGCGTCCGCGCCGCCCACAGCTCGCTGTTGCGTCTGCTGGGCAGCCCGTAGTAGGTGGCGTCGACCTCCACCAGGCCGAACCGCCCGGCGTAGTGCCGCAGTCGGCCCTCGGCGTCCTTGGCGGAGGACGGGTACCAGCCGCCGGCCACCAGGGCCGGGTCCGTCCACGAGCAGGTCCCCACCAGAATGTTTCCCATGTCCAGGGGGTACCCGCGCGACGTCGCCGGATCCGTCCCGGATCGCCGGTGGCGGTGCCCCGGGGCGCTCGGAGGATCCCGGGGCCGGAGGCACTCACGAGAGGAGCGCGGCCATGGCCGGAGACGACAGCACCGCGGACGGCGGCACCGACAGGGAGCGGCGGGCCCGCGAGATCGCGGAGGAGGCCGAGCGGACCCGGAACCCCGGCAACCCCGGGGGCGGCGGGGAGGCCGGAGCGTCCCAAAGCGGCGAGGAGCCGGGCACCGGCCTGCGCCACTGGGAGCCCGGCGAAGGGCCCGGCGGGGAGGGGGACGAGGCCCGTCCGTCCCCGCAGGGCAAGGGCCGGGTCCGGGGGGTGGCCGCCAGTGACGTCGAGCAGCCGGAGATCGCCGGCGGAGGACCGGTGCCGGGCCTCCAGCCGGGCGAGAAGGTGGAGCGCGGCCCCTGGATCCCTCCGGTGGAGGTGGATCCGCCCGCGGACGAGAACCTGCCCCGCGACGCGGCGGGCGAGCCGGATGCGGTGCGCAGGCAGAAGGAGGAGGGCGGTCCCTGACCGGCCTTCCGGCCCGCGTCCGCGCGGCGCCGGGACGGCCGGCCGAGGGGCGCCGGGACGGAGCCGGGGCCGGCGGAGAGCTTCTCCGCCGGCCCCGGCTCCGTCTCCCGCCCGGGAGGGCCGGGGGAGGCCGGTCCCCGCCGCCCCGGGCGGGCACGGGTCAGTCGTTGATGCAGACGTTCCCGAAGGCCGGGTTCAGCGCACCGATGACGTTGACGCTGTTGCCGCAGACGTTGACCGGGATGTGGACCGGAACCTGGACCAGGTTGCCGCTCAGCACGCCCGGGGAGCCGGCGACCACGCCCTTGGCGGTGCTGTCGGCCGACGCGACCCCCGCGCTGCTCAGGACCATGGTGCAGCCGACGGCGGCGAGGGCGGCGGCCTTGGCGATACGGCTCATCGCCGTTCTCCTTTCGATCGTGGATGGATCGCCCTGTCCAACGACGGCGCCGGAGACGGGATGCGCATGATCACTCGATAGGCTTATCTGCATCACCGTCACGGCACTCCCGCTGAGCCGGACGGCCCCGCGCCGGTGGCGTTCCGCCCCCGCGTCCCCTTCCCGGTCACACGCTCGGCGCAACCCCCCGCGCGTCTCCTGCGGACAAAGGTCGCGCGTCTGTCATGGTTTGCTCCGGTTTGGTTGGCATCGATCGGAGAAGATCCATGCGTGTTTCCCTGGGGCTCACCGGCCGAGGAGTGCTGTGCGCACTGGCGTCAGCGGCCCTGGCGATGGCGCTGCCGCCGACCGCGGCCGCGCCGGCTCCCGGTGAGGCGCCGCGCGTCCCGTTCGCCGAGCGCTACCGCGTCACCCTGCACGGCGGCATCGCACGCGCCGCCAACACCGCCGCCACCTGTCTGGAGCCCGCCACCGCCGCCGCGCCCTCCTGCGCCGCCGCCCGCGGCGGTGCGGCGGGGGACAACGGCGACTACGAGATGACGTACGTCGACGTCGACGACGACCCGAACACCTACAACTCCAGCCGCGCCGAGCTGCGCCTGCCCGCCGGTGCACGGGTCACCTACGCCCGGCTGTACTGGGGCGGCAACCTCCGGGTCGGCGAGCAGAAGCCCCCCGAGGACAACGGGCGGGTGCTGCTCGCCGAGGAGGGCGGGCAGTACAAGGAGGTCCTCGCCGACACCGTCGTCGGGCACCGCCGCACCGACGTCATGGACGGCTACACCGCCTCGGCCGACGTCACCCGCATCGTCGCGGGCTCCGGCAGCGGCACCTACACCGTCGGCCAGCTCAACGTCGCCAAGGGCCACAGCCCCGCGGGCGCCTGGGGCGGCTGGACACTGGTGGCCGCCTACGCGCACCCGAACGAGCCCCTGCGGCACGTGGTGTTCATGGACGGCTACGAGCCGCTCCACTCCGCCCGGCGGGCGGTCGACGTGACCGTGCGCGGACTCCCCGTCGCCCCCGGGGCCGCGGGGTCCGCGGGCGTGGTGGCCTACGACGGCGACCGCGGCCGGAGCGGCGAGGCGATGACGGTGCGGGCCGGGACCTCCCCGGCGTACCGGGTGCGCGACGCGGCCAACCCCGCCGACGGCCTCTTCAACTCCACGATCACCGACCACGGGCGCCACGTCGCCGGCCGCCGGCCGTCGTACCCCAACACCCTGGGCTACGACTCCGACGTCCACGGCGTCACGCCCGCGTTCGCGCGCGGCGGCGACTCGGTGACGTTCCGGTTCACCACCGGCCGCAGCGAGGGCTACCAGCTGGGCGCCCTCTTCCTCCAGGTCGACGCGCGCCGCTGAGCGACCCCGCGCGGGGCCGCACCGGCGGCCCCGCACGGGGTCCGGGCGCGAGAGCAGGCCGTTTCGCGTGTTGGTTCACAGGGGAGTTCCGCGTGCCTCGAAACGAGGAGAAGGCGTGTCCCGCAACGGTGCTGCACCTGTCGCAGCCCGTCGAGGGAGGCGTCGCCAGGGTCGTCACCGACCTGGTGAGGGCCCAGACCGAGGCCGGGATCCGTGCCGTGGTGGCCTGCCCGCCCGGCGGGGTGCTGGGCCGCGACGCCGCCGCGGCCGGGGCCGAGGTGGTCGACTGGCCGGCGCGGCGGGAGCCGGGGCCGGGCCTGTACGGCGAGACCGTCCGCGCCGCCCGGCTGGTCCGGCGGATCGGGCCCGACCTGGTGCACACCCACAGCGCCAAGGCCGGGCTGGCCGTCCGGCTCGCCCTGCGCGGCGGAGTGCCCACCGTCCACCAGCCCCACGCCTGGTCCTTCGACGCCGTCGGCGGGGCCACCGCACGGCTCGCCCGGCGCTGGGAGCGGCTGGGGGCCCGCTGGGCGGACCGTGTCCTGTGCGTCGCCGAGGACGAGCGCCTCCGCGGCGTGCGGGCCGGCGTGCGCGCCCGCTGGGCAGTGGTCCGCAACGGCGTGGACGTCGAACGCTTCCGCCCGGCGGACGAGGCTGCCCGCGCCCGCGCCCGCGCCACTCTCCCCGCGCTCGCGGGAGTGCCCCCGCACGCCCCCGTGGCCGTCTGCGTCGGACGGCTGTGCCGGCAGAAGGGGCAGGACGTGCTGCTGCGGGCCTGGCCGGCGGTCGCCGCCCGCGTCCCCGGCGCCCGGCTGGTCCTCGTCGGCGACGGTCCCTGGCGGCGTGACCTGGGCGCCGCGGCCGGCGACCGGGTGCTGTTCGCCGGAGCGGCCGGGGACACCGCGCCCTGGTACGCGGCGGCCGACGCGGTCGTGCTGCCCTCCCGCTGGGAGGGCATGGCCCTGGTGCCGCTGGAGGCGATGGCCTGCGGCCGCCCCGTGGTGGTCACCTCGGTGACCGGCGCGGCCGAGAGCCTCCCCGCAGGCCGCGCCGCCGACTTCGCGGTGCCGCCGGAGGACCCCGCCGCGCTGGCCCGCGCGCTGACCGCCCTGCTCACCGACCCGCCGCTGCGGCGCGAACTGGGGCTGCGGTCCCGCGAACACGTCGTGGCCGCCCACGACGTGCGGCGGACGGCGCAGCGGATCGCGGAGCTGTACGCCGAGGTGCTGGCCGAACGGGCCGCGCCCGCGGGCGGCCCCCTCACCGCGCCCTTCCACCTCCCCCTCCACCCCTCCACCCACCAGTCCGTCCTTCCTCACCCCGATGCCAGGGAGTGCACCAGGCGATGACCACGGAGAACGCCGGGACAGCCAAGACGAGTCAGGTCCTGCCGCCACCGGAATCCAGAGACCGCCCGGCCCCCCACGTCGGCCCGCCGCGCGGCCCGGCCGCCCGCCTCATGCCGCCGCGCCCGGGGAACGTGCACCGCCGCCGCGCCGCGGGGACGCTGGCGGCCTCCGACTGCCTCGTGGCGCTCGCGGTGGCGGTCCCGGCGGCCACCCCGTCCGGCGGCGGAGGCCCCAGCCTCCTCCCGCTGGCGCTGTTCTCCCTGCTCCTGCCGGCCGTCCTGCTGCCGCTCAACGCGCGCGGCGGCCTGTACCGCACCGCCCTGACCGCCTCCGCGCTCGACGAACTGCCCGCCCTGCTCGGCCGCGTCGCGGCCGCCTGGTGCGCGGCGGCGGCGGTGCTCGCGGCCCTCCACCCCGGCGACGCCCTGGGGTGGGCCACCCTGCCGGCCGTGGTGGCCGCCCACGCGCTGCTGGCGTGCGCCGCCCGCGGGGCGGTCCACTCCGGACGGCGGCTGGCGGGCCGGCGCCGGCCGCGTTCGGCCCTGGTGATCGGCGCCGGCCCGGCCGGACGCCGGATCACCGCCGCCCTCCAGGAGCACCCCGAGTACGGGCTGCGCCCGGTCGGGATGGTCGACCCCGGCGGCCCCGCCCCCGGTACGGACGAGGGGGACGGGGCAGCCGGGGACGCCCCCATCCCCCTCCCGGTGCTCACCCGGGACGAGGAGATCGTCCGCGCCGCCATCCAGAACTCCGTGCGGGACGCGGTGTTCACCTGCGACCCCGCCTCCGACCCGGAGACCGCGGCGCTCGTGCCGCTCTTCGGGGAACTGGACTGCACGGTCTGGCTCGTCGGCGAGGCGGCCCGGACCGCCGTCCCCGCCGCCGGCCCCCGCTTCCGCGGAGGCGACCACCTGTGGGGCTTCGCCTGCCGCCGCCTGGACCCCGCCCCCCGGCGCCGCCCGGCCGGACTGCGCCGCAAGCGGGCCCTGGACGTCGTGGTCGCGGCCGTGGCGCTGGCGGCCGCCGCACCCGTCCTGCTGGCCTGCGCCCTGGCCGTCCGGATCGCCGACGGCCCGGGGGTGATCTTCCGCCAGGAGCGGATCGGAGGGGACGGACGGCCCTTCACGGTGCTGAAGTTCCGCACCCTGCGGCCGCGCGACGAGCACGAGTCGGCGACGCGCTGGAACGTCGCCGACGACCGGCGGATGAGCGCGGTCGGCCATGTGCTGCGCCGCACCTCGCTGGACGAGCTGCCGCAGCTGTGGAACGTCCTGCGCGGCGACATGAGCCTGGTCGGCCCGCGCCCCGAGCGCCCCTACTTCGTCCAGCGCTTCAGCCAGCTCCACCCCGGCTACGCGGCCCGCCACCGGATGCCCGCCGGGATCACCGGGCTGGCCCAGGTGCACGGGTTGCGCGGCGACACCTCCATCGAGGACCGGGCGCGGTTCGACAACCACTACATCGACACCTGGACCCTGTGGCGGGACGTCCGCATCCTGCTCCACACCGCCGGCTCCCTCCTGCGGCCCGGGGGAAGCTGAGGTGTCCGAGGTCACCACGGCGGCCGCCGCTCCCCGCGCCCCGCACCCCGCGCCGCCGCTCCCGGCGGGGCGGCGCACGGCCCGGGGAGCGGGCCGGAGGGCCGCCGCGCGGCTCCGCGGGTGGGTGGCGGAGAACCGGTCGGCGCTGCCGGCCCTCGCCACCGCCCTGCTGGTGTGCGTGCCCGTCCCCGCCCGCACCCCCGACGACGTGGTCGGCGGCGGGGGCGCCACCGTCGCCGACGCCGCCTCGGTGCTCCTGGTCGCCTGCGCCGCCGTGCCGGCGCTGCGCGCGCTGCGCACCCGGACGCGCCCGCTGGACGCCGTGGCGGCCGCCGTGCTGGCGGCCCCCGCCGTGGCGCTGGCCCTGGCCACCGTCGCCTCCCGCGACCCGGCCGCCTCGCTCGCCGGGTTCGCCCGGCTGCTCCAGGTCTTCGTCCTGGTCCCGGCCGCCGTGGTGCTCACGCTGCGCTCGCGGCGGCACCTGCGGCTGCTGGCCGCCGCCCTGGTGGCGGTCGCGCTGCTCCAGGGCGCGGTCGGCGTCCACCAGTTCCTCACCGGGACCGGCGCCTCCTACCAGGGGGAGGACATCCGGGCCGTGGGCACCTTCGGCCCGCTGGACGTCATGGGGATGTCCACGGCGGTCTCCTGCGGCATCGTGATCGCCCTGGCGGCGGGGCTGGCCCCGCCGCCCGGCACCTCCCGCAGACGGCGGGCCGCGGCCCTGGCCGCCGCGGCCGTCCTGGTGGTTCCGCTGGCCCTCTCCTTCAGCCGCGGGGCGTGGATCTCCACCGCGGCGGCCTGCACCGCGGTGCTGTTCCTGGCCGGCGTGCGGACGGCGCTGCGCACCCTGGCCGCGCTGGCGGCCGCCGCCGTCGTCCTGGTCGGCGGAGCCGGGGTGGGCGGCGAGCTCGTCGCCGAACGGGCGAGCAGCATCACACAGGTCGCCGAGGCGCCCGACCAGTCGGTGACCGACCGGTACGCCATGTGGGCCGCCGCCCTGGCGATGTGGCGCGAGGACCCGGTCACCGGAGTGGGCCCCAAGGGCTTCCCCGACCACCGCGACACCCACGCCTCCCTCGCCCTCTCCGCGGCGAGCGACACCGCCGGAGCGGGCCACGACTTCCACCGCCAGCCGCTGCTCTCGCCGCACAACATGTACCTGCTCCTCCTGGCCGAGCAGGGCACGGTGGGCGCCCTGGCGTTCACCGGCTGCTGGGCGGCGCTGCTGGTCCTGGGCGTACGGCGGCTGCGCGCCGCGCGCGGCACCGGTCCCGGCACCGGCCGGCGCCGGGACCGCGGGGCGGACTGCGGGCTGGCCGCCGTCGGCCTGCTCGTCCTGACCTGCGTCGACTTCCTCTACGCCGACATCGGCGGCCCCTCCACCGTCCTGACCGCCCTGGTCCTCGGGCTGGCCGCCCGGTGGGCCCTGCCGCCCGCGGCGGCGGGGGAGCCCACCACGTCCCGGCGGAGGGAGGTGTGCCGACGGTGAGCACCGCACCCGCCGCGCCCCCCACGCCCCCGCCGGCGGGCCCCGGGGCCCCCGCCCGCGCCGGGACCCGGAAGAGTCCCGCCCCCGGCGGACGGTTCGTCGCCCGCGCCGCGGCCGTCACCGCCGTCCTGACCGCGGCGGGCTCCTTCCTCGGACTCGTGCGCGACCAGACCGTCGCCCACCTCTTCGGGGCGGGCAGCGACACCGACGCCTTCCTGGTCGCCTGGACGATCCCGGAGTTCGCCGCGACGCTCCTGATCGAGGACGCCATGGCGCTGGTGCTGGTGCCGGCGTTCAGCCTCGCGCTCTCCCGGCGCGCCGCGGCGGCCGGCGGCCCCGGCGGACCGAAGGGCCCGGAGGCGGCCGGCGACCCCGTCCGAGCCCTGCTGGCGGCCACCCTTCCGCGGCTGCTGCTGGCCCTGGCGTGCGCCGCGGGGGCCGCCGCCCTCCTCGCGCCCCACCTGGTGGACGCCCTCGCCCCCGGACTCGCGGACCCCGCCCTGGCGGTGGACTGCACCCGGCTGACCGCCCTGACGGTGCTCGGCTTCGGCACGGCCGGCTACTTCAGCGCCGCCCTGCGCGCCCACCGCAGCTTCGTGCCGCCCGCGACGATCTACCTCTCCTACAACCTCGTCATCATCACCGCCACGCTGGCCCTGTACGCGCGGTGGGGCGTGCGCGCCGCAGCGTTCGGGGTGGCGGCGGGAAGCCTGGCGATGGTCCTCGTCCAGCTCCCGGCCTTCTGGCGGCACATGACCGCGCGCGCCGTCCCCGCCGTCCGCGCGCCCCGCCCGCGCGCCCGGACGCGGGGGAGCGGGGGCGCGGTGCGCGGCAGCGGCCGCTCCGGTCCGCGCGCCGCGGCCCTGGTGGGCGGGGCCGTGCTCGCGCCCGTGGCCGTCTTCGCCGTCTTCCGCCAGTCCCAGGTGCTCGTCGAGCGCTTCCTGGCCTCCGAGCTGCCACCCGGGGCCATCTCGCACCTGAACTACGCGCAGAAGATCGCCCAACTTCCCATGACGTTCTCCCTGCTGCTGTGCACGGTCACCTTCCCGCTGGTCGCCCGCGCCATGGCGGACGGCCGCCCCGAGCAGGCCAGGCAGCGGGTGGAGCGCGACCTGGTGCTGGCCGCCGTGGTGGTGCTGCTCGGTGCCGCGTACGTCGTCGCCTACGCCCCCCAGATCGTCGAACTGCTCTTCCAGCGCGGCGCGTTCGCCGCCGGCGACACCGAGGCCACCGCCTCGGTCATGCGCGTCTACGCCCTCGGACTGCTCGGCCACACCCTGGCCGGCGCCCTGGTGCGGCCGTTCTTCTCCACCTCCCGGCCCACCTGGTACCCGGCCGGCGCGATGGCCGCCGGACTGCTGCTCACCGTCGCGGCCGGCGCACTGGCCGCGCCCCGCTGGGGCGTCCACGGCATCGCGGCCGCCAACGCGGCCGGGATCACCACCACCGCGCTGCTGCTCCTGGGCGGCCTGCGCACCCGGATCCTGCCCATCCGGGCGGGCGCGGTGACCGCCGGCCTGGGCCGCCTGGCCGCGGCCGCGGCCGTCGCCGGCGCGGCCGGCTGGGCCGCCGCTCCGCTGCTGCCCTCACCGCTGCCCACCGCCCTGGCCGGGGGCGTGGTCGTCCCGGCCGCCTTCGCGGGCGCGGCGCTCGCCGTCCGCGCCCCGGAGGTACCGCAGTTGCTCACCGCCCTCACACGAAGGTTCCGCCATGTCCGCTGACCCGGCACACGCCCCCGCGCCCGCCGCCCCCGGCACCGCGACCGCATCGCTGCCCCGGCACCGCCCGGTGCGCCCCTGGGTGCTGATGTACCACTCGGTGGCCCGGCACACCGAGGACCCCTACGACATCACCGTCTCCCCGGGCCGGCTGGACCGCCAGCTGCGCTGGCTGCGCCGGCGCGGGCTGCGCGGCGTGGGCGTGGCCGAGCTGCTGCGCGAGCGCGCCGCCGGCCGGGGCGCCCGCCTGGTGGGCCTGACCTTCGACGACGGCTACGCCGACTTCATCGAGGAGGCCGTGCCCCTGCTGCGCCACCACGGCTGCACCGCGACCGTGTTCGTCCTGCCCGGCAGGCTCGGCGGCACCAACGCGTGGGACCCGCAAGGTCCCCGCAAGCCGCTGCTGACCGAGGCCGGGATCCGCGCCGCCCTCGGCGCCGGGATGGAGATCGGCTCCCACGGGATGCTCCACCTCGACCTCACCGGCACCGACGACGACACCCTGCGCCGGGAGACCGAGGGCAGCCGCCTGCTGCTGGAGGAGGTCACGGGCCGCTCCGTGCGGGGCTTCTGCTACCCCTACGGCACGATCGACCACCGCGCGGTGGGAGCCGTGCGCGCGGCGGGCTACGAGTACGCCTGCGCCATCGACCCCGGCCCGCTGACGTCGGTGCACGCCCTGCCCCGCGTCCACGTCGGCGAGTCCGACGACTCCCTGCGGCTGCACGCCAAGCGGCTGCTGCACCCGCTGCGCCGGCGGGCCCTGCCCAGCGGCCCCACCGCCCCGGCCGCCGGCGCCCCCCGCACCGGAGCCGGACGGTGAGCCCGGTCCGCCCGGCCCCCGCGGGGACTTCGGCGGGCCCCGCCGCGGCACCGGCGGCGGGGGAGGGCCGGTGAGGATCCTGCACGTCATCACCGGCCTCGGGGCCGGCGGGGCCGAGCAGCAGCTCCGGCTGCTGCTGCGCCACCTGCCGCTGTGCTGCGACGTCGTCACCCTCACCAACCCCGGCGCGGTCGCCGACGGCATCGAGGCGGACGGAACGGCCGTCACCCACCTGGGGATGCGCGGCAACCGCGACCTGTCGGCCCTGCCCCGGCTGGCGGACCTCATCCGGGCCGGACGCTACGACATCGTCCACACCCACCTGTACCGGGCCTGCGTCTACGGCCGGATCGCCGCCAGGATGGCCGGGACGCGGACCGTGGTCGCCACCGAGCACTCCATCGGCGAGCGCATGATCGAGGGCCGCCCGCTCACCCCGGGCAACCGCGCCCTGTACCTGGCCACCGAACGCCTGGGCTCGGCGACGGTGGCGGTCTCCACCACCGTCGCCGCCCGGCTGCGCCGCTGGGGCGTCCCCGGCTCCCGCCTCCGTGTGATCCCCAACGGCATCGACGCCGCCCGGTTCCGCTTCGATCCGGTGGTGCGCGCGTCCGTGCGCACCCGCCTGGGCCTGCCCGCCCACGCCCTGGTGGTCGGCGGGGTGGGCCGGCTGGTGCCCGGCAAGCGCTTCGACGTCGCGGTGCGGGCGGTCGCCCAGCTGCCCGGCGCCCACCTGGTCCTGGCCGGCGACGGCCCGGAGCGGGAGCGGCTGCGCGAACTGGCCGCCGGGCTCGGGGCGGCCGACCGCGTCCGGCTGCTGGGGGAGTGCGGCGGCGCGGCGGGGGACGGCCCCGGCGGCGCCCCGGACATCCCCGGGCTGCTCAGCGCCATGGACGTGTTCGTCTCCCCGTCGGCCGAGGAGTCCTTCGGCCTGGCGGTGCTGGAGGCACTGGCCGCCGGGCTGCCCGTGCTCCACGTGACCTGCCCGGCGGTCGACGAGCTGCCGCCCGGCCACGCGCCCGGCGCGCGCCGGGTCGCACCGGGGGTGCGGAGCCTGGTGACCGCGCTGCGGGAGCCGTCGTCGGTGCCGGCCGGCAGGCGCCGCGCCCCCGTGTGCGAGGCCGTGCGCCGCTACGACGTCGGCCGCAGCGCCGACCGGCTCATGTCCCTGTACGAGGAACTCCACGAGCGTGCCGCCGCGCGCACCGCCCGCACGACGGCGCGCGCCGTCCGGCCCGCACGCCCCGTGCCCCTGCCGTCCCCGTCCTCTCCGGCATCCGCCCCGACCACGAAGAGGTGAGCTCCCGTGACCCAGTCGCTCACGACCCGCCCCCCCGCGTCCCCCGCCCGCCCGCAGGACCGCTCTCCCCGCCTTCCGGGCCTGGCGCGGCTCCGCAGCCTCGGACGGCTCCCGCGGTGGGCCTCCCCCCTGCCCTCCTGGGGGCCCCCGGCCCTGGGCGTCCTGCTGGGCCTGGCCGGCGGGGCGGCCTACGGCCTGCTCGCCGCGCCCCAGTACACCGCGACCGGCTACGTGGCCGTGGTGCCGGGCGCCGGGACGGACTCCGCCACGGCGCTCGGGTTCGCCCAGGCGTACGGGCGCATCGCCACCGACACCGCCGTCCTGGTCGAGGCGCGGGGCGCGACCGGGGCGACCGTGGACGACCTGCGCGACGGCGTGCGGGCGGCCACCTCCCCGGACGCCCCCATGGTGGAGGTCACCGGCACCGCGTCGAGCCCCGGCGAGGCCGCGGACGTCGCCAACGCGGTCGCCGACGCCCTGGTCCGGGTCGGCAACCGGACCGTCACCAGCACCGGGGTGCAGCTGTCGCTGTTCTCCCCGGCGCTGGCGCCCACCGAGCCGACCTCGCCCTCGCTCCCGCTCGCCGCCGCCGTGGGCGCCTGCGCCGGAGGGCTCACCGGCGGCCTCGTGCTCCTGGCGTCCCCGCGCGGGCGCCGCGAGGACCCGGCCTTCCCCGGCGTCGTGCCCGCGCCCGCGGGCAGCGCCGAGGGCACGGGGAGCGGCGGGGGGTCCGGGGAGGCCGAACCCGACCCGGTGCCGGCGGGCCCCGCCGCCCGGACCACCACCGCGGACCGGAGGCGGGACGACCGCCACCGCGGTGACCGGAGGCCCCCGCGGTGACGGCCACCGGACCGGTGCCGCGGGGGCGGGCCGCCCGGCACCGCCGGCCGCCCCGCCCTCCGGTGCCGTGCGCGCCGGAGGGCACACCCGTCCACCGGGAGGAGTCCGCGCCGGCGCGGACTCCGGCGCGGCTAGGGCCTGCGTCCCCAGGAGAAGGAGACGCACACCCGGCGGTCGCGGAACCAGCCGCCGAGCCAGTCGCCCAGGTCCACGCAGAACCCGGGGAAGCGCCCGGGCCGGCCCCCGTCCGCCGACATCACCGCCCGGAAGACGGCGGAGGACCTCGGGTTCTCCGAACACCGCCAGACGCCGTGCGGGCAGTAGTCGCTGATGGTGTGGTAGAGCGGTTTCCGCCGCGCGATCCACTCCAGCATCCGCCGCATGTACTCGGCGTTGTCGCCCCTGCGGAACAGCCCCCATTCGGGGTAGGAAAAGGGCTTTCCGCGCTCGGCCGCGAAATCCACCTGGTGTTTCAGTCCGTAGGGCTGGTTCACCTGGTCGTCGAACGTCTCGCCCGGCGCCTGGTCGTAGGAGTCCATTCCGATGATGTCCACCACGTCGTCACCCGGGTAGCACTCCGTCCAGGGAATCGCGTCCCGTCCGCGGTTGGGTGCGAAATCAAAGCGGAATTCCTGGCCGGGAGCCGATCGCATGGCGGCGACGATGCGCCTCCAGTACGTCTTCCACGCCTGCGGGTCGGGCGCGCAGCGGTGGGTGTAGGTGGTGCCGTTCATCTCCCAGCCCAGCACGATCACCGCGTCGGTCAGCCCCTCGGCGACCAGGTGCCCGGCCAGTTCCCGGAAGTGGTGGTCGAAGTGCCCCTCCGCGCCCCGGGAGAGCAGTCCGCGCACCTCGTCGTCGGAGAGGCCGGCCTCGTTGCGCGCCTGCATCGGCACGTTCAGCACGAACAGGCGATCGGGGGCGGCGCGCCGCCACTCGGCCCAGGGACGCAGGAAGTAGCGGTCGCTCTCGATGCGCTCCCAGGTGTCGCCGGGCAGGTAGGTGTGGGCCACCCGCACGTTCGCGCCGCCGAGCCACCGGCTCAGGCCGGCGATCCGCCGCACCCCGTCCGAGCCCGAACCCAGGAAGGCGCCCATGGCCACGCCGCGCGTCGACGGCCGGGGGTGCGCCGGCTGCGCGCCGTCGGTGAACACGTCGGTCGCCACGGCCCCGCCGGCGACGAGCGCCCCGGCCGTGACCGCCCCCACGCACGCGGCCGTCAGCCTGCGGCGGCGCCCCGGTGGTGCCGGCCTGCGGTGCCGGCTGCCTCCGGCCGGTCTGCGGTGTCGTCCGGGCACTGTGCCTCCTCGACTGCGTCGCCGGAACGGTCCGCCCGCCTCCCCGGCCCTGCTCCAGTTCTCACCGACACTAATCGGAGAATCTCTCGAATGAGCCGCCCGACTGCTTTCTGATAACCCGTTCGCGATTTTCCTCGCTCGCTCGGACCAATGGTGCGGGGGAAATGCTCGGATGGTTGGGGAGCCAATGAGTCGATACCCGTCGAGGCCGACGGCAAGACCTCAGAGAAAACCAACGGAAAAACCGAGGACCGCTGACATGCCGCCACCGTTCGACACCGATGTGCCCGCACTGCTGTTCCGGATCGACCGGAATCCCTTCCACCACGGCACGCTGGGGGCCGTCAGGTCCCTGGGGCGCGCCGGGATCGAGGTCCACGCCGTCGTCGAGTCCCCGCTGAGCCCCATCGGCCGCTCCCGGTACCTGTACCGGGGCCACCACCTGCCCGCCGACGGCGTGTTCGGCGCGCACCGCACGGGCGAGACGGCCGGTGCCGACGGGGCGTCGGACGAGCGGCTGGAGCGGACGCTGCGCCAGATCTCCGACCGCATCGGGCGTCCCGCCGTGCTGATCCCCATGGACGACCTGGGCGCCATCGCCGCGGCCCGCCTCTCCGGCCGCCTCTCCGGCCGCTTCCTGCTGCCGGCCCAGCCGCCCGGGCTGCCGCTGCGGGTGGCAGACAAGGCGGAACTGGCCGCGCTCTGCCGGGAGCTGGACGTCCCGCACCCGCCGACGGTGATCCCGCACAGCACCGCCGACGTGGACGCGGCGGTGCGGGAACTGGGGCTCCCGGTGGTCGCCAAGTGGAGCCGGCCCTGGCTGCTGCCCCAGGGCGGGGGGCTGCGCAGCACCACCGTCGTGGACTCGGCCGAGGAGGCGCGCGCCCTGTACGCGCGCGCCGGGGAGGCGGGCAGCCCGCTGCTGCTCCAGCGCCGCGTACCCGGCGGCCCGGGGACCGACTGGTTCTTCCACGGCTGCTACGCCGACGGGGCCGCCTGCCTGGCCGGCGGCGCGGGGCGCAAGGAGCGCTCCTGGCCGGTGGGCGCCGGGCTGACGGCCGTCGGGCGCTGGCTGCCCAACCCCGATCTGGAGGAGGCCGCCCACCGGCTGGCCAAGCACCTGGACTACCGGGGCATCCTCGACCTGGACTTCCGGTACGACACCGGCAGCGGCACCTACCAGCTGCTGGACTTCAACCCCCGCCCCGGGGCGCAGTTCAGGCTCTTCACCGACCGCTCGGGGCTGGACGTCGTGCGGGCCCTGCACCTGGACCTCACCGGGCGCACCACCGCTCCGTCCGAACCGGTCCTCGGCCGGCTCTTCCGCGCCGAGAACTACGCCCTGGCCTCCTCGCTGGCCGCGCTGCCCTCCCTCCCGCTGCCGTTCACCGCCGCCCGGCGCGCCCGCGCCGCGTCCGGGCACCGGCCGGACACCGGGGACGCCGGGGGCTCCCGGTGGAAGGGGCGGAGCACCGAGAACGCCTGGTTCGCCGCCGACGACCCGGGGCCCTTCCTGGCCATGGCGGCCACCTGGCTCGGGCAGGGCGGGCGGAAGGCGCTGCGGCGCACCCGGCAGCGGACGCCGCACGCCGGGCCCGGGACCGTGCCCCCCGCACAACCCGCGCGCGCCGGCGGCGCCGACCAGACCGGCGCCTGCGGACATCCCGGCGGCGCGACGACCCCACGACGATAGAGAGCGGGAACCGACCATGTACGACCTGGTAGTGGTGGGCGCAGGCCCCTACGGACTGTCGATCGCCTCCCACGCGGCGGCGGCCGGGCTCAGGCTGCGGACGTTCGGCAGGCCGATGGCCTCCTGGCGCGACCACATGCCCGGGGGGATGTTCCTGAAGTCCGAGCCGTGGGCGTCCAACCTCTCCGACCCCTCCGGCGAGCACACCCTGGCCGCCTGGTGCGCTTCCCGGGGGCTGCGGGCCGAACACGGCACGCCGCTGCCGATCGGCGCCTTCACCGAGTACGGGCTGTGGTTCGGGCGGACGGCCGTGCCGGCGGTCGAGGAGGAGAGGATCACCGCCGTACGGCCGCGGTCCGAGGGCTTCCTGGTGGAGACCGAGGGCGGCGAACTGGTCGCGGCGCGGACCGTGGCCCTGGCGATCGGCGTGATGCCGTTCGTCCACCGCCCCGAGCCGCTGCGCGCGCTCCCCCGGGGCCTGGTCTCGCACAGCAGCCACCACCGGGACCTGTCGGGCTTCCGGGGCCGGGACGTCACGGTGATCGGCGCCGGGCAGGCCGCCCTGGAGACCGCCGCGCTGCTGGCCGAGTGCGGCGCCCACCCCCGGGTGGTGGCCCGCGCCGGGCACGTCAGCTGGAACACCCCGCCGCAGCCCCTGAAGCGCCCCCTGCTGCACGCGCTGCGCGATCCGCACGGCGGGCTGGGGACGGGCTGGTCGAGCTGGGTGTGGGCCGAGGCCCCCTGGGCGGTGCGCCGGCTGCCCGGCTCCCTGCGGGCGAGGATCGCGGCCACGGCGCTGGGCCCGGCCGGCGCCTGGTGGCTGCGCGACCGGGTGGAGAGCAGGATCCCGGTCCTGCTCGGGCACCGGCTGCGGGCGGCCGTCCCCTCGGGCGGCGGTGTGCGGCTGACCCTGGAGAACACGCGGGGGTCGACCACCCTGGACACCGACCACGTGGTGGCCGCCACCGGTTTCGTCCCGGACGTGGCACGGCTGGACCTGCTGGACCCCTCCGTCCGCAACCACCTGAGGCTGGCGGGGACCAGCCGGGCCCCGGAGGTGGACGGCCGCTTCGAGTCCTCCGTGCCGGGCCTGTTCTTCGCGGGACTCCTCACGGCCCCGTCGTTCGGGCCGTCGATGCGGTTCGTCTACGGGGCCGCGTTCACCGCGGAGCGGCTGGTGCGCGGTGTGCTGCGCCGGACGGCCGGACGCCGCCCGACCACGGTGCCCCGCAGCCGGCGGGCCTCCCGCGCCACCGCCTCCCTGGGGTGAGCCCGGTCGGCGCGCGGGCCGGGGCGGGCGTTCCCGGAGCGCGTCCGCGGGTGAGGTGAAAGGTTCCGCCACGTGTCGGCCGCGCGGCGGAACCCGGCCGTCCGGCGGCCCGCGCCGGGCGGGCCGCCGGGGACGCGGCACACGCCCCGGGGGCGGTCCGCTCCCGACGCAGCGCGCGGGGAGCGGCTGTTGGTGCCGTCGCACGTCTTGACGCTTCCTGTCATGCACCCCACGATGCATGGGAGCGCTCCCAGACGATTGCCGGAGCGCCGCAGCCGCATGCCGTCGCGTCGTCCCCACCCGATCCATCCCGCCGGAAGGACCGAACAGTGACACCTCATCCGCCCCACCAGCCACAGGCGCCGGGCCGCTCCCGCCGCGGCAGACGGCGCGCGCTGGGCGCGCTGGCCGCAGCCGGACTGCTGGCCGGGGCCCTGTCCGCACCCGTCTTCGCGGCGGAGTCCGCCGACGGCCCCGAACTGATAGCCAACGGCGACTTCTCGGCAGGCACCACCGGCTGGTGGTGGACGGAGAACAGCCCCGGCTCGGTCGTGGACGGCCGCCTGTGCGCCGAGGTGCCCGCGGGCACCGAGAACCCCTGGGACGCCATCGTCGGGCAGAACGGCATCCCGCTCGCCGCGGGCGAGGGCTACGAGCTGAGCTTCACCGCCAGCGCCACGGTGCCGATCACCGTCCGCACCAACGTGCAGATGGCCACCGAGCCGTGGACCACCGAGCACTCCTCGGCCGACCAGGTCACCGAGGAGGCCACCACCTTCACCCACGTGTTCACCTCGGGCGGCGACCACGAGGCCGCCCAGCTCGCCTTCCAGATCGGCGGCAGCGAGGAGGCGTACACCTTCTGCGTGGACGACGTCTCGCTGACCGGCGGCGCCGAACCTCCCGTGTACGAGCCCGACACCGGCTCGCCCGTCCGCGTCAACCAGGTCGGCTACCTCACCGAGGGCCCCAAGAGCGGTACCTTCGTCACCGAGAAGACCACCGCCCTGACCTGGACGCTCCAGGACGCCGACGGCAACCGGAAGGCGTCCGGCACCACCACCCCGAAGGGCGTCGACCCGACCTCGCGGCAGAACGTCCACACCTTCGACTTCGGCAGCTTCACCGAGGCCGGCGAGGGCTACACCGTCACCATCGACGGCGAGACCAGCGAACCCTTCGCCATCGGCGACGACCTGTACGACTCGCTGCGCTCGGACGCGCTCGCGTACTTCTACCACAACCGCAGCGGCATCGAGATCGACGCCGACCTCGTCGGGGAGGAGTACGCCCGTCCCGCCGGCCACGTGGGCGTCGCGCCCAACCAGGGCGACACCGAGGTGCCCTGCCAGGAGGGCGTGTGCGACTACACCCTCGACGTCTCCGGCGGCTGGTACGACGCCGGCGACCACGGCAAGTACGTCGTCAACGGCGGCATCTCCGCCGCCCAGGTGATGTCCGTCTACGAGCGCACCCTGACCGCCGAGGGCGCCGACGGCGCCGAGCTCGGCGACGGCGAGCTGCGGGTGCCCGAGCGCGGCAACGGCGTTCCGGACGTCCTGGACGAGGCGCGCTGGCAGATGGACTTCCTGATGCGGATGATGGTGCCCGAGGGCGAGGAGCTCGCCGGCATGGCGCACCACAAGATCCACGACCGCGCGTGGACCGGTCTGCCGCTCCGCCCCGACCAGGACCCGCAGCCCCGCGAGCTGCACCCGCCGTCCACCGCCGCCACCTTGAACGTGGCCGCCACCGCCGCCCAGTGCGCCCGCCTCTTCGAGGACCACGACGCGGACTTCGCCGCCCGCTGCCTGGAGGCGGCCGAGACCGCGTGGGCCGCCGCCAAGGCGCACCCGGACGTGCTCGCCGACCCGAACGACGGCGTCGGCGGCGGCGCCTACAGCGACAACGACGTGCGGGACGAGTTCTACTGGGCCGCGGCCGAGCTGTTCGTCACCACCGGCAAGGACACCTACCGCCAGGAGGTCCTGAACTCCCCGCTGCACGGCGACACCGACGCGGTCTTCCCGCGCGGCGGCCTCTCCTGGGGCGCCACCGCCGGCCTGGGGGCGCTCAGCCTGGCCACCGTCCCCAACGACCTGACCGACAGCCAGGCGCGGACCGTGCGGGACATGGTCACCGAGGCCGCCGACGGCTACGCCGCCGACTCCCGCGGCGCCGCCTACGGCGTGCCCTACGCGCCGGAGGGCAACCACTACGTGTGGGGCTCCAACAGCCAGGTGCTGAACAACATGGTCGTCCTGGCCACCGCCCACGACCTGACCGGTGAGACCGCCTACCGCGACGCGGTGCTGCGCGGCCTGGACTACCTGCTGGGCCGCAACCCGCTCAACCAGTCCTACGTCACCGGCTACGGCGAGCGCGACTCCCGCAACCAGCACCACCGGTTCTGGGCGAACCAGCTCGACCCGGACCTGCCCAACCCCGCCCCGGGCTCGGTCGCGGGCGGCCCGAACGTCGACATCCAGGACCCGATCGCCCAGGACAGGCTCCAGGGCTGCGCCCCGGCGATGTGCTACATCGACCACATCGAGTCCTGGGCCACCAACGAGATCACCATCAACTGGAACGCCCCGCTGGCCTGGATCGCCTCCTACGCGGACGACCTCGGCGCGGGCGGCGGCGACGGAGGCCCGGGCGAGGAGCCGGGCGAGGACGCCTCCTGCGAGGTCACCTACACCTCGCACCGGTGGAACAGCGGCTTCACCAGCAACGTGACGGTGAAGAACACCGGCACCGCCGCGCTCGGCGGCTGGGAGCTGACCTGGGCCTTCCCCGACGACCAGAAGATCACCCAGGTCTGGAACGCCCGGATCACCCAGACGGGCCGGAACGTCGTCGCCAAACCCGTCCAGTGGAACGGCACCATTCCGGTCAACGGCACCGTGAACTTCGGCTTCAACGGCACCTCCAGCGGACAGGCGGCCAACCCGACCGCCGTCTCCCTGAACGGGAACAGGTGCACGGTCAAGTGATCTGACGCACGGCCGTCCGCACGGTTCCCACCCGGGGCCGGGGCACTCCACGGGAGCGCCCCGGCCCCGCTGCGGTCGGCCGCGGCCGCACACCCGGCCCGGTGATCCGCCGCGCATGGATTCCCCCACCCGGGTAAGCGTCGGCCCATGGGAACCGAGGCACGCGAACCGGGAGCGGAGACACGCCACCACCACCTGCGGCGCGCCGTCAGACGGCGCCGGAACCCGCCGCTGCGGCGCAGCGACATCACCGTCACCGAGCAGGGCCTGGTGCGGCGCGCGGTCAAGGCGGCGGCCCTCGGCAACGCCATGGAGTGGTTCGACTTCGGCATCTACGCCTACCTCGCCGTCACGCTCGGCAAGGTGTTCTTCCCCGGGGGCAGCGACACCGCCCAGCTCCTGTCGTCCTTCGCCGCCTTCGCGGTGGCCTTCCTGGTGCGGCCGCTCGGTGGGTTCTTCTTCGGGCCGCTGGGCGACCGGGTGGGCCGCAAGAAGGTCCTCGCGCTGACCATGGTCCTGATGGCGCTGGGCACCTTCTGCATCGGCCTCATCCCGAGCTACGCCGCCATCGGGCTGTGGGCGCCGGTGCTGCTGCTGGTCTTCCGGCTGGTGCAGGGCTTCTCCACCGGCGGCGAGTACGGCGGTGCCTCCACCTTCATCGCCGAGTACGCACCCGACCGCAAGCGCGGCTACTACGGCAGCTACCTGGAGTTCGGCACCCTGGGCGGCTACATCGCCGCGGCGGGCCTGGTCACCGTGCTGGAACTGCTGCTCAGCGACGCCGAGATGACCAGCTGGGGCTGGCGCATCCCCTTCCTGGTCGCCGGACCCCTCGGCCTCGTCGGCGTCTACCTGCGGGTCAGGCTGGAGGAGACCCCGGCCTTCCGGAAGGCCGCCGACCGGCAGGGCACCGCGGCGGAGGACGGCGGGCCCCGGCCGGCCGGGAGCACCCCGCGGGGCGAGGTGAAGCGGATCTTCGCCGAGCAGTGGCGGATGCTGCTGCTGGGCATCGGGCTGGTCGCGGCGTACAACATCACCAACTACGCCCTGCTGACCTACATGCCCACCTACCTCACCGACGAGATGGGCTACGACGAGTCGCACGGACTGCTGGTCCTGCTGGGCACGATGGCGGTGATGATGGCCGTCATCAGCCGGGTCGGCCACCTCAACGACCGCTTCGGCCGCAAGCCGCTGCTGATGGCCGGGATGCTCGGCTTCCTCTTCCTCTCCCTCCCGGCGTTCCTGCTGGTCAAGCAGGGCAGCATGGCCGCGGTCATCGGCGGCATGCTGATGCTGGGCCTGTCCCTGGTGTGCCTGCTGGGCACGATGTCCGCCTCGCTGCCGGCCCTGTTCCCCACCCCGGTGCGCTACGGGGCGCTGGCGATCTCCTACAACCTGTCGGTCTCGCTCTTCGGCGGCACCACGCCGCTGATCGTCACCGCGCTGATCGACCGCACGGGCAACGACCTGATGCCCGCCTACTACACCATGGCCGCCGCGCTCGTCGGCGTCGTCGCTGTCTCGCTGATGAAGGAGACGGCCCGCAGGCCGCTCAAGGGCTCGCCGCCGTCGGTGGCCACCCACGAGGAGGCGCGCAGGCTGGCCGCCGAGCAGTACGAGGGCCAGCGGTCCCGGCACTGACCCCGTCCCGCCGCGCCCCCTCCGCCCGGTCCCGGGTCACCGCCCCGGGACCGGGCGGACGCCGGTGACGACGGTCGCCTCCAGCTCCTCGCGGACGGCCACCTCCGGCACCAGCCCGGCGCGGGCGACCGCGTCCGCCGTCAGCGGCGCCTGCCGCCGTCCCGTCTCCACCAGCAGCACCCCGTCCGGCGCCAGCCACCGCGGCGCCCCGGCGGCCACCCGGCGCTGAACGTCCAGCCCGTCCGGACCGCCGTCGAGCGCGACCGCCGGCTCGTGGTCGCGGGCCTCCGGCGGCAGCAGGCCGATCTCCCCGGTGGGCACGTAGGGCGCGTTGACGGCCAGGACGTCGACACGGCCGCGCAGCGCGGCGGGCAGCGGCCCGTACAGGTCGCCCTCGTACACCCGCCCGCCGCCCGCGGCGGCGACGTTGCGGCGCGCGCAGCGCACCGCGGCGGGATCGACGTCGGCGGCGTGCAGTTCCACGGGGGAGCCCGCCTCCCGCACGGCCGCGGCGACCGCCGCGCCCACCGCGCCCGTGCCGCAGCACAGGTCGACGACCACCGGCGGCCGCCCCCGGCCGCGCCGCACCGCGCCGAGGGCGGCCGCCACCGCCCGCTCGGCGAGGAACTCGGTGCGGCGGCGCGGCACGAACACCCCGGCGCCGACGGAGATCCGCAGCCCCCGGAACTCCGCCCAGCCCAGGACGTGCTCCAGCGGCAGGCCGGCCGAGCGCCGCTCCACCAGGGCGGCCAGTTCGTCCGGGGTGCGGGCGGCGGAGAGGATCAGCCGCGCCTCGTCCTCGGCGAAGACGCAGCCGGCGGCCCGCAGCCGGGCGGCGACGTCGGGGAGGGGCGGGAGGGCGGGCACGGGGGAGGATGCGGGGGTGGGGGAAGCGGAGAGCGACATGGGAGCCTTCCGGAGGAACCGAAGGGCGCTCCCGCGGTCATCCGCGCCGCGGAACCGGCGGCCTCGCGGGACCGTGGGACGGGAGCACCCGAACCGACCTGGCGTTGATCGTTCCCACCCCCTCACGGCACCGTCTCGGAGTGGCCACCCTACACGACGGGTGACGGACGGTCACCGGACCGGTGGGCCTTGTCCTCCCGACGTTCTCCCGAAGTCCCCCCGAAGCCGCGGCGGGGTGACAAGCGGCCTCCGTGGCGGATCCGGGGTGTGCCGGGCGGCGTCTCCGGTCTCCTGCGGCTGCCTCGCCGGCGCCGACCGACGGCCCTGTCCCCGCTGTTCCGGGCCCACGCCGACCCCTGCGGCCGGTTCGGACCCGGCATGAGCCCCGCCTCGACCTCGCCGCCGCGGCGGTCGCGGTGTCCGTGCACCGGCTGGCCATGCGCCGTGTCGCGCGGCGCTCGACGCCGGAGACCGCCCGGCGGGGGCCGGCCGGGAGGCGCTGCTGGGCGGTGCGATCGGCCTGGGCTTCGTTCTGGTGTCCGCCGCACTGATCACGGCGTTCGGGGGCCACTCGTTCTCCTTCCTGGGCGGGCCACGGCTTCATGGCGGTCGTCTGGTCCGCGGCCGTGGTGCAGATCGGCGCCGCGGTCACCGAGGAGTTGCTGTTGCGCGGTCTCGCGCTGCAGGCTCTGGAGCAGCTGCTCGGCATCCCGGTCCCCGGGCACGCCTCCGAGGGCCTGTTCACCGTCGACGTGCACGGCTCCGCCGTGCTGACCGCCGCACGGCGCGGCGGCTGCCCGGCGGCTCAGCGGCGCGTGACGCGGGCGACGAGGTCGAGCCAGCCCGCCTCCAGGCGGTCCAGCGGCATGCCGCGCTGCTCGGTGAGGTGGTGCAGGAGCGCCACGTCCAGGTAGCCGGCGAGGGTCTGGGCGAGCAGTTCGGTGTCGCCGTCCGCGTCCGCCTCGCGCAGCAGGGCGGCGATGTGGGTGAGGCGGACGCGGAGGGGAGGGGAGAGGAACCGCTTGCACGCTTCCGGTTCGGCCTCCAGCAGCAGGCCGCGGTGGGCGGCCAGGTGCCTGAGCGTGGCCGGGCCGAACGCCTCCAGCCGCTCCACCGGGGGCGCTCCGGGACCCAGCGGCGGGGGACCGGTGAGGAAGGACTCCTGGTAGAGGCGCTCGGAGTGGTCGAGCAGGGCCATGAGCAGACCGCTGCGGTCGCCGAAGCGGCGGAAGACCGTCCCCTTGCCGACCGAGGCCGCGGCGGCGACCGCCTCCATCGTCAGCTGCTCCGGGCCGTGCTCGGCCACCAGGCGGGCGGCGGCCTCCAGCAGGCGGGTCCGGTTGCGGGCCGCGTCCGCGCGCATGGGGGGCGCCTGGCCGGCCAGGGACAGGGCCGCGGGCTGCCGGACCGGTGCCCGTCCCTGCTCGTCGTCGGGCGGCGCGATGGAAGTCACGTCCACCAGACTACCCCCGCCGGAAGAAAGTGGACCAGAGTCCGGTTAGGGTGCTAGAAAGCATTCGGACCACGGTCCGTTTGCTCCCCCAGTTGTTTCCGACCCTTCCCTGGAGACCTCCATGTCCGTCCGCATCCTCGGCCTCGTCGGCAGCCTCCGCTCCGGTTCGCACAACCGCCAGCTCGCCGAGGCCGCCGTGAAGCACGCCCCCGACGGGGTGGACATCGTCCTGTACGAGGGCCTGGCCGACGTGCCCTTCTACAACGAGGACATCGACGTCGAGGGCTCCGTGCCCGCCGCCGCCCTGCGGCTGCGCGAGGCGGCGACCGCCGCCGACGCGTTCCTGCTGTTCTCGCCCGAGTACAACGGCACCATTCCGGCCGTGCTGAAGAACGCGATCGACTGGCTCTCCCGCCCCTACGGCGCCGGCGCGCTGACGGGCAAGCCGGTGGCCGTCGTCGGCACCGCCCTGGGCCAGTACGGCGGTGTGTGGGCGCAGGACGAGAGCCGCAAGGCCGCCGGCATCGCGGGCGGCGCCGTGCTGGAGGACGTCAAGCTGTCCATCCCGAACTCCGCCGGGCGCTTCGCCGAGGTCCACCCGGCCGACGACGCCGAGGTGAGCGCGCAGCTCGCCGAGGTCCTCGGCAAGGTCGCGGCCGCCGCGGCGCCCGCCGCCTGACCGTCCCCGCGCTCCCGCGCGGACCGCACGCAAGGGCGGGGCGCCCCGGTGCTTTCCGGGGCGCCCCGCCGCAGTGCGTCCACGGGACCACCTCCTCGGGGCGTGAGGGCCCGCGGTGCTCCTCTCCTGCCGCGCGCCTAGCCGGCCCTGGCGTAGCTCTCCGCCATGCCGCCGGCGAAGTCGTACACCACGGCCGCCTCGTCGCCGACGACCCAGGCGTCGTGCCCCGGCGGGCAGACGAACACGTCGCCCGGCCCGACCTCGGCCTCCTGGCCGTCGTCCATGCGCACGTGCATCCGCCCCCGCACCACGTAGCCGTTGTGGTGGATCCGGCAGCTGTCCGTTCCGGCGATCGGCCCCACCGACTCCGACCAGCGCCAGCCGGGCTCGAACGTGGCCACGGCGAAGTCCAGCCCGGTGAGGTGGAGGGCTTCGAGGTGGCCGCGGGGGAAGTCGCGCCGTTCGTCGGGCTTGTCGGTGGTCTTGACCTCCATCATGGCGTCGCCTCCTTCTTGCGCCGCAGTTCCATCATGCGCGCACGGCGCCCGGCGGTGAAGACCCGGCCGGGGGGCGGCAGGATTCGGAGCGCAGCGTCCCCGGCCACGTGCGGGACGTGCTCGCGCGGTGGGGCCGCCGGTCCCTCACCAGGGCAGGAAGGCGTGGATCTCCTTGCCCTCCGGCAGGGGCTGCGCCTGGAGGCGTTCGGCGATGCGTTCGACGATGGACCAGCCGAAGCCGCCCGTGCCGCTGGTCAGGTCGGCCCGGCGCGGCTGCGGCATGGTGGTGCTGGTGTCGCGGACGGTGACCTGCACCCGGCCGGAGGTGAACGCCAGGCACAGGGTGAGCGGTCCGGGAGCGTGGCGGACGGCGTTGGTGACCAGTTCGGAGACGACCAGGAGCACGTCGTCGCGGGAGCGCTCGCGGCCGGGCGGCACGGAGCGGGCCAGGGAGGTCAGGAAGGCGTCGGCGGCGTCCCGGGCCAGGGCGATGGTGCCGGAGTGGCCGTCGAAGTCGGCGCGCACATGGGGAGCCCCCAGACCTTCGCTCAACAGTTCCATCGCCGGTCCCCCAGTCAGCACAGCGGTGTCCATGGTGCGTCTTCCCGCTGGTGTGACCACCATACGCCGCCGTGCTGACGCCGCGCCGACATCCCGGCCGGTCAACGGCGGACGGCGAAGAACCCGGCCAGCCCCACCAGGTCCAGCAGCCGGGCGGGCTGCGCACCGACACCCGTCAGGACCAGGCGGACGCCCCGGTCCCGGCAGTGGTGCTCCAGGGAGATGAGGGCGTGCAGTCCGGCGGAGTCCATGAAGGACACCCGGGACAGGTCCACGGACAGCCCCCGCAGCGGCTGGTCCAGTTCCGCCAGGACGTCGGTCAGGGTGTGCGCGCTGTCGTGGTCCACGTCGCCGTGGGGGCGCAGGATGACGGTGTCCGCCCTGCGGACGACGGCTACGGACAGGGCGTGCATGGGGCCTTCGACCCCCTTCCGGGGTGGATCGGCCCGTCCCGGCCGGGTCGCTCCGGTGCCGTGGGGCGGGGGAGCGGGCGGCGGCCGGCGCGGGAGTGCAGGGCGCGCCCCGGCCGGGCGGCGGGGCGACTCCCCCCACGGTCACACACCTGCGTCCGCGGCGCCACCGTCCACGCCTCCCAATTCCCTCCCGCGGGCGCCCCGTCAGCCGCGGCCGCCGCTTCCGGCACCCTCCCCGCCCCCCTGCGCGAACGCGGGGTGGCGGGCCAGGCAGTCGGCGGCGTCGGGGGCGGTGGGCAGCAGCCCGGCCAGCCCGGTCATGCGCACCAGCCGCATCAGCGGCTCGGGGACGGCGCACAGGAACAGGGACCCGCCGGCCGCCCGGGTGTGGTGCCACAGGCCGATCAGCACGCTCAGGCCGGAGGAGTCGCAGAAGGTCACCCCCGACACGTCCAGCACCAGATGGGGGTGGCCGCCCTCGGTCAGGGCCAGGGCCTCCGAATGCAGCCTGGGAGAGCTGTGGTAGTCGATCTCGCCGGTGACGGCCACCAGGGCGACGGGGCCGTCGAGCCGCTCGACGGTGAACCGCAGGTCGTCGATCACCGGGCCGGCACCTCCCCGCCGGGGCGGGCGGGCGGCCGGGCGGAGCGGCCGGACGGGGGCGCTCCCGCGGCCGTCGTGGACGCTGCGTCCTGCTGTGTCATTCGGCTCCCCACTTCTCGCGCGCGGCGGTGTCCCGGCAACCGCAGGTCTTCCGCAGTCAGGCGGCTGCCCGGGAGGAGCCGGGGGAAACGGCACCCGGGCCGGGCGGCCCGGGACGGGGGCGGGCCGCACCGGGCGGGAATCCGGGGCGCCGACCTACTTGTCATGTCCCCGAAAAAGTTCTAGAGTCCGCCGCGCAGTGGAATGGGAGCGCTCCCAAGCGTCTCCGCACCGCTCCTGTCGAAAGGGACCACCATGACGACACCCCCACGGGCCCTGTCCCGGCTGCACGCGGCCCTGCTGGCCCTGCTGATGGCCGCGGGTGTGCTGACGGCCCTGGCGGCATCGGCTCCGCCCGCCAGCGCCGACCAGCAGATCTGCGACCAGTACGGCACCGCCACCATCCAGAACCGGTACGTGGCGCAGAACAACCGCTGGGGCACCAGCGCCACCCAGTGCATCAACGTGACCGGCACCGGGTTCCAGCTGACCCGGGCCGACGGCTCCGTCCCCACCAACGGGGCGCCCAAGTCGTACCCGTCGGTCTACTACGGCTGCCACTACTCCAACTGCTCGCCCGGCACCAACCTGCCGATGCAGATCGGCTCGATCGGCAGTGCGCCGAGCAGCATCTCCTACACCTACGTGAGCAACGCCGTCTACAACGCCTCGTACGACATCTGGCTGGACCCGCAGCCCAAGCGCGACGGGGTCAACCGCACCGAGATCATGATCTGGCTGAACCGGGTGGGCCCGATCCAGCCCATCGGCTCGCGGGTCGGCACCGCCTCCGTCGGCGGCCGCACCTGGGAGGTGTGGACCGGCTCCAACGGCTCCAACGACGTCATCTCCTTCATCGCCCCGTCGGCCATCGGCAGCATGACCTTCGACGTCATGGACTTCGTCGACGAGACGGTCGCCCGCGGCATGGCCCAGCGCTCGTGGTACCTCACCAGCGTCCAGGCCGGCTTCGAGCCCTGGCAGAACGGCGCGGGCCTGGCCGTGAACTCCTTCTCGGCCTCCGTGAACACCGGCGGCGGGGGTGACGGCGGCAGCCAGGAGCCCCCGCCCGGCGGGGAGCCCGGCAGCTGCGAGGTCGCGTACACCGCCACCTCCTGGCCGGGCGGCTTCACGGCCGACGTCACCGTCCGCAACACCGGCACCACCGCGATCGACGGCTGGCAGCTGACCTTCGCCCTGCCCGGGGGCCAGGCGGTCACCAACGCCTGGAACGCGACGGTCACCTCCTCCGGGGGGACGGTGACGGCCCGCCCGGCGGCGCACAACGGCCGCATCGCCGCGGGCGGCACCCAGTCCTTCGGGTTCCAGGGCACCCACACGGGCGGCACGTTCGGCGAGCCGACCCGGTTCAGCCTCAACGGGACCGACTGCGCGGTGAGGTGACCCGCACACGGAGGCCCCCGCGGCGGTGAGCCGCGCGCGGGACCGCCGGGGCCCGGGCCGCGCCGCGCGGTCCGGGCCCGAACCGCCGGACGGCGGGCCTACCCGAGCCGCGCCGCCACCTCGCCGCGCAGCCTCGGCAGCATGTCGTGCAGGACCCCGGGGCACAGGGTGTCGCCGAAGTCCTTGTGCCCCCACAGCTGCGTCGGCCGGACGCCGTAGCGCTCGCACGCGTACGCGCACAGCACCACCAGCACCTCCCACTGCGCCTGTGGCGGCACGGCGCCCGCGTGGTAGGAGCCCTCGCAGGCGATGCCGAGCGCCTGCTCGTTCTGCCCGGCGGTGTGGGCGCCGAGCACGAGCCCGTTCCCGGCGGACAGCGCCCGCAGGCTGCCGTGCCGCCCCTCGGTGATCCAGCCGCCCCGGCTGACGAGGAAGTGGTAGCCGGTGTCGATCCAGCCGTTGTCGTCCATGTGCAGGTCCTGGACCCAGTGGGCGTGCGCGTGGGCCTGGGCGCGGGAGGGGTCGGAGGTGTTCCCGCCCGCCGTGTGGTGGACGACGATCCGGCTCGGCCGGCGGTCCAGGACGGTCACGCGCCCGGAGGGCGGCCGCGCGCCCCACACCCCGGTCCCGTCGATGTCGGGTTCGACGGCCGCGGCGGTGGCGGCCCGCGCGGTGCCGGGCAGGGCGGCCGCCGCGGCGGCGAGTCCGGCCGCCCCGGCGAGCAGCAGGCGGCGGCGGAGGGGGTCATGGCCGGTCACGGTCACTCCTCGGGGGGCCGTACGGGCAGAGGGCGCGGTGGGGGCGGCGGGGGACCGGGGGAGGGGAGGGCGCCGCGTCCGGGTGGGGCCCCGCCCGGACGCGGCGCGGTGGTCCCCCGCCGCTCCGCGTCAGGGCGTGTTGTTGGCCAGGGCGAGCAGCCGGTCCCTGGAGCCGTTGAACTTGTTGCGGTCGACGTTCCCGGAGACCCCGGGGACCGAGCCGGTGCTGGTGTACTGCCACACCGTCCAGGTGGGGAAGCCGCTGGGGATGGTCGGGCTCGCGCTGGAGGTCCAGTGCGCCACCCACAGCGGGCTCTTGGAGTACATGCCGGTCCAGTTGCCGGTGCAGGTGTTCCACCAGCTCGCGGTCGTGTAGATCACCACGTCGCGCCCGGTGCGCGCCTTGTAGGCGGTGTGGAAGTCGTTGATCCAGGTGCGCATCTGCGTGGTGGACAGGCCGTAGCACATCGCGCCGTAGGGGTTGTGCTCGATGTCCAGGACGCCCGGCAGGGTCAGGTTGTCCCGGGACCAGGCGCCGCCGTTGGAGGCGAAGAAGTCGGCCTGGACGGCGCCGCCGGAGGCGTTGGGGAGCGCGAAGTGGTACGCGCCGCGGATGACGCCGGCGTGGTAGGCGCCCGTGTAGTTGGCGCCGAACCGCGCGTCCTCGTAGCCGGTGCCCTCGGTCGCCTTGATCCAGGCGAACTGGATGCCTGCGTTCCGTACCGAGGTCCAGTTGATGGAGCCCTGCCAGTGCGAGACGTCGATGCCCTGCACGCCGGTGGTGGGCGACAGCGCGCCCAGCGACGGGCCGTCCTCCGCGGCCGGTCCCCCGTGGACGCGCTGGCCCGCGCCCATGTACGCGGTGCCGGGCTTGAGGCGCTCCCCGGCGGGCGGGGGCGCCGCGGCGGCGGTGCCCGCCGCGCCGGCCAGCAGCGCCAGCACCGCGCCGAGCACACCGGCCAGGAAGGCCCCCTTCGGGCGGCGGCGGGGGGACGGGGATCTGTGCGAGAGCATGGCTCCTCCAGGCACGGGGTGAGGAATGGGGGGAGTGCTGGGTGGGGCTGCCGTCCGGACGACGGATTTGACGTGCACGCGCCATCAGTGACGCACGGGGTGGAAGCGGTGTAAAGACCCGCCGGTGACTCCCCGTGGTCTGGTCCGTTGGCGGGAAGGGGGAACTGGGCATACGGAGTCCGTCCCGCGGAAACTTTCAGCGGAGGAAACCACGGGCCGCCCCGGGGCGCCGGGGCGGAATCCGGCAGGGCGCGCAGGGGGCGGACCGGAGCGGACGAGGACGGGCGGGTGCGCCGGAGCGCGCCCGAGGGCACCGGGCGGAGCGCCCGGAGGAGGAGGGGGCGCGGCGGATGCGCGTGCTGACGTGGAACCTGTGGTGGCGGTTCGGCCCGTGGGAGCGGCGCCGGGAGGCGATCCTCTCCGTGCTGCGCGCGGAGCGCCCCGACGTGGCCGGTCTGCAGGAGGTGTGGGCCCGCGGCGGGGAGAACCTCGCGCAGTGGCTGGCCGGCGAGCTCGGCATGCACTGGGCGTGGGCGCCCTCGGACACCCCCGAACCGTGGCGCCGGCGGGTCGGGGACCCGGCCGCCGACATCGGCAACGCCGTGCTCAGCCGGTGGCCCGTCACCGCGCAGGAGGCGGTGCGCCTGCCCGCCCCCCGGGACCGCGACGACGGCCGCCTGGCGCTGTACGCGCGGGTAGACGCCCCCTGCGGCCCGGTGCCGTTCTTCACCGCCCACCTCCACTCCGCGCCCGACGGCTCGGCGGTGCGCGTGGAGCAGGTGCGGGTGCTGGCCCGGTTCGTGGCCGCCCGCCGCGGCGGGACCGCCTTCCCGCCCGTGGTCACCGGCGACTTCAACGCCCGCCCGGACTCCGACGAACTCCGCCTGTTCGGCGGCCGCCTGACGGCCCCCGCCGTCCCCGGCCAGACGTTCGTGGACGCCTGGGAGTGCGCCGGCCCCGCGGCGCCCCCGGCGACCCGGGACCGGGCCAACCCCCACGTGGCGGCGACGTTCGAGCCGAACGCCCGCATCGACTACGTCCACGTCGGACCACCCGGCCCGGACGGACTCGGCCGCGTCACCGCCGTGCGGCGCGCGGGCGACGGGCCCGTCGGCGGGGTCTGGCCCTCCGACCACGCCGCCGTCGTCGCCGACCTGGCGTCCGGCGGGTCCGCCGCGGCGGCGCGGGGCGGCGGACAGGGCTGAGGGGGGCGGGCAGCGGGGGCGGCCGGTCCGTCGCCCCCTCCTCCCGCCGCCGCGGACATCCGCCGTTCGGGTGACGTCCTCCGCCGCGGCGCCGGGCCCGGGACAGAGGGGTTTGCCGGGTCCGTCCGGCCTCCGCGGGATCAAACGAAAAATCCTGCGGTGGTAGCCCGGGTGAGTCCGGAGTAGCTTTCCAGGAGTACCGGGAAGCACCGGACGCCACCGCGGCGGGAGCCGTGGGGACGGCGGCAGGCCCCCTCGGGCAGCGACCGCTCCACCGGAGCGCACCGAGGGAGACCGCGGGAGGAGAGCCTCCCGGCACGGCGGGTGACACCCCGTGAGAGAGGCGGTTCCCCGAACCGCGCGACCCGCGCCCGTCCGGGCCCGGCCCCCTCCCGCCCGCGGGACGGCGGGCCCCGGGCCCCGCACCGGGCGCGGTGGAGGTGACCCATGGCGACGCAGACCGAACCCCTGCTGGAACCCCCCGGTGTCGAGGACGGCGCCGCCGTGTGGCGGATCGCCCGCGACTGCCGGGTGCTCGACCTCAACTCCCCCTACAGCTACCTGCTGTGGTTCAGGGACTTCGCGGCCACCTCCGTGGTGGCCCGCGGAGCGCACGGCGCTCCGGTCGGCTTCACCACCGGCTACCTGCGCCCCGACCGGGCCGACACGGTGGTGGTCTGGCAGATCGCGGTGGACGGGGAGCACCGCGGGCGCGGCCTGGCCGCCGCCATGCTCGACCACCTGGCCCGCCGGCTGCGCCCCCGGGGCGTCCGGCACCTGGAGGCCACCGTCACACCCGGGAACACCGCCTCCGACCGGCTGTTCACCCTCTTCGCCCGGCGGCACGGCGCAGCCCTGGAGCAGAGGGTGCTGTTCGACGCCGCGCTGTTCCCCGAGGAGGGGCACGAACCCGAGGTGCTGTACCGCGTCGGACCGCTCGCCTGACTTCCCCGCCCGGCCGCCGGGCGGCCCACCGGTCCGCCCGGCACCCACCATCCACCGAGGAGCGCACCATGGCCACCATCCCAGTCGCCACATCCGTCTTCGACGCACTGGAGTCGGAGGTGCGCAGCTACTGCCGCACCTGGCCGGCTGTCTTCGAGACCGCGCGGGGCAGCCGGCTCCAGGACGAGGACGGCCGCACCTACCTCGACTTCTTCGCCGGGGCGGGGGCCTTGAACTACGGCCACAACAACCCGGTCCTCAAACGCGCCCTGCTGGACTACCTGGAGCGGGACGGCGTCACCCACGGC
>NZ_JBHUFU010000006.1:0-346664 GCF_042681365.1 Streptomyces desertarenae | reverse complement strand
CGACCGTGACCGGGCTGAAGCCCTCCACCTCCTACGAGTTCCGCGTCAGCGCCGTCAACGGCGCCGGCGAGTCGGCGAGATCCGCCCCCGTCACCGCCACCACCCGCAGCGAGAACGGCGGCGGCGACCCGGGCGCGGGGGTGCCGAAGCACGCGGTGACGGGCTACTGGCAGAACTTCGACAACGGCGCGACGGTCCAGAAGCTCCGCGACGTCCAGGACCAGTACGACATCATCGCCGTCTCCTTCGCCGACTCCACGGCCGCCCCCGGCGAGATCACCTTCAACCTCGACCCGGCCCTGGGCTACTCCTCGGTGCAGGAGTTCAAGAACGACATCGCCGCCAAGCAGGCCGAGGGCAAGAAGGTGATCATCTCCGTCGGCGGTGAGAAGGGCAACGTCATCGTCAACAGCTCCGCCTCGGCCACACGCTTCGCCGACAGCGCCCACCGGCTGATGCAGGAGTACGGCTTCGACGGCGTGGACATCGACCTGGAGCACGGCATCAACTCCACCTACCTCACCCAGGCGCTGCGCTCGCTGTCGGCGAAGGCCGGGCCCGGCATGGTCCTCACGATGGCGCCGCAGACCATCGACATGCAGTCCACCTCGACCGAGTACTTCAAGCTGGCGCTGAACGTGAAGGACATCCTCACGGTCGTCAACATGCAGTACTACAACAGCGGCTCGATGCTGGGCTGCGACGGCAGGGTGTACTCGCAGGGCTCGGTCGACTTCCTCACCGCGCTGGCCTGCATCCAGCTGGAGGGCGGGCTCGACCCGTCCCAGGTGGGCATCGGCACCCCCGCCTCCACCCGGGGCGCTGGCTCCGGCTACGTCGACCCGTCCGTGGTGAACGCCGCGCTGGACTGCCTGGCCAAGGGCACGAACTGCGGCTCGTTCAAGCCCGCCAGGACCTACCCGGGCATCCGCGGTGCCATGACCTGGTCCACCAACTGGGACGCGGCGAACGGGAACCGCTGGTCCGACACGGTCGGCCCGCACGTCCACGGCCTGCCGTAGGCACGGCCCGGCGCCGGTGCGGACCGGACGGCGCGCGGGCCCCGGCGGGAGGCGGAGCACCCGCTCCCCCGCCGGGGCCCCTCCGCGGGGCGGGCGCCCCGGGCGCCCGCCCCGCGCCCCTCAGAGCAGCTCGTACAGCTCGTGGACGCACAGCGCCACGAACAGCAGGCCGGCCACCGTCAGTACCACGTTGCTCACCGGACCGTTGCGCCACTCGCGCGGAGTGCGCGAGGAGTTGAGCAGCCACAGCAGCGTCGCGGCGAGGAAGGGCATGAAGAAGGCGCCCAGGACGCCGTAGGCGACGACCAGGCCGAAGGGCTTGTCGAGCCACAGCAGGCTCATCGGCGGGAACGTCAGCCACAGCAGGTAGCCGCGGAACGGCCAGGACCGCTCCCGCTGCCCGCGGGCGACCTCCAGGACGGGCGGCTCCGCGCCGGTGCCCTGCGCCCGGGCGGCGCGCGTGCGCTCCACGAAGTCGGCGAAGAGCAGGCTCACGCCGTGCCAGACGCCGACCACGGAGGAGAAGGAGGCGGCGAAGAAGCCGACCAGGAAGAGGTTGGCGGTCGCCGCCCCGAAGCGGCCCTCCAGCACCTCGCTCAGGTCGAGCAGCCCCCTGTCGCCGGAGGCGAGGGCGATGTTCGCGGAGTGCAGCAGCTCGGCGCCGACGATCAGCATCGCCACGACGAAGACGCCGGTGGTGGCGTAGGCGACCCGGTTGTCCAGCCGCATCATGGGGATCCAGCCGCTGTCGGTCCAGCCCTTGGCGTTGACCCAGTAGCCGTAGGCGGCCATGGTGATCGTCCCGCCGACGCCGCCGATCAGGCCGAGCGTGTAGAACAGCGAGCCGTCGGGCAGGACGGGCAGCAGCCCGGCGAAGGCGTCGCCGAGGCCGGGCGCGACGCGGGCCGCCACGTAGACGACGACCACGAACATCACGCCGACGAAGACCATCATGACCTTCTCGACGATCGCGTACCGGTTGAACCAGACGAAGGCCAGGCCCGCCAGGCCGCACAGGATCGCCCAGGTCCGCAGGGACAGGACGTCGGGGAAGAGCGCCGCGAGCGGCAGCGCGCTGGAGGACATGGCGGTGGCGCCGTAGACGAACCCCCACAGGACGACGTAGACCGCGAAGTAGACGGTGGTCCACGCGCCCAGGCCGCGCCAGCCGTCCAGGAGGGTCCGGCCGGTGGCCAGGTGCCAGCGTCCGGTCGCCTCGGCCAGCGAGATCTTCACCACGCAGCCGATGACGGCCGCCCACATCAGCGTGTGGCCGAACTCGCTGCCGGCCAGCAGGGTGGCCACCAGATCGCCCGCGCCGACGCCGGTGGCCGCCACGACGATGCCCGGGCCGATGAGCCGCCAGCTCGTCCGCCGGGCCGGCGGGGCCGCGGTGCCCTCGCCCGCCGCGCCCCGGTGTCCTGCCGCTTCCATGTCGTTCGTTCCGGTCATGCGTGTCCTCAGCTCCCGTCCCCGGTGGATCGACCTGGCGCATCCAACATGGCGGCACCGGCCGGCACAAGGGGGGACGCCACTCCGGGGACGGCGGAACTCCGGGTGCCGCTCAGACGGCCAGGCTCACCAGGGCCGCCACCGCGAACCCCGTCACGGACAGGACGGACTCCAGCACGGTCCAGGACTTCAGGGTGTCGCGCTCGGAGATCCCGAAGTACTTGGCGACGATCCAGAAGCCGCCGTCGTTGACGTGCGAGGCGAAGATCGAGCCCGCCGAGATCGCCATGATCACCAGGGCGAGGTGCGCCTGGGAGTGGCCGCCGCTCTCCACCAGCGGGGCGACGATGCCCGCCGTGGCCACGATGGCGACCGTGGCCGACCCCTGCGCGACGCGCAGCACCAGGGAGAGCAGGTAGGCCAGCACGATCACCGGCAGGCCCACGTCGCCGAACACGTCCGACAGGGCCTGGGCCACGCCGCTGCCCTGGAGCACCGCGCCGAAGACGCCGCCGGCGCCGACGACGAGCAGGATGTTGCCGACCGGCTTGAGGGAGGCGGTGGAGACGGCCTCCAGGGACCGGCGGGACCAGCCGCGGCCCACGCCCAGCAGGTAGTACGCCAGGAGCAGGGCGACGGTCAGGGCCACGAACGGGTGGCCGGCGAACTCCACGACCGAGCGCGCCGTGGAGGGGGCCAGGGCGACGGAGGAGAAGGTCGCCGCCAGGATCAGCACCAGCGGGGTGCCGATGACGGCGAGCACCGTGCCGACGGGGACCGGGGCCTCGGTGGGCGTGGTGCCCGCGGCGCGCTGCTCCTCCGCGACGGCGCGCCGGGAGTCCTCGACGGCCTCGGCCATGTCCTGCGGGACCCCGACGAAGATCCGCCTGCCGATCCAGGCGGCGTACGCCCAGGCCGCCAGCACGGCCGGGACGCCGACGACGGTGCCCATGGCGATGACCCAGCCCAGGTCCACGTCGAGCAGGCCGGCCGCGGCCACCGGGCCGGGGTGCGGCGGCAGGAAGGCGTGGGTCATGGACAGGCCGGCCAGCAGCGGCATGGCGTAGAGCAGGATCGACTTCCCGCTGCGCCGGGCCGCCGCGTAGACGATCGGCGCGAGGACGAAGATGCCGACGTCGAAGAAGACCGGGATGCCGAAGAGGAGCCCCGTCAGCCCCATGGCCAGCGGCGCCCGCCTCTCGCCGAAGAGGCCCAGCAGCCGGGAGCTGAGCGCCTCGGCGCCGCCGGAGACCTCCAGGACCGCGCCGAGCATGGTCCCCAGACCGATGATGATCGCGACGTGGCCGAGGATGCCCCCCATCCCGGACTCCACGAGCGAGACGGCGTCGGACTTCTGGACGGTGCCGAAGAGTTCGGTGACCGACAGCCCCGAGCCGAGGCCGACGGCGATGGAGACGACGAGGAGGGCGACGAACGGCTGGAGCCTGACCTTGATGATCAGGAGCAGCAGGAGGGCGATGCCCAGCGCGGCGACGGCCAGCAGGCCGCCGGTGCCGGGTATGAGGGCGAGCAGCCCGCCGGTACGGGGGGTGTCGTGCATGGGGGCACCTTGCTTCCGGGCAGGGGGGATCGCGGCACGGCGCCGCGGCGGGCGCCGTGCCGGAGGGGGTGGCGCGGGGGCGCCCGGGGGTCAGTCGAGGACCGCCAGGGCGTCGATCTCGACCAGCAGGCCCGCGGGCAGGCCGACGTAGACGGTCGTGCGGGCGGGCGGGGGCCCGGCGAGGTCGGCGAAGTGGGCGTCGTAGAGCTCGTTGAACTCGGCGAAGTGGTCGGTGTCGGTGAGGTAGACGCGGACCATCACCACGTCCTCCCAGCTCGCGCCGCCCTCCCGCAGGACGGCCCCGACGTTGGCGAAGGTCTGGAGCGTCTGCTCGCGCAGGGTCGGGCCGGCGGGGGCGGGCGGCTGTCCGGGGACGGCCGGCAGGAAGCCGACCTGGCCGGCGACCTGGAGGATGCCGCCCTTGCGCACCCCGTGCGAGAACTTCGCGGGCGGGGTGGTGTGGGTCGCCGGGTTCAGGGCGGTCTTGCGGGAGGTGTCGCTCATGGCAGGGCTCTCCGGTCGGTGGGGTGGGTGGTGGCGGGCCTGCCGGAGTACTCCGCGCTGACGGCGGCGGCCGTGCGGCGTACCAGGGGCAGGAGCTTCAGCAGCTCGTCGGCGCTGACGACGACGTTGGGCGCGGAGACCGACATCGCGGCGACGGCCCGGCCGTCCGCGCCCCGGATGGGCGCGGCGACGCAGTTGATGGACTCCTCGTGGCCGCCGAGGTCGGTGGCCCAGCCCTGCTCGCGCACCCTGGCCAGCTCCTCCAGGAAGGCGGCGGGGCCGGGGGTCGAACGGGCCGTGTAGCGGGGGTAGTCGAGCCGTTCGGCGACGGCGCGCCGCTCGGGCTCGGGCAGGTCGGCCAGGAGGACCTTGGCGACCGCGGCGACGGTGGTCGCGACGGGCTTCCCGATGCGCGAGTACATCCGCACCGGGTAGCGGCTCTCGACCTTGTCGATGTAGAGGACCTCGTCCTCCTGGCGGACGGCCAGGTGGACGGTGTGCCCGCAGGCGGCGTTGAGCTCGGCCAGGTGGGGGTGGGCGATCCCGCGCACGTCCAGGTTCTCGACCGCCTCCTGGGCCAGGGCGATGAGCCGGGCGCCCAGCCGGTAGCGCTGGTCCGGCTGGCGGTGGACCATGCCGTGCTCGTGCAGGGTGCGCAGCAGCCGCAGGGCGGTGGACTTGTGCACGTCCAGGTGCCGGGCGACCTGTTCGAGGTTGGCCGGCCCCCGCGCCAGCAGGGGGAGGATGCTCAGCGCTCGGTCGACGCTCTGGCTCATGGGTCACGCCTTCCGTGGGTCCAGCCGGGGCCGAGCCGCAGTCTGCCCCATGCCGCGTCGTCGAGCGCCGCCAGCCGGTCCGCGATGGACCGGGCCGGCGGTTCGGCGAGGTCGCCGGGGACGGTGAGCGCGGCGGCGGCCGTCAGGTGGCCGTGCCGCAACCGGGCGCGGACGGGCAGTCCGCGCAGGGTGGCCGAGAGGAATCCGGCGGCGAACGCGTCCCCGGCCCCGACGGACCCGGCCACCTCCACGGAGAGGGCCGGCACGTGGCAGGACCCGTCGGCGGTGTGGGCGGTGGCGCCCCGGCCGCCGTCCTTGACGACGAGCACGGACGGTTCCGGCAGCAGGTCGCGCACCGCCTCGGGGCCGTCGGCGCCCCAGACCGCCCGCGCCTCGTCCGCTCCGACGAACACCACGTCGCAGCGGCGGGCGAGGTCGAGCAGGACGGCCGGGTCGCGCCGCTTCCACAGGCCCACCCGGTAGTTCACGTCGAAGGACAGCAGCGGCCGTCCCGGGCGGGGCGCGGTCAGCTCCCACACCAGGGCGTGGCAGGAGTCCGACAGCGCCGGCGTGATGCCGCTGAGGTGGAGCACGCGGCCGGAGTCGGCGACGGCGCGGTCGACGGTGGCCGGGGACATGGCGGAGGCGGCCGATCCGGCGCGGTGGTAGAGCACCTCGGCCAGGGCGCCGTCGGCGGGCCGCTCGCTGGTGGTGCAGCGCTCGCCGTCGGTACGGAAGTAGAGCCCGGTGGGGCGGTCCGGGTCGCGCCGCACGGCGGAGACGTCCACGCCGCGGGCGGCGATCTCGGCCAGGACGTGGTCGCCGAAGCCGTCGGTGCCCAGGCACCCGACCCAGCGGACCCGGTGCCCGGCGCCCGCGAGCAGGCAGGCGACGTTGGACTCGGCGCCGCCGACGCCGCGGACGAAGAGCTGCGCGTCGGCGAGCCGCTCGGGTCCGGCGGGCCGGAAGGCGACCATGGTCTCCCCCAGGCAGACCGCGTCGAAGGGGGGACCGGCGGGGGTGCTGCCCGTACGGGGAGCGGGGGGCATCGTCACGACCGGCTCCGCTCCTCGGCTCTCGGCTGGTTCGGCCGGCTCCCGGCGGGGGGTTCCCGCCCGGTTCCGGGGCCGTCTTCCCGGCCGTCCGTTGACCGGGTGTTCGCCGGGATGCTAGACAGCTCCAAGCACAATACGCAATGGGTGTTGCACATCATGCAACATAGCAGCGCCGCGCCGCCCACCGGCGGCGACAGTCCCGGACTCCGGAGTTCACCATGGCCGCCGAACGCACCGAGCACCCCGCCGACCCCGTCGCCCGCCTCGCCGACGAGGTCGTCGACCACCGCTTCAAGGGGCTGCCCCCGGACGCGGCCGGGCTGACCGTGGGAGAACTCGCCGCCGAGCGGCGCTCGGTGTTCACCGGCGGCTTCACCACGCCGGTGCTGACGCTCTCCGCCGGGGCCCTGGAGCACAACCTGCGGCAGCTGGGCGAGTTCTCCGCCCGCCACGGCCTCGCCTTCGCCCCGCACGGCAAGACCTCGATGGCCCCGCAGCTCCTGCGGCGGCAGATCGACCACGGCGCGTGGGGCATCACGGCGGCGGTGCCCTCGCAGGCCCGCGTGTACCGGGCCTTCGGCATCCGGCGGATCTTCCTCGCCAACGAGGTGGTGGACGCGGCGGCACTGCGCTGGATGGCCGGCGAGCTGGCGGCGGACCCGGAGGTCCGCTTCGTCGTCTACGCGGACTCGGTGCGCGGCGTGGAGCTGATGGAGGCGGCGCTGTCCGAGGCGGGCGCCGGACGGTCGGGGCCCCCGCTCGACGTCGTCGTCGAACTCGGTGTCCCCGGCGGCCGCACGGGCGTGCGGACGCACCGGGAGGCGGTGCGGGTCGCGGACGCGGTGGCGGACGCGGCGGGGATGCGCCTGGTCGGCGTCGCCGGGTACGAGGGAGAGGTGCCGGGCGCCTCGCCGGAGAGCGTCCGGGCGTGGCTGGACGCCCTCGCCGCCCTGGCCGCCGACCTCGACGCCGCGGGCCGTTTCGCGCAGGCCGGCGAGGTGGTGGTGAGCGCCGGCGGCAGCGCGTGGTTCGACGTGGTGGCCGAGGCGCTGAACGGGCTCCCCGAGCTGTCCCGGCCGGTGCTGAAGCTGCTGCGCTCGGGCGCGTACGTCTCGCACGACGACGGCCACTACCGGCGCGTCACGCCCTTCAACCGGCTCCCCGGGGAGGGTTCGCTGCGGTCCGCGTTCCTGCTGTGGGCGCAGGTGGTCTCCCGGCCCGAACCCGGGCTGGCCCTCCTCAACGCGGGCAAGCGCGACGCGGCCTACGACCTGGACCTGCCGCAGCCGCGGGCCGTCCGCACCGCGCGGGGCGCGGTGCGCGGTGCGGACGGGCTGTCGGTGGCGAAGCTGGCCGACCAGCACGCCTTCGTGACCGTCGCGCCGGGTGCCGGGCTGGAGGTCGGCGACTGGGTGGGCCTGGGCCTGTCGCACCCCTGCACGGTCTTCGACAAGTGGCAGCTCATCCCGGTCACCGAGGACGACGGCACCGTCGTCGACCTCGTCCGCACCTTCTTCTGACCCCGGCCCGCCCGCCGCGCGCCGCGCACGTCTCCGGCGCCCCGGCACCCCGACCCACCGACCAGGAGGCACCCCGGATGGAACTCGTCCTGCGTGACACCCACGTCGTCGACGGCACCGGCGGCCCCGCGTACCGGGCCGACGTCGCGGTCTCGGACGGGCGGATCGCCGAGATCCGGCGGGAGGGCGACGGTCCGCGGCCGGGCGGCCGGCGCGTCGTGGAGTGCGACGGGCTGGCGCTCGCCCCCGGCTTCGTCGACATGCACGCCCACAGCGACCTGGCCCTGCTGCGCGACCCCGACCACAGCGCGAAGCTGGCCCAGGGCGTGACGCTGGAGGTGATCGGTCAGGACGGGCTGTCGTACGCGCCGGTGGACGACCGCACCCTGGAGGGGGTGCGGCAGGCGATCACCGGTTGGAACGGGGACGGCGGGGACGTCGACTTCGACTGGCGGACCGTCGGGGAGTACCTGGACCGGCTCGACCGCGGCATCGCCGTCAACGCCGCCTACCTCGTCCCGCACGGCACGGTGCGGGCGATGGCCGTCGGCTGGGAGGACCGGCCCGCCGCGCCGGGGGAGCTGGAGCGGATGCGGCGCCTGGTCGCCGAGGGCCTGGAGCAGGGCGCGGTGGGCATGTCGTCCGGTCTGACCTACGTGCCGGGCATGTACGCGCCCGACTCCGAACTGGTCGAGCTGTGCCGGGTGGTGGCGTCCTACGGCGGCTACCACTGCCCCCACCACCGCTCCTACGGCGCGGGCGCCCTGGAGGCGTACGCGCAGATGGTGGAGGTGGCACGCGCCTCGGGGTGCGCCCTGCACCTGGCGCACGCCACCGTGAACTTCCCCGTCAACGCCGGGCGCGCCCCCGAGCTGCTGGCGCTACTGGACGCGGCGCTGGACGACGGCGTGGACCTGACGCTGGACAGCTACCCGTACCTGCCCGGCTGCACCACCCTGGCGGCGCTGCTGCCGAGCTGGGCGGCCGAGGGCGGCCCCGGCGCCGCGCTGGACCGGCTGCGCGACCCCGCCGTGTGCGCCCGCATCCGGCACGCGATGGAGGTGGAGGGCTCCGACGGCTGCCACGGGGTGCCGGTCGACTGGGACACCGTGGAGGTCTCCGGGGTCGCCGACCCGGCCCTGTCCGGCTACGTGGGCCGCACGGTGGCGCGGGCGGCCGCCGAGCGCGGCGAGGAGCCGTTCGAGGTGGCGCGGCGGCTGCTGCTGGCGGACCGGCTGGGCACCACCGTCCTGCAGCACGTGGGGCACGAGGGGAACGTGCGGGCGGTCATGCGGCACCGGGCCCACACCGGCGGCAGCGACGGCATCCTCGTCGGCGACCGCCCGCACCCGCGGGCGTACGGCACCTTCCCGCACTACCTGGGCCGCTACGTGCGCGAGTTGGGGGTGCTGTCGCTGGAGGAGTGCGTGGCGCACCTGAGCGGGCGGCCCGCGGCCCGGCTGCGGCTGCCGGACCGGGGCCTGGTGCGTGAGGGGTACCGGGCCGACCTGGTGCTGTTCGACCCGGCGGCGGTGGCGGCGGGCGCCACGTTCGACAGCCCGCGCACCCCGCCCGTGGGCATCCCGCACGTGCTGGTCGGCGGCCGGTTCGCCGTCGAGGACGGCCGCCGCACCGGTGTGCTGGCGGGCCGCTCGGTGCGGCGCGCCGGGAGCCGCGCCGGGGCCTGAGGCCCGGCCGCCGGGCGGCCCCGGCGGCCTCGGCGGCTAGGAGGCGTTGTAGGCCACCAGCGAGATCCCCACGTAGTGGAACGCGAAGGCGGCCAGCGTGAGGGAGTGGAAGACCTCGTGGAACCCGAACCAGCGCGGTGAGGGGTTGGGCCGCTTGAGGCCGTAGACGACGCCGCCCGCGCTGTAGAGCAGGCCGCCGGCGACCACGCAGACCAGCACCGCGACGCCGCCCGCGCGCAGGAAGTCGGGGAGGAAGAACACCGCGGCCCAGCCCATCACGATGTAGCAGGGGGTGTAGAGCCAGCGGGGCGCGCCCACCCAGAAGACGCGGAAGGCGATGCCGGCGACGGCGGCGATCCAGACGCCCCACAGCAGCACCTGGCCGCGTCCGCCGGGGACCAGCATGATCGTCAGCGGCGTGTAGGTGCCGGCGATGATCAGGAAGATGTTCGCGTGGTCCAGCCGGCGGAGCACCGCCGTGGCGCGCGGGCCCCAGTCGCCGCGGTGGTACAGGGCGCTGACGCCGAAGAGCAGACAGGCCGTCAGGGTGTAGACGGCGCAGGCGACCCGGCCGCGCGGGGTCTGCGCGAAGGCGGTCAGGAAGAGTCCGGAGACCAGCACGGCCGGGAACATCCCGGCGTGCAGCCAGCCCCGCAACCGGGGTTTGAGCGGGGCGAACTGGGCCAGCGGACCGGAAGCGGAGTGTCCGGGGGAGCCGGCGCTCACGCCCCGGCCGCCGTCGGTGCTGCCGCCGCCGCCGGCGGCGGAAACGGACCTGGGAACGTCGGGCACTGCGGCACTCATACGGTTCATCGTACCTACGTAACCGTAGGTTTCCCCCGGCGCGTGGCGCTGCTCACGGCATGGTCGTCTGGACAGAAACGCTCGAAAGGCGGAGTATCAAATGAGCGTGGTCGGCACCGGATGAGCAACGCCGCAGCATCCGGGTCGCAGCCCCCAAGGGGCCGAAGTCTGCTGTGAATACGACAGAACCGGATATTTGTGCGATATCCGGTCAACCCTCAACCTCTGGAGCGATTGTGGCGCGCAGTACTGCGGCTCCCGACAACACGACCCCGACCCGGCACCGGGAACTGATCGCCTGGGTGGACGAGATCGCCGCCCTCACCCGGCCCGACCGCGTCGTCTGGTGCGACGGCTCCGAGGCCGAGTACGAGCGGCTGTGCGGGGAACTGGTCGAGAAGGGCACCTTCCGCAGGCTCGACCCGGTCAAGCGCCCCAACTCCTACTACGCCGCCTCCGACCCGAGCGACGTGGCCCGCGTGGAGGACCGCACCTTCATCTGCTCCGAGAAGGAGGAGGACGCGGGCCCGACCAACAACTGGATGGCCCCCGCGAGGATGCGCGAGGTCTTCACCGGCACCGGCGGCGAGGGCGGCATCTTCCGCGGCTCGATGCGCGGGCGCACCATGTACGTCGTCCCCTTCTGCATGGGCCCGCTGGGCTCCCCGCTCTCCGCGCTGGGCGTGGAGATCACCGACTCCGCCTACGTCGCCGTCTCCATGCGGACCATGACCCGCATGGGCAGCGCCGTACTGGAGGAGCTGGGCGAGGACGGGACGTTCGTCAAGGCCGTCCACACCGTCGGCGCCCCGCTGGAGCCGGGCCAGGAGGACGTGCCCTGGCCGTGCAGCTCCACCAAGTACATCTCCCACTTCCCCGAGACCCGCGAGATCTGGTCCTACGGCTCGGGCTACGGCGGCAACGCCCTGCTGGGCAAGAAGTGCTACGCGCTGCGCATCGCCTCGGTGATGGCCCGCGACGAGGGCTGGCTCGCCGAGCACATGCTGGTCCTGAAGCTGACCCCGCCGCGCGGCGAGGCGAAGTACGTGGCCGCCGCCTTCCCCAGCGCCTGCGGCAAGACCAACCTGGCGATGCTGGAGCCGACCATCCCCGGCTGGACGGTCGAGACGATCGGCGACGACATCGCCTGGATGCGCTTCGGCGAGGACGGCCGCCTCTACGCGATCAACCCCGAGGCGGGTTTCTTCGGCGTGGCGCCGGGCACCGGGGAGCACACCAACGCCAACGCCATGAAGACCCTGTGGGGCAACGCGATCTTCACCAACGTCGCCCTCACCGACGACGGCGACGTGTGGTGGGAGGGCATGACCGAGGAGCCCCCGGCCCATCTGACGGACTGGCGCGGCAACGACTGGACGCCCGCGTCCGGCACCCCGGCCGCGCACCCCAACGCCCGCTTCACCGTGCCGGCGTCGCAGTGCCCGACCATCGCGCCGGAGTGGGAGGACCCCCGCGGCGTGCCGATCTCGGCGATCCTCTTCGGCGGCCGCCGGGCGAGCGCGGTGCCGCTGGTGACGGAGTCGTTCGACTGGCAGCACGGCGTCTTCCTCGGTGCCAACGTGGCCTCCGAGAAGACGGCCGCGGCCGAGGGCAGGGTCGGCGAGCTGCGCCGCGACCCGTTCGCCATGCTGCCGTTCTGCGGCTACAACATGGGCGACTACATGGGCCACTGGCTGGAGGTCGGCGCCAAGGCCGACCGGGCCAAGCTGCCGAGGATCTACTACGTCAACTGGTTCCGCAAGGACGACTCGGGCCGGTTCGTGTGGCCGGGCTTCGGCGAGAACGGCCGCGTGCTGAAGTGGATCGTCGAGCGCCTGAACGGCGAGGCGCACGGCGTCGAGACGCCCATCGGCATCGTCCCGACCCCGGACGCGCTGGACACCGACGGCCTGGAGCTGCCCGAGGAGGACCTGCGGTTCCTGCTGACGGTGGACCGGGAGGCCTGGCGCGAGGAGGCCGCCCTCATCCCCGAGCACCTGAACACCTTCGGCGACCACACCCCGAAGGCCCTGTGGGACGAGTACCGCGCCCTGGTCGAGCGGCTCGGCTGAGCCGGACGGCGGGAAGCGGCCGGGGCCCGCTCGGACGCCCGCGTCCGGGCGGGCCCCGCCTCCGTGTCCGGCTCAGCCGACCTCGGCCAGACCGAGCGCCCGGGCGTGGGCCTCCATCCGCTCGGCGGCCAGGGCGGCGGCCTCCTCGTCCGAGCGGGAGGTGGCCACGACCAGGGCCTGGCCGGCGAGGGTGTGGGCCCTCTGGTGCAGGGCCGCGGCGCGGGCCTCGTCCCAGGCGGCGGCGGACGGCGCGGCCCGCAGCGGGGCGCGCCCGGCGCGCAACCCGGTGACCTGGGCGTCCAGCCGCGCGGCGGCGTTGTCCAGTTCCGCGGCCGGGGTGAGGACGCGGAGCTCGTCGGTCACGGTCAGCAGGGCGGTCAGGTGCCCGGCGAGCCGGATGGACAGCTCCTCCTCACGGGAACGGCGTGGAACGGCCCCCTCGGCACCGGCCGGATCGGCCATGGTGTGGACCGACGGCCTGCGAATCGGTTCGTACATGGGATGGCCTCCTGGCAGCTACAGGAGTCCATCTTAACTTAGACGATGTCTAAAGTTGCGGCCGCGTCAAGGCTTCTTCCGCACCTTTCACCCCTGCCGCCCAGCCGGCCCCGGGGACCGCCTCAGTACTGCCCGTAGCCGTCCAGGAACTTCCCGATCCGCCGCACCGCGTCGGCGAGGTCCTGCGCGGCGGGCAGCGTGACGATGCGGAAGTGGTCCGGCTCGGGCCAGTTGAAGCCCGTGCCGTGCACGACCATGATCTTCTCGGCCCGCAGCAGGTCGAGGACCATCTGCCGGTCGTCCTTGATCTTGTAGACCTGCGGGTCCAGCCGCGGGAAGAGGTACAGCGCCCCCTTCGGCTTCACGCACGTCACACCGGGGATGGAGGTCAGCAGCTCGTAGGCGGCGTCGCGCTGCTCCAGCAGCCGCCCGCCCGGCAGCACCAGGTCGTTGATCGACTGCCGGCCGCCCAGCGCGGCGGCCACCGCGTACTGGGCCGGCATGTTGGCGCACAGCCGCATGTTCGCCAGGATCGTCAGGCCCTCGATGTAGCTGGCGGCGTGGGCCTTGGGGCCGCACACGGCCATCCAGCCGCAGCGGTACCCGGCCACCCGGTAGGCCTTGGACAGGCCGTTGAAGGTGACGGTCAGCAGGTCCGGGGCGATGGCGGCGGTGGGGGTGTGGGTGGCGCCGTCGTAGAGGATCTTGTCGTAGATCTCGTCGGAGTAGACGATCAGGTCGTGGCGGCGGGCGATGTCCGTCAGCCCGCGCAGCATCTCGTCGCTGTAGACGGCGCCGGTCGGGTTGTTGGGGTTGATGACGACGATCGCCCTGGTGCGGTCGGTGACCTTGCGCTCGATGTCGGCCAGGTCGGGCATCCAGTCGGACTGCTCGTCGCAGCGGTAGTGCACCGCCGTGCCGCCCGACAGGGAGACCGCGGCCGTCCACAGCGGGTAGTCCGGCGCGGGCACCAGCACCTCGTCGCCGTCGTCGAGCAGCGCCTGCATCGCCATCTGGATCAGCTCGGAGACGCCGTTGCCGATGTAGACGTCCTCGACGTCCAGGTCGACGCCCCTGGTCTGGTAGTGCTGCATCACCGCGCGCCGGGCCGCGAGCAGGCCCTTGGCGTCGCCGTAGCCGTGCGCCGACCCGACGTTGCGCAGCATGTCCTCGAGGATCTCCGGCGGGCACTCGAAGCCGAAGGGCGCCGGGTTGCCGGTGTTGAGCTTGAGGATGCGGTGGCCCGCCGCCTCAAGCCGCATGGCCTCCTCGAGAACCGGCCCCCGGATCTCGTAGCAGACATTGGCGAGCTTCGTCGACTGGATCACCTGCATACCGGTCACTGTACGGGTGCTCCGCACGGCCCGCCCCGTGTTTTTCCCCACGCGGGTGACCGGCGGCCCCCGCCGGCGCCGCGGCCGCGGGCCTTCGCCGGGTCCCTCGGGCAGGGACCCGGCAGCCGTCCGGAGCGACCGCCTCCGCCGGCGGCCCGCCGTCCGCCCCGCGCGGGCTCGGCATGCCGTCGCCATTCCCGGGGCATGGTGCCGACCGGCGCCGATGGCCGACAATGAGCTGCATGGCTCCTGCACGCACCTCCTCCGCCTCCGCCGCGCCCGCGCTCGGACTGCGGGAGCGGAAGAAGATCCGGACCCGCCGCGCGATCCGGCAGGCCGCCTACCGGCTCTTCGCCGAGCAGGGGTACGACGCCACCCCCGTCGACCGGATCGCCGAGGCCGCGGAGGTCTCCCCCAGCACCGTCTTCCGCTACTTCCCCACCAAGGAGGACATCGTCCTCACCGACGAGTACGACCCGCTCGTCGAGGAGGAGCTGCGGGCGCGCCCGGCCGGCGAGTCCCCGGTGCGGGCCCTGCGGGAGGCGCTGTGCTCGGCCCTGGCGCGGATGGCCGAGGACGGCGAGGTGCTGGCCGAGACCCACCAGCGGCTCCGGCTCGTCCTGGACGTGCCGGCCGTCCGCGCCCGCATGGGGGAGCACACCGCCGACACCTGCCGGGTGCTGACGCGGGCGATGTCGGAGCGGACGGGACGGCCGCTGGACGACCCCGAGCTGCGCGTCGTCACCGCCTCGATGCTGGCGGCCCTGACCGAGGCCCTGCTGATCTGGGCCGAGAGCGGACTGCACGGCACGCTGGAGGACGAGGTCCGCCGCGCCCTGGACGTGCTGGAGCGCGGCCTCACCCTCTGACCCCGGGCGGCCCGGCCCCCGCGGGCCGGCCCTCCGGCGTCCGGCCCCGGGCCGTCACCCTCCGGTCGGCGCCGCCGCCCCGACGGCCTCCGCCAGGCGCGCGGGATCGGCCGTGGGGGCCTCGCAGGTGAAGTGCCGGCACACGTACGCCGCCGGGCGGCCGTCCAGCAGCGGCCGGTCGCGCAGCAGCGGCCCGGCCCCCTCCGCCCCCGGCTCCCCGACGGCCACCACCGCGCCCGGCGCGGTGGCCAGCAGGGCGGTGCGGTGGAGGACGGCGGTGGCCGGGTCGCCCGGCGGTCCGACCACCGCGATCTCGCGCGGCCCGTCCAGGGCGGCCTCGGCGGCCGCCAGCCCCCAGCCGGTGAAGCGCGGGACGCGCGGGGCCAGCGCCCGCACCACGCCCAGCGCCCGCTCGGCCGCCTCGCGGTGGCGGGCGCTGCCGGTGAGGGCGGCGTAGGTCAGCAGGGCCGCGGCGGCGGCCGTCCAGCCGGAGGGGGCGGCGTTGTCGGTGGGGTCCTGGGGGCGGCGGATGAGCCGCTCGGCGTCGTCGGCGGTGTCGTACAGGGTCCCGTCGTCGGCGGCGAAGCGGTCCAGGACGGTGTCCAGCAGGGTGCCGGCCAGCTCCAGCCAGCAGGTCTCGCCGGTCACCGAGTACAGGGCGAGGAAGCCCTCGGCCACGTCGCCGTGGTCCTCCAGCACTCCGGCGCCCGGGCCGGCCGTCCCGTCGCGGGAGGTGCGCGCCAGCCGCCCGTCCTCGCCGAGGTGGACGGCGAGCAGCAGGTCGGCGGCGGCGGTGGCGGCCTCGACCAGGTCGGGGCGGTCGAAGTAGGCGCCGGTCTCGGCGAGGGCGGCGATCGCCAGCCCGTTCCAGGCGGCGACGACCTTGTCGTCCCGGCCGGGGCGGGGCCGCTCCTCCCGGGCGGCCAGCAGGCGCCGCCGCACCGACTCGATCCGCTCGGCGTCCACGGGGGCGTCGGTGTCGGGGAGCCGGAGGACGGAGGCCCCCTCCTCGAAGGTGCCCTCCTCGGTCACCCCGAAGTACCCGGCGGCCAGGACGGCGTCCTCCTCGCCGAGGACCTCGCGCAGCTGCGCGGGCGTCCACACGTAGTAGGCGCCCTCCCGGTGGCGGCCGGTGCCGTCGTCGCTGTCGGCGTCCAGCGCGGAGGCGAACCCGCCCTGCGGGGTGCGCAGTTCGCGGACCATGAAGCCGGCGGTGTCCAGCGCCACCCGGCGCGCCCGCTCGCTGCCGGTGGCGCGCCACAGGTGCGCGTAGACCCGGCACAGGAGGGCGTTGTCGTAGAGCATCTTCTCGAAGTGGGGCACGCGCCACTCCCCGTCCACCGAGTAGCGCGCGAAGCCGCCGCCGAGCTGGTCGTGGATGCCGCCGCGCGCCATCGCCTCGCAGGTGGCCTCGGCCATCTGGAGCGCGCCCTCGGAGCCGGTGCGGGCGTGGTGGCGCAGCAGGAACTCCAGCACCATCGACGGCGGGAACTTCGGCGCCCCGCCGAAGCCGCCGTGCCGCGCGTCGAACTCGCGGGTCAGCGCGAGCAGCGCGGCGCCCAGCTCCTCGGGGCCGGGCGGCCGCACCGCGTCGCCGTACCCGATGCTCCGCCCCGCCAGCTCCCGCGTGATCCGGCCGGCCACCTCGTCGACCTCCTCGCGCCGGTCGGACCAGGCGGCGCGGACGCCCTCCAGGACCTGCCGGAAGGACGGCATCCCGCCGCGCGGGGCGGGCGGGAAGTAGGTGCCGAAGTAGAAGGGCTCGCCGTCGGGGGTGAGGAAGACCGTCATGGGCCAGCCGCCGTGCCCCGTGGCGGCCTGGACGGCCTCCATGTAGACGGCGTCGACGTCGGGCCGCTCCTCGCGGTCGACCTTGACGGGCAGGAAGTGCGCGTTGAGGTACTCGGCGGTGGCCTCGTCCTCGAAGGACTCCTCGGCCATCACGTGGCACCAGTGGCACGAGCTGTAACCGACGCTGAGCAGGACGGGCACGTTCCGCCTGCGCGCCTCCTCGAAGGCCTCGGGCGACCAGGGCCACCAGTCGACCGGGTTGTCGGCGTGCTGGAGCAGGTAGGGGGAGGTCTGGGCGGCGAGTCGGTTGGCCATACCTCCATCCTGCCCCTCCCCGTCCCTTTGCCCGTCCCCGGCCGCCGCGGCGACCGGGGACGGGGGCGGGCGAGCGGGGGCGGCGGACGCCGGGACGTCAGGAGCCGGACGCCTGCAGATCGGAGAGCGCCTGGTTGAAGCGGGTGAGCAGGTCGCAGAAGACGGTCTGCTCCTCCTCGCTCCACTCCCTCGTCAGCAGGGCCATCAGCTCGCGCCGCGAGGCGCGCACCTGCTCCAGGCGCGAGACGCCGCGCGGGGAGAGCTGGAGGACGACCGCGCGGCCGTCGTCGGGGTGCGAGGTCCGTTTGACCAGGCCGGACTCGACCAGCGGCGCGACCTGCCGGGTCACGGTCGAGGAGTCGATCCCCATGCCCGCCGCGAGCGCCTTGACGCCCGTCGGCCCGTCCTGGTCGAGGCGGTTGAGCAGCAGGTAGGCGGCGCGGTCCATGGAGTTGCGGGCCTGTCCGACGCCGCCGAGCCGGGTCTGCTCCGCGCGGCGGGCGAAGAGGGCCACCTGGTGCTGCATGGCGTCGAGGAGGTCTGCCGCGGGTCCCGTCCGGTCCTGGTCGCCGGGGTCCGGGCCGCCGGCTGTGGGGGGCATGCTGGCCTGCACGCTTGCGTCGCTCGTTTCGTCGTGGGGGTGGGCGGTCGTCATGTCCGGGTGCGTGGGCATGGCCGGTTGCTCGCTTCTTCGAAGTACGGGGTACGACGGGCTGAGGGTTTGCCACAGAGTACGCGCCCGGGGCCCACCGCGTACCGGTGCCGGACGAATAGACCGGACCTGCCGCGAGCAGCCCTGCGGACCCTCTCGTTCCGGTCGCGGCCGGCCGTCCGCGGCCGGGCGGGCGGGGGGCGGGGCGGCGGCGCGGTCCGCGCGGCACGGTCCCGGGGCCGTGCTGTCAGACTGGCGGCATGGTCGCCAGTACTGCCGAGCACGACGCCTCCGACGGCGTGTCCGTGCCCACCCTCGACGACGTCCGGGCCGCCCAGAAGACGCTCTCCGGGGTGGCCCGGACGACCGCGCTGGAGGGCAGCCGCCACCTCAGCGAGATGGTCGGCTCGCCGGTCCACCTCAAGTGCGAGAACCTCCAGCGCACCGGGTCGTTCAAGGTCCGCGGCGCCTATGTGCGGATCGCCGCGATGCCCCCCGGGGAGCGCGCCCGCGGCGTGGTCGCGGCCAGCGCGGGCAACCACGCGCAGGGCGTCGCGCTGGCCGCCTCCCTGCTGGGGGTGCGCTCGACGGTCTTCATGCCGGTGGGCGCGCCGCTGCCGAAGGTGGCCGCGACCCGCGACTACGGCGCCCGGGTGCGGCTGCACGGGCAGGTGGTGGACGAGACGCTGCGGGCGGCGCAGGAGTACGCGGCCGAGACGGGCGCGGTGTTCATCCACCCCTTCGACCACCCCGACGTCGTCGCCGGCCAGGGCACGGTCGGGCTGGAGATCCTGGAGCAGTGCCCGGAGGTGCGCACGATCGTCGTCGGCATCGGCGGCGGCGGACTGGCGGCCGGGCTGGCGCTGGCGGTGAAGTCGCTGCGCCCGGACGTGCGGGTGGTGGGGGTGCAGGCCGAGGGCGCGGCCGCGTACCCGCCCTCGCTGGCCGCCGGGCGCCCGGTGGCGCTGGAGTCGGTCTCGACGATGGCGGACGGCATCATGGTCGGCCGCCCGGGCGACGTGCCGTTCAAAATCGTTGGCGCACTGGTGGACGAGGTCCGTACGGTGTCCGAGGACGCGCTCTCCAGCGCTCTGCTGCTCTGCCTGGAGCGGGCCAAGCTCGTCGTGGAGCCGGCCGGCGCCAGTCCGGTGGCGGCGCTGCTGTCCGATCCGGCCGCCTTCGAGGGGCCGGTGGTGGCCGTGCTCTCCGGCGGCAACGTCGATCCCCTGGTGCTCCAGCGGACGCTGCGGCACGGCATGGCGGCCGCCGGCCGCTACCTGTCGCTGCGGCTGCGCCTGACGGACCGTCCGGGGGCGCTGGCCGCGCTCCTGAGGGAGCTGTCGGTGGCGGACGCCAACGTCCTCGACGTGAGCCACGTACGGACCGATCCCCGGCTCGGACTCACCGAGGCGGAGGTGGACCTGCACCTGGAGACCAAGGGTCCGCAGCACTGCGCGGAGGTCAAGGCGTCGCTCGTCAGGGCCGGCTACACGGTGATCGGCTGAGGTCGCGGAGACGGCGGGCGGGCGGGGCGCGGACCGGCGGACGACGCGCACAACCTCCGTGCACCGCACGGTGATTGACGCGATATATCGCGTTGCTGCATAGTACTGACCCACACCGTGCCCGCGGTGTGTCCACGGGCTCCTCCACCCCGGGGGCGCCCGGCGCGGGCACACCCTCCTTCCCGACCACCCACACCCATGGGAGAGCCTCCATGCCAGGTGCCATCTACGCCGAGGGGCTGGTCAAGACCTTCGGTGACGTCCGGGCTCTGGACGGTGTCGACCTCGACGTCCCCGAGGGCACCGTGCTGGGCCTGCTGGGGCCCAACGGCGCCGGCAAGACGACCACCGTCCGCGTGCTGACGACCCTGCTGCGGCCCGACAGCGGCCGTGCGGTCGTGGCGGGGATCGACGTCCTCGCCCAGCCCCACGAGGTGCGCCGCTCCATCGGGCTGTCGGGGCAGTTCGCCGCCGTCGACGAGTACCTGACCGGCCGCGAGAACCTCCAGATGGTCGGCCGCCTCTACCAGATGTCCGCGCGCGACGCGAAGCGGCGGGCGGACGAGCTGCTGGAGCGGTTCGACCTCACCGGGGCGGCCGACCGGACGGCCAAGACGTACTCGGGCGGCATGCGCCGCCGGCTCGACCTCGCCGCCGCGCTGGTGGTCAGCCCGCCCGTGATGTTCATGGACGAGCCGACCACCGGCCTGGACCCCCGCAACCGCCAGGCGCTGTGGGAGGTCATCGAGGAGCTGGTCGCCGGCGGCACCACGCTCCTGCTGACCACCCAGTACCTGGAGGAGGCCGACCGCCTCGCCCACGACATCGCCGTGGTCGACCACGGCCGGGTCATCGCCCGCGGCACCTCCGACGCCCTCAAGGCCCGGATCGGCGGCGAGCGCATCGAGGTGGTCGTGCACGAGCGCGACCGGATCGCCACCGCCGAGGAGGTCCTGCGCGGACTGGGCCGGGGGGCCGTCGCCGTCGAGGAGCACACCCGCAAGCTGACCGTTCCGGTCGTCGGCGGGGCCAAGCTGCTCGCCGAGGCCATCCGGGAGCTGGACTCCCGGGGCGTGGAGCTCGACGACGTCGGCCTGCGCCGCCCCACCCTGGACGACGTGTTCATCTCGCTGACCGGCCACGCCGCCGAGGGCGGCGGCCCCGGCGGGGACGGCGGGGACGCCCCGGCCGGCGCACGGACCGGCGAGACCGCCGGACGGAAGGAGAACGCCAAGTGAGCACCGCCACCAAAGTGCCGTCCGGCACCACCGCGCCCCGCTCGGGCGGCGGCGGGATCCGCCAGTCCCTGACGGACTCGCTGATCATCGCCAAGCGCAACCTGCTCAGGATGCTGCGGATCCCCGAAATGGTGATCTTCGGCCTGATCCAGCCGATCATGTTCGTGGTGCTGTTCAGCTACGTCTTCGGCGGATCGATCAACATCCCCGGCGCCGGCCTGGACGCGGACGCCTACCGGGAGTTCCTGATGGCGGGCATCTTCGCCCAGACGGTCACCTTCGCCACGGCCGGCGCCGGCGCGGGCATCGCCGAGGACATGCACAAGGGCCTCATCGACCGCTTCCGCTCCCTGCCGATGGCACGCGGCGCGGTGCTGACCGGCCGCACCCTGGCCGACCTCGTCCAGACCGCGCTGACCCTGGTGGTGCTGGCGGTCGTGGCGCTGCTCGTCGGGTGGCGGGCCCACGAGGGCGTGGTCAAGGCGCTGGCGGGCTTCGGGCTGCTGCTCCTGCTGGGCTACGCCTTCACCTGGATCGGCGCGCTGATCGGACTGTCGGTGCGCACTCCGGAGGCGGCCACCTCCGGCGGGCTGATCTGGCTGTTCCCGCTGACCTTCATCTCGATCGCCTTCGTGCCGTCCGAGAACATGCCGTCGTTCCTGCAGCACGTGGCGGAGTGGAACCCGTTCAGCGCGACCGTCCTGGCGGCGCGCGAGCTCTTCGGGAACCTCCCGGAGGGCTACCGGGCGCCCGACGCCTGGCCCATGCAGAACCCGGCCCTGGCCTCGCTGCTGTGGTCCGTGGTGATCATCGCGGTCTTCCGGACGCTGGCGGTGCGCAAGTACCGCTCGGCGGCCTGACCGGGGCCCCGGCCGAAACGGCCCCCGGCCGCCGCGGGAGCGAAGTCCCGCGGCGGCCGGGGGCCGCGCCGTGCGCCGCGCCGCGGCTCAGCCCCGGTACGGCTTGGCCGCCACGATCCGGACCATCGCCGTCTTGCCGTTGGGCAGCTCGTACTGCGCGTCGTCGCCGACCTTCTTGCCGTTCACACCGGTGCCCAGCGGAGACTGCGGGGAGTAGGTCTCGATGTCCGAGCTCGCGTACTCACGGGAGGCGAGGAGGAACGTGAGCGTGTCGTCCTCGTCACCGTCGAAGGCGACGGTGACCACCATGCCGGGCTCGACCACGCCGTCGTCCGCCGGGGCCTCGCCCACCTTGGCGTTCTCCAGCAACTGGGTGAGCTGGCGTACCCTCAGCTCCTGCTTGCCCTGCTCCTCCTTGGCCGCGTGGTAACCGCCGTTCTCACGGAGGTCGCCCTCCTCGCGGGCCGCCTCGATCTTCTTCGCGATCTCGACGCGGGCAGGACCCGACAGGTACTCCAGCTCGGCCTTGAGCTGGTCGTACGCCTCCTGGGTGAGCCAGGTGACGTTGTCGCTGGTCTGGGTCACAGGTGCTCCTCGTAGGTGCTCTCGGATATAAAGCAACGCCCTACCCGAAGGGTGCGCCTTCACGGGTGGGCGAAACCACGAGCCTAACAATTCCGGCGGAAAAGGGAAGAAGACAAAGCCGCCGGGGCCCGGGGCGGCCGTCAGTGCCCGTCCGCCGCCGTACAGCCGACCAGCCGGGCGGTGGTGGCGCGCCGGGTGGTGCGCACGGTGACGACCTCGTCGATCCGGCTGTGCGGCTGCTCGAAGGCGAAGTCGGCGCGTCCGACCCCTCCGCCGTCCTCCGCGAGCGTGCTCACGGTGCACACGCCCGTGACGTCCGCGTCCTTGCGGACCTCCAGGTGGACGGCGACCTCCCGGTCCGAGACGACGTCGAACTTGATCAGCTCCGCGCTGACCTGCGTCCCGCCGACGTAGGAGACCCCGAACCAGCCGATCACCGCCAGGAACGCCACACCCAGTACCGAGCCGATCACCGTCAGACGCCGGTTCGTGCGGGCGTCACCGGAACGCCCGTACCGCCCCGGGGGCGGCGCGCCGCTCGGGGAGGGCGCCGGAGTCGCCTCGGTCATGGGGTCACGTCCTGTCGGTCCTGTTGGGAATACAAGCGGATGCCGGTTCGGTCACTATAGAAGCCGTCTCCCGTGACCACGCAACGAGGATCGAGCCTTGACTGAACAGCTCAGACTGATGGCCGTGCACGCGCACCCCGACGACGAGTCGAGCAAGGGCGCGGCGACCATGGCGAAGTACGTGTCCGAGGGGGTGGACGTGCTGGTCGTGACCTGCACGGGAGGGGAGCGCGGCTCCATCCTCAACCCCAAGCTCCAGGGCGATGCCTACATCGAGGAGCACATCCACGAGGTCCGGGCCAAGGAGATGGCCGAGGCCCGCCAGATCCTGGGCGTGAAGCAGGAGTGGCTGGGGTTCGTCGACTCCGGCCTGCCCGAGGGCGACCCGCTGCCGCCGCTGCCGGAGGGCTGCTTCGCCCTCCAGGACGTGGACGAGGCCGCCGGGCGCCTGGTGCGGCTGATCCGCTCCTTCCGTCCGCAGGTGATCACCACCTACGACGAGAACGGCGGCTACCCGCACCCGGACCACATCATGACCCACAAGATCACGATGGTGGCCTTCGACGCCGCGGGGGACCCCGAGCGCTACCCGGAGGCGGGCGAGCCCTGGCAGCCGCTGAAGCTCTACTACAACCAGGGCTTCAACCGCCCCCGGACCCTCGCCCTGCACGAGGCGATGCTGGAGCGCGGCCTGGAGTCGCCCTACGGCGAGTGGCTCAAGCGCTGGGAGGAGTTCCAGCGGCCCGAGCGCACGCTGACGACGTACGTGCCCTGCGCCGACTTCTTCGAGGTCCGGGACAAGGCGCTGATCGCCCACGCCACCCAGATCGACCCGGACGGCGGCTGGTTCAAGGTGCCGCTGGAGGTCCAGCGGGAGGTCTGGCCGACGGAGGAGTACGAGCTGGCCAAGTCCCTGGTGGAGACCTCCCTCCCCGAGGACGACCTCTTCGCGGGCATCCGCGACAATTGATGCCATGAGCCCGACCACCGCCCTCGCCCACGCCCACACCTCCGGCCTCGTCGACCTCGCCAAGGAGTTCGACGAGACCAAGGTCTCCCCCGGGATCCTCGGCTTCCTCGTCTTCGCCGCGCTGGGGCTGGCCGTCTGGATGCTGCTGAAGTCGATGAACCGCCACATCGGGAAGGTCGACTTCGACGACCGCGCCGAAGGGGGCGCGAAGCGGCCCTGAGGCCCCGACCCCGGGCGGGCTCCCCCGCCGGCCCGCCGCACGGCTCCGCGCGGCCCGGCCGCCCGCCGTTCCGCCCCCGAGGGAGCGGCGGCGGGCGGCCGGGCCGCGCACGCGCTCAGCCCCTCACACCTGGGCGCCGGTGTCCCCGCGCCGTCCGCCGCGCGGGCGGTCGGCGCGCGCGGCCGCGGCCGCGGCGTAGGACTTCGACGAGGACGGGCGGGGCGGCGGCGCGCTGCTGCGGGCCTCCAGCTCGATGGCGACGGGCGTCGCGGTGAACATCGAGGACCAGGTGCCCACGGTGATGCCGACCAGCAGCGCCAGGGCGAAGTCGGTCAGGCTGTCGCCGCCGAGGAGGGCGAGCGCGGCCAGGATGAACAGCGCCCCCAAGCCGGTGTTCACGGTGCGCGGCACGGTCTGGACGATCGCGGTGTTGGCCACCGTCGGGAAGGGCATCTTCCGGTTGGCCCCCCACAGCTCCCTCACCCGGTCGAAGACCACCACCGAGTCGTTGACCGAGTAGCCGATCACGGTGAGCAGGGCCGCCAGGAAGACCCCGTCGATCGGCTTGCCCAGCCAGGCGAAGACGCCGACGAGGATCAGCACGTCGTGGGCCATCGCCACGACCGCCGCCGCGCCGAACGTCCAGCGGAACCGGATGGCCAGGTAGAGCATCTGGGCGGCCAGGGCGATGCCGAGGGCGATCAGGGCGCCCCGGCGCAGCTCGTCGCCGAGGCTGGGGCCGATCAGCTCGTCGCGGATCTTCTCCGTCTCCCCACCGACCTCCTCGACGGTCTCCTGCACCTCGGCCGCCTGGGCGTTGGACAGCTCGTCGACGCGCACCGAGACGTCGTCCTCGCCCGAGGACTGGACGACGGCGCGGGGGAAGCCGGCGTCGGCCAGCGCCGAGCGGACCTCCTCCGGGTCGACGGGCCGGGCCGTGGAGTACTCGATCAGCCGGCCGCCGGTGAACTCCACCCCGAAGTCCAGGCCCCTGACCGCGATGCCCGAGCCGGCCAGCACCACGGCGGCGGCGGAGACCGCCAGCCAGCGCCGCCCGTGCCGCATCAGGTCCGGCTGCCGCCGGGCGAGCCACTCGCGCACCCGGCCCTCGCGGGAGATGCCGGTGACGGCCGGGCGCGTGCGGACCGCGCGCCGGGAGACGGCGAACTCCACCAGCACCCGGGTGATGATCAGGGCGCTGATCATCGAGGCCAGCACACCGATGGAGAGCGTCACACCGAATCCGCGCACCGGTCCGGAGGCGAAGAAGAACAGCAGGCCGGCGGCGAGCAGCGTGGTGATGTTGGAGTCGGCGATGGCGCTGAAGGCGTTGCGGAAGCCCTCGGTCGCGGCGGTGCGCAGACTCCGCGCGCCCTTGCCGCGGCGGGCGGCGTACTCCTCGCGGGCCCGTTCGAAGACCAGCACGTTGGCGTCCACGGCCATGCCGATCGCCAGGACGAAACCGGCCAGGCCCGGCAGGGTGAGGGTGGCGCCCAGAGCGATCAGCGCCGCGTAGGAGATGAGCCCGTAGCAGACCAGGGCCACGGCGGCGAGACCGCCCAGGAGCCGGTAGACGACGATGATGAAGAGCGCGGTCAGCGCCGTGCCGATGACGGCGGCCCGGGCACTGGCGTCGATGGCCTCCTCGCCCAGCGTGGGGCCGACGGTCCGCTGCTCGATGATCTCCACCGGGACCGGCAGGGCGCCCCCGTCGATGAGCAGGGCCAGCTCCTTGGCCTCCTCCTGGGTGAAGCTGCCGGTGATCTGCGTGGAGCCGCCGGTGATGCCGACGTCGCAGGCGACCGAGGGATCGACCTGCGGCGCGGAGATGATCCTGTCGTCCAGGACGATCGCGACCCGACGCTTGGGGTCGCCCGCCGGCGAGCAGGCGGCCTGGCCGGTCAGCTCGGCCCAGGCGCCCTTGCCGCCGCCCCGCAGGTCCACGGTGACGTACCAGCCGCCGCCGGTCTGCTGGTCGATGGCGGCCTCGGCGTTCTCGACCCCCTCGCCGGTCAGCTCGGCCGGGCCCAGCCGCAGCCGCTGCCCGGACTCGTCGGGCAGGACGCGCTCCTCCTCCTGGGGCTTCTCCTCCTTCTCCCCCTTCTCCTGCTTCTCGGCGCCCGCGGCGCCCAGGACGGGGTGGAAGGTGAGCTGCGCGGTGCGGCCGAGCACGTCGGCGGCCTCGCGCGGATCCTGGAGGCCGGGCAGCTCGACGATGATGCGGTTGTCACCGGACCGGGCGATGTTGGGCTCGGCGACGCCGAGCGCGTCGACGCGGCGGCGCAGCACCTCCAGGGTGCGGTCGGTGGCCTCGCGGTCGGCCTGCGTGGTGGGCGAGTCGCGGGTCTCCAGCACGATCTGGGTGCCGCCGCGCAGGTCGAGGCCGAGTCTGGGCGAGGTGGTCACCGTCAGGTACACGGAGACGGCGACGACGGCGAGGGCGAGGAGCGCCCGCACCAGGTTGGCGCGTTTCAAGGGATTCCTCCGGCAGGGCACGCCGCGGCCGGGCACCGGCCGTACGGACGTCGCGCGGTGCGGTCGCGGCGTTGGTCTGTGGGCGTCGCGGCGGTGGCCGCGGTGGCGGGGGGAAACGGCGGTGTCAGCCGCCCGGCCGGAGCGGCGGCGCCCTGCCCTGCTGGAGCGCGGTGTGCCGGAGCCGGACGGCCGGGTCCGGGGGGAGGGCGGACCGGCGGGTGCCCGCGGTGGGGCGCGGCAGGAGGGCGCGCGGCGGCACGGCCGCCCCCGCCGGGTGGAGGGCGTGCCGCTCACCGGTGGCGTCCCGGTGCAGCAGCGGCGTGCGGTCGCATCCGGCCGCGCACGGCGCGCTGACCGCGTGGGGGCCGCCGCGCACGCCGGTGTGGGGAACGGGGTGCGGATGGGGGCGCGGCGAGGCGCCCGCCTGCCCGCCGGGGAGCGCGGGGGCCAGCACGCCGGCCAGGAGGGCCGCCACCGCGAGGAGCGCCCTGGCCGCCCGGCGGTTCCAGGGCGGCGGGGCGGCCGGGGGAGGATCCCGGAACGGGGGCACGGCGGCGGTCCGCTGGACCATGCCGCCTCCTCCCTCGGAGCCCGTGGCCCCCTGCGTTCCCGTGTCCCGGCGCGGCCGCGCACCCGGCGCCGGATGCGGACGGGCCTCGCCCGCACCGCGTACCGGACCGGCTCCGGCCGGTCACGCGGGCCGGACCCGTGGAGCATGGTCGCACGGTGTCCCGCGGCCGTCCCGGCGCTGCCGGACAGTGTTCCGGCGATCCCCCCGCGGGAACACCCCCGGCGGCCGCCTCCAGGTCCGGCCCGCCCCGCCGCGGCCCCGGCGCGCGGACCCCGCCCGCACCGCCCCGGCCGGCGTGCGGGCGGGCCGGGATCAGCCCAGGGCCTGCGTGAGGTCCGCCACGAGGTCGTCGACCGCCTCGATGCCGACCGACAGCCGCACCAGGTCCGAGGGCACCTCCAGGGCCGAACCGGCCGCCGAGGCGTGGGTCATCCGGCCGGGGTGCTCGATCAGGGACTCCACACCGCCCAGCGACTCGCCGAGGATGAACAGCTTCGCCCGGTTGCACACCTCGACCGCCGCCTCCTCACCCCCCGCCACCCGGAAGGAGACCATGCCGCCGAAGCCGCGCATCTGCTTGGCCGCCACCTCGTGCCCGGGGTGGGACTCCAGGCCCGGGTAGTACACCCGGGTGACCTTCGGGTGGGCCTCCAGCAGCTCGGCGATCCGGGCGGCGTTGGCGCAGTGCCGGTCCATCCGCACCGCCAGCGTCTTGATGCCGCGCATCACCAGCCAGGAGTCGAACGGGCCGGCGATGGCGCCCATCGCGTTCTGGTGGAAGGCCAGCTCCTCGCCCAGGGCGGCGTCGGAGGTGACCAGGGCGCCGCCGACCACGTCGGAGTGGCCGCCCATGTACTTCGTGGTGGAGTGGACGACGACGTCCGCGCCGAGCGCCAGCGGCTGCTGGAGGTAGGGGCTGGCGAAGGTGTTGTCGACCACCAGCCGGGCGCCCGCCGTCCGGGCCACGTCGGCGACGGCGGCGATGTCGGTGACGCCCAGCAGCGGGTTGGACGGGGTCTCCACCCACACCGCCTTGGTGCGGGGCCGCAGCGCGGCGCGCACGGCGTCCGGCGCGGAGGAGTCGGCGACCGACCACTCCACGCCCCACCGCTCGGCCACCTTCGCGAAGAGCCGGAAGGTGCCGCCGTAGGCGTCGTTGGGGATGACCACGTGGTCGCCGGGCGTCAGCAGCGTCCGCAGCAGGCAGTCCTCGGCGGCCAGCCCGGAGGCGAAGGCCAGCCCCCGCCGGCCGCCCTCCAGCGCGGCGAGGTTCTCCTCCAGTGCGGTGCGGGTCGGATTGGCGCTGCGGCTGTACTCGTAACCGCCGCGCAGGCCCCCCACCCCGTCCTGCTTGAAGGTGGACACCTGGTGGATCGGCGGCACCACCGCTCCGGTCGCGGCGTCGGGCTCCTGCCCGGCGTGGATGGCGAGGGTCTCGAAGTGCGGCGCCGCATTCTGGGCGGTGTGCTGGTCGCTCATGCCCCCGAGCGTAACGGGCGGGCCGTACCGTGGAGTCCATGGAAGCCCTGCTGTTCCTCATCGCCATCGCCGCCGTCGTCGGCCTGCTGGTCGTGCCCGCGGTCCGCCGCCGCCGGGAGCTGGACGCCGCCGGGGGGCTCGCGGCCCGGGCCGCCGACCCCGACCGCTACGGCTTCGTCCCGCCCGAACGACTCGACGTGCGGCTGCCCGGCCCCGATCCGGAACTGGTCGAGGCGCTGGAGGAGGCGCAGCGGACCCGGGACTGGCAGCCCGTCGCCCGGCTGCTCGCCCTGACCGGCGACGACTGGGAGCTGCGCTGGCAGCGCGTGCAGTCGCTGGCGGGCGCGGCCTCCGTGGAACTGGCGCAGTCGCGCACGGCCCCCGCCCCCGCACAGGGCGGCTCCGGCGTGCCGGAGGGCCGCCCGGGCGCCGCGGGCCTCTCCCTCTCCAAGGCCCCCGCGGACGCCGCCGGCCCGGCCCACCCGGAAGGCGCCCCCGAGGGCGCCCGCTGGCTGCGGGACTGGCGCTCCTCCTCCCCCCGGGACGCCGGCTGCGCCCAGGTGTACGCGCAGTTCCTGGTCTGGCAGGCGCTGGGCGCCGGGCCGGCCGAACGGCGGATCATCCTGGAGGAGGCCCGCGAGGTCGCCCGCGAGGCGATCCGGCTGGCCCCGGCCGACCCCACGGGGTACATCACCGACCTGTTCGCCGCCCGGGTCCTGGGCGTGCGCCGCGCCGACTTCGAGGAGCTGTGGCAGGAGGTGTGCAGGCGGGCCCCGCACCACATGGGCGCGCACCTGGTGGCGCTGCCGTACTGGTCGGCCGGGGGCCACGGCTCCCGGGAGGACGCCTACGCCTTCGCCCAGCGGGCGGCCGGCCAGGCTCCCGAGGGCAGCCTGCTGCCGGCGCTGCCGCTCTTCGCCGTCTACGACCACCTGCCGGAGGCCAACATGGTGCGCGGCCTCTACCGCAGCGCGGTCGTGGAGCAGGCCGTCGAGGGCGCCGGGTACGCCCTCCACCACGCCCCCGCCGGCCATCCCGTCGCCCCGCACGTGCGCCACCTGCTGCTGTGCTTCCTGGTGCGCGCCGAGCGGTACACCGAGGCCCTGGAACAGGTGCGGGCCGTCGATGGTTATGTCGGTGCGCTCCCCTGGGTCGACGGCGCCGACCCGGCGGCGGAGTACGCGGCGTACCGCGCCCTGGCGGTCGCGGGCCACGAGAGCCTGGGCGGCGGCGCGGCCCCCGCTCCGCCGGCGCACTGAAAGCACGCCGAGACGCGACATCCGGCCCGCGCGCCGCGCCGGGCCCGGCCCGCCCCGTGAGGAGAGTTGAGCATGCTGTTCGGCCACCACAGGAAGTCCCTGCCCACCGCGGAGGAGGCGCTCGCGGGCCGCCCGGAGCGCCCGTACACCGTCCCCGAGAGGCACACCGTCCTGGGCACCCCCCTGCTCGGCCCCTACCCCGAGGGCCTGGAGGTCGCCGACTTCGGCCTGGGCTGCTTCTGGGGCGCCGAGCGGAAGTTCTGGCAGACGCCGGGCGTGTGGACGACCCTGGCCGGCTACCAGGGCGGCCACACCGAGAACCCCACATACGAGGAGGTCTGCTCGGGCCTGACCGGGCACGCCGAGGTCGTCCGGGTCGTCTTCGACCCCTCCAAGGTCTCGTACGAGGAGCTGCTGAAGGTCTTCTGGGAGGCCCACGACCCCACCCAGGGCTTCCGGCAGGGCAACGACGTGGGCACCCAGTACCGCTCCGCGGTCTACACCCACTCCCCCGCCCAGCAGGCCGCGGCCGAGGCCTCGCGGCAGGCGTACCAGAAGGTCCTGGAGTCCTCGGGCTACGGGGAGATCACCACCGAGATCCTCCCGGCGGACACCCGGCCCTTCTACCCGGCCGAGCCGTACCACCAGCAGTACCTGGACAAGAACCCGGGCGGCTACTGCGGCATCGGCGGCACGGGCGTGTCCTGCCCGGTGGGCGTGGCCAGGGCGGAGTGACCGATCGGCCCGGCCGCCCGCCGCTGTCACTCGTTCGAAGGACGGCGGGCGGCCCCCGCCGGATACGCTGCCCGCAGTGAGCGGAATCCCGCCCATGGGAGACGCCGTGACCACCTCTGCCGCAGGCCGACCACTCATCCCCCAGCCGCCCGCCACCGTGGCCGCGCTGCGGCAGGCCGTCGCCCAGATCGCACCGGCGGCTCTGCCCGCCTTCACCCGGGAACTGGATCAGGCCGCCGACCAGGCACGGCAGGGCTCCGACCTCGCGCCGCTGCGGCGCTTCGTCGCCCAGTGGGCCGTCTACGTCCACATCCAGCGGCAGCCGCGCCTTGCGGAGCGACTGCGGCAACTGGAGGAACTCGCCGTCACCGGCGACGCCGACCAGGCCCGCAAGGCGGCCTCCGAGATCGGCCGCATCCTGGACGGCGCGCACGCCGCGCTCGCCGCCCCGCCCCAGCGGTGAGCGGCGCATGGCGCGGGGAGTACGACCCGGACGGCGCCCACGTCACCGGCGGCGTACCGGCCGAGATCGTCTCCGAGGTGGAGCGCCTCGCCGGCCGGCTCCCCGAACTGGCCGACGTGGGCGTCGACATCGGCGACATGGGCAACGGGCCGCGTACCGGAGGACTGCGCCGCATGGACGCGGCCGGCGGCTGGTTCTGTTTCCTGGTCTCTCCCAGGGATCACCTGGTCATCGTCGTAAGGATCGTTCCACCCTTCGACCAGCTGTGAGCGGCAGTGTGCAGGCGACCCCAGCCAGCAGCAGTACCTGGACAAGATGCCGGGCGGCTACTGCGGCATCGGCGGCAAGCTAGTGCTATGACCGCATAGGTTCACCGGGTTGGCGGTCGTAGCGGTTGGATGTGCGGTGACATCCGATCCGACCGCTGGAGGCGCGGTGGCCGAGCCCGTCCGTGTGCGCAGACTGACCGATCAGGAGGGTCAGAAGCTGCAGCAGATCGTGCGCCGAGGCAGCGCCAGTTCGGTTCGCTACCGGCGGGCGATGATGCTGCTGGCCTCGGCCGGCGGGAACCGAGTGTCGGTGATCGCCCAGCTGGTGCAGGCCGACGAGGACACCGTCAGGGATGTGATCCACGCGTTCAATGAGAAGGGCCTGGCCTGCCTGGACCCTCAGTGGGCGGGAGGCCGTCCCCGCCGCCTCAGCGATGACGACGAGGACTTCGTCATCGCGACGGCCACTACCCGCCCGGTCAACCTCGGCCAGCCGTTCACCCGCTGGTCGCTGCGCAAGGTGGTCGCCTACCTGCGCAAAGTGCACGGCCGGGTGATCCGCATCGGCCGTGAGGCGTTACGGTGCTTGCTCGCCCGCCGCGGCGTCACCTTCCAGCGCACCAAGACCTGGAAGGAGTCCCCGGACCCCGGACGGGAGGCGAAGCTGGACCGTATCGAGCAGGTCCTGGACCACTTCCCGGACCGGGTCTTCGCCTTCGACGAGTTCGGCCCACTCGGAATCCGGCCCACCGCGGGCTCGGGCTGGGCCGAACAACGGCGTCCCGACCGGCTGCCGGCCACCTGCCACCGCACCCACGGAGTCCGATACTTCCACGGCTGCTACTCGGTGGGCGACGACCGGCTGTGGGGCGTGAACCGGCGAAAGAAGGGAGCCGTGAACACGCTGGCCGCGCTGAGATCGATCCGTGCCGCCCGGCCCGACGGCGCACCGATCTACGTGATCCTGGACAACCTGTCCGCCCACAAGGGCGCCGACATCCGTCGCTGGGCGAAGAAACACAAGGTCGAGCTGTGTTTCACCCCAACCTACGCCTCGTGGGCGAACCCGATCGAAGCGCACTTCGGACCGCTGCGGCGGTTCACCACCGCCAACTCGAACCACCCCAATCACATCGTGCAGACCCGGGCCCTGCACGGCTACCTCCGCCGGCGCAATGCCAATGCCCGCCACCATGACGTCCTGGTTGCCGAACGCAAGGAACGCGCCCGTATCCGAAGCGAGAAAGGCATCCGTTGGGGCGGCCGACCCGCTCTCGCCGCATGATCAGGCGACCGGGCGAACGTTTCAGGTCACAGCACCACGTCCGCAGCGAATCTGTCTGGGCTACTTGACCAGCCGGAAGGCGGGGTGCCCAGCCCAGGCCCGCAGGAACTCCGCCGATCCCAGCGCCATCCAGTCGTCGCCCGCGATCCCCAACACCCCCGGAAAGCCAGCGACGACCGACGCCTGTCCATCCAGCAGCTCGGCTTTGGCCACGCCCCCGATGACGTCCATGACAGCGGCGGTCAGCAGGGCCGTGGTCACGTGGTCGATCTCGCGATTGCAGCCGGCGCTGACATTGACGGCATGGGTCGGTCTGAAGCCGAGGATGGCTTCCACCTCGGGCTCGTCCGCGTGCTCAGCCTCGAAGGTGCTTTCGTCGCCGACGCCCGGCCCCATCAAGTAGACCAGGAAGGGCCGACGCCAGTCCTCGCGCTGCGGATTGAATCCCACCAAGGCTGTGAACTCCTCGTCTGCGGAGGTGTTGCCGAGGAGTGGCAGCGGGAACGGCTTTCGCCAGTCCTTCTCTCGCCTGTCCTCGACGCCCAGTCGCTCTGCGGGCACGTTGACGTCGAAGAACCCGGGCCGCTTCTCGTCGAAGTGGGAGGAGAGCTCCACCATCAACGCGCGGAACTCCCGCAGCGCAGCCGGGGGGAGCGGCTCCGCCAACTCGATCACCAACGTCGGACCAGACATGCTGGGAGCCTAGTTTGATCGGCTCCGCGACCGCTCGCATTGTTCCCACACCGAGTCCAGCCGGTCCGAGCACCGACGCCGCCAACCCGGCGAACCTATGCGGTCAGAGCACTAGATGCTCCGTCCGAGACGAACCGGGGCCGCTCCTGCCCGACCGGCATCGCCCCGGTCGACGGCTGATCCGGCCCTGCCACCCCGGTGCCCCCGGCCTGCTCGCACAGGACCGGGGGCATCGTCGTCTCGCTGGTGGGTCAGCCGAGGTAGGGCCGGTCGCGGTGCTCCAGGAAGTGCCGGAGCCTGAGCCGCTGGGTGTGGTGCATCGGCAGGGAGTCGATCTCTCCGGGCGGGACGAACCGCAGCTCGGTGGACTCGTCCGAGATCGCCGGCTCGCCTCCGGTGACGCGGGCGGTGAAGCAGACGTTGAACTGCCGCCTGACCTCGCCGTCGCTGTAGGCGATGACGTGGCGGGGGTCGGTGTAGGTGCCGACCAGGCCGGTGATCTCCACGTCGAGTCCGGTCTCCTCCTTCACCTCGCGCACGGCCGTGCCCGGCAGGGAGTCGGTCATCTCCATACCGCCGCCGGGCAGGGCCCACAGGTCGTTGTCGCGGCGGCGCTGGAGCAGGATGCGGCCCTCCTCGTCGGTCACGACGGCGGAGGCGGCGACGACCAGACTGTTGGGCTCGGGGGCGTCGGGGTCGTCGTAGTACTCGGTCCGTGCCATGCCTCACTCTTCCCGTACCGGTGTCGCCGTTGCCCAGACGGCGTCGAAGCTCTGCGCGTAGGTGTCGAAGATCCTGCCGCTGTCGTGGCGGCGCAGGTGCCACACGGGTGCCCCGTAGGCGTTGACACCCCACACGTGGGTGTTGACCAACATCTGGTCGTCCGCCCGGTAGAGGGAGTTGTAGAGCGTGGTCCCGTGTGTGCGGATCTCGATGCCCGGCACACCGACCAGGGGCCGGTAGTGCATGAGCGCGAGTCGGCAGCGGGACTCGATGCCGTGGCCGAACTTCTCCTCCCGTCCTCGCTGCTGGACGTTCTCGCTGTCGGCGTCACCGATGGCGATGCGCACACCGCACCCCTCGGCCGCCCGCTCCCGCAGCAGGTCGTTGAGGCGGGGGTACGCCTCGTGCAGGAAGACGGCCGCGTAGACCAGTACGTCGATGTGCTCGCGGGCCCGGGCGAGCATGTCCGTGATCACCGATACGGGAACGTCCGCGCGCTGGTCGTACAGGGCCATCAGTTCGGGACTTATGGCTCGTGCGCTGCGGGCCTGGCGCAAGGCCGGCCAGAGTGCGTGCACGTCTTCTCCTAAGGCTTCGGCAGCCAGCATCGCCGTCATACGGCGCGGGGTGCGGCCGAGATTGACCCACCGCTCAACGGACTTGGGGTCCACCTCCGCCTTCGCCGCGAGAGTGGCGTAGGTCCACCCACCGGCTGCCATGGCGGCTCGTAGTCGCTCGTTCTGCACCGAGTCTCTCCCTGGTTGTGGGGACGTAGCCAGGGACGTTCTACCAACTCCGGGACGTCCCCAAATGGGTTTTGGGGGAGGTATCAACGTCCGTGGTACCGGCGTGATCCTCACTGCATGAGCGACAAGGGAGCCCTCGACGTGGGCACGCTGGCGCTGGACGAACGGACGGGGTGCGTGGGCCGGGTGATGGACCACCTCGGCTCGCACGTACAGCTCAGACCGCCCGGCGGCGGTCTGGAGTGGGACGCGGACCCGGGCCATGTACGGCCCGTCACCCTGAAGGAGCGGCTGACGGCGCGGCTGGCCGAGGTCAACGCCTACAGCAGGAACCCGTACGGCAAGGACGCCCTGTGACGCGCTCGGTCTTCCGCTACATCACGTGGACGATGGCGCCGCACGTCACTGCGGACGCCCCCGAGATGCTGCACGAGCTGGAGTGCTCCTCGTGCCTGGCCTCCTCCGACACGGAAGCGGACTTCAACGAGGCGCGCGCCTGGGCCTTCTCCCACACGGGAAGCCACCCGTCCCACCGTACGTACCGGGAGATCGTCACCCGCAACTGGCGCATGATCCCTGCCGAGGGGGAGTACCTGTGAGGCAGCGCCTGTTCTGTGTGCTGATGGTCGTCTTCTGGGCCGCGGTGGTCATACTGCTGGCGGTAGCCGGCGATCCCTATCCACGCTGACCGGCAAGACATGTGAAGAAGTCGGACCACCCCTCGCCTGGCAGTATCCGGGTGGTCCGGCCCTGGGAGCCCTCGCGGACTCCGGTGCCTGATGGGACCGGGGCCGCCGTCATGCCTGATCGTCGGCGCGAACGGCACGGTGCCCAACCTCATTCGCAGGAAGTTCAGTGCAGCACGACCCGATAGGCCCTGCCTCCGAGAGCGGCGAACTGGACCCGGACGGCTGGCTCTGGGTGCGTGGCGTGGACTACGTGGCGGGCTGGCGAGACGCGACGAATGCGGCGGCCGACCTGGCCGACGCCCTGTCCTCCGCCGGCATCGACACCACCGAGCTGGCAACCCGCGCCGACACGGACGCCGACGGCTCAGGCATCCTCCACCTGCGCCTACCGGCCCCCGTGGCCCAGGAGGTAGCCCGCATGCTGCGAGCAACCGAACGCGTCGACGGCCTGCGGTAGCTACCCCAGGCCGTGTGCTGGCCACCGCTTTACAAGTTCGATCACCGAGCTGCACGTCCTGCCCGGCTCTCGTGTCTGACGGCTCTTGGTCCTCGTACGACCGTCCCGCTTCGCTGCTGTCCGGGGACGTTGATGTCATCTGCTGATGTCAACCGCCCGACTGCCGCCTCCTCAGAAGCCGATGGGCATTTCCCTGGCCCGCTGGCGTGCCTGGGCACGTATCTCGGTGAGTCGGGCGTGGAAGTTGTTGTGCCGGTTCTGGTCGAGATTCAGGGGCAGGTCGAGTCTGGTGATCAGGTCGGACTCCACCATCCACGGCTCCGGGTGCTCCACCCAACACACGCAGGCGTGCTCCGCCATCCACCGGGTGAGTTCGGCTTCCCCGGCCTCGCCGAAGGTCATGCGCCGGCCGCTGCCTACCCGGCGCAGCTCCAGGCCGAGCAGGCAGCCCAGGGTGAGCCGGAGCGTGGAACCCTCCGCGTTGCCCCGGAAGTGGTACCGCACTCGCGTCCGCAGGTTCTGGGTGCTTGTCCGGTTCGCCATGTGCCGCGGGGCGATACCCACGTAGAGGAGCTGTCCGGCGGGTAAGTCCGGGGAGGGAGCCTTCGTGAAGTGCCATCCGTACACGCCGGGGGCAGCGGGTACCGGGCCGGGACGTGCCAGGACCTCGTCTGCCGACCAGAGTCGAGCTGGGCTGGTGAGCGCGGCAGCGTGCATGGGACCTCCCGGAGCCGACGACGTACGCGATCGCACGCTATCCGATAGCGCTGACGGAGCGCCTGGCTTTGGAGGCCTCTTGGCTCCCGGGCGATGTAGCAGGTCACGGCATCACGCACCGTCCATCTTGGGGTGTGTCCACACGTAGTCCACAGCCCTCTGAAGGGGTCCGAGTGGCCTCTTCGTCTCAAATGGGCCTGATGGTGGAGGTTGAGCCCCGTGCGGCATGAGGGCAGGATGAGTGCGAAGCACGGGGCACCTGGGGGCGGGCTGCTGGGCACGGTGCCGCGTGCCTGATCGGCCGGGATTCCCTTGGGGGCGGGCAGCATGGTGCAGCGTGGTTACTGGCGGGAGTCCGATGGCTCTCCCATGAAGGCGGCGGAAGCCCGCGACATCTGGGCTGAAGAGGCGTATTCGCTGCTCATTGACGTCGCACGCACCTATCACGCGGTCATCACCTACAAGGAGCTCGCGGAAAAGGTCCAGAAGACCTCCGGCATCCGCACTTCGGCTCTACTCCACAACTGGATCGGTGCCGTGCTTGGCGTGGTCGTCCGTGAAGCGCACCGCCGTGGTGACCCGCCGCTGACCGCTCTGGTGGTGCACAGCGACGACGGCATGGTGGGCGAGGGGTACAAGGAAGTTCTCCGGGTTGCGGGAGAGCCCCCGCTGGAGGACGTGTTCGAGCGCGAGCATCACGCGGCCGAGGCACGGTTGGCTTGCTACCGCCGTTTCGGCGCGACGCTGCCGCCCGACGGTGGTACGGCGGCACTCGCTCCTCGATTGCAGGCAACCGTTGAGCGCCGGCGCGCACGTGAGGGCGGCCCACCCCCGCAGGTCTGTCTCACCTGCTTCGTTCAACTCCCTGTGACGGGAGTCTGTGACTCGTGCGGCTAACGCCACGTCTTGTGAACAAGTCGGTCCTGCCTTGGACTGTGAAGTAGTTGTTCTGGACATCTTCTAGCAGGCCGGCGAAGGGAGACAACCTGTCGAGGACCTGATCTCTTCCTTGTAAGCCTGGCGCCCCTCGTCAGAACGTCTTCGCTGGTTACATGCGCGGCGGTCCTGATCCTGCCTATGGCCTTCCACTCCGCTACGGACCCAAGTGATCCTGGTTGACCGGCCGTTCTGGCACGTCCGTGGCACGCGGGTCATCCCCGACACCTGCCTTGTAGGTTCGATCACTCTGCGAAACGGCGTGCCGAAACGGAGCCAGATGGTCGCTTGCCGCCGTTGACGTCAGGGCGGTGATGTCAATCCGTTGACCTGTGACGGCCCTACGCCCTCGAATCCGTCAGGCGGCCGTAAAACGCATCGTGACGGTCCTGGGTCTAGGTGAGCGGCTAGGTGTGGCGGCCTCGTCGGTCGGGGCTGTCGTCAGTACCCGTCTCTAACGTTCCAAAGGGCCCTGTTGAGTGGAGGAGGGCACCATGACCGGGGAGCCGCACAGGAAGTACGACAACGCCACCATCGCCGCGCTCATGACCTTAGCTAGGGGTGGCTGCTATGCCCCCCGCTGTGGAGCACCGACGGTGCGCATCATCGACGGCAAGCCCGTTCTCAACCTGGACATCGCCCACATCCGCGCTCTGAAGGCCGGCGGGAAGCGGTACGCCGGGGCGCTGGATCTCTCCCATGGGTGCCTCGCTGTCGGGTGAGGAATTGAGAGAGCGGGTGGCCGCGTCCCGTGCTCGGCAGGGGCTTCCGCCCGTCATCGAGGATCTGGCGGTGATAGAGCGCGTGGTGCGGATCCTCACCCTCGTGGGACCCGGGACCCGTTCCCATGCCACGGTCCCAGCCAGGGGAAATTCACGGGCCGGTAGTCTCCCTCCGTTGGAGGGCGGGCGGGGCAAGGGAGCGTGATTCCGTGAGACGTTGGCCTCCCTGGAAGGTGGGGTGCTCGGTACTGGCCACGATGGCCGCGCTGCCCTTGGTGTTCCTGGCGGCCTTCGCTCTCCTGGCCGCATTCGATCCGGAGCAGGCGCTCCTGAAGAAGGCCGATGTCGTCGGTTCCTGGCGCAGCGATGACGGCCGGGGACGGGTCGACTTCCACGCCGATGGCCGTTTCGAAATGTCCGGTATTCCTCGTAGCGCCATCGTCTTCAGTTTCAACGATCCTCCGCCCGGGAAAGGCCCGATTTCCGGGAAAGGCACCTGGGAGTTCGCATACGACGAGCCCAGCACCGGCATCCATCTCCACATCGACGCCGCCGGTTCGTTCTTCGACGCCGAGGTCGCCTCGCTTGAGTCGATCAAGGAAGACGGAAGAACGAAGATGTACTTCTCGGTCAACGTGGACAAGATGTACGGCTACGAGATCCAGCGTGTGAGCGAACAGCCACAGTGATCCGCTCACGCGCCGGTCCCGTGCCGCTCCCTCAGGCGATCCAGTCGAAGACGAACCGGTCCGGATCCCAGCGCTTGCGCGGGTTGGCGGGGGCCACCTCTATGGCTCGTACGGTCGCTGTGACGATCGCGCGGCGCTGGGATTCGTTCATCTTCTCCCGGCGTTCCCGCATGTCCTCGTAGCTGCCCACTAAGGCCAGCAGGACGGCCGTCCTCGATGTCTTCGCCGGCTTCGCCCGGTTGCGCGCCAACCGCTCCTCGACCGGCTGGCGGGCGATCATCCATTCCTTGCGGCTGATCTTGCGGTTGCCGAAGTCCCTGGCAAGCTCCTCCAACTCCTCCTCGTCGGCCCGGATCTCCGCGTAGGGGCCGTTGCCCTCGTCGTCCGGGCGCTGGAGCCGCTTCCGGAGCGCGGGCGAGTCCAGCGCGGTCAGGATCACGTCGCGTACGTGTTCGTCCGTCTTCCCGGCGTTGGTCGCTGTCCCTCCACGCCCGTCGGTGCCGCGGGTGTTGGGGCAGACGTAGCGCGGTACGCCTGAGCGGGGCCTGCCGACCATGCCGTGTCCGCACGGCGTACCGTCCGCCTTCGGCTTCACGCACCGCAGGACGCCGGAGAGCAGGTAGCTCCGCCTGGTGGTGCCCTCGACCCTGCGGCGCCGCTCGGGGTCGGACAGCAGCGCCCGGAGACGGTCGGACTCCTCACGGCTGATGATCCCGGGCCATACGGTGTCGGCCACGATCTCACCGAGCAGGGAGCGGGTCTTCTCCCAGGAGCTTCGCGGGGTGTGCTCGCGTCGGCCGCTGATCCGTGCGGATGCCAGCATGCGGCGCAGCGCGCTGGGCTTCCACGGAATGCCCGCCACGGTGGTGATGCCGCGCTCCTGCCAGTCGCGGCAGATGCTCGACAGACTCTCGCCTGCCAGTACGCGACGGGCACCTTCACGGATGACCTCGGCCTCGTCCTAGCGCACGGTGGTCCGGTCATCCTCGTACCCGAAGGGGCGCTTTCCGCCTCCGGCAATCCTCCCCGCCTCGGCGGCCTGGCGGCGCTGGCGCTGCTGCCGCTCGGCCTTGTGCTCCGCCTCGTGGCGGGTGGCGGCGCCGAGCATACGCGTGATCATGCGGCCGGTCGGCGTCGCGAGGTCGATTTCCCCGCTGACCGTGGCCAGCTCAAGGCCGTACCGGTCGGCGAGATCGATCACGTCCTCCAGCTCGCGCGGGGAGCGTGTCAGCCAGTCCGCGTGCCAGCACACGATGGCGTCCACAGTCCCGTTGCGCACGTCCTCCATGAGGTCCTGCCACGCCGGGCGCGGCGCTCCGGAGTATGCGCTGACATCATTGTCGGTATGGACGGCTATGACGTCCCAGCCCTTGCGGGCGCTCAGGGCCCGGCAGTCCTCCTCCTGGCGGGCGACTCCAAGACCCGCGCCGCCCCGGTCCTGGTGATCCGGCAGTGGATCGCTGCTCGTCGCTTCATGGGTCACATAGCTATGCCCTCGTAGGCACGGGCGTGTCCTGCCCGGTGGGCGTGGCCAGGGCCGAGTGACCGGGCAGCGCAGGACCGCGGATCGTCACTCGGCGATTCGGTCCGGAACTCCGAGGTCCCTGCGCATCGTCCGGCGCAGATCGGCTATGGCGGCGTCGTAGGCGTCCTCCAGCCGCGCATAGGCCGGACTCGCCGCATCGGCTCCTTCGAGGATGCGGTCCCTGGTGTCCCGAAGGAGCCTGAACGCGGCACCGGAGGCGTTGACGATGTCCTCCGGCGCGAGGATGGCCAGCTGATGGCGGAGCTCGTACGCGCCGGGTGCCAGGAACAGTTCCCGCACCCGGCGCTTCCGTTCCTCCCCCGACAGGGAAGCATCGTTGGCGGCCTCGTTGAGGGCGGACCTGATGCGCGAGAGTGCGGCGGAGTACTCCGCATACAACTGCCGACGTGTCTCCAGCGCCCGGTCCGCCCGCTCACGCCGCCACCGGAGCCGGTCGGCGAGCAGTGTCGCCCCGACACCGATCACCGCGCCCAGAGCCGTGCTGACAGGTGCTATCCACTCCACAGCGAAGGAGCCTAGGGTGCCTTCCCGGCTCAGGTGCGGGAAACGAGCATTCTTGGCTTCTGTATGTCCCTGGTCGGCCCGGAGCCCTCCCCTGCCTCAGGGGAGTCACGGCTCAGTCGGCACGACACCTGGGCCGCCGAAGTACTCAGGTATGGAGATCCGCTGTCGTCAGGGGATCAATGAACACGGCCAGGTAGCGGAACTCCCCCCCGGTCCCGTCCTGCTGCGAGTACGGCTGCCAGTCGAGGGGGTACGCCCCCCGTAGGTTGCACGTGTTCGGCTCGTAAGTTCCCTCGGCCCACAGCAGCGTGCCGCTGAGCACCACCCCTTGGTGGATCCTGAACTCATGATCCCTTGTGCGCCTGCTTTGAGGCCGTGGCGGTGTCCACAGCAACGGCTCATTGGTCAGGATGAGCGCCAAGCCGTTCTGGTCGCGTTGAGTGCAGAAGCGCTCCAACCTGGCTATGTCCCGAACGAAGTGCAGTCGAGCGAGATCGGCAGCCCCATGTGACCTCAGCGCGTATTCCTCTCCAAGAGGGCCAGCCTCGCCTGTCCACTCCCGGGTGACGTATTTGAACTCGACAGCAGTGGAAGCCGAAGATCCGATGCACAGGAGGTCCAGATATTCGGGCCTTCCTGACGAGCGCTGAGGCACCTCAAGCCTGGAGCGCACGCCAGGTGCCAACTCCCACAGGACCCGAGCGAAGCTGTGCTGGAGGTCCGCCTCGGAGTGGAACACCGGCCTGTCCCGGCGAAGCCGCGCCATGACGTCATCGAGTGACGCCTGCCCGGCGATGTTCGCGCTGCCATCCATCGATTCCATGTTCACGGCGCCATTGAAGTCCCATGCGAGCAGAACCCTCAAGCCGTACAACCGCCTTCCGGCGACGATTGAAGTCTTTCAGAACACGGGATGGGTCACATAGGAGCACACCCTCGTAGGCACGGGCGTCAAGCTAGATGCCCCGTCCGAGACGAACCGGGGCCGCTCCTGCCCGACCGGCATCGCCCCGGTCGACGGCTGATCCGGCCCTGCCACCCCGGTGCCCCCGGCCTGCTCGCACAGGACCGGGGGCATCGTCGTCTCGCTGGTGGGTCAGCCGAGGTAGGGCCGGTCGCGGTGCTCCAGGAAGTGCCGGAGCCTGAGCCGCTGGGTGTGGTGCATCGGCAGGGAGTCGAGCTCTCCGGGCGGGACGAACCGCAGCTCGGTGGACTCGTCCGAGATCGCCGGCTCGCCTCCGGTGACGCGGGCAGTGAAGCAGACGTTGAACTGCCGCCTGACCTCGCCGTCGCTGTAGGCGATGACGTGGCGGGGGTCGGTGTAGGTGCCGACCAGGCCGGTGATCTCCACGTCGAGTCCGGTCTCCTCCTTCACCTCGCGCACGGCCGTGCCCGGCAGGGAGTCGGTCATCTCCATGCCGCCGCCGGGCAGGGCCCACAGGTCGTTGTCGCGGCGGCGCTGGAGCAGGATGCGGCCCTCCTCGTCGGTCACGACGGCAAAGGCGGCGGCTACCAGACTGTTGGACTCGGGGCGGCGTGGGTCGTCAAGCCGCGTTCGCAGACCCCGGCCGGCGCAGCGGGACCAAGGCCCTGAGCCCTGGTCCTACCCCACCTCGATGCCGAAGTCCTGAACGAGCTCCCCCAGGCCGCCCGTGTAGCCCTTGCCGCCCAGGACGAAGTCCCAGTCCCCGGTCGGCCTGCGGCGGAAGGAGCCGAGCACCAACGAGGTCTCGCGCGGCCGGCCGTCGGAGACCTCCAGGCGCCCCAGCTCGGCCAGCCCGGGGTCGAGCAGGCGGATGCACGCTTCCGTGAAGCCCGAGAGGTCGGCGTCCGGGTCGGCCTCCGGGTCGATGGCGGCCACGAGCACGAACCGGTCGGCCTCGTCCGGCAACGCGTCGAAGGAGACGCAGAGCGCAGCCCTGTCGGGTGCGGTGGCGGGAAGGACGCGCACGGAGCCGTCCGGCGTCTGCGGGTTGTTGTAGAAGACGAAGTGGTCGTCGCTGAGGACGCGGTTGCCGCGGCAGACGAGGGCGCACACGTCCAAGGCGACGCTTCCGGTCCACGACATGCCCAGGACGTTGTAGTCGTCGGGCAGGCGGGCGTCCGGGACCGCCGGCGCCGGCTGCGCCGCGGACCGGCGGGCACCGTCGCCCAGGCGTCGGCGGAGCCCGTGACGATGCAGCAGGTCGACGAGTTCGGTTCCCGAGATCAGTTCCAGCGGCTTGCCGTTGGCGAAGGTGTGCGAGCCGGGGCCGAACCGCGAGGTCGTCACGAGGACGCCCTTGTTGGCACCGGTGTCCTGCACGGTCCCGTACAGGTCGCGTACGGCGGTGGGCGGCACGGTGTTGCGGTAGCGCTTCACCTGCACGACGATCTTGCCGCCTCGGATCGGTGCCGGATCGAGTGCGTCGACGTCCACCCCGCCGTCGTTCGAGCGCTGGGTGGTGACGGCCTGCATTCCCATGGCCCGGAAGAGATCGGCGACGAGGTTCTCGAAGGCGATCGGATCCATCTCGTACAGGTCGGGTTCCTCGTCACTGCCGTGCGTGACGACATGGTTCCCGACCTCCTGCGGTCGGCGGCCCGGCCGTACCGGAGCGAGCTGGTCGGGGCGGGCCGAGAGCTGCCCGCGCAGTGCATCGGCCAGGCAGCTGCAGGCATCCACCTGCGCCAGGTGCAGAGCGCGGAACGTCGAGCGCGGAGCCATGACGGTCGCCAGGTGGATGTGGCCCGGCCGGCCCGTCGTGGGGTCGTGCCCCTCCACGAATCCGTTCAGGGCCACCGATTCGAGTGCGCCCGGTTCGTCCGCGGCGAAGAGTTCGTGCAGGACGAGCAGCATGCACTGCGCGAGAACCTCCCGGTAGAGGGCTCGGCGCTGAGTCACCGGCCGGGTGCTCTCCTTGAACTGGTCGGCCGCCTGCATGTACCGAACGGATCTGGCCTCGGGGACGATGCTGTAGGCGGGCAGCTCCCAGTCCAGCACCAGCTGCCCGGCTGCGGCGTCGTAGGCCGCTGCCACCTGACGCGGGAAGCCCTCCGGCCACGCGGTCGACGCGTAGAGAGCGGCGGAGAAGTACTCGACCACGGCCTCGGGATCCCGGCGCCCCACCCCCTCGGTCAGCTCGATGACGCCGGCGTTGTGCCGCCGCACCTCGGCCAACTGGGCGTCAGCCCACTGCCGGTACTCCCGCTGGTACGCCGCCAGCTGCTGCTGTCGCTGCGCCTCGGCCGCCTGGGCCGCGTGCCAGTCCCGCTCGAAGCGCGCCCGGGCTTCGGCGTGCGCCTGTGCTCGGCGACTGGCAGTCCATCCGCTCTGCACCTGGTAATGGTCGAAGTTCGGCATGGGCACGGGCTGCGCCAGCGGCCCCGGGGCGAACGGCTGGACCTCCTCGGGGCGCATGAGGGAGGAGGCCCTGAAAGCCGGGGCCCGGCACCCCGAGGCGAGAAGACCTTGCAGCGACGCGACCTGTGCGTCCAGTTCCTCCGTGCGGCGCAGTGCCTCCGCCTGCATGTACTCGCGGTGGCTCTGGGCGGCTCGCCGCTGGTAGGCCCGTGCTTGCTGCGTTTCCTGTCTCTGCCGCCTGGCGTCGGCCTCCATCTGGCGCAGCTGCTGCCTTTGCATCTCAGCCCAGACGCCGACCAAGCCCTGAGAACGACGACCCATGTGCTGCATGCCCTCCCCGTGGTGCCCCGGCTGTCCCCACAACCAGGTGTAACGAGGCGACTCTATCCAGCGATGACGATCCCGCCTATCCGCTCGGCAGGAAGGACCTGCTCCGTGGTCCCCGGAGGCCGATGCGGCCGGGGAGCGGCCGGCACGTCCCGTCAGTGGTGAACCGATGGCCCGCCTGCGCTCGTGACCGGGCGCGCCCGCCGGGCGAGCGGCTGCCGCCGATGGGTCGCATGGCGGCGGACACTCGGCGGCACAGCCGTGTGCCCTGCCCGGTGGGCGCGGCCCGGGCCGCGTGACCGGTCGGCCGGGGCGGTGGGTCAGGCGTCCGCCGCCCGGCGCATCGCCTCGGCCTTCCGCCGGGGGTGGTAGTCGGGGCCGACGCCCTCGACGAGGAAGGCCGTGCTGTCGATGTGGTCGGTGCGCAGCGGCAGGATCTCCTGGTACGCCTCCGAGTCGTACCAGGCGCGGGCCTGCTCCATCGCCGGGAACTCGATCACCACCACGCTTCCGGGCCACTCGCCCTCCCGCATCTCCATCGGGCCGCCGTGGACGCGGAAGCGGCCGGAGAAGGGCTCCAGGGTGTCCTGGATGCGCTCCAGGTAGGCGATCACGTCCGGGTGGGGACCGGGGTGGTTGCGGAGGTGGGCGATGGCGTAGGCGGTCATGTCTCCTCCTGAGGTACGGACCGGGCCGGTGCGGACGGCGGCGATCCTTCCGCGTCGCGCGGCCGGAGTCGATGACCTGCCGGGTCATGCCGGGTCCCGGCCGCCGGCCGGGAGCGTGCGGAGGGACCGCCCGCGGGGGCGGTCCCTCCGTGCGCGCACCGCCCGGCGGAGCCCGCCGGGCCGCCGGTCAGGCGGAGACGGTCTGGAACTCCCTGAGGAACGCCTCGTCGAAGGCCTTGAGGTCGTCCGGCTTGCGGCTGGTGATCAGGGTGTTCGGGCCCTCCGTGCAGACGACGACCTGCTCGTCCACCCAGGTGCCGCCCGCGTTGGCGATGTCCGTGCGCAGGCTGGGGAACGAGGTGAGCTTCCGCCCGCGCACCACGTCGGCCTCGACGAGCGTCCACGGCCCGTGGCAGATCGCGGCGACGGGCTTGCCGGTCTGGCAGAACTCCCGGACGAAGGCGACGGCCTTCTCGTCCATGCGCAGGAAGTCGGGGTTGGCCACGCCGCCGGGCAGGACCAGGCCGTCGTACTCCTCGACCTCGGCGTCGGCGACCTGCCGGTCCACTTCGAAGGTGTCGGCCTTGTCGAGGTGGTTGAACGCCTGGACCGGTCCGCCGCCGGTGGACAGCAGGGTCGGGGTGCCGCCCGCGTCCTTCACCGCCTGCCACGGGTCGGTCAGCTCGATCTGCTCCACGCCCTCGGGGGCGACGAGAAAGGCGACCTTCACTTCTGCCACGTCCTTTCGGCGGTTCGGGTCCTCGTACGTGCTCGTGTGCTCCCCCGCATCCGTTCGGGTCCCCGCTGGGACGGACCTTATGCACCGTTCGGGTGATCCGTCCCCGCATTCCCGCCGCACGGAGGCGGCAGCGGGGACGCGGACGGCCCGCCGGAGCGGTGCTCCGGCGGGCCGTCGCCCGTGTCCCGCGGCACGGAGGCGGTGCCCGGCGCGCCACCGGGTCACCGGGTCACCACGTCACGGCGTCACCGGGTGCGGTAGGCGTCGATGATCGTCTGGGTCAGGGCGTTGCCCTTGGTGTCCTTCACCGCCGCGGTGAAGGACACCGTCCTGCCCTTGCCCGGATTCCGGACCGTGACCCGGCCCTTCACCACGGAGAGCTTCCGCCACGTCCTGCCGCCGTCGTAGGAGGCGGACACACTCAGCGACCGCAGGTTCCCGCCCGCCGCCGCGCCCTGGACCCGCACCGGCACCGTCACCGTCGCCCCCGCCTCGGCGGTGCCGTCCAGGGCCAGTCTCGGCGCGAAGCGCACCGCCGAGGCCGGGATCTCGGTCTCCTCCGAGGTGCGGCTCGAGGTGAAGGTGTAGGCGGCGCTCACCTTGCGGCTCAGCCGGGAGAGGCCGCTGCGTTCGACGGTGGTGACCAGCTTGTACGTCGCCCTGCCCGCCGGCAGGGTGAACTCGGCGAAGTCCAGGGACTCGTCCCTCGTGGCGTACTTCTTCCCGTTGCGGTACAGGACCGTGGTGGCCTTGTCGTAGGTGCTGCCGCCCAGGTGCCCGGAGCCGTCCGAGAAGGGGTTCACCGTCCCGTGCAGGGAGTCGCCGTCGCGGAAGATCCCCCTGTACTCCGTCCCCAGGGCGGGGCCGAAGACGCCGTTGTTGAAGGCGTGGTGGTAGCTCCGGCCGGCCTGGTAGTCGCGCTCCTCGCCGTAGTAGTCGGCCTCCCACTCGCCGTCCCCGTTCCACTGCAGGAAGCTCTGGGACCAGCGGGTGCCCTGGGTCCTGACGTACACGATCGTGGTGCGCGGGATGCTGCGCTCGGTGCCGGAGGACCACTCGACGCTGTCGGCCGTGGTCGTCAGCACACCGGTGCGGCCGGGTGCCGTGGCGGCCTGGGAGACGATGAGCCTGGCCATCTCCGACTTCCTGGTGTGCAGGGTGAGGCCGGTGTAGAGGCTCCCCTTGCGGCTGTGGGCGGCGTGGTACTCGGTGCCGCCGTTGGTCCAGGCGGTGGAGGCGTCGGCCTCGATCTCGGTGCCCGCCCCCGCCGCGCCGACCTGTGCGGTGCGGAAGCCCCGGGCGAGGCCGGGCGCGGACAGGGCGATGCTGACGTAGCCGTCCTCGGAGGAGAGGTCGGCCGCGACGGTCAGGTCGGTCTGCCGGGCCCCGCGGTCCGGTGCCGTCATCGTGACGGGTCTGGCCCGGCGGGCGTCGAGGGTGATCGTGGTGTCCTTCGTGAGCTTCACCGTGGGGGCGACGAGCCAGTCCAGGCCGGCGATCCCGTCCTCCTCCCCGCCCGGCACGGCGATCTCGCCGGAGAGGGTGTAGACGCCCTTGGGCATCCGGACGGCGGCGGTGCCGCCCTCGCTCCGGATGTCGGTGTACGCCCCGTCGTCGTGCCTGGTCAGGGAGGCCTGCCAGTCGCCGGCCGGTCCGCCGTCGCGGCCGAGGACCCGCACCGTCAGGTCGTAGGACTCCGCCTCGCGGCCGACGGCTCCCGCGGTGCGGACGGTGCGGCCGTCCCCGGCCGCGGTGACCACCACCCCGTAGGCGCCGTCGCGGCTGCCGCCGAGCCGGGTGTCGGCGGTGACGTCGACCGAGGCCGTGCCGCCCGCGGGGACGGTGACCCGGCCGGCGGAGAGGGTGAACAGGCCCGCGGGCGCGGCCCCGCCGTGCGGGCCGGTGCCGTCCGCGGTGAGTTTCAGGGTGACGTCGCGGTCGCCGAGGTTCCGGTAGGTGACGGTCCGGGTGACCGGTTCGTCGTCGTGGTGCGGCCACCGGACGGTGCCGAAGGAGAGCGAGGCCGGTTCGGCGACGACCGTCTGCTCCAGCGCCGCGGCCGCGTCCACCCGCCCCGAGCCCTGCTGGAAGGGGGTGTACCCCCGGGCGGGGCGGGCGGAGGCGGTCAGCGCGGCCTTGATGCGCTCGCCGGTCCAGTCGGGGTGCCGCTGGGCCAGCAGGGCGGCGGCGCCCGCGACGTGCGGGGCGGCCATGGAGGTGCCGGAGATGGCGACGTAGCCGTCGGCGACCGGGGTGCCCTCCTCGGCCACGGTGCTGCCCTCGGCCGCCGCGGCCCCGATGTCCACGCCGGGTGCGGTCAGGTCGGGCTTGACCGCGCCGTCCCCGGTGCGGGGGCCGATCGAGGAGAAGTCGGCGAGCTTGTCGTCCTTGTCCACGGCGCCGACGGTCAGCGCGGCGTCCGCGCTGCCCGGGGTGCCGATGGTGGAGGCGCCGGGGCCCTCGTTGCCCGCCGAGACCACGAAGAGGGCGCCGGTCTGCTCCGACAGCCGGTTGACGGCCTCCTCCATCGGGTCGATCTCGGGGGTGTCGGTGTCGCCGAGGCTGAGGTTGACGACCCGGGCGCCCTGCGCCACGGCCCACTCCATGCCCGCGATGATCTCCGAGTCGCTGCCGTAGCCGTCGTCGTCGAGGACCTTGGCGTTGAGCAGTCTCGCCCCGGGGGCGACCCCCTTGTGGGTGCCGCCGGACCGCGCGCCGGTGCCGGCCGCGATCGAGGCGACGTGGGTGCCGTGCCCGTAGCGGTCCCCGGCGTCCCCGGCGGCGGAGAAGTTCTTCTCCGCCACGACCCGTCCGGCGAGGTCGCCGTGGCCGGTGTCGATGCCGGTGTCGAGGACCGCGATGGTGACGCCCGTGCCGTCGTAGCCGGCCTTCCACGCGGTGGGGGCGCCGATGCGGGCGGTGCTCCGGTCGAGGGCGGCGCGGTGGAGTCCGTCGAGCGAGACGGTGGCGATCCCGGGGGCCGCGGTGAGCTGCCCGGCCTCGGAGGACGGCCGGGTCAGGGCCGTCCAGGCGTCCGCGGCGGTGTCCTCGGAGACGGTCAGCGCCTCGCCGCCGACGGAGCGGAGGACGGCGCGCACGAGCGGGTCGGCCTCGGCGTGCAGTTCGGCCTTCGCCGCGGGGCGGGCGCCCTCGTAGGTGACGATGACCGGGACGCCGCTCCCGGTCCTGGCGCGGTGCTGCTCGCGGCTGAGCTCGGTGACGTCGAACAGCCGCCGGTCGAGCCTGCGTTCGCGGATGAGGCGGAGCGCGTCCCGGGGGACCACGTGGGTGTGGCCCCCGGCGCGCAGGATCTGGACGGGGACGTCCTCGCGCCCCTTCGCCCGGACCATTCCGACGACCTCGCCGCCGTGGTCGAGCAGTACGCGGTCGCCGGTGATGAGGGTGAGGGTGCGATGGGCGTGGGTCTTCCGGGGCGCGTGGCCGGTTCCCGTCCGGTCGCCGGATCCGGCCGGCGGCGTCCCGGGTGCGGCGGACGACGGGGTGGTCAGCCCCATCGTCAGGGCGACGGCCACGGCTGCGGCTATCGCGCCGACGCGCGCTCTCTTCCGTTGTGTCAACTTTCCCCCTGGTGAGGTGTTCACCATGCGCGGGGGACCCGGGCGGCCCCCCGCGCGCTCAGTCTGCGGGAGGCCGGTGCGCCGGCACCACACGGCGGGTCGGGGGACAGGCGTTCTAGCCCGGCCCCCCACGGGTCGGTGTCCGCTCCCGGCGGGAACGGGGTGCCGCCACTCGGCCGGCTCTCGCAGGGGTCAGGACGCTCCCCGGGGTCTTCCGGTTCACCTCCGCGCCGGTCTTCCCGCGCTCCGCCCCCAAGGCCGCCTCTTTTCCGCCACGCCCGTTCCCGCGCCCGTCCTCCTTCCGCCTTCCGTCCTCCGGCGCGGTGGGCCGGGAACGCCGCGGGCGGCGGACGCCGCGCGCTGTGCGCCGCGTCCGCCGCCCGGCGGAGGATGTCGGTGTGCGCCCGGAGGGGGCGGAGCGGTCCTGTCGGACCGTCAGAGGGCCGAGCCGGCCTTCCACTCCTCCCAGGGCATGTTCCAGCCGTTGAGGCCGTTGTCCGGGGCTATGTGCTTGTCCGGCGAGTTCTTCACCACGACGACGTCGCCGAGGAGGGAGTTGTCGTAGAACCAGGCGCCGTCCTGCCCGGGGTCGTTCGCGCCCTTGACGTCGTTCAGGCCCACGCAGCCGTGGCTGGTGTTGACGTTGCCGAAGACCGAGTCGGCTCCCCAGTAGTTGCCGTGGATGAAGGTGCCGGAGGTCGACAGGCGCATGGCGTGCGGCACGTCCGGGATGTCGTACTCGCCCTTGCCGTCGTCGTCGGTGAAGCCGACCGTGGCACCGTTCATCCGGGTCTCCTTGAACTTCTCGGAGATCACCATCTGGCCGTTGTAGGTCGGGGTCGCGGGCGCGCCCGCGGATATCTTGAAGGTCTTGACGGTCTTGCCGTCCCGGACGACCTCCATCGTCTTGGTCTTCACGTCCACGGTGCTGATCTGGGAGCGGCCGACGGTGAAGCTGAAGCTCTTGTCCTGGACGCCGGTGATGCCCTCGGCGCCCTCGACCCCGTCGAGGTTGAGGTCGACGGTGACCTTGGAGCCGGCCTTCCAGTAGTCCTTCGGGCGGAAGTCCAGGCGGGTGTCGCCGAACCAGTGGCCGACGATCTCCTGGCCGCTGGTGGAGTTGACCTCGATCGCGGACTGGACGGCCTTCTTGTCGGTGATCCCCTTGTCGAAGTTGATCGACACGGGCATGCCGACGCCCACGGTCGAGCCGTCCTCGGGCGTGAAGTAGCCGATGAAGCTGTTGTCGGGCGAGACCGTGGTGAAGGTCGAGTTCTCGTGGACCGCGCGGCCGTCCGCGTCCTCGGCCTTGGCGGAGATCGTGTACTGGGTGGCGCGCTCGAGCTGGCCGTTCGGCTTCCAGCTGGTGCCGTCGGCCGCCAGGGTGCCCTCCACCTCCTCTCCCGTGGCCGCGGCCTTCATGGTCACCGAGGTGAGCTTGCCGCCCTTCACCGAGACCCGGGCCGCGTGGATGCTGGTGTTGTCCTCGCCGTCCTTGGGGGTGATGACTATTCGGGCGTCCGAGGCCTCCTCGGCCGCCGCCCGGTCCACCTGGGCCTGGCCCTTCTCCGGCTTCTTGCCCGCGCCGGCCTCGGAGTCGCCGCCACCACCGCCGTCGCCGCCGCACGCCGTCAGTGCGAGTACCCCGCTGAGCAACGCGGCCGCCGCCACGACACTCCTGCGGCGCTTGCCGTCCGTCATCACACGCTTCTCCATCCGCTTACGAACCTCTGGCTCCCGTGCCGCGTCCCACGCCGTCCGGTGAGAGTAAAGCGGGACATCCACCCCACAGCCGCACACACGAGAACGCAAGGGAGCTGTGACCCGTTCCACCCAGGGTAAGACTGTGGGGTAAGACACCTTCGCAGCGCCAGGGGTTCCCGCCGCGAGCAGGGAAATGCCTCACGCCCACGGGGACGGCCCGCCCCGGCTCCCCGTTGACGGAGGGTCAGATCGAGCACCTTTGAGGAGCTCGATGGAGATATGATGCATTATGGCCGTTTTGCGACGCGAGGAGCCGCCGCATCACGGTCCGCACTTCACTCGGCGCGCCGCCGTGACTAGCATCGGTCACCGCACCTCCCATCCGCTGCATCGAGGGGGCTCTTCGTGCGAGCACACCGCCGACCGCTGGTGACCGCCGTCCTGGCGGGCGGCCTGCTGTGCGGCATGTGGTTCGTCCCGTCCGCGAACGCCACCGGTGACGGCGCTCCCGCACGGCCCGCCACCACGTCGCAGGCCCGGGTCCAGGAACAGGCCCAGCCCCAGGAGCAGGACGCCGTACGGACCCAGGCCGGGACGGGCGCCCCCGGCGCCTTCGGGGAGGGGGCCAGGCTGGCCGACACCGGAAGCCTGGACATCACGCCCTACTTCCTCGGCGGCCTGGGCTTCCTCGGCGCGGGCGCGGCCCTGCTGGCCCACGCCCGCATCCGCTCCGGCCGCGAGGGCCTCACGCCAGCGGTCCGGTGACGGCCTCGGCCGCCGCCACCAGCCCTCCACCGCGCACGAACGCCTCCGCGGCCGCCAGCTCCGGCGCCAGGAAGCGGTCCTGCCCCGGCCCCGCCATGCCCGCCCCGCGCGCGGCGGCCACCACGGCCGAGGCGGCGGGCGAGGGGGTCAGGCCCCCGGCGGCGCGCAGTTCGACCGCGCGGGCGGCGGCGTAGAGCTCGACGGCCACCACGCGGGCCAGGTTGTCCACGGAGGTGCGCAGCTTGCGGGCCGCCGACCAGCCCATCGAGACGTGGTCCTCCTGCATCGCCGAGGAGGGGATGGAGTCCGTCGAGGCCGGGACGGCCAGCCGCTTCATCTCGCCGACCAGCGCGGCCTGCGTGTACTGGGCGATCATCAGCCCCGAGTCGACGCCCGCGTCGCCCGCCAGGAAGGGCGGCAGCCCGTGGCTGCGGTTGCGGTCCAGCAGCCGGTCGGTGCGGCGCTCGGTGATCGAGGCCAGGTCGGCGGCGGCGATGGCGAGGAAGTCGAGCACGTAGGCGACGGGGGCGCCGTGGAAGTTCCCGTTGGACTCCACCCGGCCCTCCCCCGGCAGCACGACCGGGTTGTCCACGGCCGCCGCCAGCTCCCGCTCGGCGACGGTGCGGGCGTGCGCCAGGGTGTCGCGGCCCGCGCCGGCGACCTGGGGGGCGCAGCGCACCGAGTAGGCGTCCTGCACGCGCGGGGCGTCGTCCTGGTGGTGGCCGGTGAGCCCGGAGCCCTCCAGGACCTTCAGCATGTTGGCGGCGGAGGCGGCCTGGCCGGGGTGGGGGCGGACGGCGTGCAGCTCGGGCGCGAGCACCCGCTCGGTGCCCAGCAGCGCCTCCAGGGACAGGGCGGCGGTGATGTCGGCGCACGTGAACAACCGGGCGAGGTCGGCGCAGGCCAGCACCAGCATGCCCAGCATGCCGTCGGTGCCGTTGAGCAGCGCCAGGCCCTCCTTCTCCCGCAGCTCCACGGGGGCCAGGCCGTGCTCGGCCAGCAGCTCGGCCGCCGGGTGCACCCGCCCGTCGGGCCCCTCGGCCTCTCCCTCGCCCATCAGGGCCAGCGCGCAGTGGGACAGCGGCGCCAGGTCTCCCGAGCAGCCGAGCGAGCCGTACTCGTGGACCACGGGCGTGATCCCCGCGTTGAGCAGCCCGGCCAGGGCGCGGGCCACCTCGGGCCGCACCCCGGTGTGGCCCGAGGCCAGGGTCTTCAGCCGCAGGAACATCAGGGCCCGCACCACCTCGCGCTCCACGCGCGGTCCCATCCCGGCGGCGTGCGAGCGGACGATGTTGCGCTGGAGCTGCACGCGCAGGTCGGCGGGGATGTGCCGGACGGCGAGGGCTCCGAAGCCGGTGGAGACGCCGTAGACGGGATCGGGCTTGGCCGCCAGGTCGTCGACGACCCGGCGGGCGGCGGCCAGGGCGGCGAGCGCCTCCTCGGACAGTTCGACGTGCGCCAGGCCCCGGGCGACGGCGACGACGTCCTCGGCGGTGGTGCCGGAGGGACCGACCACGACGCGGTTCTGCATATCCATATTCAGGAACCCTAAAGAGTGAATCGGGTTCTGTCACGACCCGGCCGCGACGGTGTGCGCCGCAGCCTCCGCCCCGCTCCCCCGCCCCCGCGGGCGCCTCCGCCGGTCACACGTCCAGTCCGCGGAAGGTGCGGCGGTCCCCGGACCCGAGCGCGCCCCGCTCGGCCCGGTCCGCGAGGCGGACGACCGCGTCCCCGCCCGCCCGGCCGGCCCCCGTCCCCTCGCGCCCGGCCACCACCGGCTTGTCCGTGCGGGCGGCCTTGGCGCGGTACTGGGCGGCGTCCGCCAGGCGGAAGAGCCGGCGGGCCGAGCGGACCGGGCCTATCGGATCACCGGTCGAGGCGACCCCGCAGGCCACGCCCTGCCCCGTCTCCAGCTCCGCCGCCCGGCGGCACACCTCGTCCGCCATCCGGACCACCTCGTCCGCCGACGGCCCCACGGCCAGCAGGCAGAACTCGTCCCCGCCCAGCCGGGCGGCCAGGGTGTCCGGGAGCATCGCCCCGCACAGCGACAGCACCGAGGCGAATCGTTCCAGCAGGCGGTCGCCGGCCTCGTGCCCCAGCTCGTCGTTGACCGACTTGAGCCCGTTGACGTCGCAGACCAGCAGGCTCACCACCGTGCCGTCCGTGCGGTGCCGCTCCAGCGCCTCGTCCAGCCGCACGTCCACCGCCCGCCGGTTGGCCAGCCCGGTCAGCGGGTCGGTGAAGGCCAGCCGGCGCACCTCCTCCAGCCGCTCCGTCTGGGCGATCGCGGCGGCGATCACCGACGCCAGCACCGCGGCGAACTCGGCGTCCGGGGGACCGAAGACCGGTTCCCCCGGCTCCCGCGCCACGTACAGCTCGCCCCACGCCCGGCCGTGCAGCACGATCGGGGCCACCACACAGCAGCCCCGGCCCCGGCGGCGCAGCTCCTCGGCCCGGCGGGCGTCCGGCGGGCGGGACCCGTAGCGCCGCGCGTCCCGGCCGTCCGAGGCGGTCTCCACCCAGGCGCGCGGCCCGTCCCCGGGGCCGTCCGGCCCGCCGGCGTGCGGGAAGCCGGTGATCTCGGGGAAGTCGTGCAGGGGGTACCACTCGTCCTCGGGGAACTCCCGCTCGTCCCCCCGCAGCTCGCCGGAGTTCACCAGCACCCGGATCCGGCCGCGCTCGCGCTCCCAGACGGACAGCGCCGCGAAGGAGCCGCCCATCGCGGTCCGGGCGCCCTCGGCGGCGGCACGGGAGACGTCGCGCAGGGTGTGGACGGCGGCCATCGCCTGCGCCAGCTCCACCACGGCCCGCAGCCGCGCGTCGTCACCCATGCCGCACCCGATTCATGTGACCCAGGTTATGGGCCTTCACTCCGGGGCGCCGACCGGTCCGCACCGGCTCGTCCCGGCTCACCGGTCGGGTGCCCGCTCACGCCGGGCTCACTCCCGGTGCGCCCGGGGCGGTGCGGACCTCACTCACCCGGCCAGCGGGGGGCGCGCCGCTCGTTGAAGGCCGCCACCCCCTCGGCGCGGTCCCCGGAGAACGCCACCGTGCGCCAGGCGGCGTCCTCGACCTCCAGGCCGGCGCGCAGCTCCATGCCCCAGCCGGTGCGCAGCGCCCGCTTGGCCGCCCGCAGGCCCACCGGGGAGTTGACGGCGATCCTCCGGGCCAGCGCCAGCGCCTCGGCACGGTCCTCGCCCTCGGCCGCCAGGTGGTCCACCAGCCCCAGCTCGCGGGCCTCGGCCGCCTCCACCCGCCGTGCGGTGAAGATCAGCTCGGCGGCGCGGGCCGCGCCCACCCGGCGCGGCAGCAGCTGGGTGCCGCCCCCGCCGGGGATCACTCCGACGGACACCTCCGGCAGGCCCACCACGGCGGTGGGGTCGGCGACGATCAGGTCGCAGGAGAGGGCCAGCTCGAAGCCGCCGCCGAGCGCGAAGCCATGCACGGCCGCCACGGTGGGCATCGGCAGCTCCAGCACCCCGGTGTAGGCGGCGCGGGCGTAGGGCCGCTGCCGCGCCAGGTCGGCGTCGGTGAAGGAGTTGCGCTCCTTCAGGTCCGCGCCCACGCAGAACGCCCGCTCGTGGGTGGAGGTGAGCACCACGGCCCGCACCCGCCGGTCGGCGGCGAGCGCCGCACACGCCTCCCCGATGCACCGGGCCATCTCGGTGGAGACCGCGTTCATCGCCTTCGGGCGGTCCAGCACCAGCTCGGCGACGTGGCCGTCCGGCTCCCGCCTGACGGCGACCCACTCGCCGAACCGCTCCTGTGCGCCCTCGCCCGTGCCGTTGCCCGCACCGCCGGCTCCGTCGTTCACGCCGCCCACGCCGTCCACACAGCCCTCCCGGTTAACGATCGCTCACTGGCCTACGGGCGCATCATGCCATCCGCCGGCCCCGCGGGGCAGGGGCGAGCGGACCGCCGGGGCGGCGGCCCGGACCGGGAGGGGGAGGAGGGGCGCGGCGCCCCGGGCGGAGGCGCGGCTCAGGAGGAGGCGCGGCGGCTCAGCAGCCACGGCTCGACGACGCCCAGACCGCGCACCGGGCGCTGGTAGAGGGGCTGGAGCGCGAAGCGGTACGCCGTGGCGTCCTCGGCGTCCTTCTCCGACTCCGGCGCCTGGCCGGAGGCGACCAGCTCGGCGCGGAGCGCCTCGTCCACCAGCACCGTGTCCTTGGGCGCTATGGAGGTCAGCCGGCTGGCCAGGTTCACCGTGTTGCCGAAGACGTCCCCCATCCGGGTGGTGACCGTGCCCAGGGCCATGCCCACCCGCAGCTCCGGCATCGTCGCGTCGTTGGCGAGGGTCTCGATCAGCCGCAGGCCGATCTCGGCGGCCGTGCCCGCGTCGTCGGCGACGTAGAGCACCTCGTCGCCGAGGGTCTTGATCAGCCGGCCGCCGTGCGCGGCGACCAGGTCGGCGGCGGTGGTCTCGAACGCCTCGACCAGCTCGCCCAGCTCCTCCTCCTCCAGCCGCCGGGTCAGCCGGGTGAAGCCCACCAGGTCGGCGAAGGCCACCGCGAGGCGGCGGTCCACCATCTCCTCGTCGTCGACCGCCTGCACCACCCGGCCGGTCGCGGCCGCGAGCTGCCGCCGCCAGACGTACACCAGGAACTCCTGCAGCTCGGGCAGGAGCAGCTCCACCAGCGGATAGGCCACCTCGGTGCGGGTCATGCCGGGCTCGGGCGGCTCGGTGAGGCCCTCCAGGAAGGAGTCGATCTGCCACTCGGCCAGCCGCGCCGTCGTCTGCCCGGTGGAGCGGGCCACCTGGACGGCCATGGCCTCGCTGAGCAGCCCCGCCTCCACCAGACCGGCCAGCCGGCGCAGCGCGATCACGTCCGTCTCGGTGAGCGCCCTGGCCTGGCCGATGTCGGCGAACCCCATCGCGCGCCAGAAGCGGGCCGCCAGCTCCATCGAGACGTCGGCGGCCCGGGCCGCCTGGAAGGGCGTGTACTGCCGCGGGGCCCCCAGGATCAGCTGCTCGATGCGGAGCGCGAGGGGATCCTCCCCGTCGTGGCCCGCATCGCCGGCCTCCTCACCGTCCGTCGCCGGCCCTTCGGCTGGGGTGCCCGAGTCGTCCACTGCCCTTCCGATCCACTCACTGCCGCCGCGCCCGCCGCGCTGGGTCGAGTCAACGATACGGCAGGTGTGCCCTGGCTCACTCTCCCGGCGACTCCTCCCGGGCGGGACGCAGGTGCACCACGTCACCCGCCTCCACCGGCTGCTGGACCCCCTCGGCCCCGGCGAGCACCAGGCGGCCCTCACCGTCCACCGCGACCGCCTCGCCCACCAGCTCCCGGTCGCCGGGGAGCAGGGCGCGCACCCGGCGGCCGAGGGTGGCGCAGGAGACGGTGTAGGCCCGGTGCAGCCCGCTGGCCTCCGGGTCGCCCCCGGCCCCGCACCACAGGCCGTACCACTCCTCCAGCGAGCGCAGCACCGCCCGCAGCAGCGGGTCGCGGTCGGTGGTGCGCGCGCCGGCCAGGGCCAGCGAGCCGGCCGCGGGCACCGGCAGCTCGTCCTCGCGCAGCGAGACGTTGATCCCGACGCCCAGCACCACCGAGGCCGCCCCGCCGGGGCCGGCGACCCGTTCGGCGAGGATGCCGCCGGTCTTCCGCTCCTGGCCGCCAAAGCGCACCAGGAGGTCGTTGGGCCACTTCAGCGCGGTGTCCGCGCCCGCGGTGCGGGTCAGGGCGGCGGACGCGGCGACCCCGGCGAGCAGCGGCAGCCAGCCCCACCTCCGTACGGGCACGTCCGGGGTGAGCAGCACGGAGAAGAAGAGGCCCGAGCGGGCGGGCGCCGTCCAGGAGCGCTCCAGCCGCCCGCGTCCGGCGGTCTGCCGCTCGGCCGCCAGCACCGTCCCGGCGGCGGCCGCGCCCCGCGCCGCCCGGGCGGCCAGGTCGGTGTTGGTGGAGCCGGTCTCGGGAACCACCTCCACCGAGGTCCACAGGGAGCCCGGGCGCACCAGGGCGCGGCGCAGCACGGCGGCGTTCAGCGGGGGCCTGTCCAGGTCCGACCAGGGATGGTCCGAGGGGTCCTTGGGCGTCATGCAAGACAGCGTAGGTGTGGCAAACACCGCACCGACGGACCACCCCGCCGCCGATACGCTACGAATCGGTAGCCGGACGGTGACCAGACATCCCCCGAAGCCACGACGAGGAGCCGCAGCCCGTGTCCGAGCAGCAGAGCCCAGCCGCCCCCGCCGAGGACCAGGATCTCCACACCACCGCGGGCAGGATCGCGGACCTGCGGCGGCGCATCGAGGAGGCCGCGCACGCGGGTTCGGCCCGGGCGGTGGAGAAGCAGCACGCCAAGGGGAAGCTGACGGCGCGCGAGCGGATCGAGCTGCTGCTGGACGAGGGGTCGTTCACCGAGCTGGACGAGTTCGCCCGGCACCGCTCCACCAACTTCGGCCTGGACGCCAACCGCCCCTACGGCGACGGCGTCGTCACCGGCTACGGCACGGTGGACGGGCGTCCGGTGGCCGTCTTCTCCCAGGACTTCACGGTCTTCGGCGGGGCGCTGGGCGAGGTCTTCGGCCAGAAGATCGCCAAGGTGATGGACTTCGCGCTGAAGACGGGCTGCCCGGTCATCGGCATCAACGACTCCGGCGGCGCCCGCATCCAGGAGGGCGTGGCCTCCCTCGGCGCCTACGGCGAGATCTTCCGCCGCAACACCCACGCCTCCGGGGTGATCCCGCAGATCTCGCTGGTGGTGGGCCCGTGCGCGGGCGGCGCGGTCTACTCCCCGGCGATCACCGACTTCACGGTGATGGTCGACCGGACCTCGCACATGTTCATCACCGGCCCGGACGTCATCAAGACCGTCACCGGCGAGGACGTGGGCTTCGAGGAGCTGGGGGGCGCCCGCACCCACAACGCCACCTCCGGCGTCGCGCACTACCTGGCCTCCGACGAGCAGGACGCCGTCGAGTACGTCAAGGCGCTGCTGTCGTACCTGCCGTCCAACAACCTCTCCGAGCCCCCCGCCTTCCCCGAGGAGGCGGACCTGGAGGTCTCCGACGACGACCGCGAGCTGGACGCGCTGATCCCGGACTCGGCCAACCAGCCGTACGACATGCACGAGGTGATCGAGCACGTGCTGGACGACGGCGAGTTCCTGGAGACCCAGCCGCTGTTCGCCCCGAACATCCTCACCGGCTTCGGGCGGGTGGAGGGCCGGCCGGTCGGCGTCGTCGCCAACCAGCCGATGCAGTTCGCCGGCTGCCTGGACATCGACGCCTCCGAGAAGGCCGCGCGCTTCGTGCGCACCTGCGACGCCTTCAACGTCCCGGTGCTGACCTTCGTGGACGTGCCCGGCTTCCTGCCCGGCACCGACCAGGAGTACGGCGGCATCATCCGGCGCGGCGCCAAGCTGATCTACGCCTACGCCGAGGCGACGGTGCCGCTGATCACCGTCATCACGCGCAAGGCGTTCGGCGGCGCGTACGACGTGATGGGCTCCAAGCACCTGGGCGCGGACCTCAACTTCGCCTGGCCGACGGCCCAGATCGCGGTGATGGGCGCCCAGGGCGCGGTCAACATCCTGCACCGCAAGACCCTGGCGGCGGCGGGTTCGGACGAGGAGCGCGAGGAGCTGCGGGCGAAGCTCACCGCCGAGTACGAGGACGCCCTCCTCAACCCCTACGTCGCGGCCGAGCGCGGTTACGTGGACGCGGTGATCGTGCCGTCCGAGACCCGCCGCCACATCGTGCGGGGCCTGCGGTCGCTGCGCACCAAGCGCGAGTCGCTGCCCCCGAGGAAGCACGGCAACATCCCGCTGTGACCCTCCGGGGAGGGCCGGGCGCGGCGCCGCCCGCCTCTCCCCGCCCCTTCGTCCCGCCCCTTCCGTCCCGTCCCCGCTCCCGAGGAGACCGTGGCAGTGATCAAGGTCGTACGCGGCAACCCCACCCCCGAGGAACTGGCCGCCGCCCTGGCCGTGGTGCGGACGCGGGCCGCCGCCCTGGCGGCGGGGTCCGCGGAGCCCGCCGCCGAGCGCGGCTCGGAGTGGTCCGATCCGGCGCGGACCGTGCCCGGCCGCCGGCTGCCGCACCCGGGGCCGCGGGCCTGGCGGACGGCGTACTGGCCGGCCTGAGGACGCGCCGCGGTGCACACCGCGGCGCGCCTGAGTACGCGTACTCAGGCGCGCCGCGGCGCCCTGACGCAGGATCGGGGCATGCTCTGGTCCGATCCGGCCGACGAACCCCCCGAGGAGCTGCGTACCACCCAGGTGATGCTCCGCCGCGCCGGCTGGCTGCTCGCCGCCGCGATGCTCGCGGTCTTCCTGCTGCTGTGATCCGCGGCCGGCCCCTCCCGCCTCTCCCGCTCCGCCCGGGGTCCGCCCGTCCCTAGGATGGGCCGCATGGCCCACGACACCACCGCCTCCGCCTCCCCCGCCGAGCCCGCGCCCGGCCGCCGGCTCGTCCTCGCCTCCCAGTCCCCCGCCCGGCTCGGGGTGCTCCGCCAGGCCGGGCTGGCCCCCGAGGTGATCGTCAGCGGGGTGGACGAGGACGCGCTCGACGCCCCCACCCCCGGCGAGCTGGCCCTGGTGCTGGCCGAGGCGAAGGCCGCCGCCGTGGCCGGGCGCCCCCGGGCCGCCGGCGCGCTGGTCGTCGGCTGCGACTCGGTGCTGGACCTGGACGGGCGGGCGCTGGGCAAGCCCGCCGACGCCGAGGAGGCCACCGCCCGCTGGAAGGCCATGCGCGGACGGTCCGGCGTGCTGCGCACCGGGCACTGCGTGATCGACACCGCCACCGGCCGCCGGGCCTCCGCGACCGCCTCCACCACCGTCCGGTTCGGCGAGCCGAGCGACGCGGAGATCGCCGCCTACGTGGCCACCGGCGAGCCGCTGCACGTGGCGGGCGCCTTCACCCTGGACGGCCGCTCCTCGCCCTTCGTGGAGGGCATCGAGGGCGACCACGGCAACGTCATCGGCATCTCGATGCCGCTGCTGCGCCGGCTGCTGGGGGAGCTGGGCGTGGGGATCACGGAGCTGTGGGCGTGAGCGGCGGCCCGTCGGCGAGCCCACCCGTCCCGCCTCCCCCGCCGCCGGCCGCGGGCGGGTGCGCCGCGGTGCGGCCCCCGTGCGGCGGCGCACATGTTACTTACGGGTAATGCGGCGTGGCAGAGCTCGCGCATCCGCAAAGATTCACCCCACCGTTCGTAGGATTCCCACAAGGAACGCTGGATCCGGCGCCGAGCGCCGAACAGTAACCTTGACCACACCGAGGATCTCCAGCCGGACGCGAGAACGCGGCGTACCGTGTACTCGCAGGGGATTTGGGCTCCACGGGACTCCCGGGGTGACGTTCCGTGTGGGAAACCTCACCCCTCAGGGCGACTCGGCGTGCGGTGTCGCCGGTACCTAAACTCACTCCGCTCACTTGTTGCGGCCCAGCGCCAAGGAGGAAGCCATCGTGCGCAAGGTGCTCATCGCCAATCGCGGTGAAATCGCTGTCCGCGTCGCCCGTGCATGCCGGGACGCCGGGATCGCGAGTGTGGCCGTCTACGCCGATCCGGACCGGGACGCGCTGCACGTCCGTGTGGCCGACGAGGCCTTCGCCCTGGGCGGTGACACGCCCGCCACCAGTTACCTGGACATGGCCAAGGTCCTCAAGGCCGCCGCGGACTCCGGTGCGGACGCGGTCCACCCCGGCTACGGCTTCCTCTCCGAGAACGCCGAGTTCGCCCAGGCCGTCCTGGACGCCGGGCTGATCTGGATCGGCCCGCCGCCGCAGGCCATCCGCGACCTGGGCGACAAGGTGGCGGCCCGTCACATCGCCCAGCGCGCCGGCGCCCCGCTGGTGGCCGGCACCCCCGACCCGGTCTCCGGCGCCGAGGAGGTCGTGGCCTTCGCGAAGGAGCACGGCCTGCCGATCGCCATCAAGGCGGCCTTCGGCGGCGGCGGGCGCGGCCTGAAGGTCGCCCGCACCCTGGAGGAGGTGCCCGAGCTGTACGAGTCGGCCGTCCGCGAGGCGGTGGCCGCCTTCGGCCGCGGCGAGTGCTTCGTCGAGCGCTACCTGGACCGCCCCCGGCACGTGGAGACCCAGTGCCTGGCCGACCAGCACGGCAACGTGGTGGTCGTCTCCACCCGCGACTGCTCCCTGCAGCGCCGCCACCAGAAGCTGGTGGAGGAGGCCCCGGCCCCGTTCCTGACCGCCGAGCAGAACGCGGAGCTGTACCGGGCGTCGAAGGCCATCCTGAAGGAGGCCGGCTACGTCGGCGCCGGCACCTGCGAGTTCCTCGTCGGCCAGGACGGCACGATCTCCTTCCTGGAGGTCAACACCCGCCTCCAGGTGGAGCACCCGGTCACCGAGGAGGTCACCGGCATCGACCTGGTGCGCGAGATGTTCCGCATCGCCGACGGCGAGGAGCTGGGCTACGACGACCCGCCGATGCGCGGGCACTCCTTCGAGTTCCGCATCAACGGCGAGGACCCGGGCCGCAACTTCCTCCCGGCCCCGGGCACGGTGACCAGGTTCGCCCCGCCGACCGGCCCCGGCGTGCGGCTGGACGCGGGGGTGGAGACCGGCTCGGTGATCGGCCCGGCCTGGGACTCGCTGCTGGCCAAGCTGATCGTCACCGGCGCCACCCGGCAGCAGGCCCTCCAGCGGGCGGCCCGCGCCCTGGCGGAGTTCGAGGTGGAGGGCATGGCCACCGCGCTCCCCTTCCACCGCGCGGTGGTGGCCGACCCGGCCTTCGCGCCCGAGGTCAACGGCCGCCCCGACGACCCGTTCACCGTCCACACCCGGTGGATCGAGACCGAGTTCGTCAACGACATCAAGCCGTTCGCCGCCCCGGGCGCCGACGCCGAGGAGGACGAGCCCGGCCGGGAGACCGTGGTGGTCGAGGTCGGCGGCAAGCGCCTGGAGGTCTCCCTGCCCGCCTCGCTGGGCATGACCCTGGCCCGCACCGCGGCGGCCGGCGGCGCCCGCCCCAAGCGCCGTGCGGCGAAGAAGTCCGGCCCGGCCGCCTCCGGCGACACCCTGACCTCACCGATGCAGGGCACCATCGTCAAGATCGCCGTCGAGGAGGGCCAGCAGGTCTCCGAGGGCGACCTGGTCGTGGTGCTGGAGGCGATGAAGATGGAGCAGCCCATCAACGCCCACCGCTCCGGCACCGTCAAGGGCCTCAGCGCCACCATCGGGGCCGGTGTCAGCGCCGGTGCCGCCATCTGCGAGATCAAGGACTGAACCCGGGCACCGAGAGGACGAGGGGGCGGGTGACAGCCGGGCCGTCACCCGCCCCCTCGGCGTTCGCACGTCCTGCCGCGGGCCCGCCCCCCGGCCGGTCAGTAGCGGCGCGGCGCCAGGTCGGCGACCCGCCCCGCCGGGCTCCCCTCGCCGGAGGTCGCCGGCACGGCGGCACGCAGCTGCGCGCCGCCGGAGCCGCCGCCCTGGATCCCCTGGGGCGCGCCCTGCGGGTGGCGGCCGCGCTGGCCCGGCAGCGGAACGTCGCGGCGCGGCGGCCGTCCCGGACCGCCCGCCGCTCCCCCGGCCTCCGGGCCGGCCGTCCCCGCGGGGCCGCCGACCGCGCCGAGGGGCCCGGCGGGCACCGCGCCCGCCGGTCCGCCGCCGGTGCTCGCGACCTCGATCCGGACGCCCTGGTCCGCCAGCGCCCGGAGCTCCGCCGCCGCCCGCTCCTCGTGGGGCGGGGGCTCGTCGGTCACCAGGCGGGTGATGGCCTCGGGCGGCACCGTCTGGAACATCGTGTCGACGCCGAGCTTGGTGTGGTCGGCCAGGACGACGACCTCGGCCGCCGCCTGGACCAGCGCCCGGTCCACGCTCGCCGAGAGCATGTTGGAGGTGGACAGGCCCCGCTCGGCCGTCAGCCCGCTGCCGGAGAGGAAGGCCCGCGAGACCCGCAGGCCCTGGAGGGACTGCTCGGCCCCGCTGCCGACCAGCGCGTAGTTGGAGCCGCGCAGCGTGCCGCCGGTCATCACCACTTCCACCCGGTTGGCGTGCGCCAGGGCCTGGGCCACCAGCAGGGAGTTGGTGACCACGGTCAGGCCGGGGACGCGCGCCAGCCGGCGGGCCAGCTCCTGGGTGGTCGTGCCGGCGCCGACGACGACGGCCTCGCCCTCCTCGACGAGCCCGGCGGCCAGGTCGGCGATGGCCGTCTTCTCCGCCGTCGCCAGGTGGGCCTTCTGCGGGAAGCCGGACTCGCGGGTGAAGCCGCCGGGCAGCACGGCGCCGCCGTGGCGGCGGTCGAGCAGGCCCTCGGCCTCCAGCGCCCTGACGTCGCGGCGCACGGTCACTTCGGAGGTCTGGACGACGCGGGCGAGCTCGCGGAGCGACACGGCCCCGTTGGCGCGCACCATTTCGAGGATCAGTTGACGACGTTCTGCAGCGAACACGAAACTGACAGTAACGCGATCGACCGTCTGCTTTCAGCTGTTTCCGCTGAATAACGGAAATTGTTCGTAGTGACGTTTCCGCCGTGGTATACGTGGGCTCCCGGCGACGCGGGGGCCGCGCCGGGCGCGCACCGGCCGGCCGCGGCCGCCGTCCGGCCCGCGGCAACTCCGCCCCGCCGCCGGGGCGTTGGCGTCCGCGCCGGCCCCGGCGGGCCGGACGGCTCAGCTCCCCTCGGCGGTCTTCCGGGTGTGCAGCTGCCGCGCCACCTCGGCCAGCGACCCCGACAGCGAGGGGTACACGGTGAACGTGTTCGCGATCTGCTCGACCGTCAGGTTGTTGTCCACCGCTATCGAGATCGGGTGGATCAGCTCGCTGGCGCGCGGGGCCACGACCACGCCGCCGACGACGATCCCCGTGCCCGGGCGGCAGAACAGCTTCACGAAGCCGTCCCGGATGCCCTGCATCTTCGCCCGGGGGTTGCGCAGCAGCGGCAGCTTGACGGCTCGGGCGTCGATCCGCCCGGCGTCCACGTCGGCCTGCGAGTAGCCGACGGTGGCGATCTCCGGGTCGGTGAAGACGTTCGCCGACACCGTCTTCAGGTCCAGCGGCGCCACCGTCTCGCCCAGGAAGTGGTACATCGCGATCCGGCCCTGCATGGCCGCGACCGAGGCGAGCGCGAAGACGCCCGTGCAGTCGCCGGCCGCGTAGACGCCGGGGGCCGTGGTGCGCGAGACCCGGTCGGCGCGGATGTGGCCGGACTCCTTCAGCATGACCCCGGCCTCCTCCAGGCCGATGCCGGAGGTGTTGGGGACGGCGCCGACGGCCATCAGGCAGTGGCTGCCGGTGATGACCCGGCCGTCCGCGAGGGTGACCTCCACCCGGTCCCCGACGCGCTTGGCCGAGGCGGCCCGGGAGCGGGACATCACGTTCATGCCGCGGCGGCGGAAGACGTCCTCCAGCACGGCCGCCGCGTCCGGGTCCTCGCCCGGCAGCACGCGGTCGCGCGAGGAGACGAGCGTCACCCGGGAGCCCAGCGCCTGGTAGGCGCCGGCGAACTCGGCGCCGGTGACGCCGGAGCCGACCACGATCAGCTCCTCGGGCTGCTCCTCCAGGTCGTAGACCTGCGTCCAGTTCAGGATGCGCTCGCCGTCCGGGCGGGCGTCGGGCAGCTCGCGGGGCCGTCCGCCGGTGGCGACGAGGACGGCGTCCGCGGTCAGGACCTCCTCCTCGCCGCCGGCCGTCTCCACGACGACCCGGCGGGAGCCGTCGGGGGCCTGGTGCGGCTCCAGCCGGCCGCGGCCGCGCAGGACGCGGGCGCCGGCGCGGGTGACGGAGGCGGTGATGTCGTGGGACTGGGCGAGCGCCAGGCGCTTCACGCGGCGGTTGACCTTGCCCAGGTCGACGCCGACGACGCGGGCGGGCCGGTCGGGGTCGGGGGTGCCGTCCTCGACGATGATGCCCAGCTCCTCGTAGGAGGAGTCGAAGTTCGTCATCACCTCGGCCGTGGCGATGAGGGTCTTGGAGGGGACGCAGTCGGTCAGCACCGACGCGCCGCCCAGACCGTCCCGGTCGACGACGGTCACTTCCGCTCCGAGCTGGGCGGCCACCAGTGCCGCCTCGTAGCCGCCGGGCCCACCACCGATGATCACGATCCGAGTCACGTACTCCAGTCTCGCACGCGCCCCCGCCGTGCCCGCCACCACCTGCCGGTGCCCGCACGCCCCCGCCCCGGCCCCCGCACCCGTCCTCCCCGCCCCCCGCGCGGACGTGCCGCTACCCTCGTCGCATGTCGCTCTACGCCGCGTACGCCGGAAACCTCGACGCCCGGCTGATGTCCCGCAGGGCCCCGCACTCCCCGCTGCGCGGCACCGGGTGGCTCAGCGGCTGGCGGCTCACCTTCGGCGGCGAGCACATGGGCTGGGAGGGCTCCCTGGCCACCCTGGTCGAGGCCCCGGGGTCGACGGTCTTCGTGGCGCTGTACGACATCGCACCCATGGACGAGGACTCCCTGGACCGCTGGGAGGGGGTCGGCATGGGCATCTACCGCCGCACCCGTATGCGGGCGCACACCCTGGACGGCGACGTGGCGGCGTGGTGCTACGTGCTCAACGGCTACGAGGGCGGTCTGCCCTCGGCCCGCTACCTGGGCGAGATCGCCGACGCGGCGGAGTCGGCCGGAGCGCCCCACGACTACGTCACGGAGCTGCGCAAGCGCCCCTGCTGAGGAGGCGCGCGGCGGCGCCTCCGCGCCACGTCGCACACGCCATCTACGCGCGTAGGCAATTTGCGGTTACCCTCATCGCGTGAACGCATCTGCCACCACGGACTTCTCCGCCGACCCGTACGCCGCCGCCGACGCCGCCGCGGCCCGCCTGCGCGACCTGACCGGCGCGGAGAGCCACGACGTCGTCCTGGTCATGGGGTCGGGCTGGGTGCCGGCCGCCGACGCCCTCGGGGAACCGGACCACGAGTTCCCGGTCACCGACCTCCCCGGTTTCCCGCCGCCGGCGGTCGAGGGCCACGCCGGGCGGGTCCGCTCCTACCGCGTCGGCGACCGGCGGGCACTGGTCTTCCTCGGCCGCACGCACTACTACGAGGGCCGCGGGGTCGCCTCCGTCGCCCACGGCGTCCGCTCGGCCGTGGCCGCGGGCTGCAAGACGGTCGTGCTGACCAACGGCTGCGGCGGCCTGCGCCCCGGGATGCGCCCCGGCCAGCCGGTCCTGATCCGCGACCACATCAACCTCACCGGCGTGTCGCCGATCGTGGGCGCCAACTTCGTCGACCTGACCGACCTGTACTCGCCGCGGCTGCGCGCGCTGTGCCAGGAGGTGGACCCCTCCCTGGAGGAGGGCGTCTACGTGCAGTTCCCCGGCCCGCACTACGAGACGCCGGCCGAGATCGGCATGGTCCGGGCGATCGGCGGGGACCTGGTGGGCATGTCCACCGTCCTGGAGGCCATCGCCGCCCGCGAGGCGGGCGCCGAGGTGCTGGGCATCTCGCTGGTCACCAACCTGGCCGCGGGCATGACGGGCGAGCCGCTCAACCACGAGGAGGTCCTCCAGGCCGGCCGCGACTCGGCCGCCCGGATGGGCGGCCTGCTGGCCCGGGTCCTCGAACGCATCTGAGCCGGCGGACACCGGCCGCCGGCCGGTCCTCCCCCTCCCCCGGGCGTCCCGGCCGCCGCCCGGCGTGCGCCGCGCGCCCCGTCCGGCGCACGCCGGGCGGTGACCGCGGGCGTCCCGGGTAGGGGTGGGTCCGGAGGCGGAACGCGCCCCGCGCCGGATGCGGGGCACCGAGAGCGAGACGGGGCGGCGCGGCACGCCGCCCGTGAGCGACACGCGAGAGGCGGAGAGAGAGCGTGGCAACCGTGCAGCACGAGGAGCTGACCGCGCGGGCGAGGGCCTGGCTGGCCGAGGACCCGGACCCGCAGACCCGCGAGGAGCTGTCCCGGCTGATCGAGGCGGGGGACACCGAGGAGCTGGCCGACCGCTTCTCCGGCACCCTCCGGTTCGGCACCGCCGGGCTGCGCGGGGAGCTGGGCGCCGGCCCGATGCGGATGAACCGCGCGGTCGTGATCCGGGCCGCCGCCGGACTCGCGGCGTACCTGCGCGGGCACGGGCACGGCGGCGGACTGGTCGTCGTCGGCTATGACGCCCGCCACAAGAGCGCCGACTTCGCCCGCGACACCGCCGCCGTGATGGTCGGCGCCGGCCTGCGGGCGGCCCTGCTGCCCCGCCCGCTGCCCACGCCCGTGCTGGCCTTCGCCATCCGCCGGCTGGGGGCCGTCGCGGGCGTCACCGTCACCGCCAGCCACAACCCGCCGCGCGACAACGGCTACAAGGTCTACCTCGGCGGCGGCTCGCAGATCGTGCCGCCGGCCGACGCCGAGATCGCCGGCGAGATCGCCTCGATCGGCTCGCTGGCGGACGTGCCGCGCGCGGAGTCCGGCTGGGAGACGCTCGGCGAGGAGGTCGTCGACGCCTACCTGGAGCGGGCCGCCTCCGTCCTCACCCCGGGCTCGCCCCGGGACGTGAAGGTGGTGCACACCGCGCTGCACGGCGTGGGCGGCGCCACCCTCGCCGCCGCCTTCGAGCGCGCGGGCCTGCCCGCCCCGATCCCCGTCGCCGAACAGGCCGAGCCCGACCCCGACTTCCCCACCGTCGCCTTCCCCAACCCCGAGGAGCCCGGGGCGATGGACCTGGCGTTCGCCACGGCCCGCGCGCACCGGTCCGAGGGCGTGGACCTGGTCATCGCCAACGACCCCGACGCCGACCGCTGCGCGGTGGCCGTCCCCGACCCGGACGCGGAAGCGGGCTGGCGGATGCTGCGCGGCGACGAGGTGGGCGCGCTGCTGGCCACCCACCTGGTGCACAAGCGGGCCCGGGGCACCTTCGCCACCACGATCGTCTCCTCGTCCCTGCTGGCGAGGATCGCCCGGGCGGCGGACCTGCCGTACGCCGAGACGCTGACCGGCTTCAAGTGGCTGGCCCCCGTGGACGGCCTGCGCTACGCCTACGAGGAGGCGCTGGGCTACTGCGTGGACCCCGAGGGCGTCCGCGACAAGGACGGCATCACGGCCGCGCTGCTCGTCGCGGAGCTGGCCGCCGAGCTGAAGGCGGGCGGCCGCTCCCTGACGGAGCTGCTGGACGACATCGCCGTGGAGTACGGGCTGCACGCCACCGACCAGCTCTCGGTGCGGGTGGAGGACCTGTCGGTGATCGGCGACGCGATGCGGCGGCTGCGCGAGGCGCCGCCGGCGAAGCTGGCCGGTCTGACCGTGCTGTCGGCCGAGGACCTCTCCCGGGGCACCGAGGGCCTCCCGCCCACCGATGGGCTGCGCTACCGGCTGGCCGGCGACGCCGGGCGGGTCTCGGAGGCCCGGGTCGTCGTCCGCCCCAGCGGCACGGAGCCGAAGCTGAAGTGCTACCTGGAGGCGGTCGTCCCCGTGGCGGACGCCTCCGCTCTGGCCGCCGCCCGCGCCACGGCGCGGGAGGTGCTGGACTCCCTCAGGGCGGACCTGGCCGCGGCCGCGGGGATCTGACCGCGGCCGCGGGGGCTCCGGGTCCCGGTCGCGCGGCGGTTCCGCCGTGCCGGGCGGCCGGGGCGGCGGAACCGGGGGCGCGTCAGCCCAGGACGGTCAGGAGCAGCAGGGCCGCCCCGCCGGCCGCCGCCGGGACGAGGATCTCGTAGGCCCAGCGCACGCTCGGCGCGCCCTGCGCCGCCTCGTCGGCGGAGTGGCGCCCGGACAGCTCCAGGATCTCCTCCACCGCCTGGTCGGCCTGCGGCCGGGAGTCGCCGCCCCGGCCGCCGGGCACCGGGGCGGCGCCGGGCCGGGGCGGGACGAGCGGGGCCCGGCCGCCCCCGCTCTGGCGCAGCGCCTTCTTGCGCTGGCGCAGCGAGACGGGGATCGCCCACATCTGGTACTTGCGGCCGTCCGCGAAGACCTCGGTGGAGTACCCGGCCCGCACGTCGTCGACGGCGGCCCAGGGCAGCGTGATGGTGCGGAACGGGTTGCGCACCCGCAGCCGCTCCCGTCCCGCGTACACGGCGGGCCGCAGGGAGAAGGCAGTGATCAGCGGGGCGAGGAACAGGAGCCCGGCCGCCGAGAGCCAGCGGACGCGGCCTTCCCCGTTGACGATCCCGTCGCCGCACAGCAGCACCACGAGTGCCAGCAGCAGGGCGCCTCCCACCAGCGCCGATCCGGATCGGTAGACGTGGTCGGCGTAACCGGGCTGCTCGCTCATGACCCCGATTCTGCCCGATCCCCCCTCCTCCGCAGCCCGCCGGCCGGGGCCGATACGGAACCGGAATCCGGCCTACCGGTCGCGGGGGAGGGGATGACAGGTTGCTACGCGCGTAGATATGCTCCTCTGGTGACCATGCCTGCCACGTCTCCCACCACGCCCGCCGCATCGCCCCCCGCGCCGGCGGACGTCACCGCGTCCGACGCCGCGCTGCGCCGCTTCCTGCACGGCCTGCCCGGGGTCGACGCGGTCGGCCTCGAAGCCCGTGCGGCACAGCTCGGCACCCGCTCGATCAAGACCACGGCGAAGGCGTACGCCATCGACCTGGCCATCTCCATGATCGACCTGACGACCCTGGAGGGCGCCGACACCCCGGGCAAGGTCCGGGCCCTGTGCGCCAAGGGCGTCCGCCCCGACCCCACCGACCGCTCCGTGCCGAAGGTCGCCGCGATCTGCGTCTACCCGGACATGGTGGCCACCGCCAAGGAGGCCCTGGCCGCCGCCGGCGGCCGGGACGTCAAGGTCGCCTCCGTCGCCACCGCCTTCCCCTCCGGCCGCGCCGCGCTGGACGTGAAGCTGGCGGACACCCGCGACGCGGTGCTGGCCGGCGCCGACGAGATCGACATGGTGATCGACCGGGGCGCCTTCCTCTCCGGCCGCTACCTGCAGGTCTTCGAGGAGATCAGGGCCGTGAAGGAGGCGTGCGCCCGCACCGGCGGCGAGGACGCGCACCTGAAGGTGATCTTCGAGAACGGCGAGCTGTCCACGTACGACAACATCCGCCGCGCCTCCTGGCTGGCGATGCTCGCCGGGGCCGACGTCATCAAGACCTCCACCGGCAAGGTCGCGGTCAACGCCACCCCGGCGAACACCCTGGTGATGCTGGAGGCCGTGCGCGACTTCCGCGCCGCCACCGGCACGCAGGTCGGCGTCAAGCCCGCGGGCGGCATCCGCACCACCAAGGACGCGATCCGGTACCTGGTGATGGTGAACGAGGTCCTGGGCGACGACTGGCTGCACCCCGACTGGTTCCGCTTCGGCGCCTCCAGTCTCCTGAACGACCTGCTGATGCAGCGCCAGAAGCTGACCACCGGGCGCTACTCCGGGCCCGACTACGTGACGGTGGACTGATCGAGATGAGCCCCATGTTCGAGTACGCGCCCGCTCCCGAGTCCCGCGCGGTGGTGGACATCGCGCCCTCCTACGGCCTCTTCGTCGACGGCGAGTTCCGCGAGGCCGCCGACGGCCGGGTCTTCAAGACGGTCTCGCCCTCCACCGAGGAGGTCCTGGCCGAGGTCGCCCACGCCGGCGCCGAGGACGTGGACGCCGCCGTGGCCGCCGCCCGCCGCGCCTTCGGCCCCTGGTCGGCGCTGCCCGGCGCCGAGCGCGCCAAGTACCTGTTCCGGATCGCCCGGATCATCCAGGAGCGCTCGCGCGAGCTGGCCGTCCTGGAGACCCTGGACAACGGCAAGCCGATCCGCGAGACCCGCGACACCGACCTGCCGCTGGTCGCCGCGCACTTCTTCTACTACGCGGGCTGGGCCGACAAGCTCGCCCACGCCGGCTTCGGCCCGGACCCGCGCCCGCTGGGCGTGGCCGGCCAGGTCATCCCGTGGAACTTCCCGCTGCTGATGCTGGCCTGGAAGGTCGCCCCGGCCCTGGCCTGCGGCAACACCGTGGTCCTCAAGCCCGCCGAGACGACCCCGCTGTCGGCGCTGTTCTTCGCGGACGTCTGCCGCCAGGCCGGGCTGCCCGCGGGCGTCGTCAACATCCTCACCGGCGACGGCTCCACCGGTGCCGCGCTGGTGGCCCACGACGGCATCGACAAGGTCGCCTTCACCGGCTCCACGGCGGTCGGCCGGCAGATCGCCCGGACGGTCGCCGGCACGGCCAAGAAGCTCACCCTGGAGCTGGGCGGCAAGGGCGCCAACATCGTCTTCGAGGACGCGCCGATCGACCAGGCCGTCGAGGGCATCGTGAACGGCATCTACTTCAACCAGGGCCAGGTCTGCTGCGCGGGCTCCCGGCTGCTGGTCCAGGAGTCGGTGCAGGACGAGGTGCTGGACGCCCTCAAGCGCCGCCTGGCCACCCTGCGGGTCGGCGACCCGCTGGACAAGAACACCGACGTGGGGGCCGTCAACTCCGCCGAGCAGCTCGCCCGCATCACCGAACTGGCCGACAGCGGCGAGGCCGAGGGAGCCGAGCGCTGGTCGGCGCCGTGCGACCTGCCCGAGCGGGGGTACTGGTTCGCCCCGACCGTCTTCACCGGCGTCACCCAGGCCCACCGGATCGCCCGCGAGGAGATCTTCGGCCCCGTGCTGTCGGTGCTGACCTTCCGCACCCCCGACGAGGCCGTGGCCAAGGCCAACAACTCGCAGTACGGCCTGTCGGCGGGCGTGTGGACGGAGAAGGGGTCGCGCATCCTGGCGATGGCGAGCAGGCTCCGGGCCGGCGTGGTGTGGGCCAACACGTTCAACAAGTTCGACCCGACCTCGCCGTTCGGCGGTTACAAGGAGTCGGGCTTCGGCCGCGAGGGCGGCCGTCACGGTCTGGAGGCGTACCTCGATGTCTGACAGCACCGCTCGGCCGCGGCTGGGCGTTCCCAAGACCTACAAGCTGTTCGTCGGGGGGAAGTTCCCCCGGTCCGAGAGCGGACGGGTGTACGAGGTGACCGACACACGCGGCAACCGGCTCGCCAACGCCCCGCTGGCCTCCCGCAAGGACGCCCGGGACGCCGTCGTCGCCGCCCGCAGGGCGTTCGGCGCCTGGTCGGGCGCGACGGCCTACAACCGCGGCCAGATCCTCTACCGGATCGCCGAGATGCTGGAGGGCCGCCGCGACCAGTTCGCCGCCGAGGTGGCCGCCGCCGAGGGCCTGTCGAGGGCGAAGGCCGCCGCCCAGGTGGACGCCGCGGTCGACCGCTGGGTGTGGTACGCGGGCTGGTCCGACAAGGTCGCCCAGGTGGCGGGCGGCGCCAACCCCGTCGCCGGTCCCTACTTCAACCTCTCCACCCCCGAGCCGACCGGCGTGGTGGCCGTGCTGGCCCCGCAGGAATCGTCCTTCCTCGGCCTGGTCTCGGTGCTCGCCCCGGTGATCGTCACCGGCAACACGGCCGTCGCCGTCGCCGCCGAGCGCGCCCCCCTGCCCGCCCTGTCGCTGGCCGAGGTGCTGGCCACCTCCGACCTGCCCGGCGGCGTGGTCAACATCCTCTCCGGACGGACGGCGGAGATCGCCGCGCCGCTCGCCGCCCACCAGGACGTCAACGCGATCGACCTGGCGGGCGCGGACCCGGAGCTGGCGAAGGAACTGGAGACGGCCGCCGCGGAGAACCTCAAGCGGGTGCTCCGCCCGGCGGACGCGACCTCCGACTGGTCCGCCGACCCCGGCACCCGGCGGATGCTGGCCTTCCTGGAGACCAAGACCGTCTGGCACCCCATCGGCGTCTGACGCCCCCGCCCGCGGCTCCCGGCGGCCCCGCCGCCGGGAGCCGCGGCGGACGCGCGCCCGGCTCAGCCCGGCAGCGCCCCCAGCACCCCTCCCGCCACGGGCAGTTCGCGCAGCGAGCCGCCGCCGGAGAACAGCCCCGTGACCGCACCGGTGCCCACCGGGCGGAAGTCGGCGACCCGAGTGCCCACGGAGTTGTCCAGCGGGTCCACCGGCGTGCCGGCCAGCGGATGCAGCCGCTGGTCCTTCGCCGGGCGCAGCGCCCCGGCCGTCGCGACGTCCGCCGCCCCCAGCGCCGCGACCGCGCCGTCCACGCCCGGCTGGACCGACTGCGGCGAGAGCGGGGCGGCCGGGCCCGGTGCCGCGGACTCCGCCGCGGCGGCCGCCGTCGCCCCTCCGGTCACCGCGGCCCCGACGGCCGAGAACGTCAACCCGACCTGCAGCAGGGCGCGCGGGACGCCGGCCCGCCCCGTGCGCGTTTGCCTCTCCCGTGCGTGCCGACGGCGCTGAGCGGTCATGGGACACCTACCAAGGGAAGTCGATGTGCGTGTTCGTACGGTGACGCAGCGTATACGAGCCCGGCGTTCCGCGCACACGTGCACCGGACCGGCCGCGGATGGCGGACAATGGTCTCCCGTGACCTCTCCCGATCCCGCCCGCGTGATACTCCTGACCGGACCCTCCGGTTCGGGGAAGTCCTCGCTCGCCGCCCGCACCGGGCTGCCCGTGCTGCGTCTGGACGACTTCTACAAGGAGGCGGGGGACCCGTCCCTGCCCCTGCTCCCCGGCAGCGGCCTGGTGGACTGGGACGACCCCGCCTCCTGGGACGCCGGGGCGGCCGTCGCCGCGATCGCCGCCCTGTGCGAGCACGGCCGCGCCACCGTGCCGGTGTACGACATCTCCGCCAGCGCGCGCGCCGGCGTGGAGGAGCTGGTGCTGGACGGCGCGCGCCTGTTCGTCGCCGAGGGCATCTTCGCCGCCGAGATCGTCGCCCACTGCCGGGAGGCCGGGCTGCTGGCCGACGCGCTGTGCCTGCGCGGCCGCCCCTTCACCACCTTCCGGCGGCGGCTGGTCCGCGACGTGCGCGAGGGACGCAAGTCGCTGCCCGTCCTGGTGCGCCGCGGCTGGACCCTGATGCGCGCGGAGGGCGCGATCGTCGCCCGCCACGTCTCCCTGGGCGCCCACGCCTGCGGCCGCGACGAGGCACGGGAGCGGATCGCGGCCCTCCGCACCCCGTCGGCCGTGCACGCGTGAGGAGCGGGTCCGGTCGGACCCCCCGGCCGACCGGACCCGCTCCTCCTCCCCCGTGTTCCCCCGTCCCCCCGTTCTCCCGGTTCCCCCTCGGGTTCCTCCCCCGCTTCACCCACGTCCCGCGCGGGTCCCCCCGTCCCCGGGGACGGCCGCCCGTCAGGCGACCAGTTCCCCGAAGCTCTCCTCCAGGTCGCGGCCGAAGCTGAGCGACTCGTCGTCGCGCAGCCGGCGCAGGGAGCGCCAGATGCTGCTCTTGACCGTGCCGACGCTGATGTTCAGGATGTCCGCGATCTCCGGGTCGGTGCGGCCCTCGTAGTAGCGCAGGACCAGCATGGTGCGCTGGAGTTCGGGCAGCCGGGCCAGCGCCTGCCACAGCACGGCGCGCAGCTCGGTGCCGCGCATCGCGTCGCTCTCGCCCGCCGACTCCGGCAGCTCCTCGGTCGGGTACTCGTTGAGCTTGCGGCGGCGCCAGGCGCTGATGTGCAGGTTGGTCATGGTGCGGCGCAGGTACCCGCCGACGGCCGCCTTGTCGCTGATCCGCTCCCAGGCGCGGTAGGTGGAGAACAGCGCGCTCTGCAGCAGGTCCTCGGCCTCGTGGCGGTCGCCGGTGAGGTGGTAGGCGGTGGCGTACAGGGAGGCGCGGCGCTCCCGCACGTAGGCGGTGAACTCCGCCTCCGACACCCCCTGGCGCCGCTCCCCCGGCGCCTCCCCGTACACCGCCTCCCCCGCCGGGCCGCTCCCGCGGGCCGGCTCCTCCACGGCCGCGATGTGCACCGGCCGCCTGCGCCCGCCGCCCCGGACGCACGCTCCCCCCTGCTTCTCCGCGGGGCCCCGGTCGGGAACCGCAGGGGCGTGCGGGCGCGTGTGGATAACTGCGCTGGTGATGGTGCGGTGCAGTGTGTTCATCTCGCGCCCCCCTCTGGAGCCGGCCCGTGCGCTTGCTCGTGCCGAATACCTTGCCGGGGCAGTTTCATGGCGGGATCCCCCGACTGTCACAGGGGTGTCACAGGGGCGGGAGCGCGCGTGACCGCCCCCGCGGCCCCGGCCCGCACCGGCAGGTCGAAGTCCGGCCGCGCGATGGGCCAGAATGGCGCCCGTGCCTTTCCTGTTGCTGATCGAGGACGACGAAGCCGTCCGCACCGCCCTGGAGATGGGCCTGACCCGGCAGGGCCACCGCGTGGCGACGGCCGCCTCGGGCGAGGACGGCCTCAGGATGCTGCGCGAGCAGCGGCCGGACCTGATCGTGCTGGACGTCATGCTGCCCGGCATCGACGGTTTCGAGGTCTGCCGCCGCATCCGGCGCACGGACCAGCTGCCGATCATCCTGCTGACCGCGCGCAGCGACGACATCGACGTCGTGGTCGGCCTGGAGTCGGGGGCGGACGACTACGTGGTCAAGCCGGTGCAGGGCAGGGTGCTGGACGCCCGCATCCGCGCGGTGATGCGGCGCGGCGAGCGGGAGGCCAACGACTCGGCGACGTTCGGGGCCCTGGTCATCGACCGCTCGGCGATGACGGTGACCAAGAACGGCCGGGACCTCCAGCTGACCCCGACGGAGCTGCGGCTGCTGCTGGAGCTGAGCCGCCGCCCCGGTCAGGCGCTGTCGCGGCAGCAGCTGCTGCGGCTGGTGTGGGAGCACGACTACCTGGGCGACTCCCGCCTGGTCGACGCGTGCGTGCAGCGGCTGCGCGCGAAGGTCGAGGACGTCCCGTCCTCCCCGACGCTGATCCGCACGGTGCGGGGCGTCGGCTACCGGCTGGACCCGCCCGCGTGAGGCGGGCGGCGAGGAACGCCGGGGAGCGCCCGGCGGCGATACCCGCGGCATCGGCGGCCGCGCGCGGCGGGACGCACGGGGAGGCACGGTGAACGGCGGCGCGCAGCGGGAGCGCGGGGCGGACGCACCGCCGCAGGAGCGCGCGGCCGGCGCGGAGGAGGCGCCCGCGGACGAGCCGCGCGGGGAGCGCGAGGCGCCCGCCAGGTTCGCCGGGGCGCTGCGGCTGTCGAGTCTGCGGCTGCGGCTGGTGGTGGTCTTCGCGCTGGTCGCGCTGGTCTCCGCGGTGGCCGTCTCCGGCATCGCGTACTGGATCAACCGCGACGCCGTCCTCACCCGGGCGCAGAACGCCGCGCTCAACGACTTCCGCGAGTCGCTGGGCGAGAACGCCGGCGCGCTGCCGCGCACGCCCGCCTGCGACGCGGTGCAGGGCGCGGCCGACACCATGGCGGGCAGCACCCAGCGCTACGAGGTGGTGCTGACCGCCGGCCAGCGCGACGGATCGGTGTGCACGGCCTCGTCCGACCCGGAGTTCTCGCTGGGCGACGTGCCCGACGCGCTGCGCGCCGCGGTGGCCAGGAAGCGCCCGCTGAAGGGCCCCAACAAGGCCGAGTACCACATGTACTGGCAGCGGATCACGCTGGAGGGCGAGCCGTACCTGGTGAGCGGCGCGAAGGTGATCGGCGGGGGCCCGACGGGCTACATGTTCAAGTCGCTGGCGCCCGAGCGCGACGACCTCAACTCCCTGGCCTGGTCGCTGGCGATCGCCACCGCGCTGGCGCTGATCGGCTCCGCCCTGCTGGCGCAGGCCGCCGCCACGACGGTGCTGCGGCCCGTGCAGCGGCTGGGGGACGCGGCGCGGCGGCTGGGCGAGGGGAAGCTGGACACCCGGCTGCGGGTGTCGGGCACCGACGAACTGGCCGAGCTGTCCAGGACGTTCAACGACGCCGCCGCGGCGCTGGAGAAGCGGGTCGCCGAGCTGAGCGCCCGCGAGGAGTCCAGCCGCCGCTTCGTGGCGGACATGTCCCACGAGCTGCGCACCCCGATGACCGCGATCACCGCGGTGACGGAGGTGCTGGAGGAGGAGGCCGACTCGCTCGACCCCATGATCGCGCCCGCGGTCAAGCTGGTCGTCAGCGAGACCCGGCGGCTGAACGACCTGGTGGAGAACCTGATGGAGGTCACCCGCTTCGACGCGGGCACGGCCCGGCTGGTGCTGGACGACGTCGACGTGGCGGACCAGGTGACGGCCTGCATCGACGCGCGCGCCTGGCTGGACGCGGTGGAGCTGGACGCCGACCGCGGCGTCATGGCGCGGCTGGACCCGCGCCGGCTGGACGTGATCCTGGCCAACCTGATCGGCAACGCGCTCAAGCACGGCGGCTCGCCGGTCCGGGTGTCGGTGCGCACCGGCACGTCCGCGGCGGGCGAGGAGGAGCTGGTGGTGCGGGTGGCGGACAACGGGCCGGGCATCCCCGAGGAGGTGCTGCCGCACGTCTTCGACCGCTTCTACAAGGCGAGCGCGTCCCGGCCCCGCTCGGAGGGCAGCGGGCTCGGGCTCTCGATCGCGCAGGAGAACGCCCACATCCACGGGGGCGGGATCACCGCGGAGAACGCCCCCGGGGGCGGCGCGGTGTTCACGCTGCGGCTGCCGCGCGACGCCGGGCGTCCGGCACCGGAAGGGGACGGCGGCGACGCGGACGGCGGGAGCGGCCGCACCGGCCCGGACGGCGGCGCCGACGACGGGGAGGCGGGCCGATGACGGCAGTGCACCGCGGCGCCCGCGTCCCCCGCGCCGCCACGGCCGCCGCCCTGGCGGTGCTCGTGCTCGGCGGCTGCGGCATACGCTCCACCCCCGTGCCGGTGGACGCCGGCGAGGCGCCCTCCCGGGTGCCGTGCTCGGCGCCCGGTGCCGAGGGGGAGCCGCACCCGGGTGACGGGACCGTGCAGGCGGACGTCTACCTGGTCTGCGGCGGCGGGCTGGCCTCCGTGGAGCGCTCCGTGCCCGTGGACGGCAGCGGGACGGGCGCGCGGGTGCGGCTGGCGACGGCCCGCGCGCTGCTGGACGAGCTCCGGCGGACCCCCTCGCGCACCGAGCGGGACGCGGGCTTCAGCACCTCCGTCCCCAAGGGGCTGGAGGTGGCCGGCCCCGGCGCCGGCGACCCGGCGGAGGTGCTGCGGCTGAACAGGGACCCGGGCGGGCTGCCGCCCTTCGCGCTGGCCCAGATCGCGTGCACGTTCGCGGGCACGGCCGCCGCCGGGCAGCAGGCGTCGGTGGTGCTCGCCGGCCCGGAGGGCGGGGACGGCCGGCCGCTGGCCTACTCGTGCACCTCCGAGCTGCGCGGCAGTCCGGAGGCAGCGAGGACGGCGGGCGTCCCGCTGCCGTGAGGGAGGCCCGCGGGGGCGGGCGGGAACGGGCGGAACCGCCGCCCGTTCCGCGTGCGTCTCCGACGCCGTGCAGCGTCATCACCGCGGCGGCTCGGCCGTCCACCGCATCCGTACGGCGGGGCTCGTACTCCTGTGCTGCCATCTGCTCCTCGTCGGATGGCTGACGCTGCGTCCCCTGTCCGTGCCGTGGGTCGCCCCGGCGAACCTGCGGCCGTTCGCCTCCATCCACGCCGATCTGGCGGGCGGGCCCCGGGCGGCGCTGGAGGGCATCGGCGGGGGCCTGGCGCTGCTGGCGCCGCTGGGGGTGCTGCTGCCGATGGCGGCGGGGCGGCTGACGTCGCGGCTGGGTTCGTGGGCGCGCACGGTCTTCGCCGCGGCGATGATCTCGCTGGGCATCGAGCTGGTGCAGCCCACCGTGCCGGGGCAGGTCGCCGACGTGGACGCGCTGCTGCTCAACACCACCGGAGCGGCCGTGGCGCACCTGGTCTGCTACCCGGTGGTGCGCTCCCGGCTGCGCGCCGCGGCGCGGCACGGGGAGGCGTCCGGGCGGCTCCGGCGCTCCGGGGACGCGGATCGGGGCACGACCCCGAGAACTCCCAGGGTCGGAATGGCACCGTAGACCGACGCTTTGCCCGTATCGCTCTCCTACGGTGGATTTGAAGTCGTTGATCCGCGGTATCCGGAAGGGACACCCGGACCACCGGAAGCCACGCCGAGCGAAGGAGCCCCACCATGGCCGCACTTGTCCGTCCCAGCGACAACCGGATGATCGGCGGCGTGTGCGCCGGCCTCGCCCGCCGGTTCGGCTACTCCGCGACCACGGTGCGGGCGGTCTTCCTCGCCTCGTGCCTGCTGCCGGGCCCGCAGTTCCTGCTCTACCTCGTCCTGTGGGCCGCGCTGCCGGACGAGCGGAAGGCCCACCGCGCCGGCGGCTGGTGATCCGGCCGCGGCGGGGCGGGGCGGGGTACCGCGCGCCGAACGGGCCGCGCACCGGGATCGGTCCCCGGTGCGCGGCCCGTTCGTGTCCCCGGCGGGGAGGAGGCGGGAGACGAGGGTGCCGCGGGGCGGCGGGCGGCTTCGGGGGTGTCAGCCCAGGAGCCCGCCGACGGGCAGGGAGCCGGTGAGGTTGCCGGCCGGCGCGTTGAGCGCCGTCAGCTTCTCCGCCGCGCCGAGCGGCAGACCGCCGAGCAGGGATCCGACCGGGCTCTTGGGAGCGGACGGGCTCTTGCCGTTCTGCTCGGCGGGGAGCGTCCTGGCCTGCTCGCCCGGGGCGGGCAGCGTCCGGGCGGCCTCCTGGACGGGCAGGGTCTTCAGCAGGCCGCCGGCGGTCTTCCCGGCCGCCAGGGGCTGGGCCGCGCCGGCGCTTCCGGTGCCGACGGCGGCGAAGGCCGCGCCGAGCACGGCGATGCCGATCATCTTCTTCGTTCGCTGCTTCATGGTCTGGCACGTCCTCGTGTGGGTGGCTTGAGCGGCCTCGCGAACGTAGCCAGGGCCCCGCACCGCCCGCAAACATCCCGCGGCGGCCGCGCGTCCGGCGCCGAGCTGTCCGCGGACACCCCGCCCTTTCCCCCGCCGGTCGACGGAACCGCAGGTCACAGCCCCTTGCCGGAGGCCTCCCGGAAGAGCCACTCGGACTTCAGTTCGGCGTAGCCGGGCTTGATCACGTCATTGATCATGGCCAGACGTTCATCGAAAGGGATGAACGCCGACTTCATCGCATTGACGGTGAACCACTGCATGTCGTCGAGGGTGTAGCCGAACGTCTCCACCAGGTGCCCGAACTCGCGGCTCATGCTGGTGCCGCTCATCAGCCGGTTGTCGGTGTTGACCGTGACCCGGAAGCGGAGCCTGCGGAGCAGGCCGATGGGGTGCTCGGCGTAGGAGGGCGCCGCCCCGGTCTGGATGTTGGAGGTGGGGCACAGCTCCAGCGGGATCCGCTTGTCCCGCACGTACGCCGCCAGCCGCCCCAGTTCGACGGTGCCGTCCCCGGCGACGCGGATGTCGTCGATGATCCGCACACCGTGGCCGAGCCGGTCGGCGCCGCACCACTGGAGCGCCTGCCAGATGGAGGGCAGGCCGAAGGCCTCGCCGGCGTGGATGGTGAAGTGGTTGTTCTCGCGCTTGAGGTACTCGAAGGCGTCCAGGTGCCGGGTGGGCGGGTGGCCCGCCTCCGCCCCGGCGATGTCGAAGCCGACGACGCCCGCGTCGCGGTGCCGGTTGGCCAGTTCGGCGATCTCCAGCGAGCGCGCGGCGTGCCGCATGGCGGTGAGCAGGACGCCGACGCGGATGCGCCCGCCCCGCTCGCGGACGCGGCGCTCGCCCTCGCGGAAGCCCTCGTTGACGGCCTCGACCACCTGCTCCAGGGTCAGCCCGCCCTCCAGGTGCTGCTCGGGGGCGTACCGCACCTCGGCGTAGACCACGCCGTCGGCCGCCAGGTCCTCCGCGCACTCGGCGGCGACCCTCACCAGCGCCTCGCGGGTCTGCATCACGGCGCAGGTGTGGGCGAAGGTCTCCAGGTAGCGCTCCAGGGAGCCGGAGTCGGCCGCCTCGCGGAACCAGGTGCCCAGCGCCTCGGGGTCGGTCTCGGGCAGGCCGTCGTAACCGCACTCGCGGGCGAGTTCGGCGACGGTGGCCGGACGGAGGCCCCCGTCGAGGTGGTCGTGCAGGAGCACCTTGGGAGCGCGGCGGATCTGGTCCGCGGTGGGGACGGTGGTGACAGTCTCGCTCGTCATTGCCGCACTCTAGCGCCTACGCGCGTAGATATCACCCCGTCCCCGTCTCGCGTACCGCTCCCGGGCCGCCTCGGGCGACGGTCCACGCCCTTCGATACGCAATGGTGACCGCACGGCACCGCCCGTACACCCCGGCTTCTGTCATCGTTCTGCCATGGCTCAGCAGGCGTTGCCGCGCCGGGACGCGCGGCTGGGGCGGACGTTCGGTGAGGACCACGCGGTGCAGGGGGTGGTCCTGCTGCTTCCCGGAGGGCTGCCGAGGAGCACGCGCCGCCGCTCCTCCCGGGCCGCGGCGGCGGTGCTGCCGCTGGCCCGGCGGCTGGTGCGGGCGGGCGCGTCGCCCGCGGGGCACCCCCGGGGCGGCCCGGGAGCGGCGCGGCGCGGGGAGGCGCTGGTGGCGCACGTCGTCCACTACCGCTACCGGGGCTGGAACGGCGCCGAGGCCCATCCGGTGCGGGACGCCGAGTGGGCGCTGGAGGAGGTCCGGCGGCGCTACGGCGACGTCCCGGTCTGCCTGGCCGGCTGGGACATGGGCGCCCGGGCCGCGCTGCGGGCCGCGGGCCACCCGTCCGTCGCCTCCGTGCTGGCGCTGGCGCCCTGGCTGCCGGCGGTCGCCGAGGACGGCGGCGCCGAGCCGGTGCGGCAGCTGGTGGGGCGGCGGGTGCTGCTGGTGCACGGCACGGACGACGAGCACACCGACCCCGACCTGTCGTACCGCCTGGCCGCCCGGGCCAAGAAGATCAACCCGGACGTCTGCCGCTTCGAGGTCCACACCGACGGGCACGCGCTGCGCCAGCACCGCTCCGAGGTGCTCGCCCTGGCCGAGGACTTCGTCACCGGGACGCTGTGCCACCGGGACTTCTCCCGTCCGGTGGCCGACGCGCTGGCGGCCCCGCCGCCGCTGGGGCTGCGGATGCCGCTGGCGGCGGGCTTCGGGCGCTCCCTGCGCCCCTGAGCGCGCCCCGGCCCGGCTAGGCCAGCAGCCGCCCGCGCCGGCTCAGCAGGAACGCCCGGAACGCCGCCACCGGCGGGGTCTCCGGGCGGCCGTCCACCCAGGCCACCCCGATCTCCCGCACCGCGCGCGGCTGGGTGACCGCCAGCTCGCGCACTCCCGGGCGCGGCACCGCCGGGGGCGGCAGCAGCGCCACCCCGAGCCCCGCGGCCACCAGGCCGCGCAGGGTCTCGGCCTCCTCGCCCTCGAAGGCGATGCGGGGCCGGAAGCCCGCCTCGGCGCAGAGGGCGTCGAAGATGCGGCGCATCCCGTAGCCCGGCTCCAGGGTGATGAACGCCTCGTCGGCCGCCTCCACCAGCCGGACCCGGCGGCGGCGGGCCAGCGGATGCTCCTCGGGGACGACCAGCCGCAGCCGCTGCTCGTCCAGCCGGCGCGCGGCCAGGTCCGGGGCGTCCGGCACCGGGGAGGTCAGGCACAGGTCGAGGTCGCCCGCGCGCAGCCGCTCGATCATCGCCTCGCCGTACGTCTGCACCAGTGAGAACCGCACCCTGGGGTGGTCGACGCGGAAGGAGCGGATCAGGCCGGGGACGGTCTCCGAACCCAGGGTGTGCAGGAATCCGAAGGCGACCTTCCCCGCCGCCGGGTCGGCGTCCGCCCGCACCGCCTCCGCGGCCTGCTCCACCGAGGCCAGGGCCCGCTCGGCCGAGGCGAGGAACGTGCGGCCGGCCGGGGTGAGGGAGACCGTCCGCCCCCTGCGGGCGAACAGCGCGACCCCCAGGTCCTCCTCCAGGCGCACCATCGCCCGGCTGAGCGTGGACTGCGGAACGCCCAGCTCGTGCGCGGCGCGCGTGACATGCTCATGGCGGGCGACGGCCACGAACTGCGCCAGCCGGGGGGTGAGCGCGACCGCCCAGGAGCCGGGGTCGACATCGGCGGCCACGTGGGATGTGTCGGATGTAACCGAGATGTCTTTTCTGTTGCCGGACGGTGACACGGCCTCCTCCCACCTGCCTTCATGCGTCAGCGGATGAGAAACCTGCCTCTTGTGCATTGGACGCATCAGATGGCTGATCGTACGTTCGAAGCATGCCTTCCGTCGATACCGGGGCACCCGCTCGCACGGGTGCCTCTCCCGAGCGTTTCCCCTCGTCCCCCCGCCGCATCAGCCTGGCCCTGTTCGCCGTGGGCCTGGCGACCTTCACCCTGCTGTACGCCACCCAGCCCCTGCTGCCCGCCCTCACCACCGACCTCGGCGTGACGCCGGGGCAGGCGAGCTGGACCGTCTCGGCCGCCACCATCGGTCTGGCGGTGGCCGTGCTGCCGCTGTCGGCGCTCTCCGAGCGCTTCGGGCGGCGCACGGTGATGACGTGCTCGCTGGCGGTCGCCGTCGCCGTGGCGCTGGTGCTGCCCTTCGCGCCGAACATCGAGGTCCTGATCGCCCTGCGCGCCCTCCAGGGCGCCGCGATCGCCGGCATCCCGGCCTCGGCGATGGCGTACCTGGCGGACGAGCTGCACCCCCGGGCGCTGGTGGGAGCCGTCGGGCTGTTCGTGGCGGGCAACAGCGTCGGCGGGATGTCCGGCCGCGTCCTGACCGGCTGGGCGGCCGAGGCCTGGGGATGGCGCGCCGGTCTGGCGTCGGTGGCCGCGGTGTCGCTGGTCTGCGCGGTCGTCTACCGGCTGCTGATCCCGAAGGCGCGCAACTTCACCCCGGCCTCGATGCGGCCCACCGCGGTGCTGCGGACCGTCCGCGGCCACCTCTCCGACGGGCTGCTGCTGCGGCTGTACTCCCTCGGCCTGCTCTTCATGACGGTCTTCGGCGCGGTCTACACGGTGATCGGCTACCGGCTGGTGGCCGAGCCCTTCGGGCTCTCCCAGGGCCTGGTCGGCTCCATCTTCGTGATCTACCTGGTCGGCACGGTCTCCTCGGCCGCCGCCGGGCGCCTGGTCGAGCGGCTGGGCCGGCGCGGCGCCCTCTACCTGGCGATCGGCACCACCGCCACCGGGCTGCTGGCGAGCCTGGGCGAGAGCCTGGCGGCCGTCCTGGCCGGCCTGGTGCTGATCACGGCGGGCTTCTTCGCCGGGCACGCGGTGGCGTCCAGCTCGGTGAGCCGCACCGCGCAGACGGGCAGGGCCCAGGCGTCCGCGCTGTACCAGATGGCGTACTACCTGGGCAGTTCGGCGGGCGCCTCGCTGGGGGCGGTCGCCTACCACGCGGCGGGCTGGTCCGCGACGGTCGCCCTCGCGCTGGGCGCCCTGGTCTCGGCGGCCGGCGTCACGCTCTACGCCACCCGCCGGGCGCTGGCCCGGCGGCGGGTCGAGGTCGCGCGGAGCTGCTGACGCGGCGGCACCCCGCCGCGCCGCCGGTGCGGACGCGGGGCCGGAGCGCCTGCCGGAACGAGTGGTTCGGGAACGGCGGGCGCCTTCTCCGTTAACAGCGGGGGACGGGCTCCACCACGCCGGGAGAATTCCTCCGGGAGTTCACCGAACCACCGGGGAACGGCCGCCGCGGCGATGTCGCGCGTCGTTACTCTGAGGCCGCTTCGCGCAGTGCGGAGCGGCCGCGGACGCACCCGGGGGAAGGGTGCCGGCCGCGGTCACCAGGGGGCACGGCGGGGGAGAGGGGGGCACGTCGGCCTGCGGGGACACCGCCGGCCGGCCGTACCGCGAGGCGCGGCGCACGCCGGGACGGACCGTCCCGGCGCACGGCGGCCGCGTTCCTCCGCCGCCCCGCGACTCCCTTTGTGGAAGGTGAGGAACACCCGTGCGACGCATGAACTCCGTTCTCCTGTCCCTGAGCGCCCTGCTGGCGGCCTCCGTGCTGGCCGCCCCGGCCGCCGCCGCGGCCCCGGCCGACGGCCGTCCGGCCGCCGCCGTGCCGGCCGGCTGGGAGGCCCTCGACGGCGCCGAGCTGGCGGCGATGGCCGACGGCGAGGGCGCCCGCCAGGCGCCCTTCGCCGCCTCCCCGGACGGTGCCGCCGCCACCTCCGCCGCGGAGGAGGAGCTGATCGTCATGCAGTCGGAGCGCAACGGCCGGTTCGTCGCCACCGAGGTGACCTACCCCGCACCCCACACCGGTGTGCTGCGCGCCCGCTCCACCGACGTCGGCGGCTGGGAGACCCTCGCCTTCGAGTGGGACGAGACCACCGAGTCCCACGCCATCCGGTCCACCGCCAACGGCCTGTACGTGGCGGTGGAGAAGAACCTCACCGGCGCCTCCCAGAACGTGCTGCGCGCCCGCTCCACCTCGGTCGGCGGCTGGGAGCGGTTCACCGTGTACTACAACGAGGAGCTGGACCTCTGGGCCCTCCAGTCCCAGCTGAACGGCCTCTTCGTGGCCATGGAGAACAGCTACACCGGCTCCCTGCAGTACGTGCTGCGCGCCCGCTCCGCCGACGTCGGCGGCTCCTGGGAGCAGTTCCGGCTCTACGGTCTGGAGGGCTGACGCCCGTACGGCGGCCGTACCCCGCGCCGCGCGGGGTACGGCCGCCGTGCCGTGACGGGCGTGCGGCCGCGTCACCCCGTCACGGCGTGCGCTCCTTGATGCGCAGGAACGTGATCGAGTGGGGCGGGAAGGTGTGGGTGAAGGCGGTGTCCACGCCCCGGAGCAGTGAACGCTCGGGTCTGACGGGCCGCTCGTCGGCGGTGTTGACCGCGTCCGGGTCGCCCTGGAGGACGGTCAGGCGTGCGGTCGGTGCGACGCGCGCCCCCTTGCCGAGGTCGATCGCGGTGCGGGCCGGGGCCTCCTGGGCGTTGACGACCTTGACGATCAGCTCGCCCCGCTCCTCGTCGCGGGTGACGACCTGGCGGAAGGGCTCGGCGACCTTGTCGTCGGTGAAGCTCCCCCACTTCCGGCCGTCGAGGTACAGGGTCACCGTCCGGCCCCGCACCTCGATCCGGACGGCGTACTCGCGGCCGGTCTCGATCACCGTGTCGTCCTCGACCATGGTCTGCCTGCCGCCGCCCCCGGTCTTCTCCACGGCCGAGCGGGTGTTGCCCCAGCCGCCGAGGTTCCACCAGTAGTGGTGGCCGGTGTCCCTGACCCCGAAGGCGATCAGGAAGCCCTCGCGGCCCGCCTTCTTGGTGGCCCTCACGTGCAGGTCGTAGTCGCGCCAGGCGGGGTCCCCGGCGGTGACGAGGGTGTCCTCGGCGGCCGTGTCGCTCTGGAGGTAGGCGCCGTCCGCCACCGTCCAGGTGCCGCGTCCGGCGGCCGCGGTCCACTTCCCCGCCCCCGCCGAGAAGTCGTCGGCGAACAGCTCCCTGCCGTCCGAGGAGACGACCCGCACGTCGTCGTAGGCGGCGCTGGTGGCCCAGGTGGACAGGCCGACGGCGCCGGTGATCGGGCCGGAGGCCACCGGGGTGGAGGACGCCTCGCTGGGCACGACCCGGTCGCCGGTGTTGGTCATGAACAGCTTCTGCGTCTCGTAGCTGGTCGACCCCCAGGAGCGGGCGTTGTCGAACCAGATCAGGTCCGGGCTCCACTGCACGGAGCCGGTGTGGGCCAGCAGCGGGGCGTAGGACGCCATCTCCACCACGTCGGCGTTGCGCTCCAGACCGGTCATGAACGCGGCCTCGGCGAGGGAGTTGCGGAAGCGGTTGTCCTGGGAGGCGTACTCGCCGAGGAACACCTTCGGGCCGGAGCGGTCGTAGGAGTCGTAGCGCCCGTTGTTCTCCAGGAACCAGCCCGGGCTGTTGTAGTAGTGCTCGTCGACCATCGCCACGCCGGAGGCGCGGGCCAGTTCCCATGCGCGGTCGAAGGTGGCGCCGGCGTCGTCGGGCCCGGAGTTGGCGATCACCGTGATCTCGGGGTGCTCGGCCTCGATCGCCGCGCGGAAGACGGCGAGACGCTCGTAGTAGGCGTCGGGCAGGTTCTCCTCGTTGCCGACCGCGAGGTGGGTGAGGCCGAACGGCTCCGGGTGGCCCATCTCGGCGCGCTTCCTCCCCCACGGGGAGGTGACGGGTCCGTTGGCGAACTCGATCAGGTCCAGGGTGTCGCGGACGTGGCGGCGCAGCAGTTCGGGGTCGTCGGTGGCCCGGTTCTCCCCGCAGCCGGTGACCAGCGCGGGGACGACGGGCAGCGGCATGGCCCCGATGTCCTCGGCGAACCGGAAGTACTCGAAGTACCCCAGGCCGTAGGACTGGTTGTAGCCCCAGAAGTTGGCGTTGGTCGCCCGCTCCTCGACGGGCCCGACAGTGTCCTTCCACTGGTAGGAGCGGCGGCGCTCCCAGTTCGGGGCCTCGTACGCCTCGTGGCTGCCGGTGTTGACCAGGCAGCCGCCGGGGAAGCGCAGGAACCCCGGCTTCAGCGCGGCGATCTTCTCGGCGAGGTCCCTGCGCATCCCGTTGGGGCGGCCCTTGTAGGTGTCGCGGGGGAAGAGCGAGACCATGTCGAGGCGGAGCGTGCCGGCACCGCCCGCGGCCACCGTCAGGCGTCCGGTGGTGCCGGTGGCGCGGGCGGTGAGGGTGCCGGTGTACTTCCTCCAGCGGTCGCCGCGCACGGTCAGCCGCAGGGGCTGCGCCAACTCGGCGCCGCCTTCCGCGCCGTGGAGGGCGACGGTCAGCGGGGTGCCGCCCGGCCGGTCGGTGCGGGCCCACACGGAGAAGTCGTACCGCTCGCCCTCCTCGACGGCGATGCCGGAGCCGTAGCCGGCGTTGGCGACACCGAACCGGGCGCCGTCACCGCCGGTGCCGTCGAGGTCCAGCCGCAGGTGGGCGCGGTTGCGTTCGTTCAGGCGGTGCGCGTCGTCCACCACCTGCGCGGTGCCGGTGGCACCGCCGGCGGCGGTCTCGGTCCAGGCGGTCAGACCGGTGTAGGAGGGGTGGTCGGCGGGGGCGTACTCGAAGGAGCGGTTCTGGACGAGTTCGGCGTACAGTCCGCCGTCGGCGGCGCGGTTGATGTCCTCGTAGAACACCCCGTACATCCGCTCGCCGATCCGCGGGCCGGTGCGGGTGCGGTCGACGGTGAGGGTGTGGTCGGCCGGTTCCGCCGCCGAGGCGCCCGGCGCGGGTGCGGCGGCGAGCGCGCCCGCGAGGAGGGCGCCGGCGAGGAGGCCGACGGCGGCGGCTGGTCTGGGTCGTGTGCGCGGCATGAGGCTCCTGAGCCCTTCGTCGTTCGAAATTTCGTACACTGACCAGAACTTCGAACGGGAAAGTAGGCGTGCGCGGCCCGGCCGTCAACACCCCTCGCGGCGATCGCCCGGTGCGTCCGGGGCGTCGGCCGTGTGCGCGCCGCCGGGCCTCACTCCTCCCCGGGCGCCTTCCGGGGCCCCAGGATCTGCCCCAGCAGGATCAGCACCACCCCGCCCAGCATGAGGGGGAGTTGGACGGCGACCGGAGCGAGCCGTCCCGCCATCAGCCCCACCGCCAGCAGCAGCGCCCCGGCGCCCCACACCCCCGGGCGCCGCACGCTGCCGCGCAGCCACGGGAGCGCGACGCGCCCGGTGACCGCGGCCAGCACACCCGACACTCCCAGCATCAGCACCAGCACGGCGCCGAACACGGCGAAGAACCCCGACACGTACCCCCCTGTGGTCCCCTCCGGCGCCCTGCGGGCGCCCGCCGGGAGGTTCCCCCGTGCCCCGCGGGCGCCGCGATGCCGGAAGCCGGCAATGTACACGCCCCGTGCACGACTTGGGCGCCATGGCCATGGATCGTACGGTTCATCGGTTTGGTGCCCGGCTCCGGGGCGCACGCCGGGGGGCCGCCGCCCGGGGGCGCGGCCCCGGAAGACGGCACCGGGGGCGGCCACGGTCTCCCGTGGCCGCCCCCGGTGCTCCGGTTCCGGGCGGATCCGTCAGGCGATGCGGTCCAGGACCAGCGGGGTGGGCTCGTGGGAACCCGCGTCGGTGATCTCGATCGCGTCGCCGGCCAGCGCCTGGAGCGCGTAGTCGAAGCGCTCGGGGGTGTCGGTGTGGAGGGTCAGCAGCGGGGCTCCGGCGGTGACGCGGTCGCCGGGCTTGGCGTGCAGCTCCACCCCGGCCCCGGCCTGCACCGGGTCCTCCTTGCGGGCTCGGCCCGCGCCCAGCCGCCAGGCCGCGACGCCGACGGCGTACGCGTCCAGCCTGGTGAGGACGCCGGAGGTCTCGGCGCGCAGGACGTGCCGCTCGCGGGCGACGGGCAGGGGCGCGTCCGGGTCGCCGCCCTGGGCGGCGACCATGCGGCGCCAGTGGTCCATCGCCGAGCCGTCGGCCAGCGCCCTGGCGGGGTCGGCGTCCGGCAGGCCGGCCGCGTCGAGCATCTCGCGGGCGAGCGCCAGGGTGAGCTCCACGACGTCGGCCGGACCGCCGCCGGCCAGCACCTCCACCGACTCGCGGACCTCCAGGGCGTTGCCCGCGGTCAGCCCCAGCGGGGTGGACATGTCGGTGAGCAGCGCGACGGTCCGCACGCCGTGGTCGGTGCCCAGACCGACCATGGTGCGGGCCAGCTCGCGGGCGTCGTCGAGGTTCTTCATGAACGCGCCCGAGCCGACCTTGACGTCCAGGACCAGCGCGCCGGTCCCCTCGGCGATCTTCTTGGACATGATCGAGGAGGCGATCAGCGGGATGGCCTCGACGGTGCCGGTGACGTCGCGCAGCGCGTAGAGCTTCTTGTCGGCCGGCGCCAGCCCGTCACCCGCCGCGCAGATCACGCAGCCGACCTCGTCCAGCACGCCGAGCATCTCCTCGTTGCTCAGCAGCGCCCGCCAGCCGGGGATGGACTCCATCTTGTCGAGCGTGCCGCCGGTGTGGCCCAGGCCCCGCCCCGAGAGCTGGGGGACGGCCGCGCCGCAGGCGGCGACCAGCGGCGCCAGCGGCAGGGTGATCTTGTCGCCGACGCCGCCGGTGGAGTGCTTGTCGGCCGTCGGGCGGGGCAGGGAGGAGAAGTCCATCCGCTCGCCGCTGGCGATCATCGCGGCGGTCCAGCGGGCGATCTCCTCGCGTTCCATGCCGTTCAGCAGGATCGCCATGGCCAAGGCCGACATCTGCTCGTCGGCGACCTCGCCGCGGGTGTAGGCGTCGATGACCCAGTCGATCTGGGCGTCGCCGAGGCGGCCCCGGTCGCGCTTGGTACGGATGACGGAGATGGCGTCCATCGTCGGGTGCGGCTCCTTGTGGGGATGGCTGGGGCGGGGTCTGGGCGGGAGCGCCGGCGTCAGCGGTCCGCGAGGTCGTCGGGGCCGAAGGCGTCCGGCAGCAGTTCGGACAGGGGGCGGATGCCGGAGGCGGTCTCGACCGCCAGGTTCGGTCCGCCGTGCTCCCACAGCAACTGGCGGCAGCGGCCGCACGGCATCAGCACCCGGCCCCGGCCGTCGCAGCAGGTGAAGGCCACGAGCCGGCCGCCGCCGGTGGCGGCCAGCTCCGAGACCAGGCCGCACTCGGCGCACAGGACGACGCCGTAGGCGGCGTTCTCCACGTTGCAGCCGGCGACGATCCGGCCGTCGTCCACCAGCGCGGCGGCGCCGACCGGGTACTTCGAGTAGGGGGCGTAGGCCCGGGACATCATCTCCCGGGCCTTCGCCCGCAGGGCGGCCCAGTCGGCGGCGTCCGCCGTGCGGGGGGTCTGCGGTCCGTCCACTACTTGCCCTCGCCCTTCCGGTAGGACTTGCCGTTGGCCTTGGGCATCCGCAGGCGCTGCGCGGACATCGCCAGCACCAGCAGGGTGGCGACGTACGGGGCGGCGCTCACGAACTGGCTGGGCACCTCGTCCACGGAGGCGTACCAGACGAACAGCACCGCTGCGGTGACGGCGGAGACCGCGCCCGTGAGGTACTTCTTCCGGTACACCGCCCAGGCGGCGGCCAGGACCAGCAGGATGGCCAGCAGCAGGAGCAGGGCGTGGACGTTCTGGCCGCCGCCGCGCAGGTTGAGGCTGTCGGTGTAGCCGAACAGGCCCGCGCCGAGCGCCAGTCCGCCGGGCATCCAGTTGCCGAAGATCATCGCGGCGAGACCGATGTAGCCGCGGCCGCCGGTCTGGCCCTCCAGGTAGATGTTGGAGGCGACCTCGGCGAGGAAGGCGCCGCCCATGCCGGCGAAGCCGCCGGAGATCATCACCGCGATGTACTTGTACTTGTAGACGTTGACGCCCAGGCTCTCGGCCGCGGTCGGGTTCTCGCCGCAGGAGCGCAGCCGCAGGCCGAAGCCGGTGTTCCACAGCACCCACCGGCTGAGCGGGATCATGGCGACGGCCACGATCGTCAGCAGGGAGAGGTTGGTGACCAGGCCGCCGAGGAGCCCCGCGACGTCCGAGACGACGAACCAGTGCTTGGCGTTGAGCGTCGCCAGGGCGTCGGAGACCCCGGGGACGGTGATCTGCCCGATCGACTCGATGGGCGGGGACTGCTTGCTGGTCCCGCCCTCCATGTGCTCGAAGGTGAAGCTGGACAGGTAGCGGGTGGCGCCGACGGCGAGGATGTTGATGGCCACGCCGGAGACGATGTGGTTGACGCCGAAGGTGACGGTGGCGATCGCGTGCAGCAGGCCGCCCAGCGCACCGCCGACGATGCCCATGACCACGCCCGTCCACGGGCCCCACTGCACACCGGCCCAGGCGCCGAACCAGGTGCCCAGGATCAGCATGCCCTCCAGACCGATGTTGATCACGCCGGCCCGTTCGGCCCACAGGCCGCCCAGGCCCGCGAGGCCGATCGGGACGGCCAGCCGCAGGGCGGTGGAGGTCTGGCCGACGGAGGTGATGCCGTGGGCGCCGGTGATCAGGCGCACGGCGGAGACCAGCACCAGGAAGCCGGCGATGACGAGCATCCACTCGGCCAGGGTGAGCCGGCGGCGGGCGGTTTTCCTCGGCTGCTGCGCGGCCGGCCTGGGCTTGGCGAGGGCGGTGCTCATGCCGACACCTCCTTGCGGTTCTTCGGGCCGTCGCCCCCGTCGGCAGCGGCGGCCTCGGCGGCGAGCTCCTCGCCGACCTTCTGCTGCTGGCGGCGCAGGCCGTAGCGGCGCACGGACTCGTAGCTGATGACGACCGCCATCACGATCAGGCCCTGCATGATCGTGGCGATCTCCTTCTCGTACCCGTTGTAGTCGAGCGTCGGGGACGCCTTGTCCAGGAAGGCGATGAGCAGGGCGCCCAGGGCGATGCCCACCGGGTGGTTGCGGCCGAGCAGGGCGATGGTGATGCCGGTGAAGCCCACGCCCGCGGGGAAGTCGAGGCTGTAGGTGTGGGCGTCGCCGAGCAGGACGGGCATGCCGGCCAGGCCGGCGACGGCGCCGGAGATCAGCATGCTGGTGAGCACCATGCGCTTGGCGTCGACGCCGCTGGCGGTGGCGGCGCTGTCGCTGGCGCCGGTGGCGCGCAGGTCGAAGCCGAACCGGGTCCGGTTCAGGACCAGCCAGTACAGGAGGCCGCAGAGCGCGGCGACGACGGTGAAGCCGTAGACCTCGCCGGCCGCGCCCAGGTCGATGCCGGGGAACCAGCCGGACTCCGGGATCTGCCCGGTGGTGAGGTTGTTGCCGCGCGCCTCACCGAACTGGCCGGGCAGGACGAGGTAGGCGATGAGGCTGGTGGCGATGGAGTTGAGCATGATCGTCGAGACGACCTCGCTCACGCCGCGGGTGGTCTTGAGGATGCCCGCGATGCCGGACCAGAAGGCGCCGACGAGCATCGCGACGACCAGGATCAGCAGGATGTGCAGCGGTCCGGGCAGGGTGACCGAGGCGCCGACGAGGGCGGCGGCCATCGCGGCGAGCCGGTACTGGCCGTCGACCCCGATGTTGAACAGGTTCATCCGGAAGCCGACGGCCACCGCCAGCGCGGCGAGGTAGTAGGTCGCGGCCTGGTTGACGATGAGCACCTGGATGTCGGAGTGCATCGCGTACTCGGCCATCAGGGCGTACGGCTGCACGGGGTTGCGGCCGGAGGCGAGCAGCACCACCGACGTCAGCAGCACGGCGACGACGATGGCCAGCACCGGCCCGCCGGCTGCCAGGATCAGCCGGTCCTTGTCGAACTTCTTCATCGGTCCTCTCCCCCGTCCCGGCCCTCGGTCCGGCCGCCGGCGGAGGAGGAGCCGCGGGGCTCGTCCTCCAGGTGGCCGGAGGCCGCGCCGGTCATGGCGGATCCCAGGGCTTCCGGGGTGATCGTGGCGGGGTCTGCGTCGGCGACCAGGCGGCCGCGGTACATCACGCGCAGGGTGTCGGACAGGCCGATCAGCTCGTCCAGGTCGGCGGAGATCAGCAGGACGGCCAGTCCCTCGCGGCGCGCGGCGCGGATCTGGTCCCAGATCTGGGCCTGCGCGCCGACGTCCACACCGCGCGTGGGGTGGGCGGCGATCAGCAGCCGGGGGTCGTGGCTCATCTCGCGGCCCACGATCAGCTTCTGCTGGTTGCCGCCGGACAGGGACGCCGCGGTGACGTCGATGCCGGGGGTGCGCACGTCGTACTCGGCGACGATCCGCTCGGTGTCGGCGCGGGCGGCCCTGATGTCCAGCCACGGGCCCCTGCTGTTGGGGGCCTCGGTGACGTGGCCGAGGATGCGGTTCTCCCACAGGGAGGACTCCAGCAGCAGCCCGTGCCGGTGCCGGTCCTCGGGGATGTAGCCGATGCCGCCCTCGCGGCGGCGGCGGGTGGGCCAGGAGGTGATGTCCTCGCCGCCGAGGGTGATGGTGCCGCCGTCGGCGTGGCGGATGCCGATCAGGGCCTCGATCAGCTCGGTCTGCCCGTTGCCCTCGACACCGGCCAGGCCCAGCACCTCGCCCTTGCGGATGGTGAAGGTGACGCCGTCCAGGATGGTGCGGGCGCCGTCGACGGCGTCGTGCCCGGTGAGGGTGAGGTCCTTCACCTGGAGCATCGGGGTGTCGGTGACGGTGGACTCGCGGGTCTGCGGGGACGGCAGTTCGGCGCCGACCATCAGCTCGGCGAGCTGCTTGGCGGTGACGTCGGCCGGCTTCACGGAGGCGACGGTGGTGCCGCGCCGTATGACGGTGATGTCGTCGGCGACCGAGAGCACCTCGCCCAGCTTGTGCGAGATGAAGATGACGGTCAGGCCCTCGGCCTTGAGCTCGCGGAGGTTGTCGAAGAGGGCGTCGACCTCCTGCGGCACGAGCACGGCGGTCGGCTCGTCCAGGATGAGGGTGCGGGCGCCGCGGTAGAGGACCTTGAGGATCTCCACGCGCTGGCGGTCGGCGACGCCGAGGTCCTCGACCAGGGCGTCGGGACGGACGCCCAGTCCGTAGGCGTCGGAGATCTCCTTGATCCGCGCGCGGGCTCGGGAGCCGATCCCGTACAGCTTCTCGCTGCCCAGGACGGTGTTCTCCAGGACGGTGAGGTTGTCGGCCAGCATGAAGTGCTGGTGGACCATGCCGATGCCCCGGGCGATGGCGTCGCCGGGGTCGGAGAAGCTCACTTCCCGCCCGTCGACGGCGATGGTGCCCTCGTCCGGCTTCTGCATGCCGTAGAGGATCTTCATCAGGGTCGACTTGCCCGCGCCGTTCTCGCCGACGATGGCGTGGACGGTGCCTTTGCGGACGGACAGGTGGATGTCGTGGTTGGCGACGACACCGGGGAAGCGCTTGGTGATCCCGGCCAGTTCGACGGCGGGAGGGCTGGACGCGTTGATGGTGCACTCTCCTCGGGCTAAGGAGCGGCTCGTAGGGCGGACCGGCGGGAGCGGGTGACCACTGGGGCCGGGAGGTGGCCGCCGGGCCGTGCGGGTGGGGGCGACGCTACCGCCTCGGCGGGTGGCTACGCGCGTAGAGGATGTTCTGCACTTCGGGCCCGGCCAGAAGACCTCGCTCGGTCTTCGCCGCCGGGCCCGAAGCGGAGCCGGGCGGGCGGGCGGACGTCCGGGAGGCGGACGTCCGGCCCCGCGCCGCTCCGGCCACCGGGCTGGATCGGTCGGGGCGGATCAGGCCCCGGTCTCGACCTCGATCTCGCCGCTGACGATGTCCTCCTTGGCCTTCTTCACGGCCTCCTGGAGCTCGGTCATCCCGGTGAAGGCCGGGTTGGAGTCGGAGAGGCCGACGCCGCCGGACTCCAGGTCGAAGCGGGTCTCGCCGCTCAGCGGCTTGCCGTCCTGGACCGACTTGACCAGGTCGTAGACCGCGCCGGAGACGTCCTTGGTCATGGAGGTGAGGATGCGCTCCTTGTACTTGGCCAGCGTCTTCTGCGCGTACTGGTCGGAGTCCACGCCGATGACCCACTTGTCCTGGGCGGCGACCGCCTCGATGACGCCCTGGCCCGCCAGGCCGGCCGCGTGGTACACCACGTCCGCCTTGGCGTCGAGCTGGCCGCGGGCGGCCTCCTTGCCCAGGTCGGGCTTGGAGAAGCCGTCCATGTTCGGCGGCTGGGTCAGGTACTGGGTCTTGACCTCGATGGACTTGTCGGTGTCCTTGACACCCTGGACGAAGCCCGCCTCGAACTTCTTGATCAGCGGAACCTCGACACCGCCGACGAAGCCGACGACCTTGGTCTTGGTCGCCTTGGCGGCCGCCACGCCCGCCAGGTAGGAGCCCTGCTCCTCGTTGAAGACGAGGTTGGCGACGTTCTCCGCCTGGACGGTGTTGTCGTCGATCAGGCCGAAGGTGGTCTTCGGGAACTTCTCGGCGACCTCCTCGATGGGCTTGGCGTAGGCGAAGCCCACGCCGATCACCGGGTTGTAGCCCTGCCGGGCCAGGTCGGTGAGGCGCTGGACCTTGTCGGCGTCCGACTCGCCGTCGGACGGCTCGACGTCCTCACCGCCGAGGCCGAAGTCCTTCTTGGCCTTCTCGAAGCCCGCGTAGGCGGCGTCGTTGAAGGACTGGTCACCGCGGCCGCCGACGTCGTAGGCGAGAGCTATGCCCTTGCCCTTGGAGGATTCGGAGGAGCCGGAGGGGGACTCGGTGGAAGTGCTGCCACACGCGGTGGCACTGACGGCGAGGGCCGCGGCGGTCCCGACCGCGGCGGCGAGCTTGCTTACCCGGCGCAAGAGGACTTCCCTTCGCTCGAAGCGCCTCCGTTGGCGCTGGCTTCCGCCGCATCGTAACGCGCGTAGATGTCGGGAAAAGGCCTTGCGTCAAGCCGTTATCAGTTCGGTGTTAACAGGCGGTGTCCACACCCTTGTCATGGGTGACGCGACGGCTTCCGCCCGGGGTCGCGGACGGGGCGGGACGAGGGGGCGCACCCCTGGCCCCGGACCGCCGCAGCACCCCCTGACCCGGTTCGCTCAACCGATCCCACCTGCGGCTTTCGGTGAACAGCAGGCGGTGGGGGCGGCGGGGGCAGCGGGGTCGGCCGTGCCCGCCGACCGCCGCCGGGCACCGCCCGCCGCTCACCGGGGCGACGCAGTGGCCCCGGTGAGGGAACCGGCGTGAGCCTGCTCACGCGCCCGCGCCCTCGACGGTCCGGGCGTGCGCAGGTGTCCGCGCGGCCGGCCGTCCACGGCGCCGCGGTCGCACGCCCGCGCGGGCCCGGGGCGCAATCCGGCCAGGGTCGCGTCGCGTTCCCCACCCGCGGGGACGCCCCGGCCGCCGGCCTACTCGCGGACGGCGTCCAGCAGGGCGGCGGCGGTGAACAGCTCCACACCCGCGGCGATGGCGCTCTCGTCCACGTCGAAGTCGCCCTGGTGGAGGTCGCGCGGGGTGCGGTCGCCCGGCGGACGCACCCCGAGGCGGGCCATCGCGCCGGGAACGTGCTCCAGATACCAGGAGAAGTCCTCGCCGCCCAGGCTCTGCTCGGTGTCCTCCACCGAGCCGGCGCCGCGGCGGGCGACCATGGCGTCGCGCAGCAGCTCGGCGGTGGTCCGCTCGTTGACCACCGGCGGGACGCCGCGGATGTAGTTGATCTCGAACTTGGCGCGGTGCAGGGTGGCGACCTCGTCGATCGCGGCGTGCACCAGGTCCGGCGCGGCCCGCCACGCCTGGATGTCCAGGCAGCGGACGGTGCCGGACAGCTCGGCGTGCTGCGGGATGACGTTGGGGGCGTGGCCCACCTCCAGCCGTCCCCAGGTCAGGGCCAGTCCGGCGCGGGTGTCGACGCGGCGGGAGAGCACCGCGGGGACCTCGGTGACGATCTTGGCCGCCGCGGTGACCAGGTCGGTGGTGAGGTGGGGGCGCGCGGTGTGGCCGCCGGGACCGTCGAGGGAGACCTCCAGGCGGTCGCAGGCGGAGGTGATGGGTCCGGCGCGCAGGCCGATGCGCCCGGCCTCCACCTTGGGGTCGCAGTGGACGGCGACGATCCGGCCCACGCCCTCCAGCACACCGGCCTCGATGGCGTCGGTGGCGCCGCCCGGCAGGACCTCCTCGGCCGGCTGGAACAGCAGCCGCACCGGGTGCGGCAGCACACCGCGGCGGGCCAGGTCGGCCAGGACCAGGCCGGCGCCGAGCACGGCGGTGGTGTGCACGTCGTGGCCGCAGGCGTGCGCGCGGTCCGGGACGGTGGAGCGGTAGGGCACCGTCTTGGTGTCCGGGATGGGGAGCGCGTCGATGTCGGCGCGCAGCGCCAGCATCGGCCGCACGCCGTCGTCCGCGGGTCCGCCGCCGGGGTGGATGTCGCAGACGAGTCCGGTGCCGCCGGGGAGCACCCGGGGGCGCAGCCCGGCCTTCTCCAGCCGCGCCCTGAGGGAGGCGGTGGTGCGGAACTCCTGGTGCCCCAGCTCCGGGTGCATGTGGAGGTCGCGGCGGAAGGCGATGAGCTCGGCACGGAGGGCCTCCGGCAGGGCGCCGGGCAGCGGCGTCTCACCGGTGGTCCGGATTCTGGACTCAGGCGACAACAACTGGCTCACCCTGTCGAGGGTAAGCCCAGGTGACAGCGCCCTGCAGAGGGAATGGCGAAAGTTCACCCTCCAGGGACGTGAGAAAACAGACTCACAGCCGCATACGGCCAGGTGCGGATGGGTATGACCTCGGATTCTGCTCGTTCCACTATGTGGGCAGCGAGACGATCACGTCGTGGACGGCTCCGGCTGCAGGGCCGGCGGAGGGGGGTCCGGAGGCAGCCGCCGGACCCCTTGCGCCGTCCCGGTGACGCCCGAGAGGAAGCCGTGGGCGCGGGGTGAGGCGTTCTCCGTGAGCCAGGCCGGGTCCACGTCGCACACCGCCACCGTCACACCGGTGCCGGCCAGGGCCAGGGGAAGGGTGTGCACGACGGTGGAGGGGAAGCTCAGGACCGTGTGCCCGACGGGGCCGCGGCGGGCGACCAGTTCCAGCGGCAGGTCGGGGCGGACGATCTCCAGGCCCGCCGCCGCGGCGATGCGCTGGAGCTTGTCGGGGCTCTCCCGGCGGTGGGCGAAGTAGCGGGTGGCGCCGTGGGCGCGGGCCAGGGAGACGACGGCCTCCAGGTACCGCCCGGGATCCACCACGCCCGTCTCCACCAGCGAGGTGCCCACCAGGTCGGTGCCGTCGGTGAGCGTGGGCGGGCCGAAGCGGGCGCGGGTCCAGGAGAAGTCGTTGCGGACGACGGCCACGTGCCCGGGCGCCTCGACCGGCATCGCGCTGAACACCTCGACCCGCCGCCCCGCCGCGGGCGACATCCGACGGCGCGCCGCGGCCGAGACGGGAGCGAAAAGCGCGGCGCGCGCTCCCCCCGCCCCCCGCCGGTGCCAGCGCACCAGGCGCTCGCCGCGGGCGAGTTGCGCGACGAACTCCATGGTGGCCGTCCCGTCGTCGACGACCACCACCTCCCCGGGCACGCCCTGCGGCGGCTCCTCTCCCCCGCCCCCGGACCGGGCGAGGGAGAGCAGCAGCTGCACGTACCGGGAGAACGGATCGCCCACCACGATCCGCTCGGCGCGGCGCAGCGGCCCCAGCAGGGAGGCGACGGTCCGCAGCGGGGCGCCCGCCCCGCCGCGGGCCTCCTCCCAGCGGACCGCGATGCCCTCGTCCCGGGCCAGCTCCGCCATCCGCCGCAACTGCCCGCGCGTCATGGCCTCGCGCGGCGGCAGGACCACCACGGTGAGTCCGGCGACCCCCTCCTCCCCGGCGCCGTCCGCGCCGCCCCGGAGGACGGCGTGCGCCCACTCCAGGACGTTGAGGAGCTGTACCGGGCTCTCGACGAAGGCGAGGGTGCCCGCGCGCCGGGGGGCGGGGGCCCGGCGCGCCCCCCGGCGCGCCGTGCCCTCGCCCGCCCGCGGCGGATCTCGGAAGGGGCTGCCTGCGCTCACCGTGGCGGCCCGTCAGACCGTCGCGGGCTCGCGGTCGGTGGTGGCGGCCTCCTCGGCCTCGGCCACCACGCCCTTGACCCGGCGCAGCTTCTTCATCGGGCCGATCTCGCTGTCGTAGACCCTCTTCACGCCGTCGCCGAGGGACTCCTCGATGGTGCGGATGTCGCGCACCAGGCGCTGCAGGCCCTGCGGCTCGACGGAGGCGGCCTGGTCCGAGCCCCACATCGCGCGGTCGAGGGTGATGTGGCGCTCGACGAAGCAGGCGCCGAGGGCGACGGCCGCGAGGGTGGTCTGCAGACCGGTCTCGTGGCCGGAGTAGCCGATCGGCACGTTCGGGTACTCGGCCTGCAGGGTGTGGATCATCCGCAGGTTCAGCTCCGCGGCCTTGGCCGGGTAGGTGCTGGTGGCGTGGCAGAGGACGATGTTCTCGCTGCCCAGCACCTCCACCGCGTGCCGGATCTGCTTCGGGGTGGACATGCCGGTGGAGAGGATGACCGTGCGGCCGGTGGCGCGCATGGCGCGCAGCAGCTCGTCGTCGGTCAGGGAGGCGGACGCGACCTTGTAGCAGGGCACGTCGAACTTCTCCAGGAACTCGACGGACTCCACGTCCCACGGGGAGGCGAACCAGTCGATGCCGCGCTTCTTGCAGTACTCGTCGATCGCCCGGTAGCCGTCCTCGTCGAACTCGACGCGGTGGCGGTACTCGATGTAGGTCATCCGGCCCCAGGGGGTGTCGCGCTCGATCTCCCACTGGTCGCGCGGGGTGCAGACCTCCGGGGTGCGCTTCTGGAACTTCACGGCGTCGCAGCCGGCCTCGGCGGCGGCGTCGATCAGCGCGAACGCGTTCTCCAGGTCACCGTTGTGGTTGATGCCGATCTCGCCGGTGACGTAGACCGGGTGGCCCGGTCCCACGACCTTGCTGCCGAGGGTACGGAGGCGGGGGCTGGTCATGGTCAAGACAGTTCCTTTCCGAGAATCCACGAGGCGATCTCGCGGATCGCACCGGCCCCTCCCGGGACGGAGGTGACCGCGCGGGCTGCGCCGCGTACGACGTCGTGGGCGCTGGCAACCGCGACGGGCCAGCCGACCAGGCCGAAGCACGGCAGGTCGTTGACGTCGTTTCCGACGTAGAGCACGCGCTCCGGCGCGATGCCCTGCTCCTCGCACCACTGCTTCAGGGCGAGGTCCTTCCGGTCGACGCCGTGGAGCACGGGGATCCGCAGCTTGCGGGCCCGAGCGGCGACCACCGGGTTCTCCTCCGTGGACAGGATCAGCAGCGGCAGCCCCGCGCGGCGCAGGGCGGCGATGCCGAGCCCGTCACCGCGGTGGACCGCGACGGTCTCCCGTCCGTCGGAGTCGACGTACACCCGGTCGTCGGTCTGGGTGCCGTCGAAGTCGAGTACGACCGCGTCGACGTCGTCGCGGGTCGGGAGCGCACCGGACCGCGCGCCGTCCAGCAGCGGCGCGAGCGCGCGGGCGCGGGCGAGGTCGTGCGGGTCGTCGACCTCCAGCACGCGCGCCGGGTCGGTGCGCACCGGCTCGGTGCGGCCGAAGAAGCGGTGCCCGGCCGCGCGGAAGCCGTCGGCGCGCATCGCGTACGCGGCGCCCGTCTCCAGCAGGTCCTGCGGCCGGTCCTGGCGGCGCGGGCGGTGGGCCTTGTCGTGGTTGACCCCGTGGCCGCCCGCCCCCGGCTCCCCGTCGCGCCAGACGAAGCCGTGGAAGGGGGCCACCGTCAGCGCGCTGTCGGCTCCGCCCTCGACCACCGCCGCGGTCACCGCCTCGACGTCCTCGCGGACGAGGAAGGGGCTGGTGCACTGCACCAGCAGCACCACGTCGGCCTCCCGGCCGTGCCGCTCGGCGTGGACGTCCATGGCGTGCAGGACGGCGGCCTCGCTGGTGGCGGTGTCGGAGGCGATGTCCGAGGGCCGCTCGACGACCTCGGCGCCCGCGCCCCGGGCGGCCTCCGCTATGGCCGGGTCGTCGGTGGAGACCACCGTGTGCGTCACGCCCCGGGCCGCCAGGCACTCCCGTACCGCGCGCACCACCAGCGGCACGCCGCCGACGGTGGCGAGGTTCTTGGCGGGCACGCCCTTGGAGCCGCCCCGGGCGGGGATCACGGCGAGGACGGTGGGGGCGGTGGGTGGCACGTCTGCGGCTCCTTGCTGGGCTGTGGTGTCGGAAGTGGCGCGTGCGTCGCTCACGGCGTTTCCTCCGTTCGCTTCTCCGCCCGCGCGGCGGACGGCGCGGCCGGCACCGACGCCTGCGGCCCGGTGGCCGCGCGTGCGTCGCTCACGGCGTTTCCTCCGTTCGCTTCTCCGCCCGCGCGGCGGACGGCGCGGCGGACGGCGCGGCCGGCACCGCCGGGAGGCGCCCGCGGCTCACAGCTCCCCCATGCGGCGGATGACCGGAGCCACGCGCTGGACACCGTGGCGGTAGGCGCCGCGCGCCGCGTCCCGCACGGCGGCGCGGACGGCCCGGCGCAGCCCGGAGGCGGGCCGGTCGGCGGCGGCGTCCGGCCCGGGCGCGCCCGAGGGGTCGAGCCCGTGGCGGGCGAGGACGCCGGGGAGGTAACCGGGCGCGGTGGCGAGCGTGTAGTAGGGGGTGATCGGCGGCAGGGTCGCGCGGGCGGCCAGCTCCGCGACGCGGTCGCGGGCGGCGTCGAAGGCCGCCTCGTAGGAGCCGTCGGCGACCACGCCCTGCCGGGCCGTCCACTCCGGGTCGGCCTCGGGCAGCAGCCCCTCGTCGAGCTGGTCCCAGGAGGCGAGGCAGCCCGAGCCGAGGAAGTGGTGGTTGCCCAGTGCCTCGCGGATGCCGAGGTCGGTGAGGATCGCGGTGGGGATGCCGCGGTGCAGGGCCTCCAGCGCGGCCGTGGAGCTGACGGTGACCAGCAGGTCGGTGCGGTCCAGCACCTCGCCCATGTGGCCGTAGACCAGGCGGCAGTTGTCCGGCAGCCCGCCCGGCAGCCGCGCCGCGAGCTTCTGGTACGGCTGCTCCTCGATGTGGGTGGTGTGCTCGCCGGGCTTGCTGCGCAGCTTGACCAGCACCTCGCGGTCGGGGTGGCGGCGGGCGTGCCCGGCGGCGCGGCGCAGCAGGTACTCGCGGTCGGCGCGGCCCGCGGGAACGGACGGCTGGACGGCGAAGACGACCGTGTGCGGCCTCTCCTCCGACTTCTCGTACGGGGCGCCGCCGAGGAAGGGCAGCGCGCACTCCACGACGCTGCCGGCATCCGCGCCCACGCCCTCGTAGACCGCGCGGAAACGTTCCGCGTCGTAGGCGGAGTTGGCCAGGACGACGTCCGCGCCGTGCCGCAGCAGCAGCCCGTCGGCGAGCTTCTCGTAGACGACGCCGACGTAGCCGGTGACGGTCACCGGGCGGCGGCCGTCCGCTCCGCCGTGCCGGTGCGCCAGGCCGTGCAGCATCGCCTGCACCGTGCCGCCGACGCAGGAGAGCACCACCACGTCGTACGTGTCGCGGTCGGCGGCGCGCAGGAACTCCGCGGCCGTCACCTCGCGCAGCGTGGCGGCGCGCACGCCGACCTCGCCGAGCTGCCGGGCCGTCGGGGTGGCCCGGCCGCGCAGCAGCAGCCCGTCGACGCTCGCGCCGGGGGCGATGCGCTGCGCGGTGAGCGCGCCCCATTTCCAGCGCGTGTCGGAATCGGCGAGCACGGCGACGCGCAGCGGCGGCGGCGGGGAATCCGAAGTGGTACGTGATGGCACGTCGCTGACGCTAGGAAGGCATTCCGATTCTCGGCCCAACGGGAATGCAACAGACGGTTAACAGCACACCGACGGAAGGCCAACCAGCCTTCCGGTAAACGGGGTTCACCGTTCCGACACCGCGATTTCACCGAGCATTGTGTCTCAGTACAGCGCCGAAGCCTTGCGGACCCCTAATCTCTCCGGAGTGGTCAAGCTCTCCGTCATCGTGCCGTTCCGGAATGTTCGGCCGTACGCCCCCGACGCACTGCGAAGTCTGCAGGTGAACTCCGCGGACTTCGAAAAGGGGGAGATCGAATTCGTCCTGGTCGACGACTCCTCGACCGACGGCACCTCCGATCTCCTCGACCGCGCCGAAAAGGAGATCCCCCACGCGGTCGTGGTGCGGCGCGGCCGGCAGGGCGGGGTCGCCGCCGCGCGCAACAGCGGACTGGACGCCGCGCGCGGGGAGTTCCTCACCTTCCTCGACGGCGACGACTGGGCCGCCCCCGGCCACTACCGACGGCTGCTGGCCGCGGCCGAGTCGCTGGGCTGCGACTTCGTCCGCACCGACCACGTCAGCTGCACAGGCCGCCGGCGCACCCTGGTGCGCGCACCGCACGGCCTGCGCGGCACCGTGCTCGATCCGCGTGACGCGATCCTCCCCGCCCACCGCACCACCTCCGTCGACTACGCCTACGCCTGGGCGGGCGTCTACCACCGGCGGCTGCTGGAGAGCGGCGTGCTGCGCTTCGACGACGGGCTGCACACCGCCGAGGACCGCCCGTGGATCTGGCGGCTGCACCGGGAGGCGTCGTCCTTCGCGGTGGTCGGGCTGACGGGCGTCTTCTACCGGCGCGGGGTGGCCGACTCGCTCACCCGGATCGGCGACGAGCGGCAGCTGGACTTCATCCGCGCCTACGACCTGCTGGTCGAGGAGACCTCCCGGGACCGGGACGCCGCGGCGCTGCTGCCCAAGGCCGTCCGCACCTACTGCGCGGTCGTCCACCACCACCTCACCGGCGACCGCTTCGAGCCGCGCCTGACCCGCACCCTGCGCGCCCGCTGCGCGGAGGCCCTGCGGCGGCTGCCGGACGACCTGGTGCGGGAGGCGCTGGACTCGATGGACGCCGGGCGTTCGGCACGGCTGCGCCGGCTGCGCCGCCGCCCCGTCCTCTCCCCCGGGCCCCGCGCGGAACCGACCGCCCCCGGCACGGCCGCCGCGGCCTCCACGACCGCCGCGACCTCCGGGGAGGACGCCCGATGAGCCCCCGCCGCGTCCAGCTCCTGGCCGCCGACACCCCGCACGGCATCGCCCTGCTGGCGGCCGCCGCCGACGCGGGGCTGCTCGGCGGGGGACGGGAGCGGGTCCTGCTGACCGCGAGCCGCGCCCCCGCCCCCGAGACCGTCCCCGCCCCGGAGGAGACACCCGGTCCGGCGGCCCTGCTGAACCGCTTCGACCGGGTGGTCTCCTGGTCCCGCCTCATCCGCCCCCTCCACCCCGCCGCCTGGGCCCCGCGCCCGGACGACGCGCCCCTGTGGGAGCGGCAGCTGCGCTCGCTGTGGGGGCTGGAGGACGCCGAGGTGGAGCTGGTCGTGGAGCGGGTCGGGACCGGCCCGGCACGGGCGCTGGCCCGGATCTTCCCCGACGCGCCGCTGACGGTGTACGCCACCGGGCTGTCGGCCTACGGGCCCACCCCCGGCAAGCTGGACCCGCTGGTGGGCACCCGGGTGCGGCGGCTGCTCCACCCCCCGCTGCTGCCGGCCGCGCGTCCGCTGCTGCTGTCGGAGTTCGGCGTCCCGGCCGAGGCCGTGCCCGCCGGGGCGCTGCGGGAGGCGGCCGCCGCGGCCGCGCGGGCGCTGCCGTCCCCGGACGCCCCGGAGGGGGCCGCGGTGCTGCTCGGCGCGGACCCGCAGGCGCCGGGCGCGCTCCCGGCGGCCGAGGAGGAGCAGCTGTACGTGCGGATGCTGCGCGGCGTGCGGGAGGCGGGTCACCGCGCGGTGGTCCTGGCCCCGCACCCGGCGGCCCCGGCGCCCCGGACGGCGGCCCTGGAGGAGGAGGCGGCCGCCCTCGGCGTGGAGCTGCACGTCCCCGAGGAGGCTCAGCCGGTGGAGGCCCTGTACGAGCGGCTGCACCCGGCACTGGTGGTCGGCTGCGCCTCCGGCGCACTGCTGACGGCCGGTGCCGTGCACGGGCTGCCCGCCGCCCGGTGCGGCACGGGGTCGGTGCTGGAGCGGATGGTCCCCTACGAGAACGAGGACCGGGTGCCGGCGGTGGCCGTGGACGCGCTGCTGCCGGAGCTGGGCACCCCGGGGGACGGGCCGTTCGCACCGGAGGAGGCGGCGGCCCTGCTGCGGGCGGTGGCGTTCTGCATGTGGCCGCGGGTGCTCCCGGAACTGCGCGGTGAGACCGAGCGCTTCCTGGCCGACCACCCCGACGGGCGCGTGCGGCGGTACTTCGCGCGCCGCCGGCTGGTCTCCCTGGGCCTGCCCGGCGGCCTCCCCGCGCCCCTGACGCCCGTCGTGCGCAGCCCGGTCGTACGGCACACGGCGCACCGGGCCCGCGCGCTGGGGGACCTGCGGGCGCGCCGGTGAGCGGAGGGCTCGGACGGCCGTACGGGGGCGTGTGCCCGGGCCGTGACCGCCGTCCGCGCGGGGCCCGGCCGGAGCCGCGGGCCGGGTGCCGTTCGTCACATCCCCGCACGCCGCCCGCCGCCCGCGGACCCGTTTCCCCAGCGTGGACGGTCCGTTGGGGACGGCTGCGCCGCGTCCGCCCGGCACCGGGGTGATCCACGTCTCTGTCGGATCGGCGCGCGGCCCCGCATGCTGGAGTCCCGCGTTCCCTCCGCGGCGGACGCGGCCGGACCGGACGTACCCCACGACGCGAGGCAAGGACACACCACCATGGGCCACACGATGGCGGCGAGCATCCCGACCCCCCTGGTCCGCACGGGCGGACCGTCGGACGAGGAGCGGGAGAAGCTGATCGAGCAGGTGCTCGGCTGGACCCTCACCGTCCTGGTCTCCGTGATCGTCACCGGGCTCGGCCTGCTGTAGGCGCCGCCCGCGCGGCACACGCGAACGGGGCGCCCCGGTGGCGGACACCGAAGGCGCCCCGTTGCCGTGTCCGCGCCGGGACGGCGCGGACACGGGGGCGCGCGGACTCAGAAGGCGTCGGTGGGGACGTAGGCGCCCCACACCTCCCGCAGGGTGTTGCAGACCTCGCCGACGGTGGCGCGCGCCCGCAGCGCCTCCTTCATCGGGTAGAGCACGTTGTCGCTGCCCTCGGCGGCCTTGCGCAGCGCGGCCAGGGCCCCGTCGACGGCCGCCCGGTCGCGCTCGGCGCGCAGCCTCGCCAGCCGCTCGGCCTGCTGGGCCTCGATGGCCGGGTCCACCTTCAGCGGCTCGTAGGGCTCCTCCTCCTCCAGCTGGAAGCGGTTGACGCCGACCACGACCCGCTCCCCGGAGTCGGTCTCCTGGGCGATGCGGTAGGCACTGCGCTCGATCTCGCTCTTCTGGTAGCCGCGCTCGATGGCGGCCACCGCGCCGCCCAACTCCTCGACCTTGCCCATCAGCTCCAGCGCCGCGGCCTCGACCTCGTCGGTCAGGGACTCCACCACGTAGGAGCCGGCGAAGGGGTCGACGGTGGCGGTGACGTCCGTCTCGTACGCCAGCACCTGCTGGGTGCGCAGGGCCAGGCGGGCGGACTTGTCGGTGGGCAGCGCGATGGCCTCGTCGTAGGAGTTGGTGTGCAGCGACTGGGTGCCGCCCAGCACCGCGCCCAGGCCCTGGATCGCCACGCGCACCAGGTTCACCTCGGGCTGCTGCGCGGTGAGCTGCACGCCCGCGGTCTGGGTGTGGAAGCGCAGCATCATCGACTTGGGGTTCCTCGCGCCGAACTCCTCCTTCATCACCCGCGCCCAGATCCGGCGGGCGGCGCGGAACTTGGCCACCTCCTCCAGGATCGTGGTGCGCGCGACGAAGAAGAACGACAGGCGGGGCGCGAAGTCGTCCACGTCCATCCCGGCCGCCACCGCGGTGCGCACGTACTCGATGCCGTCGGCGAGGGTGAAGGCGATCTCCTGCGCGGGCGTGGCCCCGGCCTCGGCCATGTGGTAGCCGGAGATGGAGATGGTGTTCCAGCGCGGGATCTCGGCCCTGCAGTACTTGAAGATGTCGGCGATCAGCCGCAGCGACGGCTTGGGCGGGAAGATGTAGGTGCCGCGGGCGATGTACTCCTTGAGCACGTCGTTCTGGATCGTGCCCGTCAGCGCCTCCGAGGGCACGCCCTGCTCCTCGGCCACCAGCTGGTAGAGCAGCAGCAGGACGGCGGCGGGGGCGTTGATCGTCATCGAGGTGGAGACCTCGCCCAGCGGGATGCCGTCGAACAGCACCCGCATGTCCTCGATGGAGTCGATGGCCACGCCGACCTTGCCGACCTCGCCGTGGGCGATGGGGGCGTCGGAGTCGTGGCCCATCTGGGTGGGCAGGTCGAAGGCGACCGACAGGCCCATGGTGCCGTTGGCGATCAGCTGCTTGTAGCGGGCGTTGGACTCCACCGCCGTGCCGAAACCGGCGTACTGGCGCATCGTCCACGGCCGGCCGGTGTACATCGTCGGGTACACGCCCCGGGTGTAGGGGTACGAACCCGGCTCGCCCAGCTTCTCGGCCGGGTCCCAGCCGCCCAGTGCGTCGGGGCCGTAGACCGGCTCGATCGGCAGCCCGCTCTCCGTGAGCCGGGCCCTGCCAGTCCCGCGTGCCATGTTCGGTGCCTCCCGCTTCGTCGCCCTGTCCGATACGGACTGTAGCGATCGGGGGAAGAGCGGTGGGAGAGCCACGGCCTGGGACCTTTCTCACAGACGGGCGGGGCCGCGCACAGACGGGCGCGGCGGTCCGGGAGCGGTCCGGGGGCGGACGGTCCGGATGTGCGGGCCGGCCGGGTGGTGCGGGCGGCACGGGGCCCCGGGCGCGGGGCGCGGGGTGCGGGGCGCGGGGCGCGCAGGGCGCACGTACAGCGCACGGGAGGCACGTGGTCGGCGCGCGGGCAACCCGGAGGGCTTACGGATCGTCCTCCGTTCGGGCAGGGTGGCGGCCGGGAATCCCGACAGGGGGAAGGCCCGGCACGATCCGGCGGCCCGGAGGGGCCCGACGCACCGGGGGGAGACATGGCACACGGACCGAGGAGCCGGGCGGCGCTGGCCGCGGCGGCCGTCATGCTGCTGGGCGCGGGGTGCGCGGCGGACCCCGCGGGGGCGCGGCCGCGGCCCGCGGCGGCCACGGCGGTTCCCGTCGCACCGCCGCCCACGAGCGCCCCGCCGGCGCCCGCACCGACGCCGACACCGACACCGACGCCGACACCCACCCCGTCGGCGCCGGCGAGCCCGGTGACCCGGCCGCCGCACACCGAACCCGCGGAGCGGCCCGCGCCGACGGCGCCCGGGACGTCCGTCGCGCCCTCACCGTCCCGCCCGGCGGCGCCCCCGCCGATGCTGCGGGAGGGCGCGCGGGGCGAGCGGGTGCGCGAGCTGCAGGCGCGGCTGCGCCAGGCCGGCCACTTCGGCCTCAACCCGACCGGTTACTACGGGACGGTCACCAGCGCGTCGGTGTCCTCCTTCCAGACGGCCGGGGGCCTGCCGGCGAGCGGCGACGTCACGCACGAGACCTGGGACGCCCTGGTGGCCCGGACGAGGACGCCCACGCGGCAGGAGCTGTACCCGCCGACCACGCGGCCGGTCGCCGAACCCGACCCGCGGTGCCTGACGGGCCGGGCGATGTGTATCAGCAAGGAGAGCCGCACGCTGGCGTGGATGGTCGACGGCACGGTGCTGTCGACGATGGACGTCCGGTTCGGCTCGGAGCTCACGCCGACCCGCGAGGGCTCGTTCGCGGTCTCCTTCAAGAGCCGCCACCACCACTCGACGCTCTACGACACCCCGATGCCGTACGCGATGTTCTTCAGCGGGGGCCAGGCGGTGCACTACTCCGCGGACTTCGCGGCCAACGGCTACGGCGGTGCCTCGCACGGGTGCGTCAACGTACGGGACGAGAGGAGGATCGCGGCGCTCTTCGACCAGGTGAGGCCGGGCGACAAGGTGATCGTCTACTGACGGCCGCGCGGAGCCGGGAGGGCTCCGGGGCTCGCGGGTCCGGAAGCAAGGGGCGCGGGCGGGGCCGGGGGAACGTGCCCCGCCCGCGCCTACGCGCATCCCGCAGGTACGGGGGGAACCTCGGGTGGCGCGTTCGCCGATGACCAGTCGGCTCGTTCTGTACTGCGCCGCCGGGCCGGAAAGTGTCACACCTCCGGGGCGGGAATTTCCGTGACGTGGATCACGCCGACCCGGGAGCGCGCGTCAGCCGGTGGGAGCGCCCGCGGAGGAGCGCGCCCCGGAGTGCGCCGGGGCGGACGGGACGGACGGGACTCCCGCACCGCCGCTCGCGCCGCTGCCCGGACCGCCGTTCACGCCACCGCCCGCGCCGCCGCCCGGAACGCCGGAACCCGGACCGGTGCCGCCCGTACCGCCGTCCGCGCCACCGGTTCCGGCCGCCGGGGGCAGGGTGGGGAGGGTGTCGCCGCCCTCGTCCTCCTCGGGCAGCGCGTCGCCGCCCTCGCCACCGCCACCGGGCCCGCCGCCGCCACCGACCGCACCGCCTCCACCGACCGCACCGCCGCCGGAGTCGGCCTCGCCGCCGCCCGTGCCGCCGGGGTTCGCACCACTGCCGCCCGTGCCGCCGGAGGGGTCCCCGATCCCGGCGGCGCGACGGCAGAGCCGCTCGGCCTCGTCGGGGGTGCCGGCGAGCCGTACCAGCTCCGCGCGTTCGGCCCGGTCCAGGGCGTTCCTGTCACGTTCGCCGCACAGCGCGGCTATGCGGGGCCAGGACGCGGGAAGACCGTCGCCCGGGTCCGCCGGGGCCCCGCCGTCCGGGCCGAGCCCGTCCGACCCGCCGGGGCCGCCGGCCGCTCCGGTGTCCGCGGAGCCGCCGGAGCCCGTCCGCTCCCGGCCGCGCTCCTCCGGTCCGCCGGCCCCTGCGCCGTCCAGGTCCTCGGCGCCGCCGCGCCCGCCGCCGGACGAGGAGGCACCGGTGCCGCCCGGCGCCCGGCCACCGGGACCGCCGCCGGGTGTGTCCGACACCGCCGGCGAGGCGGACGGCGGATCGTCCTGCCCGCCGAACGGCCCGGGCAGCACACCACCGCCCGCTCCCACGGCGACGCCTCCCAGCACCCCGCCGACCACCAGGGCGGCGGCACCGATCCGCAGGGGGCGTCCGAGCGTCCGCAGGTACGCGCGGCCCCGCGGCGCACCGCCCGCCGGAGCCGTTCCGCTCCGGGCGCGGGCCGCCCGGAACGCCGCCAGGGCGGCGGCCTCTCCGGGGAGCTCGGCGTCGCCGTCGTGCGCGCCGGCGGCCGGGGATGCGGCGGCGAGCTCGTCGAGGGCCCTTTCCAGGGCCGGGGCCGTCGCGTCCGCGGGAGACGGATCGCCGGCCGCCCGGCCGCGCAGCAGACGCTCCGCGGTCTCCTCGTCCAGCCATCCGTACCGGTCGTCGTCGGCCCTCACGTTTCCCTCAGCGTCCGTCTGGCCTTTTCCGTCACACCGCGTACAGTTCCGGCCTTGGGTGCGGAGGCCCCGTCCCCGGGCGCGTCCTCGCCGTCCAGGAGCTCGGCCAGCTTCTTCAGCCCCCGGTGCGCGGCGGTCCGCACGGCGCCCGGGCGCTTGCCGAGCACCTTCGCCGCGCCCTTGGCGTCCAGGCCCACCACGACCCTCAGGACCACCGCCTCCGCCTGGTCGCGCGGCAGCCGCGAGATCAGGGCCATGGTGCGTCCGGTGCCGATCGACTCCAGGGCCTCGTCGAAGGTGTCGGACCCGGCGGGCAGCACGGCCAGTTCGCTGTCGTCGTCGGCGTGGCTGGAGACCGGCCGCCGGCCCCGTGCGCGGATGTGGTCCAGGGCGCGGTTGCGGGCGATCCGCGCCGTCCAGCCGCGGAAGCGGTCGGCGTCGCCGTCGAAGCGGTCGAGGTCCCGGGCTATCTGCAGCCACGCCTCGGAGACCACGTCCTCGGCGTCGGCGTCCGGCACCAGCGTCCGCACGTACCCCAGCAGGCGGGGATGCACTGCGCGGTAGACGGTGCGGAAGGCGCACTCGTCCCCCTCCTGCGCAGCGTGCACCGCTGCGGTGAGTTCCGCGTCTTCCCCCTGCACGCCCTGGTCCTGCCCCACTCCACGATGTAGCGCTCGCCCGCACCCCTGGCCGGGCGCGATCCCGCCGTGTTGCCTCGATCCGCGTCGATGCGAAGCAGCACGCTACGGCCTAGTGTGCGCCCGCGTCCATGCGGACGGACCTGCGGGCGGGCCCGCGACCCGCCCGCACGGGGCGCGGGCGAACGCGCCGGGGAGGGGGTGCGGGGAACGCGGGCGGGCGGTGTGGAGGAGCCGAGTAACAGATTTCGAGGTCCCGGCGCAGATGTGGTTGACGGGCCCCGCTCCGCGGCGGCCCGCACTCGACGACGGCCGGGGTCTCTCCTGTGGGGGGTGGCGACCCCGGCCGTCTTCGCGTTCCCGGGTGTCTTCGCGTCCTCCGGCCGTCCTCCACGTGTCCGGCGGACCTCCTCCGCGTGTCCGGCGGACCTCCTCCACGTGTCCGGCGGGCCTCTTGGGCGTGCCCCGCGGGCGTCCCCCGGGTGTCCGGCGGATTGCACCGCCCGCGGCCGCCCCGCCGGCCGGCTTCCCGCCGCTCTCCGTCTTTCCGTGTCCTTCTCGTGTCCGCATCGTGTCCTACCAGGCGTGATGCCGGGCCGCCCCGGTGCGCTGGATGAACGGAGCCCTTGGTTCCGGGGGGCGCCGGGCACACGACGCCCCGTCACCGGGACCATGGGGCCTTCCCCAAGGCCATCCGAGACGACAAGGGGCGGGACACGTGAGTCCGCGAAGAGAGAGAGCACGAAGAGCACCGGGTCTGCGCAGGAGGGCCTGGCTGACCCTGGCCGCCGTCGTGGCGAGCGGCGCCGGACTGGCGACCGTGGCGGTCGCCGGCCCGTCCGAGGGCCGGGGGCCGTCCGCGGCGCCGTCGCCGGTCAAGGTCTACTCCGTCAACCTCCAGCCCAGGGGCGAGGACAAGAGCGTGGTGACCCGCCGCGACACCAAGCCCTTCAGCCTGCTGGGCATCTCCTGGCCGCGGGTCACCGCCGAGCTGGAGGGGCGGGCCGAGGTGCGCACCCGCAGCGCCGAGACCGGCGAGTGGACGCCCTGGCGGGAGCTGGGCCTGGACCTGCACGCGCCCGAGGGCGCGGAGGGCCGCGAGTCCGCCGCCCGGGGCGCGACCGAGCCGCGCTGGGTGGGTCCCTCCGACGGCGTCGAGGCCCGTGTGGTCTCCGAGGACGGGCAGACCACCGCGGACTTCCCCGCCGGAATGCGGCTCGACCTGGTGGACCCGGGCGTGACGCCGCGCGAGGCGAGGAGGGCGGACACCTTTGCCGCCGCCCCCGCCGCCCGTGCGGCGGAGGGCCCGGCGCCCGCCGCCACCGGCAGCGGCCCGGCGCCGTCGCCCGAGCCCGCCGGGGCGCAGACCACCGACCCGGCCACGTCCGGGAGTTCCCCGGCGGTCCGGACCACCGAGCCCGCCGCCGCCGGGACGCCCGCGGAGGACGGCACCACGAGCCCGTCGCCGACCGCGGCCGAGCCGACCGTGCCGCCCGCGCCCGAGTCGACCGTCACCCGGCCCCCGATCGTCTCCCGCGCCGCCTGGGGCGCCGACGAGTCGATGGTCGAGGAGCCCTCCGGCTACCTGGAGGACGGGATCAAGGCCGCGTTCGTCCACCACACGGCGCTCGAGGACACCAACTACAGCTGCTCCCAGTCGCCCGCGATCGTGCGGTCGCTCATGACGTTCCACATCGAGAGCAACGGATGGAACGACCTGGGCTACAACTTCCTGGTCGACAAGTGCGGCACGATCTTCGAGGGCCGGCACGGCGGTGTGGACCTGCCCGTGCACGGAGCCCACACCTACGGCTTCAACAGCTACTCCACCGGCATCGCGGTGATCGGCAACTACGCCACCGGCGACGTTCCCAGCTCCACCGTGACCGACGCCGTCGCCCGGATCACCGCCTGGAAGCTCGGCCAGTACGGCGTGGACCCCACCGGCAAGGTCACGCTGACCGCCGCGGCCGACACCGGCGTGTGGAAGGCCGGTGAGCAGGCGACGCTCCACACGGTCTCCGGCCACCGCGACGGCTACGCCACCGAGTGCCCCGGCCAGGCCCTCTACGACGAACTGCCGGAGATCCGGCGCTTCGCCGCGAGCCCGGCCGCGAGCTCCGCCGCCCCGACCGCCGACGTCAACCGCGACGGCATGGCCGACATGGCGGCGGGCACCCACCGCGCCGCCGTCGACGGCAGGTCGGCCGCGGGCTCCGTCACCGTGGTGCCCGGCGGCGTGGACGGCCCGGTGGACACCGCCAGGATCGTCCTCTCCCAGTCCAGCCCCGGGGTCGCGGGCGCCTCCGAGGCCGGTGACGAGTGGGGCGCGGCCACCGCGTACGGCGACGTCGACGGCGACGGGTACGCGGACCTGGCGGTCGGTGCGCCGGGCGAGGACGACACGCTGGGCAACGGCGACTCCGGCGCGGTGACCGTCCTGTACGGCCCCGGTCTCGACCGGGGCACGTGGCTGGAGGCCGACGCCGCGGACCGCACGGGCGGGGCCCGGTTCGGCTCGACGGTCGCCGTCGGCGACTTCGACAGCGACGGCACCGCCGACGTCTTCACCGCCTCCCGCAACCCGGCCGGCTGGTGGGCGTTCGACGTCGCCGACGGCTCGGTGCGCAAGGGCGCCCTGCAGACCGGCGCGGCCGGCGGCGTCGACCACCTCTCCTCCACCACCGGCGACTTCGACCGCGACGGCTACGCCGACGTGGTCGTGAGCCACCTGGACTCCGGCGGCACCGGGCTGCTGACCCTGCTCAGCGGCTCGCCCGAGGGCCTGGAGTACGTCGGCCTGGCGTCCGTCCGGGGCGGCCGCTCGGTCGCCGCGGGCGACATCGACGGCGACGCCTACGCCGACCTGGTGGTCGGCCAGCCCTACGCCTCCGAGTCCGGCGCCTACGCCGGCGGTCAGATCACCGTGCTGCCCGGCTCGCCGGACGGCCCGACCACCACCGGCCGGCAGGTCTTCCACCAGGACAGCGCGGGCGTGCCGGGCGCGGCCGAGGCCGGCGACGCGATGGGCTGGTCCGTCGCGGTCGGCGACGTGGACGCCGACGGGTACGACGACGTCCTCACCGGCCTGCCCTTCGAGGACATCACCCGCGACGGCGCCAACCAGGCCAACGCCGGCATGACGATGCTGCTGTACGGCTCCTCCGGCGGGCTGAGCAGTTCCGGCGTGGCCTCCTTCCACCAGGACACCCCCGGCATCGACGGGGCGACCGAGACCGACGACCGCCTCGGCAGTGCGGTCCTGCTCGCCGACCTGTCCGGCTGGAGCCGCGCCGACCTCGCCATCGGCGCCGCCGGGGAGGACTCCTTCGACGGGACGATCCTCCAACTCGACGCCGGGAGCGCGGGCGTCTCCACCACCGGGGGCGTCTACTACCACCGCTGGAAGCTGAGCACCCCGGCGGGCGTCCAGCTGGGGCACCTGCTGGCGCCGTGACCGGGTGACCGGTTCGGAGCGGCCGGGGGCCGGGCGGGACGTCCCGTCCGGCCCCCGGCGCCGTCCGGCCCCGCCCCCGCGGACGGTCCGGCGGCCCCACGTCGACATGGCGTCAACCCGACGGTGTGGCCCGCATCGTGTCGACGTGCCGCGCGCGGGCGTGGAAGGATCCCCTCCGTGAGCGATGTGGCGGCTGGAGGCGGCAGGGGCGTCCCCCCGGAGTCCCCAGGGGACCTGAACGCCGCCGTCCGCGGTGTCCGGCGGGGCGACGAGGCGGCCTTCCGTGCCGTCTACCGCTCGCTCAACCCCGAACTCCTCCGGTACGCGGCCGTCATCGTCGGCCAGGACGCCGAGGACGTGGTGGCCGAGACGTGGTTACAGATAGCCCGGGACGTCCTGCGCTTCGAGGGCGACGGCGCGGCCTTCCGCCGGTTCGCCCTGGCGGTGACGCGGAACCGGGCCCGCGACGTACTGCGCCGCAGGAAGAGGCGGGTGCAGGAGATCTCCTTACCGACGGAGGAACTGCCCGAGCCGCGTGTCTCCGCCGCGTCCGGCGGCTCCGTGGCACCGGACGCGGCGGAGGTGGCGGGAACCGAACTGTCCACCCGTGAGATCGTCTCCCTGATAGCCACCCTGCCGGGCCCCCAGGCGGAGGCGGTACTGCTGCGCGTGGTCCTGGACCTGGACACGAGGAGCACGGCCGAGATCCTCGGCAAGCGGCCGGGCGCGGTGGCGATGGCGCTGTCGCGCGGTCTGAAGAAACTGGCCCGGTTGGTGGAACGGCCCGAGGCAACGGCGGTACGGAGGTGAACGATCCGATGCGGGACGGGGAGGAAGGCGCCCGTGTGACGGAGGCCGCGCTGCGCCGTCTGATCGCCGAGGGCGCCAGGCCGGGTCCCGGGCTCCGCGGATCCGACGACATGCCGCCGGACAGCAGCCTCCGCGCCCTCGCGGTCGCCCTCAACGCCGCGGCGGCGCCGGGCGCCGGTGGCCTCAAGGGCGAGGAGGAGGCGGTGGCGGCCTTCCGCGCCGCCTGCGAGGAGCGGGCGGCGCAGTCCGCCCCGACCGGCCTGCGGGGCCGGCTGGCCCGCCTGGCCCGGCGTCTGGGACGGACGCGCACGGGTGCGCTGGGCGTGGTCGTGGCCGCCGCGCTCGGCGGCGGGGTGGCGGTGGCCTCCGGCGGGGTCCCGCTCCTGCCCGGGAACGAGCCGCCGGCGGACACGGCCGCGGGCCCGCCCCCACCGGACGGCGTCTCCCCGTCGTCCCCCGCCCAGGGGCGCCACAACACCCCGTCGCCGGAGGACGGTCCGGGTTCGCCGGATCCGCACCCCGGCCGCGTGTCGCCCTCCGACGTCCCTCAGCGGATCGTCGCGCTGTGCCGTTCCCAGGTGCGGGAGCCGGACTCCGTACCGGGGAGGCCGCTGTCCGAGGCGGCCGGCGGCCGCGACCGGGTGGCCGAGTACTGCGTGCAGGTGCTGGCGGCCGCCGCGGCGCCCTCGGGCTCCGGCGGGGACCGGCAGGGTGGCGGCGGCGCTTCCGGGAGCGGTGGCGGTCCCGCCGGGTCCGGTGGCGGCAACAGCGGCGGCACCGGCAGCGCGAACGGCGGCGACCGGGGTGGCGCGAACAACGGGAACCCCGGGAGCGGCGGCACCGGCCGGGCCGACGACCGGGGAAGCAGCGGCACCGGCAACCCGAACAGCGGCAGCGGGAACACCGGCGGCAACCCGAACAGCGGCAGCGGAAACACCGGCGGCGACCGGGCCGGCGGCCCGGGGAACGGCGGCCGGGGCACCGCGAACGGCGGCGTCGGCTCCGGCGGCGGCACCGGCAGCGCGAACGGCGGCGACCGGGGTGGCGCGAACAACGGGAACCCCGGGAGCGGCGGCACCGGCCGGACCGACGACCGGGGAAGCAGCGGCACCGGCAACCCGAACAGCGGCAGCGGGAACACCGGCGGCGACCGGGCCGGCGGCCCGGGGAACGGCGGCCGGAGCGGCGAGGGCGCCCCTCGCCCGCGGGGAAACTCTGCGTGAACTTCAGCCGTACCCGTGGTCCGGTCGGGAGCCGGTCACATCGGGCCGCGTACTCCCCCCCGGCCTCTAAGCGGAACGGCTTCACCGGCCGAGTGACGCTGTTCCGGCGACGGTCCGCGATCTCGCGGACCGCCTGGTAACGCCCGGCGGCCCTTCCCGCCAAGGTGACTGGGAGGCGGGCGGCGCGTGCCGTAGCGGAACCGGCGGCCGGTCCGATCCGCGACCGTCCCCTTCTGGCCCGCCCGTCACTCCGCCCCCTTTTGCCCCCTTCATCCCCTCGATGACGCGCGACGACCGGCTGGGGTATAACCGGCCCGTTCAGCAGCGGACGAGTTGCTGCGCGTCGGCCTGCCCGTGCCTACCGGTCGCGGTGCCGCCCCGAGCCGGGGCACGTCACCGCATTTCCGCGGGCAGGAGAGCGCGTCGCGGCCGCGGTACCCGCGGCGGTCCCCACCGCTTTCCGTCACCGGCGCGCCCGGCGAGCCCCCGCACACGGCTCGCACGGGCCCTTCGTCCGTGCCCGCGCCCGGACGCCGCCGACCGCCGGACGAGGCGGAGGGAATCCGGCGGCAACCGGACGCACCGACTTCTTCCCGAAGGGGGATTGGGACACGTGAGATCCGCGAGAAGCCATGCCCGTCGATCGGCGGGCGTGAAGCGCCGGACCTGGCTGGCGGTCGGCTCCGTCGTGCTCGGGGGTTCGGCGGTGGCGACACTCGCCGTCGCCACCACCTCGGACGACCACGGGCGGGGCGACGACTTCCGGCCCGTGGCGGCCTACACCGAGACCTTCCGGGGCGGCGACCCGAAGAAGCGCTCGGTCCCGCGCACCGAGACCCGGCTCTTCTCCATGCTCGGCGTCTCCTGGAAGGACCCCGGGGCCGAGTTCGACGGCACCGCCCAGATCCGCACCCGCAGCGCGGAGACCGGAGCCTGGACGGACTGGCAGGACCTCGACCTGGACATCCGGCCGCCCGAGACCGAGGAGGGCCGGGACGGCGGGGTGCGCGGCGCCTCCGAGCCACTGTGGGTCGGGAAGTCCGACGCGGTCGAGGCCCGGGCCCTGGCGGACGACGGGGGGTCGGCCGAACTGCCCGGCGGCCTCCGCCTGGACCTGATCGACCCCGGCGAGCTGGGCGAGGACATCGGAGGCGGCTGGCGCAAGGTCGGCGACTTCGGCAAGGGCCGGGACACGCAGGAGCCGACCGAAGAGCCCAGCGGCGCGCCCTCCCCCACCGAGGAGCCCACCGACGAGCCCACCGAGGAACCCACCGGGGAGCCCTCTCCCACCGACGAGCCGACGGGGGAGCCCACCGAGGAGCCCACCGGCGCACCCTCCCCCACCGACGAACCCACCGACGAACCCACCGAAGAGCCCTCCCCCACCGAGGAGCCGACGGGGGAGCCCACCGGCGCGCCCTCCCCCACCGAGGAACCCACCGGGGAGCCCACCCCCACCGACGAGCCGACGGGCGAGCCCACCGAGGAGCCCACCGGCACACCCTCCCCCACCGGCGAACCCACCGAGGAGCCCACCGGCACACCCTCCCCCACCGACGAACCCACCGACGAGCCCACCGAAGAGCCCTCCCCCACCAACGAACCCACCAGCGAACCCACCGACGAACCCACCGGCAGCCCCACGAGCGAGCCGCCCGGGACGGGGGCGCCGCGGATCGTCAGCCGCGCCCAGTGGGGTGCCGACGAGTCGCTGGTCCAGGACCCGCCCTCCTACCTCGGCCGGGTGGACGCCGTCTTCGTCCACCACACCGCCGGCACCAACGCCTACGACTGCACCGAGTCGGCGGCCCTCGTCCGCGGCATCCTCACGTACCACGTCAAGACCAACGGCTGGAACGACATCGGCTACAACTTCTTCGTCGACAAGTGCGGCACGGTCTTCGAGGGCCGCGCCGGCGGCGTCGACCGGGCCGTCCGGGGCGCCCACACCTACGGCTTCAACGGCTACTCCACCGGCATCGCCGTCCTCGGCAACTACGAGGACGGCGGACGGCCCACCCAGGCCGCACTGGCGTCCGTCGCCCGGGTCTCCGCCTGGAAGCTCGGCCTGTACGGCGTCGACCCGGCCGGCAAGGTGACGCTCACCGCCGCGGGTGACACCGGCGTGTGGAAGAACGGCGAGCGAGCGACGCTCCACCGGATATCCGGCCACCGCGACGGCTACGCCACGCTGTGCCCGGGCGCGAACCTCTACTCCCAGCTCCCGGGCATCCGCACCCAGGCCGCCGCGGCGTCCTCCTGACCGCAAGGCGCACCGGAGCACCTCGCCGGAGCGCCTCGCCGGAGCCCTCCGGCCTCCCGGCCGACCACCGCGGCCCGGCCGTCCCGCACACCGGGGCGGGCGGGCCGCGGCCCGTCTCCGGCCCGCCGTCGCCGCCCGGGGTTCCGCCCGCGGGCGGCGCACACCGTAGGGTCGGGCCATGGATCTCCGACTGACCCGGTTCCGCGGCCGGTTGCTCGCGGCGGCCGCCGCCGTCGCCGCCCTCGCCGGGGCCGGCGTGTGGGCGGCCGTCCCGGAGGACGGGCCGGCGGTGCACCGCGTGGAGCGGGCGTTCACCGTGCCCGAGTCTCCCGGCGGCGACGGCACGGTCCGCGTCGACGCCTCCTACTTCACCGCCGGCGATCCGGACGGGCGCCGCCCCGCGGTCCTGCTGGCCCACGGTTTCGGCGGCAGCAAGGCGGACCTGCGCGGGCAGGCCGAGGAACTGGCGCGTGCCGGGTACGCCGTGCTGACCTGGTCGGCGCGCGGCTTCGGCGCCTCCACCGGCCGGATCGGGCTGAACGACCCCGAGCGCGAGGTGGCCGACGTCAGCCGCATGATCGACTGGCTGGCGGAGCGGCCCGAGGTGCGGCTCGACGGCGAGGGCGATCCCAGGGTGGGAGTGGCGGGCGCCTCCTACGGCGGAGCGGTCTCGCTGCTGGCCGCCGGGTACGACGACCGGGTCGACGCCATCGCCCCGAGCATCACCTACTGGGACCTCTCCGAGGCGCTCTTCCCCGGTGGCGTCTTCAAGGAGCTGTGGGCCGGCGTCTTCTTCACCACCGGCTCCACCGGCTCCGCGCCCTCCGCCGCCGGGGCGGTACCCGGCGGCGGCTCCGGGCCCGAGGCACCCGCCGGCTCCGGAGCGGGCACCGGCCCCGGGGCCGACACGGGCACCGCTCCGGAAGCCGGCGCGGGCACCGCCCCCGGCCCGGGGGCCGGCCCCGGCCCCGGTTCCCCCCGGGGAGCCGTCGGCTGCGGCCGCTTCTCCCCCGAACTGTGCGAGATGTACGAGCGGGTCGCCGTCTCGGGCGAGCCGGACGAGGCCGCCCGCACGCTGCTGCGCGAGCGCAGCCCGGTGGCGGTCGCCGACCGGATCGACGTGCCCGCGCTGATCGTCCAGGGCCGGTCCGACTCGCTCTTCCCCCTCGACCACGCCGACGCCATGGCCGAGGCGATCCGCGCCAACGGCGCACCCGTGGCGGTGGACTGGATCGCGGGCGGCCACGACAGCGGCTCGCAGACCGAGGCGGACCGGATCGGGGACCGGACGCGCGCCTGGTTCGACCGCCACCTCAAGGGCGACACCGGTACCGACACCGGTCCGGCCTTCCGCGTCACCCGCACCGGCGGCATGGACACCACCGACGGGGAGGTGCGGCTGCGCGCGGCGGACGCCGACCGGTACCCGGGCCTGTCGGCCGGCGACCGGACGGTCCCGCTGCGCGGACCCGGGCAGTCCTTCGCCAATCCCGCGGGCGGCGGACCGCCGGCCGTCTCCGCCGTGCCGGGCCTGGGCGGCCTGGGCGGCCTGCCGGAGCTGGGCGTGAGCCTGTCCCTGGACTACCCCGGCCAGCACGCCCGCTTCGAGTCCGCGCCGCTCCGGGAGGCCGTGCAGGTCACCGGCTCCCCCTCGGTGCGGGTGCGGGTGGCCACGGACGCCGGCGGCGGGGAGGCGGTGCTGTTCGCCAAGCTCTACGACGTCGGCCCCGACGGGCGGCAGGTCCTTCCCGCCCAGCTGGTGGCGCCGCTGCGGGTCACCGGGGCCGGGGAGGGCCGCACGGTGGAGGTGCGGCTGCCCGCGGTCGACCACCGCTTCGAGGCCGGGCACCGCATGCGGCTGGTGCTCTCGGCCACCGACCTGGCCTACGCCTCGCCGGCCGAGCCGGCCGTGCACACCGTCTCCCTGGCCGGGGGCGGGATGAGCGTGCCGGTCGTGCCGGGTCTGGAGGCCGAGGCCGATCCGCTGCCGTGGTGGGTGTGGGGCCTGCCGCTGATCGGGGCCGCGGCGGCCGCCGCGCTGCTGCTGACCGGCCGCCGGGCTCCGGCCGCCCCCTCCCCGGGCGCCGGCGCCGTGCCGGATCCGGCCGGTTCGGACCCCGGCCCGGAGCGGGCGGACGTCCCCCTGGAGATCACCGGCCTGTCCAAGCGGTACGCGGGCTCCACCGACCGCTACGCCGTGCGCGACCTGTCCTTCCGCGTCGAGCGCGGCCAGGTGCTGGGCCTGCTGGGTCCCAACGGCGCGGGCAAGACCACCACGCTGCGCATGCTGATGGGCCTGATCACCCCCGACAGCGGCGAGATCCGCGTCTTCGGCCGGCGCGTGCGGCCGGGTGCGCCGGTGCTGTCGCGGGTCGGGGCGTTCGTCGAGGGCGCGGGCTTCCTGCCGCACCTGTCCGGCCGGGCCAACCTGGAGCTGTACTGGCAGGCCACCGGGCGCCCCGGGAGGGACGCGCACCTGGAGGAGGCGCTGGAGATCGCCGGCCTCGGCGACGCCCTGGAGCGCGCGGTGCGCACCTACTCGCAGGGCATGCGGCAGCGGCTGGCGATCGCCCAGGCCATGCTGGGCCTGCCGGACCTGCTGATCCTGGACGAGCCGACCAACGGCCTGGACCCGCCGCAGATCCGCGAGATGCGGGAGGTGATGATCCGCTACGCCTCCGGCGGCCGTACGGTGATCGTCTCCAGCCATCTGCTGGCCGAGGTCGAGCAGACCTGCACGCACCTGGTGGTCATGGACCGCGGGCGGCTGGTGCAGGCGGGCCCGGTGGAGGAGATCACCGGTTCCGGCGACACCGTGCTCGTCGGGGTGCGGGGCCCGGTCCCCGAGGCGCTGCCGGAGAAGGTGGCGGCCCTGCCCGGCGTGGGGTCGGCCGTGCCGTCCGAGGAGGGGCTGCTGGTGCGGCTCGACGGCGCCTCCGTGACGGAGCTGCTGGCCGGGCTGCTGCGGCTGGAGGTCCCGGTGGTCGGCGTCGGGCCGCACCGCCGTCTGGAGGACGCCTTCCTCACCCTGATCGGAGGAGAGCGATGACCGCCACCCCCACCCCCGCTTCGCCCCCCGTACCCCCGGGCGCCCCGGCACCCGGGCCGTCGGGCGCGGCACCCGGCTGGCACCCGCGGCGCACCCTGCCGCTGCGCGTGGAGGCGGTGCGGCAGCTGCGGCGCCGCCGGACCCTGGTGACGGGGCTGGTCCTGGCCGGACTGCCGCTGGTGCTGATCGCGGCCTTCGCGATCGGCGGCGAGCCCGAGCGCGGCGGCCGGCGGATCAACCTGATGGACACCGCCACGGCCACGGGCGCCAACTTCGCGGCCATGGCGCTGTTCGTCTCGGCGAGCTTCCTGCTGGTGGTGCCGGTGGCCCTGTTCTGCGGCGACACGGTGGCCTCCGAGGCGAACTGGTCCTCGCTGCGCTACCTGCTGGCCGCGCCGGTGCCGCGCTCGCGGCTGCTGCTGAGCAAGCTGGTGGTGGCCCTGGCCTTCAGCGCCGCCGCGATGGTGCTGCTGCCGCTGGTGGCACTGGTGACGGGCACGGTGGCGTACGGCTGGGGCCCGCTGGAGCTGCCGACGGGCGGGACGCTGCCGGCGGGCGAGGCGGTGGGGCGGCTGGCGGTCGCGGTGGCGTACATCTTCACCGCCCAGCTGGTGACGGCCGCGCTGGCGTTCTGGCTGTCGACCGCCACCGACGCGCCGCTGGGCGCGGTGGGCGGCGCGATCGGCCTGACGATCGTCGGCACCATCCTGGACGCGGTCACCGCGCTGGGCGACTGGCGCGAGCTGCTGCCCGCCCACTGGCAGTTCGCCTGGGTGGACGTGTTCAACAGCGAGGTGGAGTGGGGCGGGATGGTCCGGGGCGCCTCGGTGTCGGTGGCGTACGCGGTGGTGCTGTTCGCGCTCGCCTTCCGCCACTTCCGGGCCAAGGACGTGGTGTCCTGACGCCGGCGGGCGCGGGGGCGCCCGGCGCCCGTGCGGTCGTCCGGCGGTGCGGCGGCGCTCCGCCGGGCCGGCCCGGCGGAGCGGCCCCCCGCGGCCGCCGGCGTCGGCGGTCCGACGGTCCCGGCCGCACCGCACCGGCGCCGCCTCACGTCACGCGGTCGGCCAGCTCCCGGAAGTCCGGCCAGTCCAGGGCGGGGGGTCCGGGGTTCCACAGCTTCTGGGCCAGGGCCCGCAGCGGCATCCGCACCCCGCGGGCGACCTGCTCGGCGGTCTGGGCCCCGGCCAGGTCGCACCAGACGGCCAGCCGTCCTCCCGGGACGCGGTCCGGTCCGGCCAGCTCGCCGGGGACGGGTTCGGTGCCGCGCAGCACGGCCGGGGTCCACTCCTCGTAGATGCGCTCCCCGGTGGGGTAGGTGAACTCGTTGGGTTCGCCGAGGACGTAGTAGAGGTACTCGTCGTTGAGGTTGACCACCTCCCAGCCCTCCTCCAGGTACTCCTCGGGCTCGCGGGCGCCGATCTCCTTGCCCGTCCAGTAGGTCACCTGGCGGGGCTCGCTGGGCCGCACGACCCCGCCGGGGTGCTGCCCGTCGTTCCACACCTGGGGAGTGAAGCCCTCCTTCCGCACGGTGGCGGCGCGGTCGTTGAGCCAGGCCGCCGCCAGGTCCCGGATGCCGGCGCGGGAGCCGTGCTCGCGGCGGGCGGCCCCGGCCAGCTCCGGGTAGGAGGCCTCGGGGTCGGAGGCCGCGAGCGCCCGGTACTCGTCGCCGCCCAGGTGCCAGTACGGGCCGGGTCCGGGCTGGTCGCGGAAGAGGGGGGCGTACTCGCGCAGCAGGTCGTCCACGAGGCGCGCCGAGCGCGGGTCGGAGATGTCGATCGCGCCGGGGGCGGGGTCGCCGTCGGCGTCGCGCAGCCGGAGCTCGGGGTGGGCCTCCAGGACGGCTCCGAGGTGGCCGGGCGAGTCGATCTCGGGGATGACGGCGATGTGCCGGGAGTTGGCCAGCTCGACGATCCGGCGCAGTTCGGCCTTGGTCAGGTGGGGGTCGGAGACGACCTCGGGGTGCGAGGTGCTCTCGACCCGGAAGGCCTGGTCGTCGGAGAGGTGGAGGTGGAGCTGGTTGAGCTTGAGGTCGGCCATCTCCCGGATGCGGTCCTCGATCCAGCCGGCGTCGAAGTGCTTGCGGGCGATGTCGAGCATGAAGCCGCGCTGGGGCCGGTCGGGCCAGTCCCGGACGGTGCCCGCGGGCATCCGCCCCCCGCCGCGGACGGCCTGGAGGAGGGTGCGGGTGCCGTGGAAGACCCCGGTGTCGGTGCGGCCGGTGACGGTGACCCTGCCGAAGGCGGCGGTCAGCGCGTAGCCCTCGCGGCCGCGCACCTCGTCCTCGGGGGCGTCGGGGTCCAGGACGAGTTCGACGTCGCCGGGCCCGGCGGGGCCGCCGGAGCGTCCGGCCTCCAGCTCCCCGGCGAGCAGGTCGGCCTCGTCGTCCAGCTCCCCGCCGGGGTCGGCCACGACGCGGGTGCCGGGGCCGGGCTGCCAGCCGATGCCGGGCTCGGGCTCCCACTGCCGCACGGCGGGGACCGCCCCGGGGGCCGGGGGCAGGAGGACGGCGGGGACGTCGGCGGCCTCCCCGGCCCAGCCGCCTCCGCCGTCTTCCCCGCCGTCGCCTCCGTCGCCGCCTCCCCCTCCGCCGCCGTCCGGCAGCACCAGGACGGCCGCCAGCACGGCGGCGGCCAGGGCGGCGAGCACGGCGGCGACGGCCGGCGGCTTCATGCGGGAGGTGCGCCTGCGTCTACGTCCCATGGGGTGACCGTATTGCCCCTTTCCAGTACTCAACCGTCAAGCATGCGCCCCAAGTCCTTCTCGTCCGGGTGAAAACCCACTTTCCACCGGGCGCCCTCTTCCGCGTATCGTTACCGTTGCGTCATCTTCCGTCACACGATCACCTCAGTCACCGGCACCATCACCAGAACGCACCGGTGCGGCCGCCGGACGGCCGCCGGCACCGCCGCCCGCGTCCCGTGACGCCCCCGACATCTCCCCCGTGCCCGAGGAGTCCATGCGCCTGCCCCCTCAGCGAAGCGAGGCGACGCCGCTCCACCGCCTCAACAGCGCCTCGCCCGCCGAGCTGCGGGACGCCCTGCTCACCTGCTGCGGCAGCCCGCGCTGGGCGGACAGCATCATCGAGCACCGCCCCTACCCGGACCTGGAGGCACTGCTCGCCGCGGCGGACGAGGCCGGCTACGACCTCACCGACGAGGATCTGTCCGAGGCGCTGAGCAGGGAGTCCTCGCCGGGGCCGGGCCACGGGGACCTGCTGTACGGCGGCCACCGGCTCACCATCTCCGGGCCGGGCGCGCTCGCCGCCCACACGGCGTTGCGCGCCGCGCACGCCGCGTACGAGAGCCGCTTCGGCTACGCCTTCGTCCTCTGCGTGGACGACGTCAGCGAGGAGGAGGCCGTCGGCCACGTCCTCGCCGCGATCCGCACGCGGCTGGGCAACGAGGCCGAGCAGGAGCGCGCCGTCGCCGCCGACGAGCTGCGCCGCATCGCGCGCGGGCGGCTGGCCCGGCTGGTGCTGGAGGGGCGGATGCCCCCCGGTCCGGGCGGTGGAACGGGGTCCGGACGCCAGGCCCCGGGGTCGGGACCGGGCACGGTTCCGCGGGATCTGGCTCCCAGCCCGGCCGTGCCTGATTGATCACATCTGGCCCCCCGGGGGAACCGTCGCCCCGGTATCTCGTTACCATGGCCATCGGCCGGTGGACCGTACCCGGCCGGGCCAGACCGACACCGAAGCCGGCCGGCCCCGTGATACCGCTCCCGGAGGGGATTTCCGTGCCGGCTGGAACGCTGTACCGCGGCCGGGAAGGCATGTGGTCCTGGGTGGCTCATCGAGTCACCGGCGTCCTCATCTTCTTCTTCCTGTTCGTGCACGTCCTGGACACGTCGCTCGTCCGCGTCTCCCCCGAGGCGTACGACGACACCGTGGCGGTCTACAAGACGCCTATCGTCGCGCTGCTGGAGTACGGCCTGGTGGCCGCCATCCTCTTCCACGCGCTCAACGGCCTTCGGGTCGTCGCCGTCGACTTCTGGTCGAAGGGCACCAAGTACCAGCGCCAGATGCTGTGGACCGTGATGGGCATCTGGATCGTGCTGATGATCGGGGCGCTGTACCCGGTCCTCGGGCACGCCGTGAGCGAGCTGTTCGGGAGCTGACGACATGGCCTTCGACGTAGACAACCCCGCCCCCCTCATCGAGCCGCCCCGCGCCCGCACGAGCCGGACCCCCAAGGTCACGCGCGGCAACTTCGAGATGCAGGCCTGGCTCTTCATGCGGCTGTCCGGCATCGTGCTGGTACTGCTCGTGGTGGGCCACCTGCTGATCCAGCTCGTCCTGGACGGCGGCGTCAGCAAGATCAACTTTGCCTTCGTGGCCGGTCGCTGGGCCTCGCCCTTCTGGATGACGTGGGACCTGTTGATGCTGTGGCTGGCGATGCTGCACGGCGCCAACGGACTGCGGATCGTCATCAACGACTACGCCGAGCGGGACGGCACGCGCTTCTGGCTGAAGATGCTGCTGTACACCGCCACGGTGTTCACCGTCCTGCTGGGCACGCTGGTGATCTTCACCTTCGACCCGAACATCCGCTAGAGCCGGGGCTGAGGCACAGACTGTCATGAAGATCCACAAGTACGACACCGTCATCGTCGGCGCCGGCGGCGCCGGCATGCGCGCCGCCATCGAGGCGACGAAGCGCAGCCGCACCGCGGTGCTGACGAAGCTCTACCCCACCCGCTCCCACACCGGCGCCGCCCAGGGCGGCATGGCCGCGGCCCTCGCGAACGTCGAGGAGGACAACTGGGAGTGGCACACCTTCGACACGGTCAAGGGCGGTGACTACCTGGTCGACCAGGACGCCGCCGAGATCCTGGCGAAGGAGGCCATCGACGCCGTCCTCGACCTGGAGAAGATGGGCCTGCCGTTCAACCGGACCCCGGACGGCACCATCGACCAGCGCCGCTTCGGCGGCCACTCCCGCAACCACGGCGAGGCCCCGGTCCGCCGGTCCTGCTACGCCGCGGACCGCACCGGCCACATGATCCTCCAGACGCTGTACCAGAACTGTGTCAAGGAGGGCGTGGAGTTCTTCAACGAGTTCTACGTCCTGGACCTGCTGCTGAACGAGGTCGACGGGGTCAGGCGCACCGCGGGCGTCGTCGCCTACGAGCTGGCCACCGGCGAGATCCACGTCTTCCAGGCGAAGGCCGTCATCTTCGCCTCGGGCGGCAACGGCAAGTTCTTCAAGGTCACCTCCAACGCGCACACCCTGACCGGCGACGGCCAGGCCGCCGCGTTCCGCCGGGGCCTGCCGCTGGAGGACATGGAGTTCTTCCAGTTCCACCCGACCGGCATCTGGCGCATGGGCATCCTCCTGACCGAGGGCGCCCGCGGCGAGGGCGGCATCCTGCGCAACAAGAACGGCGAGCGCTTCATGGAGAAGTACGCGCCCGTCATGAAGGACCTGGCCTCGCGCGACGTCGTCTCCCGCTCGATCTACACCGAGATCCGCGAGGGCCGCGGCTGCGGTCCCGAGGGCGACCACGTCTACCTGGACCTCACGCACCTGCCGCCGGAGCAGCTCGACGCCAAGCTGCCGGACATCACCGAGTTCGCGCGGACCTACCTGGGCATCGAGCCGTACACCGACCCGATCCCGATCCAGCCGACCGCGCACTACGCGATGGGCGGCATCCCGACCAACGTCATGGGCGAGGTGCTGGCCGACAACACCACGGTGGTGCCGGGCCTGTACGCGGCCGGCGAGGTCGCCTGCGTCTCCGTGCACGGCGCCAACCGCCTGGGCACCAACTCGCTGCTGGACATCAACGTCTTCGGCCGCCGGGCGGGCATCGCCGCCGCCGAGTACGCCGCGACCGCCGACTACGTCGACCTGCCGGACGACCCGGCCGCGTTCGTCGTGGAGCGGGTGGAGTCGCTGCGCTCCTCGGAGGGCACCGAGCGGGTCACCGAGATCCGCAAGGCGCTCCAGGAGACCATGGACAAGAACGTCATGGTCTTCCGCACCGAGCAGACGCTGAAGGAGGCCGTCGAGGAGATCGGCGCCCTGCGCAAGCGCTACCTGAACGTGTCGGTCCAGGACAAGGGCAAGCGGTTCAACACCGATCTGCTGGAGGCCATCGAGCTGGGCAACCTGCTCGACCTGGCCGAGGTGACGGCCGTCTCCGCGCTGGCCCGCAAGGAGTCCCGCGGCGGCCACTACCGCGAGGACTACCCGAACCGCGACGACGTCAACTTCATGCGCCACACCATGGCGTACCGCGAGGTTGGCGACGACGGCACCGAGTCGATCCGGCTGGACTACAAGCCGGTCGTGCAGACCCGCTACCAGCCGATGGAGCGTAAGTACTGATGGCCACTCCCGTCATGGAAAAGGCCGAGGCCGGCGCCCCGGCCAACGACAGCCCCTACATCACCGCGACCTTCCGCATCCGGCGGTTCAACCCGGAGGTCTCCGACGAGGCCACCTGGGAGGACTTCCAGCTCGAGATCGACCCCAAGGAGCGCGTCCTGGACGCCCTCCACAAGATCAAGTGGGAGATCGACGGCACGCTGACCTTCCGGCGCTCCTGCGCGCACGGCATCTGCGGCTCCGACGCGATGCGCATCAACGGCCGCAACCGGCTGGCGTGCAAGACGCTGATCAAGGACGTCAACCCGGACAAGCCGATCACCGTCGAGCCCATCAAGGGCCTGACCGTCCAGAAGGACCTGGTGGTCGACATGGAGCCGTTCTTCCAGGCGTACCGGGACGTGATGCCCTTCCTGATCACCAAGGGCAACGAGCCGACCCGTGAGCGCCTGCAGTCCGCCGAGGACCGCGAGCGCTTCGACGACACCACCAAGTGCATCCTGTGCGCCGCGTGCACGTCCTCGTGCCCGGTGTTCTGGAACGACGGCCAGTACTTCGGCCCGGCGGCGATCGTCAACGCGCACCGCTTCATCTTCGACTCGCGCGACGAGGGCGGCGAGCAGCGCCTGGAGATCCTCAACGACCGCGAGGGCGTGTGGCGCTGCCGCACCACCTTCAACTGCACGGAGGCCTGCCCGCGCGGCATCGAGATCACCAAGGCCATCCAGGAGGTCAAGCGCGCGCTGATCACGCGGCGCTACTGAGTCCCCCCGTCCGGGCCGCCGGCCCGGCACGGAGAAGGCGCCCCTCCGGGTTCTCCCGGAGGGGCGCCTTCTCCGTGCCGGGCGGCCGCCGGCGGCCCCGTGCCCCGGCCGGCGGCGGTGCGCCGGGACCGGCCGGGGCGCGGGACCGCTCAGGCCTGCGCGGAGGCGAGCTGCACCACGGTGATGTCGGACTCCGCGCCCACCCGCACCGGCGGCCCCCAGGCGCCCGCGCCCCGGCTGACGTACAGCTGGGTGTCGCCGTAGCGCTCCAGGCCCGCGAGGGTGGGGTTGGCGGCCTGGGCCGCGTAGGTGAACGGCCACATCTGGCCGCCGTGGGTGTGGCCGGAGAGCTGCAGGTCGACGCCGTGGTCCACGGCGTCGTGGATCATGACCGGCTGGTGGGCCATGAGCACCACCGCGCGGGAGGCGTCACGGTCGCCGAGGGCCCGCCCGAAGTCCGGCCCCTCGCCCTCCTCCTCGCCGGCGAGGTCGTTGACGCCCGCGAGGTCGAAGTGGGGCAGCTCGCGGCGGGCGTTCTCCAGGGGCTCCACGCCCAGCTCGCGGACGTGGTCGATCCACTCGCGGGCGTCCCCGAAGTACTCGTGGTTGCCGGTGACGAAGTACGAGCCGTCGCGCGAGCGGAGCTGCGCCAGCGGCTCCGCGGCCGGGCCGAGGTCGGCAACGGTGCCGTCCACCAGGTCCCCGACGACGGCGACCAGGTCGACGTCCGCCCGGTTGATGGTGTCGACGATCCGCTGGGTGTGGGAGCGGCCGAGAATCGGGCCCAGGTGGATGTCGCTGACCACGGCGATGCGGTAGCCGTGGGCGGCGCGGGGCAGCTTGGCCAGCGGCACGGTGACGCGCTTGAGCTTCGGTCCTCCCAGCACGCCGTACGCGCCGTAGCCGACCGTCCCGGCTCCCGCGACGGTCGCGGCGGCGGCCACGGTGCGGGCCACGAACAGCCGCCGCGACGGTCCCGGGGGCACCGGGTGCTCCGCGGTGCCGGTTCCGCCCCCGTCGCCGCCTCCGTCGCCCTCGTCGCCGCGGACGGCGAGGGCGGTGCCCGTTCCGGCCGTCCCCGCGCGCGCGCCGGCCTGTGTGCCGTCGGACCCCGCCGGCGCCGCCGGCCCGCCCGCGCGGACGGGCGCGGCCGCCTCGTGCTCCTGCTCGCCGCCCCCCAAAGCGGCGGGCGCCCGCCGGGCGGCGTCCCGTCGCTCCAGGGCGCGCCGCAGCAGCGGCCGCACCGCCTCGCCCACCACCAGGGCCAGCAGCAGGTACAGCAGCAGGGCGAGCCAGAGGTAGCCCGGCCAGGCCAGGATCCGCTTGAGGGCGAAGGGCGCGTCGGAGCGCCCCACGACCTGCGACCCGACGGTGGTCAGGGGCAGCAGGACGACCAGTGCCGTGCCCACCCGCCTGTACCAGCCGCCGCGCCGCGACACGTCGCGGACCAGCCGCCGCCACAGATACCAGTGCGCCGCCACCAGCACGCACACCACCAGCAGCGCGACCCCCGCGTAGACCACGACCATCCTCGGTTCAGCTCCCCTGCCCTGTTGTCCGTCCTCCCCGCAACGCTTCGCGGGTGGTCAGGCGTTCCTCCGCCCGCGCCGCAGCGCCCGCAGGCCGCGCAGCCCGACGATCCCGATCGCCGTGCCCAGCGCCAGGGAGGTCACGGCCAGCAGCAGGTGGACCCAGAAGTAGGCGGTGGGGTCGCCCGCGTCGTCGAACGCCAGGCCGCTGGCGTCCTTCCACAGGTTCCTGACGAAGGTGGTCCACACGAACCAGCTCCAGATGCCGAAGGCGAGCAGGAACCACGAGACGGGGCGGGAGAGTTTCACACCTCCAAGTATGTCTATCGGACCAACGGAATCACCGGCAGGGGCGGTAGGAACCACCGCGATGGTCCCCTCGCGGGCCCGTCCGTGCTCCGGGACCGGTACGTTCGCTGCGTGTCGAAGACTCACCGTGCTGTCCCCCGCGCGCACCGTGTGCGCAGCGCCCGCGGCCGGCTGGCCGCCACCGCCGTCCTGTTCCTGCCGTGCCTGCTCGCCACCGCTCCGGCCGCCGCGGCCGGGGCCGCGGAGGAGAAGCCCGGGGAGCCCAGTCCGCCCGCGCTGATGTCCACGGTGGGAGGCGACCGGCTCGGCCTGCCCGGGACCCAGATACAACCGCGGGCCGGTGCCGGCGTCCCCGAGCTGCCCGCCTCCCTCACCTCCCGGTCGTGGATCGTGGCGGACGCCGAGACCGGCGACGTGCTCGCGGCCAAGAACGCGCACTGGCCCCTGGCTCCGGCCAGCACCCTGAAGATGCTGTTCGCCGACACCCTCCTGCCGAAGTTCGACCCCGAGACCGTCCACCGGGTCACCCGGGAGGAGCTGCTGGAGGTCGGTCCGGGCAGCAGTCTGGTGGGCGTCAAGGAGGGCCTCACCTACACCGTCCGCGACCTGTGGCTGGGCGTCTTCCTCCGTTCGGGCAACGACGCGGTCCACGTGCTGGCCGAGATGAACGGCGGCAAGGAGGAGACCGTCCGCGAGATGAACGAGCACGCCCGCGAGCTGGGCGCGCTCGACACCCACGTCGTCAGCCCCGACGGCTACGACGCCGAGGGGCAGGTCTCCTCCGCCTACGACCTGACCCTGATCGCCCGCTCGGGCATGCAGAAGCCCGACTTCCGCGCGTACGCCGCGACCGTCCGGGCCACGTTCCCCGGCGACGTGGAGAAGGGCGAGGACGGCGAGAGGAAGCGCGGGACGTTCGAGATCCAGAACACCAACCGCCTGCTGACCGGCGACGTCGGCCTGGAGCCGTACGAGGGCATCGCCGGGGTCAAGAACGGCTACACCTCTCAGGCCGGGTCCACTTTCACCGGGGTCGCCCAGCGCGGCGACCGGGTGCTGCTGGTGACCGCCATGCACCCCGAGGGGAACGGCGTCCGCGTCTACCAGGAGACCGCCGCCCTCCTGGACTGGGGGTTCGAGGCGGCCGACGACGTCGTCCCCGTCGGGCAGCTGGTGCCGCCCGAGGGCGTGCGGGACGGCAGCGGCAAGAACACCGACGGCCGGCCCGCCGGACAGCGGGAGGACACCGCCGCCGCCCCCTCCGGCCACACGGCGGCGGGTGCGCACGGGCCGTCGGGCGGGGCGGACACGGCCCTGCTGGTCGGCGCCGCGGCGCTGCTGGCGCTGGGCGCGGGGGCGTACGGGGTGCACCGCCGCTGGCCGCTGCCGAGCCTGTCCGGTTCGCCGGGTGCGGGACGCGGCAGGCGGGCCCCGGCGGCCCTGGGCAGCCCGGAGAACCCCGGCACCCTGGAGCGGCTGCTGGGCAGCGCGGCGGCCACGAAGTTCGTGGTGGTGCTGCGGCGGACGGGCGCGTCCGCGGAGGCGCCCCCGGCGGCGGCCGCGGACGGCGGGGGGCCCGGTCGCGGGGGGCCCGCCGCGGACGGGAAGGCACCGGCGGCCCCCGGGGCCCCGGACGGCCCCGCAACCCCCTAGGACCGCAGGAGGACGCCTCGGGCCCCCTGGAGGGGGGCCCGAGCGATCACGGCGAGCGGTTCCCGGCCCCCGGCCGGCGAGAGCGGCGGCGCGTCAGAGCGAGGGGGCCGGCGGTCTGGAGAAGGCCGGCCGGTGCGGCCGCGGCAGGGAGTGGGCGCCGAAGGCGAACTCCCTCTGGAGCCGCCAGACGCCGTCCCCGCCCTGCTCGTACAGGGCGAAGCCGGTCGTCGTCCACGACGCCTCGAAGTCGGCCAGCTCCTCGTAGGCCCGGTCCATCGCCTCCTCCGCGATGCCGTGCGCGACGGTGACGTGCGGGTGGTACGGGAACTGGAGTTCGCGCGCGAGCGGGCCGTCCGCGGCGCGGACGCGCTCCTGGAGCCGGCCGCAGTCCGAGGCGCCCTCGGCGACCCGCACGAAGACCACCGGCGAGAGCGGGCGGAAGGTGCCCGTGCCCGACAGCCGCATCGGGAAGGCCTCCCCGGCCGCGGCCACCCGGGCGAGGTGCTCCTCGATCTCCGGGCGGCGGCCGGGGTCCACCTCGGTCGGCGGCAGGAGGGTCACATGGGTGGGGATGCCATGGGCCGCGAGGTCGCCGAAGCCCGCGCGACGCTGCTGGAGCAGGCTGCCGTACGGCTCCGGGACCGCGATCGATACGCCGAGCGTGACGGTCCCCACGTGCGTCTCCTTCCTGGTCTGCCTCGTGCCGTCCCCCTGGCCGTTCCCGCAGCCGATCAGTGCCCGGCGGGTACGAAGCCCACCTTGTCGTATGCCCTGGCGAGGGTCTCGGCGGCCACCTTCCGGGCCTTCTCCGCCCCCCTGGCCAGTACGGAGTCCAGCGTCTCGGGGTCCTCCAGATATTCCTGGGTGCGCTCCCGGAAGGGGGCCACCCAGGCGGCGACGACCTCGGCGAGGTCGGTCTTGAGCGCACCGTAGCCCTTGCCGGCGTACTGCTGCTCCAGTTCCGCGATACCGGTGCCGGTGAGGGTGGAGTAGATCACCAGCAGGTTGCTGATGCCGGGCTTCTCCTTCTCGTCGTACCGGATCTCCGTGCCGGTGTCGGTCACCGCGCTCTTGATCTTCTTCGCGGAGACCTTCGGCTCGTCGAGCAGGCTCACCACGCCCTTGGGCGAGGCGGCGGACTTGCTCATCTTCACCGTCGGCTCCTGGAGGTCGTAGATCTTCGCCGTCTCCTTCAGGATGTGGGCCGAGGGGACGGTGAAGGTGTGGCCGTAGCGGCTGTTGAAGCGCTCGGCGACGTCGCGGGTCAGCTCGATGTGCTGGCGCTGGTCCTCGCCCACGGGCACGCTGTCGGCCTGGTAGAGCAGGATGTCCGCGACCTGGAGGACCGGGTAGGTGAACAGGCCGACCGTCGTGGCCTCGGCACCCTGGCGCGCGCTCTTGTCCTTGAACTGCGTCATCCGCGACGCCTCGCCGAAGCCGGTGAGGCAGTTCATCACCCAGGCGAGCTGGGTGTGCTCGGGGACGTGGCTCTGCACGAACAGGGTGCAGCGCTCCGGGTCCAGGCCGGCGGCCAGCAGCTGGGCGGCGGCCAGCCGGGTGGACGCCCGCAGCTCCTTCGGGTCCTGCGGGATGGTGATGGCGTGCAGGTCGACCACGGCGTAGAAGGCGTCGTGGGTCTCCTGCAGGTCGACCCACTGGCGGACGGCGCCGAGGTAGTTGCCGAGGTGGAAGGAGCCCGCGGTGGGCTGGATGCCTGAGAGAACACGGGGACGGTCAGTGGCCATGGCGTCATTCTCGCAGAGCGCTCGCCGCGGGCTCATCCGCGTTCCGGCCCCCGCGGGCGGGTGACGGATCCGGGAACACGCCGGAAACGGCCCGCGCCGCAGGGTTTCCGCGCGAAGCGGACGTACGACGATAGAGACAGGCGTCGCGTGCGGCGACCGCCGCACGATCGCCGGTGCTTCCGTCCACTCCGCCCACCCGATACGGAGCGTCCCATGGCCACTTCGACGCAGCCGCCCACCGGACCGTCCACCGGACGGTCCGCGGAGCTGATCGCGACAGCCGACGCGCACAGCGCGCACAACTACCACCCCCTGCCGGTCGTCGTCGCCTCGGCGGAGGGCGCCTGGATGACGGACGTCGAGGGCCGGCGCTACCTCGACCTGCTCGCCGGCTACTCGGCTCTCAACTTCGGCCACGGCCACCCCCGGCTGCTGGCGGCCGCCCGGGCCCAGCTCGACCGGCTCACCCTCACCTCGCGCGCCTTCCACCACGACCGCTTCGCCGCCTTCTGCGCCGAGCTGGCGGAGCTGTGCGGCATGGAGGCGGTGCTGCCGATGAACACCGGCGCGGAGGCGGTGGAGACCGCCGTGAAGACGGCCCGCAAGTGGGGCTACCGGGTCAAGGGAGTGCCCGGCGGGCGGGCGAAGATCGTCGTCGCGGAGAACAACTTCCACGGCCGCACCACCACGATCGTCAGCTTCTCCACGGATCCGGAGGCGCGCGCCGACTACGCCCCGTACACCCCGGGCTTCGAGATCGTCCCCTACGGCGACCTGGAGGCGCTGCGGGCCGCGGTCGACGAGGACACCGTCGCCGTGCTGCTGGAGCCGATCCAGGGCGAGGCCGGGGTGCTGGTGCCGCCGCCGGGCTACCTGGCGGGCGTGCGGGAGCTGACCCGCGAGCGGAACGTGCTGTTCGTCGCGGACGAGATCCAGTCGGGCCTGGGCCGCACCGGGCGGACGTTCGCCTGCGAGCACGAGGGCGTGGAGCCCGACGTGTACGTGCTGGGCAAGGCGCTCGGCGGCGGCATCGTGCCGGTCTCGGCGGTGGTGTCGTCGGCGGAGGTGCTGGGGGTCTTCCGGCCCGGCGAGCACGGTTCGACCTTCGGCGGCAACCCGCTGGCGTGCGCGGTGGCGCTGGAGGTGATCGCGATGCTGCGGACGGGCGAGTTCCAGGAGCGGGCCGCCGAGCTGGGCGACCACCTCCACCGCGAGCTGGGCCTGCTGGCCGGCGGCGGCGCGGTGGAGGCGGTGCGCGGCCGGGGCCTGTGGGCGGGCGTGGACGTCGCCCCGTCGCTGGGCACGGGCCGCGAGGTCTCCGAGCGGCTGATGGAGCGGGGAGTGCTGGTGAAGGACACCCACGGCTCCACCATCCGCATCGCCCCGCCGCTGGTGATCTCCAAGGAGGACCTGGACTGGGGCCTGGACCGGCTCCGCGCGGTGCTGGGCGTCTGAACCCCGCGGCGAGGGCCCGTCCCGGCCGCCGGACGGGCCCTCAGTCCCCGCCCAGGGCGTCGCGCAGCGCCCGGCACAGGGCGTCCACGGCCGCGGCGAAGCCGTGCTCCGGCGGGGTGCCGTAGCCGACGACGATCCCGTCGGGGCCGCTGCCGGCGCTCTCCGGGTGCCGGAAGCGGGCGAGTTCCTCCACGGCCACTCCCGCCCGCCGCGCCGCCCGCATCACCGCCTCCTCCGTGCCCGGCGGGAGTTCCAGCACGACGTGCAGCCCGGCCGCGATGCCGGTGACCCGCACGGCGGGCACCCGCTCGGCGAGCGCGGCCACCAGCCGGTCGCGGCGGCGCCGGTAGCGCAGCCGCATGGCGCGCACGTGCCGGTCGTACGCGCCGGACTCCACGAAGTCGGCCAGGACGACCTGGTCCAGGGTGCCGCAGGTCTCCACCGTCTCCTTCCGGGCGGCCAGCACCGCGTCCACCAGCTGGCCGGGCAGCACCATCCACGCCAGCCGCAGCCCCGGCGCGAGGCTCTTGCTGGCGGTGCCGAGGTAGACCACCCGCTCCGGGTCGAGGCCCTGGAGCGCGCCGACGGACCGGCGGTCGTAGCGGAACTCCCCGTCGTAGTCGTCCTCCAGCACCAGCCCGCCGGTGGACCGGGCCCAGTCGACGACGGCCGCGCGCCGGTCGGGGTGGAGGGGGACGCCGGTCGGGAACTGGTGGGCCGGGGTGAGGAGGACGGCCCGCGCCCCGGTGCCGGGCAGGGCGGTCACGTCGGCGCCCCGGTCGTCCACCGGCAGCGGGACCGTCCGGGCTCCGGCGCGGGCGAGCAGGTCGCGGTGGAACCACAGGCCGCGGGACTCCACCGCCACCGTCCGTCCGACCAGGCCGCCCAGCAGCGCCAGGGCCCGGACGAACCCCGCGCAGACCACGATCCGGTCCGGCTCGGCGCGCACCCCGCGCGCCCGGGCGAGGTAGCCGGCCAGGGCCCGGCGCAGCTCCGGGCGCCCGCGCGGGTCCTCGTAGTCGTAGCCGAAGGCGGTGCCGGGCGCGGCGGTCAGGGCGCGGCGCGCGGAGGTGAGCCATGCGGACCGGGGGAAGGCGGAGACGTCCGGCCACCCGGGGCGCAGGTCGTGGCGGGGGCGCGGCGCGCGGGCGGACGCGGACGGTGTCCGGCGCGCGGCCGCGAGGCGGCGCGCGGCCGGTTCGGCCCGGGGGGCGACGCGGGTGCCGGAGCCCTGCCGGGCGGCGAGCCAGCCCTCGGCGACGAGTTCGGCGTAGGCGTCGGCCACGGTGTTGCGGGCGACGCCGAGGTCGGCGGCCAGCGAGCGGGAGGACGGCAGCCGGGTGCCGGGGGCGAGCCGGCCGGTGCGGACCGCCTCGCGCAGGGCGCGCGTCAGCGAGGCGCGCACCCCTCCCGGGCCTGCGAGGTCCAGATGGAGGTCGCTGCCGCCGCCCGAAGTGGCCCACGATTCCCGCACGGAAGTGGACCATACCCGTGGGCCGACACCCGCCTACGGTCTTTCCCATGACGACTCCTCACGAACACGGTCCCCGCATGAACATCTGGAAGGTCGTCCCCCAGGTCTACCGGGGCATGGCCGCCTTCCAGGCCGCTGCCGCCGAGGGGCTGGACCCGGTCATCGCCGAGCTGGTCAAGATCCGCGCCTCCCAGCTCAACAAGTGCGCCTTCTGCATCGACATGCACCTCAACGACGCGCGGAAGATGGGCGAGTCCCAGCTCCGGCTGGACCTGGTCGGCGCCTGGGAGGAGGCGCCCGGCCTGTACACCGAGAAGGAGCAGGCGGCGCTCGCGCTCACCGAGGCGATCACGCGGCTGGACGGGGGCACGCCCCAGGGGCACTTCGTCCCGGACGCGGTGTACGAGCGGGCGGCGAAGAACTTCGACGAGACCGAACTGGCCCACCTGATCTCCCAGATCATCGCCATCAACGCCTGGAACCGCTTCCAGGTGGCCACCCGCGCGGTCCCCGCCTCCCTGCAGCAGAGCGAGCCGCGGTGACGGACGGGGCCGCGGCCCGCGCCGCAGCGTTCCGCGCCCTCCACCACGGTGGCGGGCCGCTGGTCCTGCCCAACGCCTGGGACGCGGTGAGCGCCCGCGCCTTCGCCGGCGCGGGCTTCCCCGCGCTCGCCACCTCCAGCAGCGCGGTGGCCGCCGTCCTGGGGTACGCCGACGGCGAGGACGCACCGGCGGACGAGGTGTTCGCCGCCGTCGCCCGGATCGTGCGGTCGGTGGACGTCCCGGTGACGGCGGACGTCGAGCGGGGCTACGGCCTGGCCCCGGAGGAACTGGTCGGACGGCTGCTGGAGGCCGGGGCGGCGGGCTGCAACCTGGAGGACTCCGTGCCGGCCACGCGGAGGCTGGTCGACCCGGACCGCCAGGCGGAGTGGCTGGCCGAGGTGTGCTCCGAAGCCGGTGGGAACCTGCTGGTCAACGCCCGGATCGACACCTACGTGCGCGGTGCGGGCGATCCGCTGGCCGAGGCCGTGGAGCGGGGGCGGCGGTACGCGGCGGCCGGCGCCGGCTGCCTCTACCCCATCTTCGCGCCGCCGGAGCACCTGGCGGTGGTCGCGGCGGAGACCGGCCTGCCGGTGAACGCCCTGTGCGTCCCCGACGGCCCCTCCCCCGCCGCACTGGGCGCCCTCGGCGCCGCCCGCGTCACCTTCGGCGGCACGCTCCAGGCTCGCGTCGCCGCCGGGATCGCGGAGCTGGCCGCCGGGCTGCGCACCGGCTGACCGCCGCTCCACCGCCGCACGGCCGCCACCGGGACGCCCGGTGGCGGCCTCGCCGTTCCGCGCGGGCGCTCGACGTCCACGGGCGCGTACGGCACGGCGGACGGGGAGCGGGCCGCGTTCGGGCCGGCGTGCCGCGGGCCCCTCGATTCCCGGTGAGGGCTTGCGCACGGAGCGTTGTTTGGCGACGATCACCGGAAGGCGTCGCGACCGCGGCCGGAGCGCCGCGTGACGCCCCGCCCCCCGCGGGACGCCGACGGTACCGCCGACCCGAAGCCGAAAAGGACATGCTGGTGGCAGCGACTCGCCCGCGCACTCCCGGCCGCCGTGCCCGGTTCCGGGAGATCCAGCGCACCTGCGACAGACTCCTCACCGAGGCCGGCATCACCTCCTGCTCCGGCGACGTCACGGCCATGTGCGAGCAGGTCAGCAGGTGGCGCGGCCGGGACATCCGCCTCACCCCGATGGTGCTGGAGGAGCCGATGCTCCACGGACTGTGGATCGCCCTGGACGACACGGACGTGATCGTCTACCGGAAGGACACCAGCAGATCCCACCGGGAGCACATCATCGCGCACGAGCTCTCCCACATCATCTGCGGGCACGGCCGCGACGGCGCCTCCGGGCCGCCCGTCCTGGCCCGGTTGTTACCGGACATCACCCCGGACCTCGTCCGCAGGGCCCTGCGGCGCTCCGCCTACCACGACCGGGAGGAGCAGGAGGCGGAGACGATGGCCTCGCTCATCCTGGCGCGCGCCCACCGGGCCACCCCCGAGGGCCCCGCCGCCCTGGCCCCCGGGGACGCCACCGTCATGGCCCGCGTGGAAAGCGTCATCGGCCGCGGATGATCTACGACGTCCTCGCACACGTCTGCGCCCTCGCCGGGCTCGCCGCGTTCTGCTACAAGCTCCCGGAGCTCCTCCAGCGCAGGAACGACCCGGCACTCCGGGCGCTCGCGGTCTACTTCCTCTGCTCCGGCCTGAGCTTCCTCATCGACCTCAACTGGCTGCGGGGCCACGTCTCCGGCCTCTTCGACTACCCGAACCTCACCACGATCATGACGCAGTCCGCGGTGGTCGTGCTGACGGCGGCGCAGCAGGTCGTGCTGGTCCACTGGTCCCACCCACCCGAACAGGCCCGGCTCCGGGCGAAGCGGCGCGTCCAGGCGTTCACCGTCGCGCTCGTGGTGCTCGTCGCCCTGTTCTTCCTCGTGGAGCCCTACCGGCAGTCCCCCTCCGCGGAGGGCACCCTGCTGCACAACATGCGGGACGCCGACTACGCCGGCTACCTGTTCTTCTACATCACCATCTGCGCGGTGGGGCAGGTCGGGGCGGTGCGGCTGTCCTACCGCTACGCACGCATCGCCCGCCGCACCTGGCTGCGCACGGGCATGTGGACGGTCACCGCGGGCGCGTCGTTCGTCCTGCTCTACTGCGCCATCCGCTACATCCAGACGGCCGGCGTCCGGCTCGGCTTCGACATGAGCGCCTGGGAGCCGGCGTACTGGCTGGCCGGCAATGTCGGATCGCTCCTGCAGCTGTTCGGCTGGACCGTCCCCTCCTGGGGCCCGGCCGTCTCCGCCTGGGTGACGAACTACCGGTCCTACCTGCGGCTGCGCCCCCTGTGGTGGGCCCTGTACGACGTGGTGCCGGCGATCGCGCTCGAACCGCCGTCGAGCAGGGTGCTGGACCGGCTCCCGCCCTCCGACCCGGAGTACCGGCTCTACCGGCGCGTCATCGAGATACTCGACGGCTACCACGCCCTGCGGCCGCACCTGGCCCACGCCGCGGCACGGGACGGCCGTCCGCCGGACCGGGCGCGGCACTCCCCCGCCGACGAGGCCCGCTTCCTGAAGGCGGCCCTCAGGGCGCGGGCCGAGGGCTCCGCGGCGCCTCCGCCCTCCGCCGCGTCCGCCCCGCCCCCGTTCGCCGGACACCGGGACGACTTCGCGGAGGAGGTGGCATGGCTGACCGAGGTGGCGAGGTCCTTCTCCCGGATCTCCTCCTCCCGGGGCTCCGCGCGCGGCGGGTGACGGGCCCGCACCGCACGGCGCGGACCGGGCCCCCACCGGACGTACGCGCCCTGACGGCCGAACTCCTGGTGCTCGACCGGACGCACGGTGCGCGCCGGGCGGCCCCCGAGGCGGTGCGCGCGGTGGGGGCGGTCGCGGGGCACCCCTGCCCGCCGTCCGCGTCCGGCCCGGACCGCGCGGCGCTCACGGAGCTGTTCCAGGTCGCCGCGTGGATCCTGTTCGACGCCGAGCGGCACGGCCTGTCGCAGCGCCTCGGCCTGCGGGCGCTCGCCCTGTCCCGGGGCCTGCCGGAGGAGGAGCGCTCCCTCGAACTGCTGGTCCTGTCGGTGCTGAGCATGCAGCAGGCCCATCTCGGGCGTCCCGTGGACTCCCTGCGCATCTCCTCGTCCGTCCTGGCCAGAGGGGGTCTGCCGGTGCGGGTGGCCGCCCTGTTCCACGTGCGCGAGGCGCGCGCGCACGCCCAGCTCGGCAGGCGACGGGACGCGCTGCGGTCCCTGAGCACCGCCCGGGAGCTGTGCGCGGACGGGCCCTCGGCCCAGGACCCGCCCTGGGCGTGGTGGTTCGACCGCGCCGAACTCGACGGCCACCACGGGCTCGTCCTGGCCGACCTGGGAGACGTGGACGGTGCCGCGGCCCTGCTGCACGCGGCGGTGGAGTCGGGCGACGGGCCCGCCTACCGCTCCCTGTTCGCCGCCGACCTCGCCCGCGTCCTCGTGCGCGCCGGCGCGTGGCGGGAGGCGGGCACCTGGCTGTCACCCCTGGCCGAGACCGCTCCCCGCATGGGCTCCGTACGGGCCCTGAACTCCCTGGGCCGGGCGCTCGACGCCGTCGAGCACGGCCGCCGCGTACCCCGCGGCCTGCGGGACACGGCCCGAGACCTCGCCGGCCTGCTCGGGCGGGAGATCCCGTCCGGCGGCCGGTGACGAACAACGCCCACCACCGAGCCCCTGGGAGACCCCCATGACGTCACGGACATCCCGCCGCCTCCGCCTCACCGCCGCCCTCGCGGCCCTCGTCTGCGCGGCGGGCGCCTCCACCGGCTGCACGGCGATGCTCCAACAGCCGTACGACAGAGTCGCCGCCTCCGCCCGCGCCGAGCCGCACGGGCCCGCCTCCTCCCACACCCGGCCGTACGTGCGGACGCAGCTCTTCTTCGGCACCGGTCGCCACCACGGCGAACCGCCGATCACCGAGGAGCAGTTCATGGCCTTCCTGAAGGAGCACGTCACCCCGCGCTTCCCGTCCGGCCTCACCCTCCAGGAGGGGTACGGCCAGTGGCGCGACAGGACCGGCTCCATCAACAGCGAGCACTCCTACGAACTCATCCTGCTCTACCCGAGGGAGACGGCGAGGGCCCACGACGCCGACATCGAGTACATCCGCGACACGTACACCGAGATGTACGGCCTGGAGTCCGTGGGCAGGGTGGACGAGGCGGTCCGGGCCGACTTCTGACCCCGCGCCCCGTCGCCGCCCCTGTGGGGGCGGCGACGGACGGGCCGCTGCGGCCCCAGGCGGTCCGGACGGGCGGGTGCGGGGATGCCGCCACGGCGGCCGCCGGTGTCGCCGGCGGCGGCGTCGCCGCCTTCCCCACCGGCGGACCCGCCAGGTGAGCGCACGGTCGATCCGGCGGGCGAGGACGGACGAGGAGCAGGCCGTGCCGCTCCGGAACAGCCCCCGGCGGCACGGCGGGGAAGGAAAAGCACTGGAAGTGGCGCGGGCGCGGGTGGGAGCTTGGCCCCATGGACACGATCGACGACGTCATCGCCCTGGCCGCCGCCCACGGCCTGCACCTGTCCGCGCAGGACGCCACCGTGAACGAGGCGGGCCTGGACTACCGCGTCGTCATGACCTCCGACACCACCGGCCGGAGGTGGGTGCTGCGCGTACCGCGCCGCGCCGACGTCTCCGAGGGCATGGCCGCCGAGACGCGCGTCCTCGACCTGGTCGCCCCCGTCCTGGCCGAGGACGGTGTCGCGGTCCCCGACTGGCAGGTCCGCCTCCCCGGGCTGATCGCCTACCCGGCCCTGCCCGGCGCCCCGGGCCTGACCCTGACCGACGCCTGGGAGCCCGACTGGCACATGGACCCCGCCAGCCCGGACTACGCCGAGCGCCTGGGGCGCCTGCTGGCCCGGCTGCATTCCATCACCCCGGAGCAGGCCGAGGCCGCGGGCGTCGAGGTCCGCACCCCGGACCGGGTGCGTCAGGCGTGGCGGGACGACGTCGCCCGCGTGAGCGAGGCCTTCACCGTCTCCCCCGCCCTGGCCGAGGCCTGGCAGGCCTGGCTCGAGGACGACAGCTGCTGGCCCGAGCGGACCGTGATGACCCACGGCGAGATCTACCCCGCGCACGTGCTGTTCGACGAGGAGGGCACGATCACCGGGGTCCTGGACTGGACCACCGCCCGCGTGGACGACCCCGCCCGTGACCTGTCAGCCCAGTACGGCGCCGCGGGCGAGGAGATGCTGCAGGCCACCCTCACCGCGTACGAGCGGGCGGGCGGGCACGTCCACCCCGGCCTGGCGGCCCAGGCGAAGCACCTGTGGGACGCCTCCCCGATCGGGTACGCCCTGTACGCGCTGGCCACCGGCGCCGAGACCGACCGGGCCACCGCGGCGGCGATGCTGAACCCCGGGGCCTGACGCCCCGCCCGCCGTCCGCGGGCGGGGAGTCCCCGGTGACGGCCCGGACGCCGGCGGCCACGGGGCTGGCGGCGCCGCTCGCCGGTGTTGACCTTCGAGTTGGTCGAGACCCGATGATGGCGAGGTGCCTGATCCCGAGCTGATGCCGATCGGAGTCTTCGCCCGACGCAGTGGTCTGACTCCCGGCGCGTTGCGGTTCTACGCCGACTCCGGTCTGCTGCCCCCTGCCGAGGTGGACCCGGTCTCGGGCTACCGCTACTACAGTGCCGACCAGGTGGCACGGGCGACCGTGCTGCGCCGGCTCCGCGAGATCGCCATGCCCCTCGCGGAGGTCGAGGTGGTCCTCGCCTCCGGGGCCGACGAGGCATCCCGGCTGCTCGACGAGCATGTCGCGAGGGTCGTCGGGGACGCGGTGGCGGCGCAGCAGAAGGCCGCCGCCATCAAGGCCGCGCTCGGCAGCGCGCCGGGTCTTCCGATCGCGGCGCTGAAGGGTCCCGTGCTGGCCGACGCGATCGAGCAGGTCCTGACCGCGACCGCACGCGAGCCCGGGATGCCGGTGCTCGCCGGCCTGCGCATCGAGGCGGGCCGCGGGGCGGTGAACCTGACCGCGACAGACCGCTACCGGCTCTCCACCCGGACCCTGGTGCCGGTCGAACCACCGAGGCGTACGTGGGCCGGCACGGTCGACGGCGACGAGTTGCGGACCGCGGTCACCGAGATCCGACGTAGCGCGCTGGTGCGGCTCGAAGCGGTGCCGCACGGGATCTGGCTCCGCGTGACCGGCCGGGAGGACCGGCACTGCCGGTTGCTGTCCGAGGAGTTCCCCGACCATCGGCGGGTGCTCGCGTCGCTGGGCGAGGCCACCACCCGCGTGACGGTCCCGAAGGAGCTGTTGCTGCGCACCTTGGAGGACTGGCCCGGCGAGCGCGTCGCGCTGCACATCACCGACCGGGGAGTGAGCGTCGCGTCAGCGGACGGCGGGCACCCCGGCCCTCCTCTCCCGGCCACCGTGACGGGGCGGCCTCTTCGGATCCGGTTCGAGCTGACCACGCTCTATCCCGCCGTGAGCACCGCGATCGGTCCGGACGTGCTGCTCGACCTGAGGGGGGACGACCGGCCGGTCACGGTCCGCTCCGCCGACCGCGGCGATCTCACCACCCTGGCCATGCCCGTCGGGCCCGACCACTCCGCCTGAGCGAGACGACGAGGAGAACCCCATGACCACCGCACCCGCCGGCTCCGATCCGACCATGGAAGCCATCGGCCGGGCCGTCGCCGAGGGCCGAGCCGGTGACGCCGCCTCCGTCCGCCGGAGACTCCTGAGCCTGTGGTCCGCGATCGGTGTCACCGGCGACCCGCTGCACCGTTGCTCCCTCGCGCACCACCTCGCGGACCTCCACGAGGATCCCGCCCAGGCCCTGGCCTGGGACATCCGGGCCCTGGACGCCGCCGACGCCGTGACCGATCAGCGCGTCCAGGAGCACCACGCCGGCCTCCGCATCGCCGGCTTCTACCCCTCCCTGCACCTCAACCTGGCCGACGACTACCGCCGGCTCGGTTCCTTCGAGGCCGCCACCGAGCACATCGACGCGGCCAGAGCGCATGCCCCCGGCCTTCCCCGGGGTCCCTACGGTGACCTTCTCCGCGACGCCATCCACGAGGTCGCCGAGGCCGTCGCCGGCCGGGACCGCACCCGGCGGGCGTCCGCGCCCGGCTCCCCCGCATGACGCGCTCGACGAGGCGCGGGGGCTCCAGGTGGCGCGTCCGAGCGACTCGGCCGCCTCGGTGAGGTGGTTACCGGCCGCCGGGCCGGGCGGGCCGGTACGACGCGACCGGGGTGTGCCGTCGTCCGCGACGGCACACCCCGGCCCCTTCCGTGCGGCCGGTCAGCTGTGGATCACGATGGACCCGCGGCTGATCGCGGTCGTCGCCGCGGCGCCGTCCGCGGCGCCCGGCTGGTTGTCGAACACGACGGTGCCGCTGTCGGCCTTCCAGACCTTGATCCGGTAGGTGTCCTCACCGCCGTTCTTGTCGGCGTCCACCACCGAGACCAGGAACCTGTAGCCGTCCTCGCCGTTGACCGTCCCGGTCCCCTTGTAGATCGCCTTGCTCCCGCTGACGACCAGCCAGTCGTAGGACGTGGAGTGGAAGTTCAGGCTTCCGGCCTTGAACTGGAACTCGGTCTGCCCGTTGGGAGTGGTGGCGCCCTTCTGGTACTTCGAGACGAAGCCGAACCGTCCGGGACCGCTCACGGAGGGATCGGCCGGGTAGGAGCCCTCGGGGACGTCGATCCAGCCGCCGCCGGTGACGAAGCCGGCCGACGGGTCGTAGACGACCACGTAGTTCGGTGCGCACTTCTTGTCGGAGGCGCCGTCGTCGTCGGTCACCGTGAGGCAGATCGTGTAGATGCCGGCCGCCGTGTAGGTGTGGGAGGTGTCGACCTGGCCGGCGGTGGCCGCGGGCTCGCTGGTGGAGCCGTCCCCCCAGTCCACGGAGGCGGTGTGGGTGTCGTTGGCGCCGGGGTCGGTGTAGTCGGCGTCCAGGGTCACGGGGGTGCCGACCGCCACCGGGTCCACCGGGGTGGAGATCTCGCCGATCGACGGTGCCACGTTCGTCACCGTCAGGTCGGCGGTGTTGGACACCGGCGCGTTGAAACCGTCGTCGGTGGTGAGCGTCAGCCGGTACTCGCCGTCGTCGGTGCAGGTGACGGTGGTCTCCAGGGCCGAGTCGTCCGCGAAGGAGCAGACCGCTCCGGCGTCCACTCCGCCGGCCGGCTCGTAGGTCCACTGGTGGGTGAGCGGGTCGCCGTTGACGTCACTGGCGGTCGCGCCGAGGGCGACCGCGGAGCCCTCGGCCCCGGAGTAGGGCCCTCCGGGGTCGTTCACCGGCGGTGTGTTCTTCCAGGTGGCCTTGGCCGAAGCGAAGGGTTCACCGGCGCCGCACGTTCCGCTGCCGTCGATGTCGTAGCAGGCGCTGATCGAGTCGGCCCCGACCGTCGTGCCGGTGTAGGTGAAGGTCGCCTGGCCCGCGGCGTTGGTGGTGCCCGAACCGGAGACGGCGTGCGCACCCGAGGTCTGGAAGAGGATCGGCGCGCCGGAGACCGCCGGCGGCTCCGCACCGATCTCGGTGAGCGTCGCGGTGACGGTGTGGTCCGTGCCGGTGTCCAGGGTCGCGTCGACCGGCGCGAGGTCGAGCTGGTACGGCTTGGGCTGCGCGCCCGACTTGCACTGGGTCGCCGGGTCTGGCACGAATCCCACGCGCAGGTTGTCGACGAACGTCGCCGAGTCGAGGACGCGGTCGCCCTGGTCGAAGATGGACAGGTAGAGCGTGTGGGCGCCCGGGGTGACCTGCTTCGCGGCCGACAGGAGCGGGGTGGCCCCGTCGTAGGTGGTGCCCGCCGCGTTCTCCGCGCTGAAACCGCCGAGGCCGACCGCGTTGACGCTCACGACGTCGTTGTCGGCGTCGAAGGCGAAGTTGTTCGGCGCGCTGATCTCACTGCCCGACGTGGTCCAGTTGCTGTTGTCCAGCTCCGCGATGAAGGCGTCGTTGAAGGCGCTGCCGACCCATTCCGGGTATTCCTCGCTGTAGAACTGGAAGTCGAAGCTCAGGCAGTTCGCCGTCTCGGGGACCTGCAGGTCGACCGTGAAGACCGACACGTCGAGATCCGTGTCGCCCCGGACGTTTCCGCCGGACAGGTCGGTCGTCTTGTGCCCTTCCGCGTTCGGGTCGTCGGCCGAGGCGGCGTCGCCGCTGGTCAGGATGGTGAACGTGGAGCCGTTGGTCGGGAAGCTCGACAACGGCGAATCCCCGACACCGTTGGCCACGGCACCGGCCAGGCTGTCGAATCCGGCACCGGTGACGTTCGCTCCCGGTCCGGCCAGGGACGAGGCCATGGCACTCGCGTTCGAGTTGTTGCTGATGGCCGCGACGGCCGGCGATGCCATCAGCAGCGTCGACGTTCCGGTGAGGGCCAGAACGCCGGTACCGGCGATCAGACCGCGTGCCCATACCCGCTTCACGGCATGCGGAAGCGATTTTCTCGACATGATCCCCCCAGCTGTTTCCGGGGGACCGGAAGACAATTGCGCGAAAGCGCCCCGCCCCTGTGAGCGAGAAACCGGCCCCCTGGAACTCGCTTGACACCGAGGGAAGCTAGCACGCGCCCAATCGGGTGGGACAGATGATTGGCATCCGCAGGTGTCGCACGAAGTGAGCGGATTCCTCCCTCCGCACCCACGCGCCGATTGACTTTTCTTCCGCGCTCCCCCTTACCCCTGAGAGAAGAGAAACAGCGCGCATTCCGGGACACCTGTGAAAGGGGAGGCTTCCGCTTCCGCACCACCGGTTCCCGGGGGCGGAGGGCAGGGACGGGGGCGGAGGCGGCGGGGCGGGGGACCGAGTATTGAACCGAACAGTACAGAACTGTTACGGTCGGATCATGGCCCGACCGAGGACCTTCGACGAGGAGCGGGCTCTGGACGCGGCGATGCGCACCTTCTGGAAGAAGGGCTACGAGGCCACTTCGACCCAGGACCTGTGCGATGCCACCGGCCTGGGCCGCAGCAGCATCTACAACACGTTCAAGAGCAAGCACGACCTGTTCGAGCGCGCCCTCACCCGCTACATCGACGCCATGACGAGCGCTCAGACGGCGATCCTGGAGAACCCCGCGCGAACGGCGGCCGACCGCATCCGCGACCTGCTCGCCAGGATCGTCGAGAGCGAGGCGGACCATCGGACCGGGGGCCGCAGCATGGGCTGCCTGACGGTGAACACCACCGTCGAACTGGCGGCCCGCGACGCCGAGGTGGCCGGGACCCTGGAGCGCGGCACCGCCCGCCGGCTGGCCGCCCTGCGCGCCGTGATGGAGGCCGGCCGACGCGACGGGAGCATCACCTCCACGCGGGACCCGGAAGCACTGGCCCGCTTCGTCGACGCGGCGATCGGCGGCATGCGGATCTCCGGCCAGGGCGGCGCCGACCGCGCCGCGCTGGAATCCGTCGCCGAAGTCGTCATGGACGCCCTGACCCGCTGAACCGGGCGCGGTCGGCGCCCTCCGGCGAGGGCGCACCCGCACGCCCAAGTTTTGTACTCATCATTCCATAACGCTCTCGGAGCACCGACCTCCAAGGAGTTCGATCGTGCCTCGTGCCGTGTACGTCCTGGCGCTCGGCATCTTCGCGATGGTGACCGGCGAGTTCGTGGTCGCCGGGCTGATGCCGCAACTCGCCGAGGGGCTGGACGCCACCATCCCCCAGATCGGATATCTGATCACCGCCTTCGCGGTGGCCATGGCGTTCGGCGGCCCCTTACTGACCGTCGCGGTACTGAGGGTCCCGCCGCGCAGGGCCCTCATGGTGCTGTTCGCGGTCTTCCTCGCCGGCAACGTGCTGGCCGCCGTCGCGACCGGCTACCCCACCATGGTGGCCGCCCGGATCGTCACCGGCGCCGCCTCCCAGGCGTTCTTCGGCGTCGCGGTCTCGCTGTGCGCGCAGCTCACCCGTCCCGAGGTCCGGGGCCGGGCGATCGCGGTGGTCATGAACGGCCTCATGCTCGGCACCCTGCTCGGCCTCCCCCTGTCCACCCTGGTCGGCGAGCGGTTCGGATGGCGCGCCGCGTTCTGGGCCGTCTCCGCGCTCGCCCTCGCCGCCGCCCTGGCCACGCCGGCCGGCGTGCCGCGCGTGGGCCGCGCGGAGGGCGGAGGCGACTTCCGCCGGGAACTCCGCGTCTTCAAGAACCCCCGGCTGTGGCTGGTCCTGAGCACCAGCACCCTGATCATCGGCGCCACCTTCTCCGCCTTCAGCTACCTCAACCCCATCCTCACCGAGGTCACCGGGTTCTCCCCCGCCGCCGTCCCCCTCCTGCTGACCGCCTACGGAGCCGCCACCGTCGTCGGCAACACCGTCGTCGGCCGCCTCGCCGACCGTCACACCCTGGCCGTCCTGGTCTGCGGCCTCCTGCTCAACGCCCTCTTCCTCACCGGTTTCGCGCTCCTCGCGGGACTCCCCGTCCCCGCCGTGGCGTGCATGACGGGCATCGGCCTGGTGGGCGTCACCATGAATCCGGCCATGGTCACCCGCGTCCAGCGCACCGGCAACGCCCGTCCGCTGGTCAACACCGTCCACTCCTCCTTCATCACCCTCGGCGTCATCCTCGGCTCCTCCGTCGGGGCCGTGGTCATCGACGCCTGGGGCCTGCGCGCCCCCCTCTGGCTCGGTGCCGCCATGGCCCTCGCCGGCCTGGCCACCCTGCTGCCCGACCTGCTCCGCCGCCCCTCCGCGGGCGTCGCCCCCGCCCCCGCCGTGGAGCAGGGGGAACGGGCCTGAGCCGCCGTGTCCGTCCGGGCGGGAAGGGACCTTCCCGCCCGGACGGACGCGGTCACCCGGTCCGGTGGGCGGCGTGCAGGAGCAGGAGCAGGGCGACGGTGGAGGCCGCGACCAGGCAGGTGGTCCAGGTACACGACCCCAGGCGCCCGCGGCGGGTGTGGCGGGACGTCACCGGGCGGCCCCCCGCCGGGGGTCGGGGCAGGCGAGCAGCGCCGCCCAGGGGGCGGGGCCGGCGATGCGGCGGGCGTGGACGGCGACGGCGTCGGTCGCGTACGACCAGCCGCCCTCGGCGCAGGCCCGCTCGCGCACCCGGGCGGGGTCGTGGAAGACCAGCGGGGCCAGGCAGCCGCGCATCCCGCGCAGGATCGCCGCGACGTCCTGCCCGACCAGCACCCCGTGGACCGCCCCCGGGAAGAGCCGGTCGCGCTCGGCGTCCGGGCGCGCCGACCAGCACAGCCGGTACCAGCCCTCTTCCCCTGGTTCCGGCGGGGCGGGGGCGGATGCCGCGCGCGTCTGCGGCGCGGGGTGGCAGGGGCAGGCGCACGCCAGGTGGCGCACCCCGGGCACTCCGGTCTCACCGGGCTCGGCCTCCGTGCACGCGTCGTGCACCCCGATCGCGCACCGCGCCGAGAGGTGTCCCGCAGCGGCCCCGCTCACGCCTCCAGCCCCGGGAAGGTGACCTTCCAGGTCAGGCGAACGGCGTGCGGGTTGTAGACGTACCGCTGCCGCGGCCGGAAGCCGTGGCGGTCCGCGTCCAGCCCCTGCGGCAGCACCAGCAGCGTCCGCCGGCGCGCGAGGACGCCCCGGTGCCGCCCGGTGGCCGGAAGCACTCTGCCCAGCAGCCGCAGAAGGGCGGAGCTCCCCGCTCGCCCCGTGCGGCGCGCGATAAGGTCGCGCACGTCATCAACTCCTTGTCGGTTGGTGGCCGCGCCCCCGGACCGGTTGCGTCGGTCGCGGGGGTTCTCTGCACGGCCGAGCATACATAGAGCATGCTAGGCATGCTAGGGGCACTATGGTTTGCAGTAGCTCGCACTGATGTGCAGTGAATGCCAATGTGACCTCGTGATCGACTTCGCTTCCGACGTGCCCAGGTGGATGCAGGTGGCCGACGTGATTCGGCAGCGGATCGCCGACGGCACCTACCCGCCGCGCACCCGTGTGCCCTCTGTGATCCAGTTGCAGGCCGAGTTCGGTATCGCACAGGCCACTGCCCAGAAGGTGCTCACCCGGTTGCGCGCAGAGGGCGCCACCTACACGGTTCCGGGGCTTGGCAGCTTCGTAGCCGAGTCGAAAGGTGCCGACGCCCCGCAGGGAGAATAGGCCCCGGAGCACACGGCGGGCCCGGAACGCCGGTGCGTTCCGGGCCCGTGGCCGTACGACCCCTACGGGGTCACTTCTTCGGGAGCCACTTCTCCCAGGTGTCCTTGTTCTCCTTCACCCACTTGGCCGCCGCGTCCTCGGCGGACATGCCGTCGCCGGCGATCCACTTGGCGACCTGGTTCTGCTGCTCGGTGGACCACCTGAAGTTCTTCAGGAACTCCGCGGCGTCCCCGCCGTTCTCGGCGAAGTCGGCGTTGAGGTACTTCTGCAGCGGGGTGTCGGGGTAGCCGCAGGCGACCTCCTCCGGGTCGGCGTCGCAGCCCTCGGTGTGCTCGGGCAGCTCGACCTCGACGAAGTCGATCTCGGCGTTCAGCCACTGCGGCGTCCACCAGTACGTCAAGAAGGGCTTCCTCTCCTCGACGTACTTCCGGATCTGGGTGATCTGGGCGGACTCGCTGCCCGCGTAGACCGTCTTCAGGTTCAGGCCGAGGTTCTTGATGATCGCGTCGTCGTGGGTGGTGTACGACGGCGAGCCCTCCAGGAGCTGGCCCTTGCCGTTGCTCTCGGTGGTCCTCAGCTCGTCGGCGTACTTGTCGAGGTTCTTCCAGTCGGTGACGTCGGGGTGCTCGTCCGCGAAGTACTTCGGGACGAACCAGCCGATGTGGCCGGTCACGCCGAGGTCGCCCGCCGGGACGACGGTCTTCCTCTCCTCGACGTAGCGCTTCTCCTTCTTGGGGACGCCGCCCCAGTCCTCCAGGATCGCGTCGGCCTTGCCGCTGTCGAGCGCGTCCCAGGCGACCGGCTCGTCCATCTGCCGGAGCTCGGCCTCGACGTCGAGCTCCTCCTCCAACAGGTGCTTGGCGACGGCCGCGTTGGCCTCGGCGCCGACCCAGGAGGGGACGGCGATGGTGACGGTGTCCGAGCCCCCGGAGGCGGCGCCGGTGTCGGCGGCGCCGCAGGCGGCGAGGGCCGCCATGCCGAGCGCGCTCGCGCCGGCGGTCAGGGTGGTGCGCATGCGTCTGCTGGTGTTGCCGGTGTTCATGCCGGGTCTCTCCTTTGCGTGTGCGCGACGGCGCGGGGACCGCCGCGGGGACGGGGTGCGGGGTCGGTCGGGTCTCAGCGGCGGTCGCCGCGGCCGCGGGCCGCGGCGGGCTGGGTGACGCGGTCCAGGAGCACGCCGAGGCAGACGATCGCCGCGCCGGAGGTCAGGCCGATGCCCAGCTCGCTCTTCTGGAGGGCGTAGACGACGTCGTAGCCGAGCGCCCCACCGCCCACCAGGCCGCCGATGACGACGATGGCGAGGACGAGGACGACGCCCTGGTTGACCGCCAGCAGCAGGGCGGGGCGGGCCAGCGGGAGCTGGACCTGGCGCAGTTGCTGGCCGGTGGTGGCGCCCATGGAGCGGGCGGCCTCCAGCGCGGCCGGGTCGGTCTCCCGGACTCCCTGGGCGGTGATGCGGACGACGGCGGGCAGCGCGTAGACGACCGCGGCGATGATCGCGGCGGTGCGGCCGACGTTGAACAGCGCCACCACCGGGATGAGGTAGATGAACTGCGGCATCGTCTGCATCACGTCGAGCACCGGGCGGATCGCCCGTTCCACCCAGGGCACGCGGGCCGCCAGGACGCCGACGGTGACGCCCAGGAGCAGGGTGACCACCAGGGCGGCGAGTACCTGCGAGAGGGTGTTGAGGGAGGCGTTCCACAGGCCCATCGCGCCGATCGCCGCCAGGGCGGCGGTGGCGGTGACGGCGGTGCGCCAGGTGCCGGCCAGCAGGGCGAGGGCGGCGGCGGCCAGGAGCAGCAGCCACCAGGGGGCGCCCTGGAGGCCGTCGCGCAGCGGGTTGAGCACCCAGCGGGCGAAGTTCTCCGACCAGGCGGCGGTGCCGCCGATGACGGGGATGCCGGAGCCGAGGTGCTCGGTGATCCGGGCGACGGCGGTGTTGACCGGTTCGGAGACGTCCACGGTCCACGTCTCCGGCCACTCGCGGCCCAGCGCGGCCGACCCGGCCGCGGCGGCGGCCGCGACGGCGGCGAGGGCGCCGCCCCGGACGGCCCGGGCGCGGGTGCGGCTCGGGGGGCGGGAGGCGGCGGTGTCGTCCAGCCGCTCGCCCGCGGCGGCGGTCGTGCGGTCCAGCCAGACGGCGATCAGCACGATGGCGACGCCGGGGACGAGGGCCTGCCCGACGTCCACCCGGGACAGGCCGGTGAAGACCTCGTCTCCCAGGCCGCCCGCGCCGATCACCGAGGCCAGGACGACCATCGACAGGCACATCATGATCGTCTGGTTGAGGCCGAGCAGCATCCGGCGGCGGGCCAGCGGCAGCCGGGCCGTCCACAGCCGCTGCCAGGCGTTCGCGCCGAGCGAGGTGGACGCCTCCAGGGCGGCCGGGGAGGCGCCGCGCAGGCCGAGCGAGGTGAGCCGGGCCATGGGCGGGGCCGCGTAGATGACGGTGGCGATCAGGGCCGAGGGCGTGCCGATGCCGAAGAGCAGGACGAACGGCAGCAGGTAGGCGAACGCCGGCATCACCTGCATGGTGTCGAAGGCCGGGCGCAGCAGCTTCTCGCAGCGGTCGGAGAGCCCGGCGGCCAGGCCGAGCAGTACGCCGATCCCGGCGGAGGCGGCGACCGCGACGATCATCAGCGCCAGCGTCTCCATCGCCGGTTCCCACATGTCCAGCAGCCCGATGACGGCGAAGGTGCCCAGGGCGGTGGCGGCGGTGCGCAGGGCCCGGCGGCCGGTGTCCGCGCCGCCCGCGTACCAGCCCAGGGCGGTGGCGGCGGCGGTGACGCCCGCCCAGCCCAGTCCTTCGAGGGCGGCCAGGACGCCGTCGACGGCGAGGACGGAGTTGTTGCCGATGTGGAGCAGGAAGTACAGGAACACCCAGTGCGAGTCGCGGTTGTCGACCAGCCAGGCGTCCAGCTCCTCCAGCGGCGGGCGGACGTCGTGGGTGAGGGCGGCGGGCCAGGTGCCGCTGCCCCACAGGGAGGCGGCCGCCGGGACCGCGACGGCGGCGATCAGGGCGAGGGCGAGCAGTTTCCGCGCGGCGGTCCGCTCACCGGCCCGGGCGGGGAGGCGGCGCAGGAGGCCCGGGGGCGCCGGAGGCGCCGGGGGCTTCTTCTGCCGGGCCGCGCCCGTCGCCGGGCCGGTGCCGGCGGACGCGGCCGGGTTCTCGGTGGACGGGGAGGGGGTGGGCATGGTCGTGGTCATACGGCGGCCTCCTCCCCGCCGGTGGTATGGGACCTCCCGGGGTCGGGCTCCACTCCGGCGACGACGGCCAGCAGCCGGGCGTGGTCGACGACGCCGAGGGTGCGGCCGCCCTCCACCACCCGGACGTGCCCGCCGCCGCGGGCCACGGCCCCGATGGCGTCGGCGACGACGGTGTCGGGGCCCAGCGGGACGCCGCCGTCGGCCTCGCCGGCCCGTGCCGGGCGCATGGCGCGGCGCACGGAGATGACCTGCTCGCGGGGGACGTCGCGGACGAAGTCGCGCACGTAGTCGTCGGCCGGTGCGGCCACGATCTCCTCGGGGGTGCCGAGCTGGACGATCTCGCCGTCGCGCATCAACGCGATGCGGTCGCCGATGCGCAGCGCCTCGGCCAGGTCGTGGGTGATGAAGACCATCGTGCGGCCCTCCTCGCGGTGGAGCCGGATGACCTCCTCCTGCATGTCGCGGCGGATCAGCGGGTCCAGGGCGCTGAACGGCTCGTCGAACAGCAGGACCTCGGGGTCGACGGCGAGCGCGCGGGCCAGTCCGACGCGCTGCTGCTGGCCGCCGGAGAGCTGGCCGGGGCGGCGGTCGCCGAGGCCGGACAAGCCGACCTTCTCGACCATCTCGGCGGCGCGGGCGCGGCGTTCGGCCCGTCCCACGCCCTGGATCTCCAGCCCGTAGGCGACGTTGTCGAGCACGGTGCGGTGGGGCAGCAGGCCGAAGTGCTGGAAGACCATGGCGGCGCGGCGGCGGCGCAGTTCGCGCAGCCGGACCCGGTCCATGGCCAGGACGTCCTCGCCGTCGATGTGGAGGGTGCCGCCGGTGGGCTCGATGAGCCGGGTCAGGCAGCGCACCAGAGTGGACTTGCCGGAGCCGGACAGGCCCATGACGACGAACACCTCGCCGCGGGCCACGTCGAAGGAGACGTCGCGCACGGCGGCGGTGCAGCCGGTCCGCTCGCGCACCTCGGCGGCGGACAGGCCCTTCAGGGAGGCGTCGCCGGGGACGCGGTGGGCCCCGGGTCCGAAGACCTTCCACAGGTTGCGGACGGAGAACACCGGGTCGGCGCCCGCGGCGGGGGCCGGATCGTCGTGCGGTCGGGGGGCGGTCCTGGCAGCGGTGGTCACGCGGCACCTCCGGGGGCCGTGGCGGGCTGGTCGTCGCGGAGCAGGTCGGCGGCCTTCTCCCCGACCATCAGCACGCCGATCATGGGATTGACGGCGGGGATGGTGGGGAAGACGGAGGCGTCGGCGATGCGGACGCCGTCCAGGCCGCGGATGCGCAGGGACGGATCGACGACGGCCGTCTCGTCGTCGGCGGCCCCCATCCGGCAGGTGCCGGCCGGGTGGTAGACGGTGTGGGCGGCCTTGCGGGCGTACTCGCTGATCTCCTCGTCGGACGTGACGTCCGGGCCGGGGCAGACCTCGCGCTTGAGCCAGTTCGCCAGCGGCTGGGTCCTCGCGATCTCGCGGGCGATGCGGATGCCGTCGACGAGGGTGCGGGCGTCGTAGTCCTCCTCGTCGGTGAAGTACCGGAAGTCCAGGGCCGGCTTGACCGAGGGGTCGGCGCTGGTGAGGTAGAGGCGGCCGCGGCTGCGCGGCTTGGGGATGTTGGGGGTCATCGACACGCCGTGGGCGGGCTTCTCGTAGCCGAGCCGCTCGGGGTTGTCGGTGAAGGGGATCTGGTAGAAGTGGAACATCAGGTCCGGACCGGGCGAGTTCGGGTCCCGGCGGACGAAGAGCCCCGCGTCGGAGTCCATCGCCGAGTTCTCCGGAATGGGCCCGTCGGTCTCCCAGACGATGACCGACTCGGGGTGGTCGAGCAGGTTCTCGCCGACGCCCGGCAGGTCGTGGACGACGGGGATGCCCAGCGCCGCCAGGTCTCGGGCCGGTCCGACGCCGGAGTGCAGCAGCAGCCGCGGGGTGTCGACGGCGCCGGCGCACAGCACCACCTCGCGCGCGGCGGTCACCAGCGTCTCCTCGCCGTCGGCGGTGCGGACGTGGACGCCGGTGACGCGGCGGCCGTCGGCGCCGCCGAACTCCAGGCGGTACGCCCAGGTCTCCAGCCACAGCTCCAGGTTGGGGCGGTCACCGGCCTCCATGTGGGGGTGGAGGTAGGCGACGGAGGCGGAGGAGCGCTTGTTGGTCTCCGGGTGGTAGGCCAGGTCGAAGAAGCCGACGCCCTCGTGGAACGGCTTGGCGTTGAAGCCCTCCACGCGCGGCACGCCGAGCGCGGCCTGGGCGGCGTCGACGAAGTCGCGGGCGATGGCGTTCCGGTCCTTCTCGTCGACGGCGACGATGTTGTTGCGGAGCCGGTGGAAGTAGGGCTCCATGGCGATGGCGTTCCAGCCGGCGGCGCCGGCGGCCTCCCACTCCTCCCAGTCCGAGGGCAGCGGCTTGAAGGAGATCAGGGTGTTGTGGGAGGAGCAGCCGCCGAGCACGCGGGCGCGGCTGTGCCGGATGTGGGAGTTGCCGCGTGGCTGCTCGGTCGTGGGGTAGTCGTAGTCGAGGTCGCCGCCGAGCAGGCCGAGCCAGCGGCGCAGGGTCAGCACGTCGGGCCGGTCGATGTCGGAGGGGCCGCCCTCGATGACGGCGACGGTGGTGTCGGGGTCCTCGGCGAGCCGGGAGGCGATCACCGAACCGGCCGTGCCGCCGCCGATCACCACGTAGTCGTAGGCGGTGCTGCTGGGCATGGGGTGTTGCTCCTGTGTCGGTGGTGCGTGCGCGGCCCGGTGTGCGGGGCGCGCACGGGTGTCGGTCGGGTGGTGAGGCGGTGCGGGCGCCTCAGCCGGCGAACCAGCGCACGGGGGCGGGGCGCAGGTTCTCGTAGACGTGCTTGGTCTCGCGGTACTCGTCCAGGCCGGAGGGGCCGAGCTCCCGTCCGACCCCGGACTTGCCGAAGCCGCCCCACTCCGCCTGCGGGAGGTAGGGGTGGAAGTCGTTGATCCACACGGTGCCGTGCCGCAGCCGGGCGGCGACGCGGCGGGCGCGGGCGGTGTCGGCGGAGAAGACGGCGCCGGCCAGTCCGTACTCGGTGTCGTTGGCCAGGGCGACGGCCTCGTCCTCGGTGCGGAAGGTCTCCACGGTGAGGAGGGGGCCGAAGGTCTCCTCGCGGACCACCCGCATGTCGCGCCGGCAGCGGTCCAGGACGGTGGGCTCGTAGAAGTAGCCGGTGGCCGGGCGGACGTCGGAGGGCTCGGGCCGCTTCCCGCCGCAGCGCACCACGGCGCCCTCGGCGACGGCGGAGGCGACGTAGTCCTCGGTCTTGTCGAGCTGCTGCTGGGAGGCGAGCGGGCCGCACTCGACGCCGGGCTCGGTGCCCCGGCCGAGCCGGATGCGGCGGGCGCGGCGGGCGAGTTCGGTGACGAAGCGGTCGCGGACGGACTCCTCGACGATGAGGCGGCTGCCCGCCGAGCAGACCTGGCCGCTGTGGACGAAGGCGGCGTTGAGGGCCTGGTCGACGGCGGTGTCGAAGCCCTCGTCGGTGGCGCAGGCGTCGGCGAAGACGACGTTGGGGTTCTTGCCGCCCAGTTCGAGCGCGACCTTCTTCACCGTCGGGGCCGCGGCGGCGGCCACCGCGGTCCCGCTGGCCAGACCGCCGGTGAAGGAGACCAGGTCCACGGCCGGATGGGAGGACATCCGGGCGCCGACCGGGTCCCCGGGGCCGGTGACGAGGTTCGCCACACCCGCCGGGAGCCCGGCCTCGGTCAGCAGCCTCACCAAGTGGACGGTGGACAGCGGGGTGATCTCGCTGGGCTTGATCACGAAGGTGTTGCCCGCGGCGAGGGCCGGGGCGATCTTCCAGCTCGCCTGGAGCAGCGGGTAGTTCCAGGGGGTGATGAGCGCGCAGACGCCGACCGGCTCGTGGACGACGACGCTGTGCACGTCGGCGCTGCCCGCGTCGACCACCCGTCCGCCGGAGGTGTTCACCGCCAGATCGGCGAAGTAGCGGAAGGCGGCCGTGACGTCGTCGACGTCGACGCGGCCCTCCTCCAGGGTCTTGCCGGTGTCGCGGGACTCGGTCAGCGCGATCTCCTCGCGGTCGCGCTGGAGGAGATCGGCGGTGCGGCGCAGCAGGGCCGCCCGCTCGGCGGTGGGGGTGGCGGGCCACTCGCCGGCGTCGAAGGCGCGGCGGGCGGCCTCGACGGCGGCGTCGGTGTCCTCGACGCCGCCCTCGGAGACGACCGCGAGCACCGTCGCGTCGGCCGGGTCGAGGATCTCCCTGGTCGTTCCGGCGGCGGCCGGCCGCCACTGCCCGCCGATGTGCATGCTCTCGATTGCCGACACGTTCCGTACTGCCTTCCTCGCATGGTGCTGTCGCCGCCCGGCGGAGCCGAGCGACCCCGGCCCATGCCCGGTCTCTTCCATTTCATGCTTGTAATCCATGTCAAGTGGCGTGCTTCACACAAGAAAGCATGATCAACTCGGCGTTTATGTAAATGGATGTAAGGGGATGTCGGGGTATAGAAGGCATACCGGGCAGTACGCGCCGCATCCGGGCGCCCACGGGGAGCAGCCGGTCCGGCGGGGCGGGGAACGGCGCGCGGAAGCGCCCGGGGAGAGGCGGGGCGGCCGGGCCGGGAACCCGCCGCGGGGCCGTCGCGGCGCCGCCGCTCCGCGGCGGCCGGGAGGACCCTCCGGCCCCGCCCCGGCCCGGCGGCGCAGAAAATATTCCTTGCCGAGAATATTCGTTGTCAGGAATACTTGCCGTCATGGACGCACTCCTCACCGCACTGGCCGACCCGGCCCGTCTGCGGCTCGTGAGCCTCCTCGCCGAGCGGCCACGCCCGGTCGGAGTCCTCGCCCGGCTCGCCGGGGCGCGCCAGCCGCAGACGACCAAGCACCTGCAGACCCTTGAGCGCGCCGGCGTCGTCACCTCCCAGCGGACCGGCCGGCGCCGCATCTACGCGCTCCGGCCCGGCCCCCTGCGGGAGCTGGCGGCTGCGCTCGGCCGGCTCGCCGACGCCGCGGAGCAGGCCGGCGGCCCGCACGAGACCTACGACCGCTACGGGGCCGGCCTCCGCGCGGAGCGGCTCGCCGCGGTGGAGCCGGGGTGGGCGGACGGTCGTTCGTTCGGCTTCCACCGGTCGCTGACGGGCCGCCCCGAGCTGGTGTGGCGCCACCTGACCGAGGCCGCCCTGCTCACCCGCTGGTGGACGCCCGACGACCTCCGCGTCTCCGAACTCGTCTTCGAGGCGCGCGAAGGCGGGCGGATCGTCCAGGAGTACCGCGACGCCGAGGACGCCGACGGCTCCGACCCGGTCGCCGGGCGCGCGGAGGGGGTCGTCGACGAGGTACGCCCCGGTGAGCGCCTCGCCTACCGGCTCTCCCCACGGCTTCCCGGCGGCGGCCTCGCCTTCACCGCCCACGTCGCACTCGACCTGCGGCCCGCCGGGACCGGCACGGACCTCGACGTCCACTGGCGGATCACCGACAGCACCGTCGACTCCGCCGACTTCATCGCTGGCATCGAGATCGGCTTCGGCCAGAGCCTCGACAAGCTCGCGGCGGCCCTCGCCGCGGACGCACACGACACCGACAGCATCGACGCAAGGGGCACGCCATGACCGACTCGACCGGCCGCAGGGTGGCCGCGAACCTGAGCCTCTCCCTCGACGGGCGCTACCACGGCCCCGGCGGGCCCGGTGATTTCAGCATGTTCGCGCCGTACGTGACCTCCGAGGTCGCGCGGAACCAACTCGCCCGCATCTGGGAGGGCGCGACGACGGCGCTGCTCGGCCGGATCAACGCCGAGGGGTTCTTGGGGTACTGGCCGCCGGTCGCCGGGGACGAGAACGCCGACCCGCGTGACCGCGGATACGCGAAGTGGCTGGTGGACACGGAGAAGGTGGTCTTCTCGACCACCCTGACCGAAGCGCCGTGGGAGCGCACCCGCGTGGTGAACGCCCCGGCCGCCGACGTCGTCACCGAACTCAAGGCCACCGACGGGGGCGACATCCTCGTCAACAGCTGCCCGAGCGTCATCAAGCCGCTCCTCGCGGCGGACCTGCTCGACCGGCTGTACCTCATGGTCTTCCCCGAGATCGCCGGAGGCGGGCAGCGGCTGTTCGACGACGGCCTGCCGGCTTCGACGTGGGCGCTCACCCACCAGGAGGCCGGCGAGCTGGGCGAGATCGCCATGGTCTACGACCGAGTCCGCTGAGCCGGCCGACCGGCGCGGCCCGGCCGGCGAAGCGGCCCCGGCCCGCGGGCGGCCCTCCCGCGCGAACCCGCGCGCGGACGCCGCGGCAGCGTGGGGAGAGGGAGCCCGTCCTCGCGCGCGAGGCCGCCGGCTCGTCCCCGCCCGCGCCGCCGGCGGCTTGCGCCCGGAGGCCCGGAACGCGGCGGGGCCCCCGGCCGTCTCCGGCCGGGGGCCCCGCGCCGGCGGGCCCGCGAGGGGCCGCCGGCCAAGACCGCGGGTGGGTGCGGATCAGATGAGGCCGAGGCCGCGGACGGCCTCGCGCTCCTCCTCCAGCTCCTTCACCGAGGCGTCGATGCGGGCCCGCGAGAACTCGTTGATCTCCAGGCCCTGGACGATCTCGTACGTCCCGCCGGAGCAGGTGACCGGGAAGGAGGAGATCAGGCCCTCCGGCACGCCGTAGGAGCCGTCGGACGGGACGCCCATGGAGGTCCAGTCGCCCTCCGGGGTGCCGTTGACCCAGGTGTGGATGTGGTCGACGGCGGCGTTGGCGGCGGAGGCGGCCGAGGAGGCGCCGCGGGCCTCGATGATGGCGGCACCGCGCTTGGCGACGGTCGGGATGAACTCCTCGGCCAGCCACTTCTCGTCGTTCACGGCCTCGGCGGCGTTCTTGCCCGCGACCTCGGCGTGGAAGATGTCCGGGTACTGGGTCGCGGAGTGGTTGCCCCAGATGGTGAGCCTGCGGATCTCCGACACCGGGGTGCCGGTCCTCTTCGACAGCTGCGACAGCGCCCGGTTGTGGTCCAGGCGGGTCATGGCGGTGAAGCGCTCGGCCGGTACGTCCGGGGCGGCGGCCTGGGCGATCAGGGCGTTGGTGTTGGCCGGGTTGCCCACCACCAGGACCTTGATGTCGTCCGCGGCGTGGTCGTTGATGGCCTTGCCCTGCGGCTTGAAGATGCCGCCGTTGGCCTCCAGCAGGTCGCCGCGCTCCATGCCCTTGGTGCGGGGGCGGGCGCCGACGAGGAGGGCGACGTTGGCACCGTCGAACGCCTTGTTCGGGTCGTCGGTGATCTCGATGCCGCTGAGCAGCGGGAAGGCGCAGTCGTCCAGCTCCATGGCGGTGCCCTCGGCGGCCTTCAGCCCCTGCGGGATCTCCAGGAGGCGCAGCGCGACCGGCACGTCCGCGCCGAGCAGCTGACCGGAGGCGATGCGGAACAGCAGCGCGTAGCCGATCTGGCCGGCGGCGCCGGTGACGGTGACATTGACGGGAGTGCGGGTCATGGCGATCTCCGTAATACCTGACGGTGGCGGCTGGGTCCCCAACGTATCTCCACATCAAGAGACCCGGCGTCAGGCTATCCGACGGGCCGCGTGCGGAGGCAGCCGCCCGCGGGGGGATCGCGGGCGGCTGCCGGAGGGCGGTGCCGTACCCGTGGGGGGATACGGTGCTCCGTCTGCCCCGCCCCGGCTGCGCCATGCCGCCGCTCGCCGGTCCGGGCGCGCGGGGCGCGGTGGCACGGGACGAGGGAGCGCGGCGGCGGACCGCGCTCCGCCTCAGCCCTCGACGCACCCCCGCGGCCCGGCCGCGGACACCACGCAGGCGGACGGCGCCGCGGGGTCGGCGGCCGCGACCATCGGGGTGTAGGCCTCGCCGGCCTCCCCCACCGTCTCCTCCTGCGCCGCGTCCCGCGCGGTGACGCTCAGCGTGTCGCCCCGCGCGGCGCCCGTGACCCGGGCCCAGGCCGCCCGGCACGCCCCGCTGTAGCGGATCTCCACGTGCGCCCCGTCCACCGGGGCCTGCGCGACGGTCCTCGCGTGCGGACCGCCGCACCCCATGGCCTCCGGGTCGTGCCCCGTGCAGTCGTCACCGGAGCACCGCACGCCCCCGGACGGCCCCTGCGTCCCGGGGACCGCGGGCGAGGCCGCCGGCGCGGCGTCCCCGGCCTTCCCGCTCCCGTCGGTGCCCACGACGAAGGCACCCACCGCCACCAGGACCAGCACGCTGGCGGCACCCGCGAGCACCGCCCCCGGCGAATGCCGGCGCGCCGGCTCCGGCGGCGCTCCGGCAGATCCCGCCGGCCGTCCGGACCCGCCGGAACCCCGTGGTGCGGCGTCCCGGCCGGCTGCGGCGGGAACCCGGAGCACCACCGTGCGCTCCGGCTCGTCCTCCGGCAGCACCTTCCCCTGAGGCATTCGCCCTCCCCCCTCGTGCGCCCATGCGTCCGTACCCCTCCCGCGCCGCACCGGTTCCGCGCCCGCGCGGCCGGCCGTGTTCACGGGGATGACCGCACCCGGGCGGTGGTTCCCGGCCGTCGCACGGGAGTGAATGCGGCACATTGTCGCACCATATGGGCACGGCCCGGACGGCGCGGGTCAGCGGATCGTGAAGTGGACGATGTCCTCCAGGAAGGGGACCTCCAGCCACGGCCCCGGCTGCGCCATCATCGCCAGCAGCACGATCGCGGTGCCCAGTACGCCGTAGGTCAGCACGTCGGTGTAGCGGGAGCGCACGGCGAGCAGCCCGACCGACGGCACCGCCCAGCGCAGCACGGCCCCGGCCAGCACGGACAGGCCGACGACCAGGATGCCCGCGCGGAAGTTGGCGAGCGTCACCAGCAGTCCGGCACCCGCCGCGGTCAGCACGCACAGCATCGGCCACTGCCGCGCGGGGGCGGGGGCGTCACCGGGGGCCGCCCGGCCCCCGCCCTCGGGGCGTGCGGTGTCCCGGGTGATCAGCGGGAACCGCCGGGAGCGCCGCCCGGGCCCGCCGGCGCGGTTCCGGGCGCCTCCGTCCGCACGGCCGTCCGGCGCTCCGCCGGTCCTGTCCTCCTCAGCCGGCACGGCCCGTCCCCGCGGCCCGCTCCGCCGCCTCCACGACGTTCGCCAGCAGCATCGCCCGCGTCATCGGGCCGACGCCGCCCGGGTTCGGGGAGAGCCAGCCGGCCACCTCCGCCACGTCCGGGTGCACGTCGCCGACGATCCTGCCCTCCGCGTTCCGGCTGACGCCCACGTCCAGCACGGCCGCGCCCGGCCGGACGTGCTCGGGCCGCACCAGGTGCGGGGAGCCGGCCGCCGCCACCACGATGTCCGCCTCGCGCAGGTGGGCGGCCATGTCGCGGGTGCCGGTGTGGCACAGGGTCACCGTCGCGTTCTCCGAGCGGCGGGTGAGCAGCAGGCCGATGGAGCGGCCGACGGTGATGCCGCGGCCGACGACCGCGACGTTCGCCCCGTCGATCGCCACGCCGTGGCGGCGCAGCAGCTCGACGATGCCGTTGGGGGTGCACGGCAGCGGCGCGGGCTCGTTCAGCACCAGGCGGCCCAGGTTCGTCGGGTGGAGCCCGTCGGCGTCCTTGGCCGGGTCCATCAGCTCCAGGACGCGGTTGGTGTCGATCCCGCGCGGCAGCGGGAGCTGGACGATGTAACCGGTGCAGGCCGGATCCTCGTTCAGCTCGCGGACGACCGCCTCGATCTCCTCCTGGCTCGCGGTGCCGGGCAGCTCGCGCTGGATGGAGGCGATGCCGACCTGGGCGCAGTCGCGGTGCTTGCCCGCCACGTACTTCTGGCTGCCGACGTCGTCGCCGACCAGGAGCGTGCCCAGGCCGGGCTGGACGCCCCGGGCCCTGAGGGCCTCGACACGGGCGGTGAGTTCGGACTTGATCGCGGCTGCGGTGGCCTTGCCATCGAGAATCTGGGCGGTCATGGCCCCATCCTCGCGGATGCGGGGGCCGGGTCTCCACTCGCCCGGCCACCGGTGCGCCCGCGCCCACCCGGCGTCACCGCGGTGTCGCGCTCCGGAGCGCCCGGCGGGCGCGCGCACCGGCGCGCTCCCCGGCGGCGGCGTCCCGGAACCGGCGCGCCCAGGTCAGCATCCCGTACCGGCGGAGTTGCGGATTCGCCACATTCCCCGGTCCCGGCTGGACAGTGTCGGCCGCTCCCACCAGCATGGTCGCCGGTGCCGCACCCGCGGGGGGCCGACGGGCACGGCACACGGGGGAGGCACGCTCATGTACGACCCGATCCTCGCGCAGCGGAGCTGCGGGGGCGCCGCGGTGGTCCTCCGGACGTCCCCCGGGACATCCACTCGGCCCCGACCGTCCCCGTCCCTTCCGCTCGGAGGAAGACCCGCATGAGCTATCCGCAGCAGCCCGGCGGCCAGCCGCAGGACCCGTACGCCCAGCCCCCGCAGCCCGGCTACGGCTACCCGCAGCAGGGAGCGCCGCAGCCCGGCTACGGCTACCCGCAGCAGGGGGCGCCGCAGCCCGGCGGGGCCTACCCGCAGTACCCCCAGCAGCCCTACGGCGGCGGCATGCCGGCCTACGCGAGCTGGGGCGCCCGGGTGGGCGCGACGCTGCTGGACGGCCTGATCGTCAACCTGCTCCCGATGATCCTCGTGATCGTCGGCTACGTGCAGATCATCGGCGCCGCCGTCGACGCCACCGACAACTGCCCCCTGGGTGACACGGCCTGCGCCGAGTCGGCCATGCAGGTGCCCGGCAGCGCCTGGGTGCTGATCTCCATCGGCGCCGTGCTCGGCCTGATCGGCATGCTGTGGCTGGTCTACAAGGAGGGCACCACCGGGCAGACCCCCGGCAAGAAGGCCCTGAAGATCAGCGTGCTGAAGGAGGCCGACGGCAGCCCCCTCGGCTTCGGCATGGCCTTCGTGCGGCGGCTATGCCACATCCTGGACGGCCTGCCCTGCTACATCGGCTACCTGTGGCCGCTGTGGGACGCCAAGAAGCAGACCTTCGCCGACAAGGTCGTCAGCAGCGTCGTCGTCAAGCGCTGACACCGCCTCCCCTCCGGTACCCGGCGGCGCCCGCCGCCCGGCCGTCCCCTGCCTTGGTGTGTCGCCCCACCGGGCGGGGATGGTCCGGGCGGTACGGGGCACTTGTCGTCGGCAGGAGCGGCGAGGGACCGGGGGCCGTACCGCGCGCGCCGCGGTACGGCCCCCGGCGTCCGGCCGCCGCATCGACCGCGTCCGGAGGAACCGCCATGAGCCACTCCGATCCGAACGACCGCAACGGCCCCACCGGCCCCACCGGCCCGAACGACCCGTACCGGAAGAACCCCTACGCGGAGGGCCCCGGGCAGCCGCCGGGGCAGTACGGCCCTCCGCCCGACCGGCCCGGCGGCGAGTACGGGCAGCCCCCCGCGGGGCCCTTGCAGGCGCCGCCCGGGACGATGCCGGGCAAGGTGAGCTCGGCCCGGCTGGTCTTCCTCGTCGCGGGCGGCATCCAGGCGCTCTTCTCGGTGCTGCTCATGATCGCCTTCGCCTCGGCGAAGAACCGCCTGGAGGACACCTACGGCGATCTGGACGGCACCGGCACCGGCGCCTACTACACGCTGTTCGCCTTCTTCCTGCTCCACGCGCTCGCCGGCATCGCGCTCGCCGTGAGGTTCCCGCGCCGCGGCGGCGGTCTGCGGACCGCGGCCATCGTCTGGTCGGCGCTGCTGATCCTGCTCGGCATCGTGGCGCTGCCGCTCGGACTGCTGTGGATCGCCCTGGGCATCGTGTGCGTGGTGCTGCTGGCCTCCGCCGAGTCGGCGGCGTGGTTCGACCGCCGGCACGCCTGAGCCCACCGGGCGGCGACCGCCCCGGGCGCCCGCGCGGCACCGCACCGGGACGCGCCGGGGGCCGCACCTCCGGCAGGGGCGCGGCCCCCGGCGGGCCCGCTGCGCCGCCCGGCCGGGCGGCGCAGCGAAGCGGTGCCGTCAGTGGAAGAAGTGCCGCGTACCGGTGAGGTACATCGTCACGCCCGCCGCCTTGGCGGCCTCGACCACCTGCTCGTCGCGGACCGAGCCGCCCGGCTGGACCACGGCCCGCACGCCCGCGGCGGTGAGGACCTCCAGGCCGTCGGGGAAGGGGAAGAAGGCGTCGGAGGCCGCGTACGCACCGCGCGCCCGCTCCTCGCCGGCGCGCCGGACCGCGAGCTTCGCGGAGTCCACGCGGTTGACCTGGCCCATGCCGACCCCGACGGTGGCGCCGTCCTTGGCCAGCAGGATCGCGTTGGACTTCACCGCCCGGCAGGCCCGCCAGGCGAAGGCCAGCTCGGCCAGCTCCGCCGCGTCCAGCGCCTCGCCGGTGGCCAGGGTCCAGCCGGCGGGGTCGTCGCCGTCGGCCTGGAGGCGGTCGGCGACCTGGAGCAGCGCGCCGCCGTCGACCGGCTTGTGCTCCAGGCGCGCGGCCGGGGCCTCGGGACAGCGCAGCACCCGGATGTTCTTCTTGCGGGCCAGCACCTCCACCGCGCCGTCCTCGTAGCCGGGGGCGACGATGACCTCGGTGAAGATCTCGGCGACCTGCTCGGCCATCGCCACCGACACCGGGCGGTTGACGGCGATCACGCCGCCGAAGGCGGAGAGCGGGTCGCAGGCGTGGGCCTTGCGGTGGGCCTCGGCGACGTCCGCGCCGATCGCGATGCCGCAGGGGTTGGCGTGCTTGATGATCGCCACGCAGGGCTCGGCGTGGTCGTAGGCGGCCCGGCGCGCGGCCTCGGTGTCCGTGTAGTTGTTGTAGGACATCTCCTTGCCGTGCAGCTGCTCGGCGTCGGCCAGGCCGCCGCTGCCGTCGCTGTAGAGGGCGGCGGGCTGGTGCGGGTTCTCGCCGTAGCGCAGCACGTCCGAGCGCCGGTAGGCGGTGCCGAGGAAGTCGGGGAAGCCGGAGTCGTCGGCCGGGGCGTAGTCGCCCGCGAACCAGGAGGCGACGGCCACGTCGTACGCCGCGGTGTGGGCGAACGCCTCGGCCGCCAGCCGCCTGCGGGCCGCGAGGTCGAAGCCGCCGTTCCCGACGGCCTCCAGCACCTCGCCGTAGCGGCCGGGGTTGACGACGACGGCCACCGACGGGTGGTTCTTGGCGGCGGCGCGGACCATCGAGGGGCCGCCGATGTCGATCTGCTCCACGCACTCGTCGGGGGAGGCGCCGGAGGCGACGGTCTCGCGGAAGGGGTAGAGGTTGACGACGACGAGGTCGAAGGGCTCCACCTTCAGCTCGTCGAGCTGCCGGCGGTGGTCCTCCAGGCGCAGGTCGGCGAGGATGCCCGCGTGGACGCGCGGGTGCAGCGTCTTCACCCGGCCGTCCAGGCACTCGGGGAAGCCGGTCAGCTCCTCCACCGGAGTGACCTCCACGCCCGCGGCGGCGATCCGCGCGGCCGTCGAGCCCGTCGAGACGATCCGCACGCCCGCCGCGTCCAGACCCCGGGCCAGCTCCTCCAGGCCCGTCTTGTCGTAGACGCTGACCAGCGCGCGCCGGACGGGGCGCCGGGTGGTCGCAGTGCCCTCAGAGCCATCAGTCATGACCGAGAATGACCTTTCTTCCCTCAATGCGGTAGCCGTGGCGGGCGAGCCGTCCCACGGTGTCGACGAGCAGTCGTCGCTCGACTTCCTTGATCCGCTCGTGGAGCGTGGATTCGTCGTCCGCCTCCCGCACCTCGACCACGCCCTGGGCGATGATCGGGCCGGTGTCGACGCCGTCGTCGACGAAGTGGACGGTGCACCCGGTGACCTTCACGCCGTACGCGAGCGCGTCGCGCACGCCGTGGGCGCCGGGAAAGCCGGGGAGCAGGGCGGGGTGGGTGTTGACCAGGCGTCCGCCGAACCGGGCCAGGAACTCCTTGCCCACGATCTTCATGAAGCCCGCGGAGACCACCAGGTCCGGCTCGTGCGCCGCGGTCGCCGCGGCCAGTGCGCGGTCCCAGGCGGCCCGGTCGGCGTGGTCCCGCACCCGGCAGACGAAGGTGGGCAGTCCGGCGCGCTCGGCGCGCTCCAGCCCGGCGATGCCGTCGCGGTCGGCGCCCACGGCCACGACCTCGGCGCCGTAGGCGGCCGGCCCCTCCTCGGCCACGGCGTCCAGCAGGGCCTGGAGGTTGGTGCCCGAACCGGAGACGAGGACGACGACGCGGGCCGGGGAGTGGGCGGCGGCGAAGCGGGAAGCGGAAGCCACGACGAGGCTCTCTCTCGAAGGGGTGGTGCGGCTTTGTGCGGTCGTACAAGTCCAGGGGCCGGGTGATTCCGGGGAACCCTACGAAGCGGCCGACCGTCAGCAACGATACCGGCACACCGGAAGGCCCCCTCGGGACGGGTGGACGGCCGCCCGGTAGCGTCTGGGCCACGTGCACCGCCGCGCACCCCGCGGCGCGCGCCGCAGCGCGCGTCACCGGGGGCGTCGCCGCGCACGCCACGCACCACACAAACGCACATCCGCACGGCCCCGCGCCGGGACGACACCCAGGGGAAGACGCAGAGCAATGACGGACCGACGCCGCCGCGCAGCCCTCGCCACTCCGACCGGAATCCCGGCCGGCACCGCCCCGGTCCTGCTCCGGCTGCGGCGGTCGCCGTCGGACCCGTCCGGGTCCCCGGGGGCGTCCGGCGGGTCCGGGGGCCAGGACGGCGGCTCCCGCGGCGGATCGGACGACAACCCCTTCGCGCCGCCGCCCGAGGACCGCCCCGAGCAGCCGTGGCGCCCGCGCTTCCCGGCGGGCTCCGGCCGGAACGGGGGCGGCGACGGCGACGGCCGGGGCGGCGGGGACCGCCCACCGCAGTGGGGCGGCCGGTGGAGCAGCCGCCAGCCGCACCGCCAGAGCGGCGGCCTCGGCGGAGGCGGCCGGGAGGAGGGCCCCGGCGGGCGGTCCGGCCCCGGCGGCCAGGGCGGCCCGCGCTGGGACCCGACCGATCCGGTCCAGCGGCGCGCCCGGTACGCCCTGCTGTCGGGCATGTGGGGCGTCTTCTTCGCCCTCTTCGGGCTGACCTGGCTGGCGGCCCCGCTGGGCGCGCTGGCCGTGTACTGGGGAATCGACTCGCTGCGGGGCAGGGGCGGCGGGGACGGCGGGACGGGCGGCCCGGACGCCCCGCGTGCGGCGACCCGGCCGGAGGACGTGGCGGGTTCGAGCGGCTCGCCGGGCCCGTCCGGGGCGGACGGCGCCGCCGGGCCGTCCGGGGCCCCCGCCTGGAGCCCCGGCGCGGGGCCCTCCGCGCAGCCGGGGCAGGGCCCCCGGCCGCAGACGGCGGCGGCGGTGAGCGGACTGGTCACGGGCGCCGTCGCGCTGCTGATCATCGCGGCGCAGTTCACGGTGCAGCTCGTCTACCGCGACTACTTCGTCTGCGTCGAGGACGCCCTCACCACCTCCTCCCGCGAGGCGTGCGAGCGGCACCTGCCCGAGGAGCTGCGGCCCCTCTTCGGCGAGCGCGACGGCTGACCGGACCGGCGGGGCCGCCCGTCAGCGGGTGCCCTGGCGCTGCGGGCCCCGCAGCCGCAGGGCCCGCAGCGCCAGGGCACCCGGCACGCCCAGGACCACGGTCCACACCAGCGCGGCCGCCCCGGTGAGCGCCCAGTCCGGGCCGAGGTGGGCGAGGGCGCCCGTGCCCAGCGGCCCGCCCGCCCACGCCGCCAGCAGCGCCGTCGCGGCCCCGCAGCCGCAGGCGGCCAGAGCGGCGGCGCACGCCGTCGCCCCTGCGCCCAGCGCGCACCTGCCCCGCTCCGGTGCGGCGGTGCGCGCCACGCTCCGGGCCGCGGCCGTGCCGGCCGCCAGCGGCACCGCGGCGGCCAGCGCCCACGCCGCGGGCGAGCCGGGGCCCTCGGCCGGTACGGCGGCCAGCAGCGGGAAGTCCGGCAGCGGCGGCACGGCGGTCACGGCCGACGGCCCCACGGCGCTGCCGCCGCCGAGCGTGAAGCCGGGGCCGAGGCCGTAGGCGGCCCCCCACACGGCCGCGTTCGGCACCAGCGCCAGGGAGAGCAGCAGGGTCGCGGCGTACCCCGACCAGGTGGGGGTGATCGGCGGGAACGCCGACCGCTGGGCCGTGGCCACGTGCCACAGCAGGGAGCCCGCCGCCAGCAGCGCCCCGGCGGCGCACAGGGCGGCGGTCGCCGCGAGGGTGCCGCGGACGGCCGCGAGGGCGCCGGTCCGGGTCAGCACCGCGCGCAGGAGCGGCGGCGCGGCGGCCCGCAGGCGCCGGGGACCCCTCGCGGAGAGGCCGGGGAGCCTCCCCCGGGCCGTCCAGACCCCCGCGGCCACCGCGCCCGCCACCACGGCGGGCAGCCGCTGCGCGGCTCCCAGCGGGTCGACCCGGACGGGCCCGGAGGAGGCGTACGCGGTGACGGCGGCGGCGACCAGCAGGTACCCGGCGGCGATCCAGCACGCGGACCGCCAGGGCGAGCCGTCCGGCCCCCCGCCGAGCGCCGCCGCCCGGGCCGTGCGGTGCAGCAGCCACAGCGGCACGGCGCACAGCAGCAGCGGCGTCAGCCCGACGGGTGCCGGTGTCCCGCCGAGGGTCTCGGTGCGGACGAGGGGGGCGCCGTGGCCCATCAGCCACAGGTCGGCGGCGATGTGCAGGGCGCCGCCGGGGCCGTCGTCCGGGTAGGGGGAGGCGATCCACAGGACCAGGACCACAACCGTGATCCCTCCCAGGCCCAGCCCGGCGGCCATCGCGCCGTCGAGCAGCCGCTCCCGGAGGGGGACGGGGGCGCGGCGGGGCGCCGCGGGGGCGCGACGGGGCGGCGGGGGCGGCGACGTCTCCTGACGGGTCATCGAGTGCACGCCGACATGCTGCCAACACCACGTGCTTCGCCCGGGTAGCGGGGAAACGATCGATGTGTCGCACACGATCCTCTATGGACTTTTCCATACAGTGCACCTGTACGTATTTCGTACGGCGCAGCCGTCGACGACCTCCAGGGAGCGGGCAGCCCCATGACCGAGACAGCCTCCGTCCGCGCGCCCGGCAGCGGCACACGGACCGGGAGCGGCGGCGGGACCGGTGCCCGGGCGGACGGGACGGGCGGGAAGGCCGGGGCGGCCCGCGGGGCCGGAGCGGCCGGAGCCGGGGGCCGGGGCGCCCCCGCCGCGGAGCCGCCGCCGCCCCCGTCCGGGCCGCCGCACGGCCCGGAGGCGGCGGATCCGGTGGCGGCGGGCCCGGTGGCGGGCCCGGGGACGGACGGCCCGGCCGCCGCGTTCGACCTGCTGTACACGCGGCACGCCGATCCCCTGTTCCGGCAGGCGTACCTGCTCACCGGCGACCGGGACCTGGCCGGGAGGGCGGTGGCGCACGCCTTCCGGCGGGCCTGGGAGCGGTGGCCCGAGGTGGCCGTGGACCCGGATCCGGCGGGCTGGGTGCGCGCCGCGGCGCACGACTACGCGCTGGCGCCCTGGCACCGGCTGCTCCCCCGCCTCCGCACCCCGCCGCGGCGCGGGACGAGCGGCCCGGAACTGCTGCTGGAGGCACTGCTGCGGCTGCCGCCGGTCTACCGGCGCACGCTGCTGCTGCACGACGGGCTGGGCCTGGACCTGCCGGAGACGGCCGCCGAGTGCGAGGCGAGCACCGCGGCCGCCGCCGGCCGGCTGATGCACGCGCGCGAGGGACTGGCCGAGTACGTCCCCGGGCTGACCCGCGTGGCTCCGGAGCGGCGCCGGAGGATGGTCCGCGGCCTGCTGGAGGGGACGGCCGCCGCCGGACCCGCGCCCCGGACGGTCCCCGCCCGCGCGGTGCGCGGCATGAGCGAGGGCCGGGTGCGGCTGCGGACGGGTGCCGCGGTGGGGCTGACGGCGCTGCTGGCGGTGGCGGTGGGGCTCACCGCCGCGGCCGGACCCCAGGGGTACCCGGCGCCCGGGCGGGCACCCGCCGTCTCCGTCCACTCCCCTGGCGGCGGCGGGACGGCGGACGGCGACTGACGGCGGCGGACGGCGGCTGACGCGTCGGAGGGGGACGGCCGGGCGCCCCGCACCGGCCCCGGAACGGCCGCGGGCCCGCACCCCGGAGGGTGCGGGCCCGCGCCGTGCGGCGTTCCGCGGGGGACGGCGTCAGCCGGCGAGCACCTCGCGCGCCAGGCGGGCGGTCTCGGACGGGGTCTTGCCGACCTTCACGCCCGCGGCCTCCAGGGCCTCCTTCTTCGCCTGGGCGGTGCCGGAGGAGCCGGAGACGATGGCGCCGGCGTGGCCCATGGTCTTGCCCTCCGGCGCGGTGAAGCCCGCGACGTAGCCGACGACCGGCTTGGTGACGTTGGCCTTGATGTACTCCGCGGCCCGCTCCTCGGCGTCGCCGCCGATCTCGCCGATCATCACGATCAGGTCGGTGTCGGGGTCGGCCTCGAAGGCGGCCAGGGCGTCGATGTGGGTGGTGCCGATGATCGGGTCACCGCCGATGCCGACGCAGGTGGAGAAGCCGATGTCGCGCAGCTCGTACATCATCTGGTACGTCAGCGTGCCGGACTTCGACACCAGGCCGATGCGGCCGGGCTTGGTGATGTCGGCCGGGATGATGCCCGCGTTGGACTGGCCCGGGGTGATCAGACCGGGGCAGTTCGGGCCGATGATGCGGGTCTTGTTGCCCTTGGAGCCCGCGTAGGCCCAGAACTCGGCGGTGTCGTGGACGGCGATGCCCTCGGTGATCACCACGGCGAGCGGGATCTCGGCGTCGATCGCCTCCTTCACCGCGTCCTTGGTGAACTTCTCCGGGACGAAGACGACGGTGACGTCGGCGCCGGTGGCCTCCATGGCCTCCTTGACCGTGCCGAACACCGGTACCTCGGTGCCGTCGAAGTCGACGCTCGTGCCCGCCTTGCGCGGGTTGACGCCGCCGACGATGTTGGTGCCGGAGGCCAGCATGCGCCGGGTGTGCTTCTGGCCCTCCGAGCCGGTCATCCCCTGGACGATGACCTTGCTTTCCTTGGTGAGGAAGATAGCCATGGTTCTTCGGTGTCCTCGTCCCTCGTTACTTCGCGGCCAGCTCGGCGGCCCGCTCGGCGGCGCCGTCCATGGTGTCGACCTGCTGCACCAGCGGGTGGTCGGCGTCGTTCAGGATCTTGCGGCCCAGCTCCGCGTTGTTGCCGTCGAGACGGACGACCAGCGGCTTGCTGACCTCCTCGCCCTTGGACTTGAGCAGCTCCAGGGCCTGCACGATGCCGTTGGCGACCGCGTCGCAGGCGGTGATGCCGCCGAAGACGTTGACGAAGACGGACTTCACGTCCGGGTCGCCGAGGATGATCTCCAGGCCGTTGGCCATGACCTCGGCGGAGGCTCCGCCGCCGATGTCGAGGAAGTTGGCGGGCTTGACGCCGCCGTGGTTCTCGCCGGCGTAGGCCACCACGTCCAGGGTGCTCATGACGAGGCCCGCGCCGTTGCCGATGATGCCGACCTGGCCGTCGAGCTTGACGTAGTTCAGGCCCTTGGCCTTGGCCGCGGCCTCCAGCGGGTTGGCGGCGGCCTTGTCCTCCAGGTCCGCGTGGTGCGGCTGGCGGAACTCGGCGTTGGCGTCCAGGGACACCTTGCCGTCCAGGGCGATGATGTCACCGGCGCCGGTCTTGACCAGCGGGTTCACCTCGACCAGGAGGGCGTCCTCCTTGACGAAGACCGTCCACAGCTTCTGGAGGACGTCGACGATCTTGTCGGCGACCTCGGCGGGGAACTTCGCGGCCTCGACGATCTCGCGGGCCTTGGCCTCGGTGACGCCCTCGACGGCGTCGACCGGGATCTTGGCGAGGGCCTCGGGCTTGGTGGCCGCGACCTCCTCGATGTCCATGCCGCCCTCGACCGACGCCATGGCCAGGAAGGTGCGGTTGGCGCGGTCCAGCAGGAAGGAGACGTAGTACTCCTCCGCGATGTCCGCGGTCTGGGCCAGCATCACCTTGTGGACGGTGTGGCCCTTGATGTCCATGCCCAGGATCTGGCCGGCCTTCTCGACCGCGTCCTCCGGGTCGGAGGCCAGCTTCACACCGCCGGCCTTGCCCCGGCCGCCGGTCTTCACCTGCGCCTTGACGACCGCGCGACCGCCGAGTCGCTCGGTCACCTCGCGCGCCGCCTCGGGCGTCTCGATGACTTCACCGGCCAGCACCGGCACGTCATGCTTGGCGAAGAGATCCCTCGCCTGGTACTCGAACAGGTCCACGCGCGTCCGTCCCTAGTTTGGTATCGCGGTTCGTTGTCAGCGTGGGCGTGCCGCGTGGCCGCGGCGTCAGCGGGGGCGCGCGGCATGTCCGCCTTGCAGGTTAGCCCTGTCCGTGTGCCCGGCATAAATCACAGCTCACACCCGTGCGGTGACAACGGTCACAGATGCGCGCCCCCGCCCGGCATCCGGGGCCGGGCGGCCCCCCCCCCGTCCGGCCCGGATGCCGGGCGGGGGCACTCGCCGGCGGGGCGGGGCGGCGGGCGACCGGTCAGCGGAGCTGGCGGCGGACCAGTTCGTGGAAGAGGCCGCCGGTGTCGGCGAGCAGGTCGGCCGGGGCGCCCTGCTGGACGATCCGCCCCTCGGCCATGACGACCACCCGGTCGGCGTCCATGACCGTGGAGAGCCGGTGGGCGATCACCACCCGGGTGCAGCGCAGGGCGCGGGTGGACTCCATGACCACGCCCTGGGCCTCGTTGTCCAGCGCGCTGGTGGCCTCGTCGAGGAAGAGGACGCGGGGCCTGCGGACCAGGGCCTGGGCGATCATCAGCCGCTGGCGCTGGCCGCCCGAGACGGTGCCGCCGCCCTCGGAGAGCATGGTGTGCAGGCCCATCGGCATGGCCTTGACGTCCTCGGCCAGGCCCGCCATCGCGAGCGCCTCCCACACCTCCTCCTGCGTGTACGTCTCGGCGCCCGAGACGCACTCCAGGATCGAGCCGTTCAGCGGCCGGGCGTTCTGGAGCACGACGCCGCACTGGCGGCGCACGGCCACCCGGTCGAGCGCCGCCAGGTCCTGCCCGTCGTACAGGACGCTGCCGGAGGTGGGCCGGTCGAAGCCGATGAGCAGCCGCAGCAGCGTCGACTTGCCGCAGCCGCTGGCGCCGACGACGGCGACGAACTCGCCCGGGCTGATGCGGAGGTCCACGCCGTCGAGCACCAGCGGGCCGTCCTCGGTGTACCGGTAGGAGAGGTCCCTCACCTCGATCGCCCCGCTCAGCTCCCCCGGCCGCACGCTGCCGCCCTCCACCTCCGGCATCTCCCGGAGCACCGGCCTGACCTGCTCGAACATCGGCAGCACGGCGGCGGCCGAGATGAGCGCGCCGGTCAGCTGGGTGACGGAGGTGAGCATCATCGTCACGGCGGTGCCGAAGGTGAGGAAGGCGGCGGCGGACATGCTGCCGCGGGCCGGCCCGGCCAGCAGCGCGAACATCACCAGCGTGCACAGCGGCAGGTAGACCGCGTTGAGCACCGAGAGGACGTTCGCGATCCGCCCGGCGCGCTGCTGGAGCCTGCGGGTGCGGGCGAACTCCCGCGCCCAGGCCGCGTAGGCGAAGCTCTCGGCGGCGGCGACCCGCAGCTTGGGCAGGCCGCGCAGGGTCTGGAAGGCCTGGTTGTCGAGCCGGTGGTTCAGCTTGACCAGCTGCCGCTGGTAGCGCAGCTGCCACAGGCCCAGGCCGAGGAAGACCACCGCGATCACCAGCAGCATGGCGATCGCCGCCAGGGCCAGCGGCACGCTGTGCACGAGCAGCACCACCAGGTTGACCGCGCCGACGGTGACCGACTGGAGGGCCACCGAGCCGATGCCGGACACGGTGCGGCGGATGGTGCTGATGCCCATGGCCGCACCGGCCAGCTCACCGGTGGAGCGGCTCGCGAAGAACGGGGCGGGCAGCCGCAGCAGCCGGTCCCACACGGCCGGCTGCAAGGTGGCCTCGATGCGCCCCTCCATCCGCAGGACGGAGACGTTCTGCAGCAGGGAGAAGGCGGCCGAGAGGACGGCGGCGGCGACGAGTGCCAGCGCCGTCTGCACGATGAGGCCGGTCTCGCCCTCCGGCACGTACTCGCCGAGCACCCGGCCGGTGGCGACGGGCACCAGGGCCCCCAGGCAGACCGCGACCAGGCCCCCCAGGACGAGGGCGCGCAGTTCGCCGCGGACGCCGCGGACGCTGAAGCGCACCAGGCCGAGCAGGCCCAGGGGGCGGTCGGGCAGCGGCCGGTAGAACATCACGGCGCCGGTCCCGAAGTCCGCCGCGTTCCCCCCGCCGACGCGCTCGCGGTCCCCGGTGGCCGGATCGACGGCCTCGTAGCCGCCGCGCCGCCACAGCAGCGCGACCGGCGCCCCGTCCCGCGCGCGGTGCCCCACCAGGGGGCCGTGGTCCTCCTTCCACCAGCGACCGGAGAGCCTGACGGTGCGGGTGCGGATCCGGGAGGCGAGCGCGACGCGCTCGACCGGGTCCGTGCGGCCGGGGTCGCCGTCGGTGCCGGCGGGCCGCTTCAGGGCGATGCCGGCCCGCTCGGCCACCAGGCGGCACGCGGCGAAGGTGGCGTCGTCGTCCGCGGTGTCGCGGGGGACGCCGCGGGGGCGGCCGATGGAGGCGAGCAGCGTGCGGTCCGCCCGGGTGCGGGCGGCCTCGCCGGCCTCGATGCCGGCCGCGGTGCGGTCCTCGTGGGCGCGCTCGGCCTCCTCGATCCGGTCGTCCAGGGCGTACATCAGCCGGTACTGCCGGTCGACCATGCCCTGCCACATCGCCGGGTCGACCAGGAGGGTGCCGGCGGCCTCCGCCTCGTAGGCGGCGCCGTACGCCACGCTGCCGGGGGTGATCTGCATCCACAGGATGTCGTCGTCGGTGCCCGGCTGCCCGGTGGCGGCGGGGCCGTCGGCCGGTGCCTGGTAGAGGACCCGCAGGCCGCGGCCGATGCCCCGGGCGAAGGCCTCCTCCAGCGGGCTGAGCCGCGCCTGCGCAACGTGGTCCGCAGGGCCCCCGGGGCCGGTGTCCCACCGGCCGGCCGCCCACTGGGCCGTGTCCCAGCCCCACGGCCCGTCCGGGTGGGTCCCGGCGCCGCCGTGGCCCGCGTCCCAGGGGCCGGCCGGTGCGGGGACGTGCAGTTCGCGCAGTTCTATGCGGTGCAGGCGGCAGCCGGGCACGGGACGCGCGGCCAGGGTGTGCCGGGGCCCCTGGACCGGTCCCAGCAGCAGGGTGCCCGTGCCCACCCGGCCCAGGAAGTGCCACGGGCCGCCGGGTGCGGCGCCGGGCGCGGGCGGCCCGCCGGACGCGCCGTCCCGCTCGGTGCCGACGGCGAACAGGTCCAGGGAGCCGCCGGCCACGAGCCACAGCACGTGCGGGCCCTCCAGCGACAGGCTGCGCACGCCGGCGCAGTCCACCGCCGTGCCCAGCCGTCCCAGGGCCGCGACGACGGGATCGGCGGCGGGGTCGGCGGATTCGACGGGGCCGGCGGGGCCGCCCGCATGGCCGGCGGCTCCGTGGCCGGCGTACTCCCGCGTCCGGTCCCCGTACGGCTCCCGGGGCGGGTACGGCGGCTGCGCCGCGGGGGACGCGGGTCGGGGGGAGGCCACCTCAGCGCTCCCTGACCAGCTCGGCGTACGGCCCGCCCGCGGCCACCAGGTGCTCGTGCCGGCCCCGCTCCACGACGGTGCCCCGGTCCAGGACGACGATCTCGTCGCTGTCGCGCACCGTGCTCAGCCGGTGGGCGATCACCACGCAGGCGCAGCCCCGGCGCCGCAGGTTGTCGATGACGGCCTGCTCGGTCACCGCGTCCAGGGCGCTGGTCACCTCGTCCAGCACCAGCACGCTGGGGCGCCGCACCAGGGCGCGGGCGATCTCCAGCCGCTGCCGCTGCCCGCCGGAGAAGTTGCGGCCGCCCTGCTCCACCCGGCTGTGGATGCCGCCGGGGCGGCGGGCGACCACGTCGTACACGGCGGCGTCCCGCAGCGCGGCGACGACGTCCTCGTCCGGGATGGAGGGGTCCCACAGCGCGACGTTGTCGCGGACGGTCCCCTCGAAGAGGACGACGTCCTGGTCGACGAAGGCCACCGAGGCGGCCAGCGCGCCGCGCGGGATGTCCTCCAGCCGCATGCCGTCGATGCGGATCGTGCCCTCCCAGGGGCTGTGGAGGCCCGCGATCAGCCGGGAGACCGTGGACTTGCCGCTGCCCGACCCGCCGACGAGCGCGACCTGCCGGCCGGGGCCGACCGAGAGGGAGAAGTCCTTCAGCAGCGGCGGGTCCAGGGGGCTGTAGCCGAAGGTGATCCCCTCCAGCTCCACGTGCCCGGTGAGCCGCCGGGTGCTGGGGGCGGGCTCGTGCCGGGAGTAGACCGGGTCGACGGGGAAGTTCTCCACGTCCCGCAGCCGGGCCAGGTCGGCGGCGAAGTCCTGGATGCGGCCGGCCACGCCGTTGAGGCGGGTGATCGGCGCGGTGAAGCCGGCCACCAGGGTCTGGAAGGCGACGAGCAGGCCGACCGTCAGATGCCCCTCCACCGCCCGCAGACCGCCGATCAGCAGGATCAGGGCGCTGTTGAGGGTGGCCAGGGCGGGCGCGACGACCGCCAGCCAGGCGCTGGGCACGCCCAGGCGCTGCTGCACGTCGAGGGTGGTGGCGTGCTGCCCGGCCCAGCGGCGGAAGAAACCCTGCTCCCCGCCGGTGGCCTTCATCGTCTCGATGAGCTGGAGGCCGCTGTAGGAGGTGTTGATCAGCCGGGCGGTGTCGGCGCGCAGCTTCTGGGTCCCGGTGGCCCGCAGCCTGATCACCACGCGCACGGCCACCAGGTTGAGCAGGGCCACCGACATGCCGACGACGGCGAGCTGCGGGTCGTACGTCCACAGCAGCGCCGCGTACAGGGCGACCACGACGGCGTCCACGCCCGCGGCGGCCAGGTCGCGGGCGAGGGTCTCGGCGACCGCGTCGTTGGACTGGAGCCGCTGGACGAGGTCGGCCGGGTTGCGCTGGGCGAAGAAGGCGACCGGGAGCCTGAGCAGGTGCCGGAAGAAGCGGGCGCCGGCCAGGGTGGAGGAGATGATGTGCCCGCGCAGCAGGTTGGCGTGCTGGAGTCCGGTGAGGACGGCGGTGAGCACCAGCGCGGCGGCCATCGAGGCCAGGAGCACGCCCAGCAGGGAGGTCTGGCCGCCGATGAGGAAGCTGTCGATGTAGGTGCGGCTCAGCGCGGGCACCGTCGCGCCGACGGCCACCAGCAGGAGGCTGGCCAGGACGGTGACGGCCAGGGTGCCGCGGGTGCCGCGCAGCCGGTCGGGCAGGGCGCCCATGACGCCCGGCCTGCGGCCGCCGCGGCGGAAGCCCTCGCCGGGCTCGAAGGTGAGCACCACGCCGGTGAAGCTGGTGTCGAAGTCCTCCAGCGGCACGAACCGCCGCCCCCGCCCGGGGTCGTTGACGTACACGCCGCGGCGGCCCAGGCGGCGGGCGGCGCCGTCGTAGACGACGTAGTGGTTGAACTCCCAGAACAGGATGGCCGGGGGGCGCACCCCGGCGAGGGCGTCCAGGTCCATCTGCATGCCCTTGGCCTGCAGCCCGTAGCGCCGGGCGGCCTTGAGGAGGTTGCTGGCCCGGGAGCCGTCGCGGGAGACGCCGCAGGCGATGCGCAGCTCCTCCAGGGGGACGTGGCGGCCGTAGTGGGCGAGCACCATGGCCAGCGCGGCGGCGCCGCACTCCACCGCCTCCATCTGCAGGACGGTCGGGGTGCGGACGGGGCGGGGCGCCCTGCCGCGGGGGGCGCGGGCGGCGCCGCGGGCCCCCCGGGGGGCGCGGCGGCCGGCGGGCGGGAGGCGGTGGGGCCGGGGACCGCCGGGGGCCCCGGAGTCCGCGGGGCGTGCGGTCCGCCGGTGCTGGGGCACGGTCATGGGAGGAGCCATTCGACGGGGCGCTGCGCCGGGAGGCGCACGGCGCCGGTGACCGGTGTCCTGGACTCGACGGCGTACGGCGGGCCGTCGTCCGAGGACCAGGCGTAGCCGGACTCGGTGTGCTCGGAGCGTTCGAGCTCCACGAGCACCGCGACGGGGTTGCCCTGCCGGGTGAACTCCTCGGCGAGCCGGGAGTCGCCGAGGAAGGCGCTGATCTGCCGCTGCGTCTGGGGGGCGCGGCCGACCCGGGCGACGCGGCCGCGCAGCACGCCGAAGCGCTGCTTGGGCACGGACTGGACGGTCAGGTCCACCCGGGCTCCGACGGCGATCGACGAGCCGCCGTCGCCGGGGACGTAGAGCACCGCCACCAGCGGGTCGTCCGGTCCCTTCACGTGCTCCAGGGTCGCCACGTCCTCGCCGGTCCCGACGACCGAGCCGACCCCGGCGACCAGGGACGTCACCCTGCCGCCCGCCACCGCGCGGACGGCCTGCTCGCCCTGCCGGGTGCGGACCTTCAGCAGGGGGGCCTCCGCGGCCAGCAGCTGCCCCTCCGTCACCAGCACGTCGGTGACCTGGCCGGCGATCGGACTCTGGAGGGTGTAGCTGCCCCCCGCGTGGGTGAGGATGCCGGGTGCACCGAGCGTGGTGGAGACCGACCCGTTGACCCCCCAGAAGGCGGCGACGGCCATCACGGCGACGGTGACGGCCAGGACGAGGCGGCCCTGCGGGCGTGCGAAGCGCACGGGCAGGTCGAGCTCCTCCGGCGACTGCAGCGTGGAGAGCGCCTTCTTGCGGAACTGCACGGAACCCTTCCTTGCGACTGCGTCCCCCCGGCGTCCCCACCTCGGGCGCGGCGGGTCCGCGGCCGGGGTCCGGAGCCGGCCGGGGACGGCGGGGGCGGACAGCCGTGAACCCCGGAACGGGTTGCTCCGGGGTTCGGGGGCGGTCCGCCGCGCGCACGCACGTCCTCGGAACCGTGCGGGCGCCCGGCCGGTGCCGGTGGGGATGCTGCGGTCAGCGGCCCAGGGCGCCGGTGTCGACGTGGACGCCGGTGATGCCGGAGACGAGGCCCGGGGCCGCGCCGACGATGCCCTGCGCGACCTGGGTCGTCTCGAGGGAGGTCACGGTGTTCACGACGCCCGCGGCGTCGTTGGCCGCGGCGCCGGCCAGGCCGCCGGAGATGCTGACGATGCCGCCGGAGACGGCGTCCAGCTCGGCGTCGTCGATCTCACGGGTCTCGAGGTGCTCACGCATTGAGCGTTGTCCCTTCTCGGTGTGGAAGCGTTTCCCAGTGGCGTGGGGCGGATCGCAGGGGGGACGTCCCGGCCCACTCCCAGGCGGCCGGAATACCGGCGCCTCATCGGCCGGGAGGCTTCCGGCCGAATTCGGGCACCGATTTCCGGTCCGCTCGGTGCGGACGATGAAAACACGTGACCGGTCGGCCTGACCAATCTCCTGCGGATCCGCCGGAGCGCCCGTGGAGAACTCCCGCACCCCTTCCGTCATGAAACGGCTCCAAATCCTTCACAGAAAGGGGCGGGGAATTGCGGGAATCCGGGCCCCGCCGGGGGCCCGACCGCGCGTTCCCGCCTGCCCGGCGGCGGAGCATGCCGGACATGTCGAGCACTGGCGACACGGGAAGAGCGCAGGTTGCACACGGTGTGAAAGTTTTCGGAGGAGGGCTGCCACCTGCGATCGGCGCCCCCGTCGGCCCCACCTGCCCCCGGCCCCCGCCGACGGCGGCCCCGGGAGAGGGCGCGGCGCCCTCCCCGCGCCGCCTCCCCCGCACCCCTGCGGCCGCCCCTCTCGCGGAAGCGCCGATATCCGGCACCGACGGTCCGCATTTCCTCCCGGTTCACCGGAGTCCAAGCGCCCCCCGCATTTCGGTCACGACTTTTTCACATCCCCTTCCGGCTTATTCCGCGGGGATCGGCAGCGGCCTTTTCTCGATGGCCGCCGCCATCACCTCCGGGAAGTGGTCGGGGGTGCAGGCGAAGGCGGGGGCGCCGAGCGCGGCCAGGGCGGCGGCGTGCTCGCGGTCGTAGGCGGGGGCGCCCTCGTCGGAGAGCGCCAGCAGGGCGACGAACTGCGTGCCCGCGCTCTTCATGGCGGCGACCCGCTTGAGCATCTCGTCGCGTATGCCGCCCTCGTACAGGTCGCTGATGAGGACGACGACCGTCTCGGCGGGCCGGGTGATCCTCGACTGGCAGTAGGCGAGCGCCCGGTTGATGTCCGTGCCGCCGCCGAGCCGGGTGCCGAACAGCACGTCGACCGGATCGTCGAGCTGATCGGTGAGGTCGACGACGGAGGTGTCGAAGACGACCAGCCGGGTGGAGAGGGACCGCATCGAGGCGAGCACCGCCCCGAAGACCGAGGCGTAGACGACCGAGGCGGCCATCGAGCCGGACTGGTCGATGCAGAGGACGACGTCCTTCCGCACCGCCTGCGAGGCGCGGCCGTGGCCGACGAGCCGCTCGGGGACGACCGTCCGGTGCTCGGGCAGGTAGTTCCTCAGGTTGGCCCGGATGGTGCGGTCCCAGTCGATGTCGCGGTGGCGGGGGCGGCGCACCCTCGCCGACCGGTCCAGGGCGCCGGCCAGGGTGGACCGGGTGCGGGAGGCGAGTTTCCGCTCCAGCTCGCCGACGACCTTGCGGACGACCGCGCGGGCCGTCTCCCTGCTCGTCTCCGGCATCGCCCGGTTGAGGGAGAGCAGCGTGCCGACCAGGTGGACGTCCGCCTCCACCGCCTCCAGCATCTCCGGCTCCAGCAGCAGGGCGGACAGGCCGAGCCGGTCGATGGCGTCCCGCTGCATGACCTGGACGACGGAGCCGGGGAAGTAGGTGCGGATGTCGCCCAGCCAGCGGGCCACGCTCGGCGCCGAGGCACCCAGCCCCGCCGAGCGCCGTCCCGGCCGGCCGTCCCGCTCCCGCCCGCCGCCGTAGAGGGCGGAGAGGGTGCGGTCCATGGCGGCGTCCCGGCCGGTCAGTGCGCAGCCGGTGCCGTCGGCGTCCTCCCCGCCCAGGACCAGCCGCCAGCGCCGCAGCCGCTCGTCCGCCGCGCCCGCCGCCACCTCGTCCGCATTCGCCCGCTCCGCAGTCGCCTCGATCGTCATGCCGTCGCCGCCTTCCCCTCCGTCGTCCCGTCCGTCCGGCTCCCCGGCCCGCTCCCGGCCGCGCCAAAGGCGCCCTCCCCCAGCAGCAGCCGCAGCACCGGCAGCACGGCGTCGGCCCGCTCCCGGTCCAGCCCCGCGCCGAAGCCCGGTGCGTCCTCCCACCGCGCCGCGCCCGTCCCCGGCCCCGACGGGCCGCGCCGGACCAGTTCGCCGACAGTGCGCCGCACCCCGGGCTCGTACGCCGAGAACGTCCGGCGCAGCAGCGGCAGCACGTCGGTGAAGGACTCCCCCGGTACCCCGGCCAGCCAGTCGTCCACCAGGGACAGCAGCCGCCCGTCGTGGACGAGCAGCATGCCGCCGCCCGCCAGGAAGCCCTCGATCCAGGCCGCCGCGTCCCCGGGCGGCGTGCCCGGGGAGAGGGCCAGGCCCATCAGCCGGGCCGCCTCGCCGTCCGCGAGCAGCCCGTCGTCCAGCAGCAGCCGGGCGCAGCGGCCCCGCACCAGACCCGGCACCCGGTCCCGTACGGCGAGGGAACGCAGCGCCGCGCGCCAGCGCGTCAGCACCTCCTCGCGCTCCAGCAGCACGACCGCCCGGTGGGCGGCGTCCACGTGGCCGCGCATCTCGGCCGCGCCGTCGCCGCCGAGACCGGCGCAGGCGGGCGGCAGACCGACGCAGACCCGTTCGGCGAGGCCCTCGGCGACCTCGCGCAGCGCGGCGGCGTCCGTGCCGCGGACGTCCCCGTAGCGGACGGAGCGCACCAGCGCCGGGAGGGCCTGGGCGAGGTGGCCGACGTCCGCGTCGAGGGCCGCGCGGTCGGCCAGGACCCGCATCACCTCCGGCAGGGCTCCGCCGAGCCCGGCGAGCAGGCACTGCTCGGCCAGCGCGGTGACCTCGGCCAGCGATCCGGCGTCGCGCGCCAGCGCCTCCGCGCGGGCCGTGGCCGCCGCGGCGACGGTGGTCCCCCACACCCCCGCCTCGGCGACCCGCACCGACAGCTCGGGCCGCCAGCACAGCCGCCAGGTCTCGCGGAAGGTGCCGGTGGAACCCGTGCGGCCCTCGACCGGCTCGCCCCAGTCGACCCCCAGCAGCGCCAGCCGGTGCAGCAGCCGGCTGCGGGCCGCGGCGCCCTCCTCGCGCAGGTCGAGGGCGAGTTCGCGCTCGCGCGCCTCCGGTTTCAGCCGCAGGGACCGCTGGAGGCGGGTGAGGTCCCGCTGGAGCGGTACCGCCGGGGCCTGCGCGGGCACCTCGCCCAACTCGTCCCCGACGACCAGCCGGTCGTGGACGAGGGAGAGCGGCACCGTCGAGCCCTCGCACATCACGGCGAGCACCGCGTCGAGCGTCTCGCCCAGACCGGGCAGGGGGCGCCCGCGCAGGGCGGCGAGGGCGTCCGCCAGCCGCACCGCCTCGATGACGTGGGCCGAGGAGACGGCGTGGTCCTCCTCGCGCAGCAGCCGGGCGACCTTCGTCATCCACCGCTCGAGGGGGCGGTCGGGAGCGGAGAAGAGGTGGCCGTACCAGCCGGGCGAGGTGATCCCGGCGCCGTAGCCGCTGCGGCGCGCCAGCCGCTCGCCCGTCCACGGCACCCAGGTGACCTCCGTCTTCACCTTCGGCAGCCCCCTGAGGAGCCCGCGGTCGGCGGCGACGGTGGTGCGCGCGGTGAGCGCGGGCACGTGCCAGGCGCCGCAGACGACGGCCACGCCGCCGTCCCCGAACTCCCGGCGCGCCTGGCGCAGGTGCAGCCGCATGTGGGCCTCGCGCACCGCGTCGCGCCGGTGGCCGCCGTCGCCGTGCGCCTCGCGCAGGGCCGCCATGGCGTCGGCGAGGGCGGCGAAGGGGGCGTACGGGTCGGCGGCGAGGCCGCCGCGGTGCTCCACGACGTCCTCCCACCAGCGCTCGGGGTCGTCGTGGCCGGCCGTCGCGGCGAGCACCCGCAGCGGGTCGAGGCGGACGTCCTCGCGCTCCCCGGCCTCCGGCCCCCCGCCGCCCCCCGCGCCGTCACCGGCGCCCTCCAGCGCCAGCGAGTGGGCCGCCGGCAGGTCGAAGAACCGCACCGGCACCCCCCGCCCCAGCGCCCAGCGGAGGGCCACCCACTCCGGCGAGAACGCCGCCAGCGGCCAGAACGCCGCCCGCGCCGGGTCGTCCACCGCGTGGGCCAGCAGCGCCACCGGCGGGCGCATCTCCTCGTGCGCCGCCAGCTTCGCCACCGCGTCGGCCTCCGGCGGCCCCTCCACCAGCAGTACCTCCGGCTCGCGCGCCTCCAGCGCCGCCAGCACCGCCCGTGCCGACCCGGGGCCGTGGTGGCGCACGCCGAGCAGCAGCGGCTCCCGGGGGGACGGGCCGCCCGCCCCCGGTGCCGCGCCGCGCCCGGCCGTCACGCGCCCACCTCGCGGCAGGCGCGGTAGAAGTCCTTCCAGCCCTCGCGCTCGCGGACGACCGCCTCCAGGTACTCCTGCCAGATCACGCGGTCGGCTGCCGGGTCCCGGACGACGGCGCCGAGGATCCCCGCCGCCACGTCGCCCGGGCGCAGCACCCCGTCGCCGAAGTGGGCGGCCAGGGCCAGGCCGCCGGTGACCACGGAGATGGCCTCGGCCGTCGACAGCGTGCCGGACGGGCTCTTGACCTTGGTGCGGCCGTCGGTGGTGACCCCGTCCCGCAGCTCCCGGAAGACCGTCACGACGCGCCGTATCTCGTCGATGCCGTCGGGGGCGGCCGGCAGGTCCAGCGAGCGGCCGATCTGCTCCACGCGCCGGGCCACGATGTCCACCTCGGCCTCGGGCGTGGCGGGCAGCGGCAGCACCACCGTGTTGAAGCGGCGGCGCAGGGCGCTGGAGAGCTCGTTGACGCCCTTGTCCCGGTCGTTGGCGGTGGCGATCAGGTTGAAGCCGCGGACGGCCTGGACCTCCTCGCCCAGCTCCGGCACCGGCAGGGTCTTCTCCGACAGGATCGTGATCAGGCTGTCCTGCACGTCGGCCGGGATGCGCGTCAGCTCCTCGACGCGGGCGACCATGCCGTCGGCCATGGCCCGCATCACGGGGCTGGGCACCAGCGCCTCCCGGCTGGGACCGTGCGCCAGCAGCCGCGCGTAGTCCCAGCCGTAGCGGACGGCCTCCTCGGCCGTGCCCGCCGTGCCCTGCACCAGCAGCGTGGAGTCGCCGCTGACGGCCGCCGCCAGGTGCTCGGAGACCCACGTCTTGGCGGTGCCCGGCACCCCGAGCAGCAGCAGGGCCCGGTCGGTGGCCAGCGTGGCGACGGCCACCTCCACGATCCGGCGCGGACCGACGTACTTGGGCGTGATCACCGTGCCGTCCGGCAGGGTGCCGCCGAGCAGGTAGGTGGCCACGGCCCACGGCGACAGCCTCCACCGCTCCGGGCGCGGCCGGTCGTCCGCCGCGGCGAGGGCGCCCAGTTCCTCGGCGAAGGCGTCCTCGGCATGGGGCCGCAGAGCGGCCGGTGCGCTGTTGGTGGCGGTCACGTTCTCCCCCTCGCAGGCGGCTGATCCGTACGCCGGACACGATGCACGCCGCCACTGACAACGCCTCCGCCGTCCTCCCCGCCCTCCTTCCGGCCTGCGAGGACACCGGGCCGGGGCCGGCTGTCAGTGGTGGCTCGTACGGTCGTTCACATGGTTCACCGCACAGAGAGCGAGCCTGTGTATCCGTTCGGTGAGGGCAATGGTCTGAGCAGCGACGACAACCACGCGTCCGTACGGGGAGGGCGAGGAGCACATGAGCGCAGGCGCAGCGCGATGGACGGCGGAGCAGGTGCTGGCACTGGCGCCTGACGCCGCGTCCGCGAAGGCCGGCGCGAAGCTGGCCGCGCCCGGTCCCTGGTCCGGGACGGGGGCGGGGGACGGCGGTGTGTGGGGGCAGTGCGGGGGCAGCGGCAGCAGGCCGTACCTGACGGTGGTGGACGTGGCCGGCGACGGCGCACCGGGGTACCGGTGCAGCTGCCCCAGCCGGAAGTCCCCCTGCAAGCACGCCCTGGGGCTGCTCCTGCTGTGGGCGGCCGACGACGGGGAGGCGGTGCCGGAGGCGCCCGGGTCCGCGCCCGACTGGGCCGGCCGGTGGCTGACCGGGCGCCGGCAGCGCCGGGAGAGGGGGAAGGAGGCCGCCGCCCGCGACGGGGAGCGGGCGGCGGCCCCCGCCGACCCGGAGGCGGCGCGGCGCCGCGCCGCGCGCCGTGCCGCGCGGATCGCGGCGGGCGCCGGCGAGCTGGAGCGGCGGCTGGCGGACCTGCTGCGCGGCGGCCTCGCGGGCGCCGAGCAGGCGGGCTACGCCGCCTGGGAGGAGACGGCCGCGCGCATGGTGGACGCCCAGGCGCCGGGGCTGGCCGCGCGGGTGCGGGAGCTGGGGGCCGTCCCCGGCTCCGGCCCCGGCTGGCCCTCGCGGATGCTGGCCGAGTGCGCGCTGCTGCACCTGCTCGGCCGCGGGTTCCTCGGCATCGGCGGGCTGCCGGAGCCGCTGGCCGCGACGGTGCGGTCCCGGGTGGGGCTCACCACGGAGTCCGCCGCGCTCCTCGCCGACCGCGACGCCGTCGTGCGCGACCGCTGGCTGGTGCTGGGGCGGCACGAGTCGGAGGAGGGGAAGGTGACGGCGCGCCGCTTCTGGCTCCGCGGGCGGCGGACGGGGCGCACGGCGCTGGTGCTGTCCTTCGGGGCGGCCGGGCGGCCCCCGGAGCTCGCCCTGCCGGTGGGGTCCTCCCTGGAGGCCGACCTGGCCTACCACCCGGGCGCCCCGGCGCTGCGCGCCGTCATCGGGGAGCGGCACGGCGCGCCGGAGCCCTGCGGTGCGCCGCCGGCGGGGACGGGGGTGCACGGGGCGCTGGCCGCGTACGCGGCCGCGCTGCGCGAGGATCCCTGGCTGGACGCCTGGCCGGTGGTCCTGTCCGGTGTGGTGCCCGTACCCGACGGCGAGGGCTGGCAACTGGCCGACGCCGGGGGCGACTCGGCCCTTCCGGTGGCCGGCACCGCGGGCGTGCGCTCCGGGATGTGGCGGCTGGCCGCCGTCTCCGGCGGCGGTCCCGTCACGGTCTTCGGCGAGTGCGGCCACCGGGGTTTCGCGCCCCACACGGTCTGGCCGGACGCCGCGCCGGCCACGGCGGTGCCGCTGGCCGCCGCGAACATCCGGGGAGGTGCGGCATGAGCTGGAGCGAACTGGTCGGCGCGGCCCTGCTGGGCGCCGAGCGGCGCACGCCGCCCGGCGGCTCGGTCGAGGCCCTGCTGGACGCCGCCGCGGTGGAGACGGTGCGGCGCCGGGCCGGCCTGCGGCCCGCCGCCGCGGCCCCCCGGCCCGAACCGGCGCCGGAGGACCCGCGGCCACCGCTGCCGCCGGCCGCCGCCCGGCGGCTGGTGCTGCTGCTCACCGACCGCCCCGGCACGGGCGGCGGGGGGCGCCGGAGCATCGCGCCCGACCTCGCCGAACTGCTCCCGCAGTGGCTGTCCGCCGCCAACGCCCACGGCTACCGGGCGCCGGCCGAGCAGCTGCCCGCCCTGCTGGACGCCGCCCGCGCCCGGACGGACCTGCGGGCCGCCTCGCTGGCGCTGGGCGGACCGCGGGCCCTGTGGCTGGCGCGGCTCAACCCGGAGTGGCGGTTCGCCCTGCGCGGCAGGCCCGGGCATGCCGCCGGACTGCCGGTGGACGGCGCCGGGGAGCCGGACGGGCAGGCCGTGCGGCGCCTGTGGGAGGAGGGCCTCTTCGCGGAGCGGTCCGCGCTGCTGTCGGCCCTGCGGCGCCACGATCCGGCCGCGGCCCGTGAGCTGCTGGCCGGCACCTGGTCCGAGGAGCGCCCCGAGGACCGGCTGATGTTCCTGGACTCGCTGCGCGAGGGCCTGTCGCAGCAGGACGAGGCGTTCCTGGAGCGGGCGCTGGCCGACCGCAGCCGCACCGTCCGGGCCACCGCCGCCGAACTGCTGTCGGCGCTGCCGCGGTCGGCCCTGGCGGCCCGGATGGCGGCCCGGGCCCGCTCCTGCGTCGGGCTGGACCGCACCGGTGATCCGGGCCGGCTGGCGGTCGAGGCACCGCACGAGTGCGATGCGGGCATGCAGCGCGACGGCGTGGTCCCCAAGCCGCCCGCCGGCCGCGGGGAGCGGTCGTGGTGGCTGTCCCAGGTGGTGGAGGCCGCGCCACTGGACTGCTGGTCGGAGCACCTGGGGGGCCGTACGCCCGCGCAGGTGGCGGCGCTGCCGGTCGCCGACGGCTGGGAGGGGGAGCTGCACGCGGCGTGGGCGCAGGCCGCCGTGCGGCAGCGGCACGCCGCGTGGGCGCGGGCGCTGCTGGGGAGACCGTCCGCGCCGGTGACGGCGGCCCCCGGCGATCCGGCGAAGCTGCTGGCCGTGCTCCCGGAGCGGGAGAGGGCCGCGTGGGCGGCGGAGTTCATAGCGGCCCACGGCCTGTCCGAGGCGTTCCGGGTGCTGGGGGTGTGCGCGGTCCCCTGGGCCGAGCCGCTCGGCGGCGCGGTGGTGGACGCGCTGGAGATCGCCCGGGACGCGGGCAGCTACCCGTGGAGCTTCAGCGGCGTGATGGGCCTGGCGGAGCGCTGCCTGGATCCGGCCCTGGCCGGGCGACTGGCCCCGCTGGCCGCCGTCCCGGACGAGCCCGAGGGCGGCTCGCCGGGCGCGGGCGGCTACTGGGCGGAGGCGTTCCAGCGGCTGGTGGCCACCTTGCGACTGCGCGCCGCGATGCTGCGGGAGCTGGAGCCCGCGGCGGAGGAGCCTCCCGCCGGAGGAGCCCCCGCCGCGGAACCGCGGTGAGACGGTGCGGAGGCGTGCCCTCCCGCCGCGCCGGGCCCGGAACCGTCCTCAGGCGGCCACCGAACCGACGTGGGAGCGCACCCACTCCACCACGTCGCCCGTGGGGGCGCCCGGGGTGAAGATCTCGGCGACGCCCTGGGCCTTGAGCGGGGCGATGTCGTCCTCGGGGATGATGCCGCCGCCGAAGACCTTGATGTCCTCGGCGTCGCGCTCGCGCAGCAGCTCCAGCACCCTGGCGAAGAGGGTGTTGTGGGCGCCGGAGAGGATCGACAGGCCGATCGCGTCCGCGTCCTCCTGGATCGCGGTGTCCACGATCTGCTCGGGCGTCTGGTGCAGGCCGGTGTAGATGACCTCCATGCCGGCGTCGCGCAGCGCCCGCGCGATCACCTTGGCGCCGCGGTCGTGGCCGTCGAGACCCGGCTTGGCGATCACCACGCGGATCGGACCCGACACACCCATCACTGCCTCCCAATACGGCTGCGGTCCGGTCCGCCCGTCCGGCTGTCTCCGGCGGGCGGCCATCCGGTGAACGAACGTTATCCCCCAGCATCCCGCACCCGGCAGTGCCCCGTGGCGCAGGGAGGGGGAAATCACACGCCCGAGGGTGCTCGGCCCGCCCTCCCCGGCCCCGCGGCCCGGCGGGGGCGGGCGGCGGCGGGGACCGCGCGGCCGCATCACACCCGCTCCCGAGGGCATACGAACGGTATGCACCCGTTGGGCGCCGCCAGGGAGGTGTCACCGGCCATGAGGGTCACCAGGGCACTGCCCTTCGCGTCCGGATCGCCCCTCGACGCCCTGCCGCTGTCCCTGGTCCCCCTCGCGCCGCGCGGGTTGCGGGCCGCCGCGCTGGAGGCCGCGTTCCTGGCGGGCCGCGCCCTCCTCTATCCCGCGGGCATGGTGCAGGAGCGGTACGTCCCGCCGCCCGCGGCCGGCCCGGACGGCGTCCTGTCCCGGCCCGCCGGAACACCGCGCGGGGCGGACCGCACGGGCGTGCCCGGGGCGCGCCGGCGCCACCGGCCGCCCGTCCTCCTCCTGCACGGCTTCATCGACAACCGCTCGGTCTTCACCCTGCTGCGCCGCTCCCTGGCCCGCCACGGCTGGCACGACGTCTGCGCCTTCAACTACTCCCCCCTCACCTGCGACATCCGCTGCGCGGCCGCGCGCCTGGCGGAGTACGTCGAGGAGGTGTGCGAGAGCTCCGGCCGGCGCCGCATCGACGTGGTGGCGCACAGCCTGGGCGGCCTGGTGGCCCGCTACTACGCGCAGCGCATGGGCGGGGACGCCCGGATCCGCACGCTGGTCACCCTGGGCAGTCCCCACGCCGGTACGCGCGCGGTGCCGCTGCTGTCGGCCCACCCGCTCGTCCGCCAGATCCGGCCGGGCTCCGAGGTGATCGAGGAGCTCGCCGGCCCGGCGCCCGGCTGCCGGACCCGGTTCGTCGCCTTCTGGAGCGATCTGGACCAGGTGATGGTCCCGGCCGAGGCGGCCCGTCTGGACCATCCGGACCTGGACGTCCGCAACGTGCGCGTGCACGGTCTGGGGCACCTGGCCCTGCTCGCGCACGGGGAGGTCGCCGCCGGGGTCCGGGACGAACTGGCAGCCGGCGCGCGGCGGCACAGGGCGCCCCGGGGCTCGGCGGGGGCCGCCTGACCCCCCGCACGCACCGCCGCGCCCCCTCGTCCGCGCCCTCGCCGCGGACGCTCCGGGCCCGACGGCCCGAGTCCTCCGCCGAATCCGCCGGAATTCCCCACGTCCCCCCGCCGCGGCTCCGCCGCGCCTCGAGCGGTTTCCAGGCCCCAGCAGCCCTCCAGGGAATCGAACTCGCTTCGAACGCCGGGCCAAGTACTGGTCTGTAGTCCACCGAAACACGACCGAATGCCCGTTTCCGGTGGGCCCGAAACCTGCCGAAGATTGTCGCCGTCGCGTACCGCCGGGTACAGTCGCCGCACTGCTCCGCCCCTGTCGCCGAGGCGAAAGAGAAGTTGGTGGTGAACGACCGTCACCCGTCGGGAGACTCAGCCCCCGCCGACCCCGCTGCCGACGCCTCCTACGGCCCCTACGGCCTCCCCTACGACCAGTCGGCCTACGGCTACCAGGTCTCCCAGGACACCTCGTACGGCTACGCCACCGGCACCTTCGACGCCCTCGGGGACGCCTACGGCGGCGACCCCCTCTTCGGCCCCCTGCCCGGACAGGCCCAGGCGGCCCCCTCCCAGGGCCTCACCGGCACGGTGACCGCCCCGGACGCCTCCTGGGACGGCGGCACCGGCTCGTACCCGGCGTACGGCGGCTACGACGACCACTCCACCGGCACCTGGGCGCACGTCCCGGCCCAGCCGGACTCCCCCGAGGACACGGCCGGCGGTTACGGCTGGACGGCGGCGGACACCGCCCACGGCGCGGACCCCCACCCGGACCCGCACACCGCCCACGGCGCCTATCCCGCCGCCGGCTGGGACGACTCGGGTGCCTACCCCACCGCGGACCCCGCCGCCTACGGCACACCGGCCTCCGCCGATCCGGACGGGTACGGCTTCCCCGACCAGGAGTTCCCGGCCCAGGACTTCTCCGACCAGGGCTTCTCCACTCAGGAGTTCCCGGCCCAGGACTTCTCCGACCAGGCGTTCTCCACCCAGGAGTTCCCCCTCCCCGACACCGAGGCCCCCGGCGCGTCCGACCCTTCCGAGGAGCACGACGCCTCCCGCGGTTCCGCCGGTTCCCCCGGACCCGGATCCTCCGGGGACGGCACCCACGACGCTCCCCACGACGGCTCCGGGACGTCCCCGGACCCGCAGGCGGGCCCCGTCCACGGTGAAGGCCCCGGCGGCCCCGGCCTCCCGGCCCGCTCCGGGGGATCGCGCCGCCGCCGCTCCGCCCGGCCCAAGCGCTCCGCGCTGCTGACCGTCGCCGTGCCGTCCGTCTGCGTCATGGGGGTCACCGCCGTGGCGGCGGCCTCCGTCGGCGACGACGGCGACGACGCACCGGCCCAGGCCGCCCCCGACACCTCCGCCGTCAAGATCAACGCGGCCAACAGCAAGCTCGACACCCAGCTCGCCGGGCTCTCCGACGAGGCCGAGGGCTTCGCCGACCGCGCCAGCCGCACCCAGGAGCGCATCGACCTCAGGGAACGCCAGGAGGCCGAACGCAAGCGCAAGGCGGCCGAGGCCGCGCGCCGGGAGGCGCTGCGGCCGAAGTTCGCGCTGCCGGTGGCCCAGCACGGGCTCAGCGCCTACTACGGGCAGGCGGGCATCAACTGGGTGTCGCTGCACACGGGCATCGACTTCCCCGTCAGCTACGGCACCCCCGTCATGGCCGCCACCGACGGCACGGTCCGCACCCAGTGGCACAGCGCCTACGGCAACATGGTGATAGTGACCGCCCCCGACGGCACCGAGACCTGGTACTGCCACCTGAGCAGCGCCCGGATCCGCTCGGGCTCCGTCAAGGCCGGCGACATCATCGCCTACTCGGGCAACTCCGGTAAGTCCACCGGCCCGCACCTGCACTTCGAGGTCCGGCCCGGCGGCGGCGCGGCCATCGACCCGCTCTCCTGGCTCCGCTCCAAGGGTCTGGACCCGACCTGACCGGTCCGGTGCGACCGGCCGGCGGGCGCCGCCCGGGGCCCGGGGGACCCCCGGCGAGGGTCCCCGGGCCGGGCCCGTCGACCACTCAGAGCTTCTCCACCGGCGCGTACCGCAGCAGCAGCCTCTTGGGCTTGTCGCCGCCGAAGTCGATCGTCGCCTCGGCGTTGTCCCCGCTGCCCTTCACGGCCACCACCCGGCCGAGCCCGAAGCTGTCGTGCGTCACCCGGTCCCCCACCTCCAGCGCCACCACCGGGCGCTCGGCGGCCCGGCCCGTGGCGAACCCGCTCGGGCCGCGGCGCCGCGACGAGGGGCCGGCCGCGGGGAACGACGCCGACAGGGACGACGACCGGGACGGGGAGGCCGGCCGCGACGACGGCGCGGAGGCCGCTCCCCCGGCCATCGGACCGGTGCGCCGCCACTCCAGGTACTGGCCGGGGATCTCCTCCAGGAAGCGGGAGGGCGGGTTGTAGGAGGGCTGGCCCCACGCGCTGCGCATCGCCGAGCGGGTCAGGTAGAGCCGCTCGCGGGCCCGCGTGATGCCGACGTACGCCAGCCGCCGCTCCTCCTCCAGCTCCTTGGTCTTGCCGAGGGTGCGCAGGTGCGGGAAGACGCCGTCCTCCATGCCCGTCAGGAACACCACCGGGAACTCCAGGCCCTTGGCGGTGTGCAGCGTCATCAGCGTGACGACGCCGCCGCCCTCGGCGTCCTCGTCGGGGATCTGGTCGGAGTCGGCGACCAGCGCCACCTGCTCCAGGAACTCCGCGAGCGTGCCCGGGTCCTCCCCGCGCTCCTGCTCGAACTCCAGGGCGACCGCGGCGAGTTCCTGGAGGTTCTCCACCCGGGTCTCGTCCTGCGGGTCGGTGGAGGCCTGGAGTTCGGCGAGGTAGCCGGTACGCTCCAGGACGGCCTCCAGCACGGTCGCCGGGCCGGCGCCCGACTCCACGACCGTCCGCAACTCCTCCAGCAGGGCGTTGAACCGCTTGACGGCGTTGACCGAGCGGGCCGCCATGCCGTACGCCTCGTCGACCCGGCGCAGCGCCTGCGGGAAGGTGATCCTCTCGCGCAGCGCCAGCGCCTCGATCATCGCCTCGGCCCGCTCGCCGATGCCGCGCTTGGGCACGTTGAGGATGCGGCGCAGCGGCACGGAGTCCTCGGGGTTGGCCAGCACCCGCAGGTACGCCAGGACGTCCCGGACCTCCTTGCGCTCGTAGAAGCGCACCCCGCCGACGACCTTGTAGGGCAGGCCGACGCGGATGAAGACCTCCTCGAAGACGCGGGACTGGGCGTTGGTGCGGTAGAAGACCGCGACGTCGCCCGCCTTCGCCTTCCCCGCGTCCGTCAGCCGGTCGATCTCGTCGGCGACGAACTGCGCCTCGTCGTGCTCGGTGTCGGCGACGTAGCCGGTGATGCGGGAGCCGGCCCCGGCCTCGGTCCACAGGTTCTTCGGGCGGCGGTTCTCGTTCCGCTCGATGACGGCGTTGGCGGCCGACAGGATGGTCTGCGTGGAGCGGTAGTTCTGCTCCAGCAGGATGGTGGTGGCGTCCGGGTAGTCCTCCTCGAACTGGAGGATGTTGCGGATGGTGGCGCCGCGGAAGGCGTAGATCGACTGGTCCGCGTCGCCGACGACGCACAGCTCGGCCCGCGCGTCCCCGCTCCCGTGCCCCTCGTCCCCGGTCCTGCCGTCGACCCCGACCAGCTCCCTGATCAGGGTGTACTGGGCGTGGTTGGTGTCCTGGTACTCGTCGACCAGCACATGGCGGAAGCGGCGGCGGTAGTGCTCGGCGACGTCCGGGAACGCCTGGAGCAGGTGCACCGTCGTCATGATGATGTCGTCGAAGTCCAGGGCGTTGGCCTCGCGCAGCCGCGCCTGGTACATCCGGTACGCCTCGGCCAGCGTCTTCTCGAAGCCGTCCGAGGCGCGGGACGCGAAGGCCTCCTCGTCGACCAGTTCGTTCTTCAGGTTCGACACCTGGGCGCTGAAGGACTTGGGCGGGAAGCGCTTGGGGTCCAGCTCCAGGTCCCGGCAGACCAGGGCCATCAGCCGCCGCGCGTCGGCGGCGTCGTAGATGGAGAAGCTGGAGGTGAAGCCGAGCCGCTTGCTCTCGCGGCGCAGGATGCGCACGCACGCGCTGTGGAAGGTGGAGACCCACATCGCCTGGGCGCGGGGGCCCACCAGCTCCTCGACGCGCTCCTTCATCTCGCCCGCGGCCTTGTTGGTGAAGGTGATCGCGAGGATCTGCCCCGGGTGCACGCCGCGCGCGCCCAGCAGGTAGGCGATGCGGTGGGTGAGCACCCTCGTCTTGCCCGAGCCGGCGCCCGCGACGATCAGCAGGGGCGAGCCGGTGTGCACCACGGCCGCGCGCTGCTGCTCGTTCAGCCCCTCCAGCAGGGTCGCGGGGTCGACGACGGGGCGGACCGCGCCGTCCCGGTAGTGGGTGTCGCGCGCACCGCCGCCCGCGAAGGCGCCCGCGAAGAGGTCGTCGGGGACCTCCTCCGCCGGTGCGGCCGCCTCCTCCGGCGGAGGGGGCGGCTCCTCCTCCGCGGAGGGTTCGAGGTCGGCCAGGAAACTGTCGTCGAAGAGGCTGCTCATCGTCGTACGAGTCTAGGCGGCTCCCTCGGTGCGGGGCGGCCCGCTCCCTAAGATGGCGGGTATGACGGACCTTCCCTCCCAGCGCCCCGGCTCCGAGCTGCGCGCGGGTCACGCCGACCGTGAAGAGGTCGCCGAGCGGCTCCGCGAGGCCGCCGGCGACGGCCGGATCGACCTGGAGGAGCTGGAGGAGCGGCTGGAGAGGGCCTTCACCGCCAAGACGTACGGCGAGCTGGACGCACTCACCGCCGACCTGCCCGACCCGGGGGCGCCCGGCCGGCCCCCGCGGCCGCAGTCGCAGTTGCAGCCGCAGCCGTCGCAGGAGCCCATGGTGCTGAGGACGGTGGCCGGGGACATCCGGCAGACCGGCTACTGGGTGGTGCCGGAGCGGATCGTCGCCAAGAGCGCCCTGGGCCAGATCAGGATCGACTTCACCCGGGCCGAGTGCCGCCACCGCGAGGTGCACCTGGAGCTCGACGCGGGGATGGGCGAGATCAGGATCGTGGTGCCGCGCGGTTGGTCGGTCCGGACGGACGGACTGAGCTGCGGCTTCGGCTCGGTGCGGAACCGGGTCACCGAGCCGCCCGCGCCCGGCATGCCGGTGCTGCGGCTCACCGGCAGCTCCAAGGCGGGGACGGTCGTGGTGCGGTACCCGTTCCGCTGGCCCGGCCGCCGCTCCGAGGACTGACGGCCGCCGCGGTCCCGCCGGGACCGGGGGAGCGGGCCGCGGACGGCCGGAGCCCCGGCCGCACGCACGCGGCCGGGGCTCCTGTCGCCTCCGCACGCCCGCGCGTCCCCGCGGGCGGGACCGCTCAGGTCCACATGGTGGCGATGAAGATGTTGGCGACGGTCAGCAGGCCGACGGTGCCGAAGACCGGCGCGGGCACCCTCTCCTCGTCGCGCTTGACGTAGACCAGGGCGAGGATCACCACCAGCAGCGCCAGCTTCACGCCGATCTTGACGTGGTCGACCGCCTGGTCGTCCGCCTCGTTCAGGCCCACCAGGGCCACGCCCGTCACCAGCATGGTGAGGGCGCCGTGCAGCATCGCCGGCACGATGCGCGCCTCTCCGGCGCCCATCGCCTTCATCTGGGTCATGAATCCGCCGAGCAGCGCGCCGATGCCCACGATGTGCAGGCCGACGAAGAAGTGGGTGAGTGCCTCCATGGACGCGAGGGTAGCCGGAGCGCGTCCGCGGCCCGCCGGTAGGTCCGGTCCCCCGCACCGCCCTCCCGTCCTCCCGTCTCCCCCCTCTCCCCTCCTGCCCCTCGTTGTTGTCAACCTTGTCTTCGATGTAGTACTTCTTATACATGAGCGAGCAGGTGCACAACAGGTTGTCCCTTGTACGCGCGGAACGGAAGGTCTCCCGCCGGCGCCTGGCCGAGGCGGTCGGCGCCCACTACCAGACCATCGGCTACATCGAACGCGGCGAGTACAACCCCAGCCTGCACCTGGCCCTGCGGATCGCCGGCTTCTTCGACCTGCCGGTCGAGGCGCTGTTCTCACTGGAGCCGTTCCGCCCGCTCACCGACGAGGTCTACGGGAGGAAGCGATGACGCACACCACCACCACGCACCGCGACCGGCGCATGCTCGCCCTGATGAACGAGGACCGCCACCGGGGCCTCCACGCCACCCGGGCCCGGCGCCGGGGCCTCGTCGCCGCCCACGTCGCCCTGACGGCCGCCCTGCTGGCGGCCCTGTGGGCCCTCTCGGGCCACGACCTGCCGCCGTACGCGGCGATCCCGGCGGCCTTGGTGGCGCTGGTGGCGTGGTGCGCGGTCACGGGAGTGCTGAACCTTTCGACCCGCGGGCTGCTGGAGCTGCGCACCCGGGCGCTGGACGAGCGGCAGCTCACCGACCGGGGCCGCGCCCTCACCACCGCGCACCGGACCTCCCTCGCCCTCCAGGCCGCCGCGCTGCTCGGCCTGCACCTCGCCCACGAGTACGGCGGTGCGCGGCTCACCGCCCCGCTCCTGCTGGGCGTCCTGTTCGCCCTGCTGGTCGCCCACTGGCTGCTGCCGCTGTGGATCGCGGCCCTGACCGCGCCCGACGAGCCCGCGGACGACGCCTGACGCGGGGGCCGGGCCGCCGCCGTTCACCCGTCCGGGTGCTCGTTCCGGCTCCCGCCCCGGCCTCCCGCGCCCCTCCACCACCGCGCCACCACGGCGGGTGACGCGCCCGCTCCGCTCCGGCCCCGCACGGAACCGGCGCGAACGCCCGCGGCGCCACCCCGCCGTAGGGCACAATTCCCTCCCGTTGCCGGGGAGTCGGCGGCTCGGGGAGAGCCGGGGAGAGGTGGAGCGACGGTGGCCGTGGACGCGGCGCGGGACGGTACGGCGGGAGCGCCCGGTTCGGCCGGCCCCGCGGGCACGAGGGCGGCGGGCACCGCGGCCGGCACGGGGACGGCGGCGGGCGGGCACGCGAGCGGGTGCGCCTGCCCCGGCTGCCCGCACGGGGCCCGCGAGGCCCTCCGCCGGGCACGGGCCGACTTCGCCGCACGGCGCGACGAACTGGCGGCGGGCTCCACGGTGCCCGCCGCGCTCGCCCACTCCCCCGGAGCGTCCCGCCAGTGGGTCTCCGACGAGCTGACCCAGGCGGCCCAGGCCGTCGCCGAGCGCGTCCGCGCCGTGGACGACCTCCGGCTGCGCTCGCTGTGGCGGCGCACCGCACTCGCCGTCTGGTGCGCCGTCGCCCTGCTGGCCGCCGTCCAGGCGGTCACCGCCGCCCTCGGCCCGGGCTGGACGGCCGCGCGGACGGCCGGGCTGGCCGCCGCGCTGGCGGCCGCGCTCTGCCTGACCGCCGCGGCCCGGCTGCACCGGTCGCACGGCGGGGTGCTGGCACCGGTGACCGGCGAGGACAACCGGCTGTCGACCTCGCGCGCGGTCGCCGCCGCGTGGGTGCTGCTGGTCTGCTACGCGGTGCTGGTCCTCGCCGTCGAGCCGGCCGTCGCGTCCGGCGCGGAGGACCGCCGCGGTCTGCCGGCGGGCCTGGACCTCCGGCACGGCGCCGGGCTGCTGACCGTCCTGGCCCTGTCGTGCGCGGTGGCCGTCGTGGTGCGGCGCACCGTGCTCCTGCGGGTGCGGGCGCAGCGGCTCCAGAAGGTGCGCGCCGACCGGCCCCGCGCCGCCGACCTGCTCACCGACGACGGCGGCCGCGGGTCCTTCACGGACGTGCAGTACGTGCTGGTGAACGCGGTCGTGCTGGTCATGGCGGCGGTGCGGCTGGCCCGCCGCCCCGGTGAGCTGCCGGAGCTGCCGTGGGCAGCGGTGCTGCTGGCGGCGGTCTCGGCCGTGACGTACCTGGCCGGGAAGTACGCCGAGGGCGGCCGCCCCGTCGTCATGTCCGTCGTCCGCGCCCGGGAGGCCGGCGACCTGGACGCGCCGATCCGCACCGGCGACGACATCGAGATCCGCGGCTCCGGTTTCGTGCCGCCGGGCGCGGAGGCCCCGGACCGGCTGGCGCGGACGACGGTCCGCATCGGCCCCGTCCACGTCCACGTGCCGCTGGTCCCGGTGGCCGGGGGCTTCGTCAACCCCTCCGACACGGTGCTCGTCGTCCCCGTGCCGGTGGACGTCGAGCCGGGGCGGGTGGAGGTGCAGGTGGTCACCGCGGCGGGCGCCGAGACCAACCGCTACGCCATCGACGTGGTGGACTGACCCCGCTCCGGGGCCCGGCGTCCGGGCCCCGGGGCGGGAGGCGGACCCCGCGCCCGCGGTCCCGCGCCGCCGCGCCCGGCGCCGCCGCGGTGGCGGGCGGCGCCGGGCGCACCGGTCACCCGCGGCGGCCCGGGCGCCGGCTCACTCGTAGGTGACGTCGGAGGCGGAGTAGCGGCAGTGCCTGCCGTCCGGACCGGTACCGGTCCTGCTCGGCTCCTTGCCGCTGCTGTTGCCCCGGTAGCGCTCGCACAGCTTGATCTTCTTCCCGGGGTCGCCGACGACCGTGACGTTCCGCAGGGTGGCGGTGTCCCCGTAGTTGCCGTTGACGCCCACCAGGGACTTGCCCGGGGCGGTGGCCGTCACGCCGTCGAGGACGACGTGGCGCGTGTACTGCTTCCGGCAGTTGCCGCAGGAGCGCACCAGCTTGCCGAAGCCGGCCACCCGGAAGCCGGAGACCGTCAGGGTGCCCGCGCCGTTGAACTGGAAGACCTTGTCGTCGGCCTTGCGGGCGCCGCCGCCGGTGACGGTGTACCGCGCCGAGGAGGAGGTGCCCTTGAAGCTGGCGGCGTCCTCGCCGACCTCCTCCCACCACACGTTCTGCAGGGTGCAGCTGCCCAGGCAGTGGACGCCGTCGGCGGCGGGGGAGCCGATGACCGCGTTCTTCAGGACGGCGCCGTCCTTCAGCTCGAAGATCGGGTCCTGGCCCTCGTCCTGGCTGTCGCCGCCCAGCCCGCCGCTGCCGTGGAAGCGCTTCATGCCGCCGTCGTAGGTGCCCGAGACCTCGATGGTGGAGGAGACCGGCTTGCTCCCCTCCGGGTCGGGCCAGGCGGGGGCCGCGCCGGCCGAGGAGGTCGGCACGGCGCCGGTGGCGACCACCGCCCCGGTCACGGCGGTGGCGACCAGCGCCCCGACGGTGCGGCGGCGGGTGGGCCGCCCGCGGTGCTCCCCGCGCCGCTGGGTTCTCGGTGTCATGGGCTCTCTCCGACTCTCGTGGGGGGGGTGCTTGCGCCCCCAAGTCGCCGCCGCCGCCCGGAAGGTTGCCGCCGGAATCACCCGCCTCACCGGGAGGCTCCCCGCCCCCGCACCCGCCCCCCGGTGGAGGCCCCGACTTACGCAACAAGGTTGCGCAAACGATTACTATGCTCAGCGCCCACCGTCGGGCACGGGCACACCACACGGAGGCTCGCCATGGTCCCGGACGACGCGTCCGCCGAGTTCCATGACTTCTTCGAGCGTCACCACGCCGAACTCGCCCGCCTCGCCTACCTGCTGACGGGTGATCCGGACACCGCCGAGGACCTGGCCGCCGACGCGCTGGTCGAGCTCTGGCACCGCTGGGACCGCGTGCGCGGCGCCGACCACCCGGTCGCCTACGCCCGCGGCGTCGTCGCCAACAAGGCGCGCTCCCGCATCCGCAGCGCGGTGCGCGAGAGGCGCCGCCTGAGCCTGTTCCGGCTCCACCGCTCCGAGCGGGTGGACGATCCGGACGTGGCGGCCGCCGTGGACGTCCGGACGGCCCTGGCGCGGCTGTCGTTCGGCAAGCGCGCCTGCGTCGTGCTGCGCCACGCCCTCGACCTGTCCGAGCGGGAGACGGCGCTCGCCCTCGGCGTCTCGGTGGGTACCGTCAAGAGCCAGACGTCCAAGGGCATGGCGGAGTTGCGCCGGATGCTGGGCACCCGGGCCGCCGGCGAGCTGGTGGGGAGAGGGCAGTGATGGACCCCCTGCACGAGATGCTGCGGGAAGAGGCCGACGCCTACCGGCCGGACGGCGCACGGCTGCGCGCCCGCGTGCGGGAGGGGATCTCCGCCGGCGCGGAGGGCCGCGCCGGCCGGTTCCCCCGGTCCGCGTGGGGCGTCCGGGCGCCGGGCGGGTCCCGCCCGTCCTGGCCCCGGATCGCCCTCGGCGCCCTGGCGTCGTCCGCGGTGCTCCTCGCCGGCGTCCTCGCCGTCACCTCCCCGGTGGACGGGGACGGGGGGAGCGACGAGGTGGCCACCGCCCCGCTCCCCGCACCGCCGGATCCGGACGCGGTGGCGCCCTCGCCCGGCCCGTCCGTCCCGCCGGGCGGCGGGGAGCGCGCCGAGAGCGGTCCGCTGTGGGCCGAGGGCGTCATCGACCCGCACAGCAACCCGCACTGGGCGCAGGGCAACGTCACCCTGGGCACCCGCGAGCCCCTCACCGCGCTCGTCCTGGAGGTGCGGGTCGCCCAGACCGGCGGGGTGCGCAGCACCGGGAACTGGCGGACGCTGCCCGAGGCCGACTTCACCGTCACCGTGCGCGAGGAGGGCGGCGCGCTGGTCTACCGCTGGACCCTGCGGGAGGGGCGGACCGTTCCCGCCGGGGAGCACGTCTTCGCCGTCCAGTACGACCACGCGGCCGGTGCCCGCGACGCCGGGCGGGACGCCTACACCGCGACCGCCGCCGCTGCGGCCGGCGGCGAGCACACCGTCCGAGGCGGCTTCCGGCCGCCTCCCGGGTGACGTACCGGGCCGGGCGGCCGGCGCCGGCGTCCCTCCCGGCGCGGGCCGGCCGCCCGCGCCGCCCTACCCGCCCTTCCCCCGGCCCCGGCGGCGCCGGACGGCGTGGGTGACGGCGGAGACGGCACCCGCCAGCAGCAGCGCGGCCGGGAGCAGCGGCAGCAGGACGGGCAGCGGCAGCTCCCACCGGCCCGTCGCCGTCAGCACGTGGGCCGCGGCGATGCCCAGCAGCGACAGGCCCAGCAGCAGCCGGGCGGGATCGAACGCCTGCCGTCTCACCGCGCCCCCTCCGCCCGGTGCTGCACGACCCGGGCCTCGCCCAGGCCGACGTGCAGGCGCAGCTCCAGCGTCCCGTCCGGCTCGCCCCCGTCCGCCGGGGGCAGCGTCCGCCGGTCGGTGACGCCGATCCCGCCGCCGTGCTCCCCGCGCCAGCCGCCCCCGGCCTCGGGCAGCTCCGACAGCCGGTAGCCGCCGGTGCCCACCTCGACCTCCAGCCGGACCTCGATGTCGTCGGGCACGACCACCAGCGCGTCCCCGGCGGCCACCTCCACGGCCGTGCGGAGGGTGCGCCCCGCCTCCAGCTCCACCCCGGACAGGTCCAGGACGGCCGAGCCGCTGCCCAGTTCGTACCGCTCCCGGACCGCGGCCGCCGAGGAGGGGCGCCAGGACGCCTCGGTCCACCCGGTGGAGATCTCCTCCGGCAGCGCCACGGCACCGGTCAGCAGCACTCCGGTGCACACGATCGCGGCGATCGTGCCGCCGCCCACCCTCCCGCGGAAGGCGCTGACGGCCGTGCCCAGCCCGAGGACGCCCAGCGCGCAGCCCAGCCCCACCGCCAGGGCGGTGCCCAGCGACGGCGAGGACCAGGCCGCGGCCGTGCCGGCCACCGCCGCCGCCAGCGCGAGCAGGACGAGCGGGCCGCCGAGGGAGCGCCGCCCGCTCGGTGCGGTGCCTCCGGGCTCCCCGGCGCCCTCCGGGGGCCGCGGCTCCCACGGGGCGTCCGTCCGCGCCGCGCGCGGGTCGGCGGCCGGCTCGTCCTCCGGCCCCCACAGGTAGCCGGTGTCGTGCGGCCACCCCGGCCGCCCGTCCTTGGTCAGCGGCTCGCGCCACCACGACGGCCCGGTCGGCGCGGGCGGCGCCTTGGCCTCGGGAGGGGCCTCGGCGGCGGCGTGGGCCGCCACCGGGTCCGCCAAACGGCCCTCGGCCTCGGTGGCCGCGGCCCGGCGCCGCTGCTGCGACCAGTGGGCCGCGCCGGCCACGGCGCCGACGAGCAGCACGGAGAACAGCTGGACGCGCTCGCTGCCGCTGCCCATGGAGGTGAGGAACAGCCCGGAGCCGACCAGCGCGCAGAGCACCGCGCTCAGCGCGGTGCCCTCGACCCGGCCCGACAGCAGCCGCCGCCCCTCGTTCTCGTCCTCGCCCTCCAGCGGGACGAGCAGCCAGGCGAAGCCGTAGAAGAGCAGTCCGAGGCCGCCGACGACGGAGAGCACGGCCAGCGGCACCCGGAAGATCACCGGGTCCAGGTCGTAGTGGCGGCCCAGGCCGCCGCACACCCCGGAGACGACCTTGTGGTGCCGGCTGCGGACCAGCCGCGGCCGCGCCTCCGGTTCGCGCCCGCCCGCGGCGGCGGAACCCGTCCCACCGGACGGCCCGGACGGCCCGGACGGCCCGGACGCGGTTCCGCCACCGGACGGCCGGTCGTCGTGCGGGTCGTGCGGCGGGGCGTCTGTCATGGACTCCATGGTGACGTGCCCGCCCGCCGCCGGGCATCAGGGTCGGTCCCGGAGGCGTCCCGGATTCCTCGGGGGCGCCTCCGGGGCCGACCCTGATGCCCGGCCGGGCGGGTCCGTGTGACGATCGTGGCATGACCGCCCCCGTCCAGCAGCCCGCCGTCGAACACCTCCCGCTGCGCAGGCTCTACCGCAGCGCCGAGGGGCGGCTGCTCGGCGGGGTCGCGCGCGGGCTGGCCGGGCACCTGGGGATGCCGGTCTCCTGGGTGCGGGTGGCCTTCCTGGTGCTGCTCATGGCCAACGGCATGGGCGCCCTGGTGTACGCCGCCTTCTGGTTCGTCGTGCCGCTGGGGACGGGCGGGGTCGGGGCCGGTCCGCAGCCGGGCCGGGACCGGCGGGGTTCCGTCCGCAGGCCTGACAAGGGGCAGTTGGCGGCCCTGCTGGCCCTGGCCGCGGGGGTGGTGGTGCTCGGCGCCAACCTCCCGTTCGGCGCCGCGGGCGCCTATCTGTGGCCCCTGCTCCTGGTCGGCGCCGGCGTCGCCGTCGTGTGGCGCCAGGCCGACAACTCGCGCCGCGCGCACTGGATGGAGGTCAGCCGGCGCAGGCGGCTGCTGCCCCTGGCGCGCAGTGCCGCCGGGGCGCTCCTGGTCGGTCTGGGCGTCACCGGCTTCGCCGTCACCCGGGGCCTGGGGCCGCACCTGGGCACGGTGCTCCAGGCGTCGCTGGCCCTCCTGGTGGGCATCGCGCTGCTGGCGGGCCCGTACCTGGTCCGCCTGGTGCAGGACCTGTCGGAGGAGCGGCTGATGCGCATCCGCGCGCAGGAGCGCGCCGAGGTGGCCGCGCACGTCCACGACTCCGTGCTGCACACCCTCACCCTGATCCAGCGCAACGCCGACAACCCCCGCGAGGTGGCCCGTCTCGCCCGTGCCCAGGAGCGCGAGCTGCGGGCGTGGCTCTACAGGCCGGCCGGCACGGGCCGGGAGGAGGAGGACGAGCCGGAGACCCTGGCCGACGGCGTGCGGCGGCTCGCCGCCGAGGTGGAGGACCACCACGGGGTGCCGGTGGAGGTGGTGTGCGTGGGCGACTGCCCGGTGGACGAGAGGCTGGGGGCGCAACTCCAGGCGGCCAGGGAGGCGATGGTCAACGCCGCCAAGTACGGTGGCGAGGGCGGCCCCGTGCAGGTCTTCGCGGAGGTCGAGGGGCGCACGGTGTTCGTCTCCGTGCGCGACCACGGCCCCGGTTTCGACCTGGACGCGGTGCCCGGGGACCGGATGGGCGTGAGGGAGTCCATCATCGGGCGGATGCGGCGCAACGGCGGCACGGCCGTGCTGCGCGCGGCCCCGGAGGGGGGCACGGTGGTGGAGTTGGAGATGGAGAGGGCGGAAGCATGAGCGAGGAGCAGCGCCGGGCCCGGGTGGTCCTGGTCGACGACCACCGGATGTTCCGCACGGGCGTCCGGGCCGAGATCGGCAGGACGGAGGAGACGGGCGTCGAGGTCGTCGGCGAGGCCGCCGACGTGGACCAGGCGGTCTCGGTCATCGCCGCCACCCGGCCCGACGTCGTCCTGCTGGACGTGCACCTGCCGGGGGGCGGCGGGGTGGAGGTGCTGCGGCGCAGCGCGGCGCTGACGGCCGACCCCGAGCGCCCGGTGCGCTTCCTGGCCCTGTCGGTCTCGGACGCGGCCGAGGACGTCATCGGCGTGATCCGCGGCGGCGCCCGCGGCTACGTCACCAAGACGATCACCGGCGCCGACCTGGTGGACGCGGTCTTCCGGGTCGCCGAGGGCGACGCGGTCTTCTCCCCCCGTCTGGCGGGCTTCGTGCTGGACGCCTTCGCCTCCACCGACGCCCCGCCGGTCGACGAGGACCTGGACCGCCTCACCCAGCGCGAGCGCGAGGTGCTGCGCCTGATCGCGCGCGGCTACGCCTACAAGGAGATCGCCAAGCAGCTGTTCATCTCGGTGAAGACGGTCGAGAGCCACGTCTCGGCGGTGCTGCGCAAGCTCCAGCTCTCCAACCGCCACGAGCTCACCCGCTGGGCGACGGCCCGCCGCCTGGTGTGACGGCGGCGGGCCCCGTCCGGGGGCGGGGTCAGCGCCGCGCGAAATGCCCGGTGAGGGAGTCCGGCAGCAGCGCGCCGCCCTGCTCGGCCACGGCGCGCTCCTCGGCGCTGCCGCAGCTCTGGCCGAGCGTGAGCCGGGTCCGCCCGGCGCCGTCCGGCTCGTCGAGCTCCAGGGTCATGACGGCCTGCCCGGGGGGCACCGGGCACGTCCACGCCCATCACCAGGCGCCGGCCGGGCTCCGCCTCCAGGCAGGAGCCGGCCGGCGGGAACCGCCGGCCGCGGGGCCCCTCACATCCGGTCACATCCGGTCGGTCCCGTTCAGGTCGATGTCGATGCCGTACGGGACCGTGAGCGTCAGCCGGTCCTCGTGGACGCCGGTGAGGGTGTACGCCCCCGTGGCCGGGTCGAGGAGGTGGACGTGGACGACCGGGCGGTGGCGCGTGCCCTCCTCGACCAGCCAGAAGTGCGGGATGCCCGCCCGCGCGTAGAGCTGCGGCTTGCGTTCGCGGTCGCGGACGGCGGAGTCGGGGGCGACCGTCTCGACCACCAGGACGACGTCCCGCGCCGCGTAGCGGTCCGTGTCCAGTCCCCTGACGGCCTCCGCGCGGATCACCAGGACGTCCGGCTCGGGCGCCTGGCCCGGCCCCAGGAGCACGACCACCTCCCGCCGCACCCGCAGGTTCGGCGGGCACGAGCGCCTCAGCCCGTCCGCCAGGAGGGCGTTGGTCAGGGAGTGGTAGGGGGTCTGCCGGGCCGGGAAGACCAGGCTGCCGTCGATGAGCTGGGTGTGGGAGGGGAGTTCGGTCAGGCGGAAGAGGTCGTCGGCCGTGAAACCGCGGTGCGGGGGCCGCAGCCATGCGGGGAACGGCTCGTCGCCGATGCCGTCCCCCCTCTCCAGGTCCTCCATGCCGCCATCGTGATCGCATTCCGCCGGGCGACTCACCGGAATTGTCCGTTCCTCCGCTCGTACGAGTGAACCGCGCCGGGGAATGACGCAGGGACGCGCTACCGTCGTGGACCGGCGCGCCGGGTGCGGCGCTGTCCTGGCGTGCGGCCGTCCGCGAGGGGGAAGACGGTGCGAGCGGCCCGGTCGGGGAGCGGGCGGAGTTGCCGGAGCCGGCCGCGCCGCTGCGCGAGGACACCCGCCCGTCCGTCCGGTGCACGACGGCCGGCGGGAGGCGGGCCTCGCCCTGTGGGCGTCCGGTCCTCGCGGGCGGGGCGGGGGAGACGCACACAGCGCAGCAGACCAGTGGAAGGAGAATCACCATGGCCGAGGACACGGGCACCGCGCAGGCCGCGCGGCCGGACGAGCGGATCCGGGCGCTGGACCGGCTGACCGGCTCCTGGCGGGTGACCGGCGGCGCCGAGGGCACGGTCGCCTACCGGTGGGCGGCGGGCGGCTTCTTCCTGATCCAGGACGTGGAACTGGAGCAGAACGGACAGCGGGTCACCGGGTTCGAGGTGATCGGACGCGAGAAGCCCTTCGGCGCAAAGCGGCCGAGCGAGGAGATCCGCTCCCGCTTCTACGACCACCAGGGCAACACCTTCGACTACGTCTACGAACTCGACGGCGACACCCTGACCATCTGGGCCGGAGAGAAGGGCTCCCCCGCCCACTTCCGGGGCACCTTCGACGCGACGGGCGACACGCTCTCCGGCGCGTGGGTCTACCCCGGCGGCGGTGGCTACGACTCGGTCATGACCCGGGCCGGCTGACCGGGGCGCCCTCTGCACCCGGCCGGCCGCGGGCGCACGGCCACGGGCGGAACCCCGGCCCTGCGCCCGCGGCGGCGGGCGGAAACGCCCGCGCCGCCGCTCGAAGGGGTGAGCGGCGGCGCGGGCGCGGCGTGCGGGGGACGCGGGGGGCGTCACTCCCACTCGATGGTCCCCGGCGGCTTGCTGGTGACGTCCAGCACCACGCGGTTGACGTCGGCGACCTCGTTGGTGATGCGGGTCGAGATGCGCGCCAGCACGTCGTAGGGCAGGCGCGACCAGTCGGCGGTCATCGCGTCCTCGGACGAGACCGGGCGCAGCACGATCGGGTGGCCGTAGGTGCGGCCGTCGCCCTGGACGCCCACGGACCGGACGTCGGCGAGCAGCACCACCGGGCACTGCCAGATGTCGCGGTCCAGACCGGCCGCGGTCAGCTCCTCGCGGGCGATGGCGTCGGCCTCGCGCAGCAGGTCCAGGCGCTCCCTGGTGACCTCGCCGACGATGCGGATGCCCAGGCCCGGGCCGGGGAAGGGCTGGCGGTGGACGATCTCCTCCGGCAGGCCCAGCTCCTGGCCGACCATGCGGACCTCGTCCTTGAAGAGCTTGCGCAGCGGCTCCACCAGTTCGAACTGGAGGTCCTCGGGGAGGCCGCCGACGTTGTGGTGGGACTTGATGTTGGCGGTGCCGGTGCCGCCGCCGGACTCCACCACGTCCGGGTAGAGGGTGCCCTGCACGAGGAACTCCACGGCCTCGTCGCCCTGGCCGGCCTCGGCGACGATCTCGCTCGCGGCCTGCTCGAAGACGCGGATGAACTCCCGGCCGATGATCTTGCGCTTCTCCTCGGGGTCGGAGACCCCGGCCAGCGCGTCCAGGAAGCGCTTCTCGGCGTCCACGACCTTGAGCCTGACGCCGGTGGAGGCCACGAAGTCCTTCTCGACCTGCTCGGACTCGCCCTTGCGCATCAGCCCGTGGTCCACGTAGACGCAGGTCAGGCGGTCGCCGATGGCCTTGTTGACCAGGGCCGCGGCCACCGCGGAGTCCACGCCGCCCGACAGCCCGCAGATGGCGCGCTTGGTGCCGATCTGGGCACGGATGGCGGCGACCTGCTCCTCGACGACGTTCGCGGCCGTCCAGGTGGGCTTCAGCCCGGCGCCCCGGTAGAGGAAGTGCTCCAGAACCTGCTGGCCGTACGTGGAGTGCATCACCTCGGGGTGGTACTGCACGCCGTAGAGCCGGCGCTCGTCGTCCTCGAAGGCCGCTACGGGGACGCCGTCGGTGGAGGCGGTGACGGCGAAGCCCTCGGGGGCGGCGGAGCAGGCGTCGCCGTGCGACATCCACACCGACTGCTCCACCGGGGTGCCCTCGAAGAGGGTGGAGCCGGGCCTGGTGACGGTCAGCGGGGTGCCGCCGTACTCGCGGCGCCCGGTGTTGTCCACGGTGCCGCCCAGGGTCTGGGCCATGAGCTGGAAGCCGTAGCACATGCCGAAGACGGGGACCCCGGCCTCGAACAGCGCGCGGTCGATGCCGGGCGCGTCCTCGGCGTAGACGGAGGCGGGGCCGCCGGAGAGGATGATCGCCTTCGGGTCCCTGGCGAGCATCTCCTCCACCGGCATGGTGGACGGGACGATCTCGCTGTAGACCCGGGCCTCCCGGACGCGGCGGGCGATGAGCTGGGCGTACTGCGCGCCGAAGTCGACGACGAGGACGGTGTCCGGCGCGTCGGGTGCGGCGGTGGGCTCGGTGGGCTCTGATGCCACTGGGCTGGCTGCCTTTCGGCGTGGGTATGGCTTGGGAGGGCCCAGTCTACCGGGGGCGCCCGCGGCACCCGGCCGTCTCACGATCCGGCTCCCGCTGGTCACGGCGGGTGGCCGAGGGCATACTGGGGCGCATGTTCGCGCGGCAGACCTTCTGGTTTACCTATGGCACCGGCCCGGCCGGCTGCCATGGTGACGCTGCGCGCACGCACTGACGAGCGACTCACCCAGGCGCCCCGGGCCGGTCAGGCCCGGGGCGTCTGCCGTTCCGCCCCGCCCCGGGCGCCGGCCGGTCCGCGGCGCACGACCCAGGAGGGACGGAGCGGCCATGGCCACCACGACCACCACCACGACCACCACGACCGCCGCCGACGGCGGCGGAACGCCCGGGACCGAGGAGCGGATCGGACGGGACCGGGAGCTGATCGACGACCTGGACCGCCGGATCATCGCCCTGGTGCGGGAGCGCATGGAGGTCTCCGCCCGCATCCAGCGGACCCGGATCGAGGCGGGCGGCCGCCGGGTGAACCTCTCCCGCGAGATGGAGGTCCTCACCCGCTACCGCGAGCCGCTGGGCAGGCCGGGCACCTCCCTGGCCATGACCCTGCTGGAGCTGTGCCGCGGCCGCGTGTGACCGCCGCCGCACCGGCACACCGCCCGGCGTGACGGACCGTGATCACCCGTACGGCGCGTTACCACCGCGGGACGCCCTCGTTGGACCGGACGACCCCAGAGCCGACCGGGCGCCCGGAGGCGGTGGGGGAAGTGCCGGAGCGATGAGACGCCGTCCTCCCTCGGGAGGTGAGGACCGGGCGTCGTGGGACCTCGCTCCGGCTCAGTGACCGGACGGCAGGGGACAGCAGCCCGGTCACGACACCAGCGGTCGGTCCTCGGGACGCCGTGGACCGACCGCTCCGCGGTCCCCATCCCCCGCACTCCGCACCCCGCTCCCCGCGAGCGGGGTGCGACCCCGCCGCGGCCGCCGCTCCACCGCGTTCGGGCAGGGTGCGGTCCGGTTCCGGGCAGGCCGGCGAAGAACGCGGCCGGTTCGGTCCGAACGGTTGCGCGGCCGCGGCCGCGTCCACCACGATGCGCAGCGGGCCCCGTCCGCGGGGCCCGACCCGGAAGCCATCCTCCGCGGCGTTCCCCCGGCGCCGCCCCAGCGCCGGCGAGCCCTGAGCCGGCGCTGACCCGGGCCCCGGGCACCGGCCACCCCACCCGGCCGGCGCCCGGGGCCCTTCCCCTCCCGCACCCCTTCCACACCCGTCCACGCCCGGCCGCGGACTCCCGGCCGCCGGGCCCGCCCGGGGAAACCGCAGGACACACGGGCAGGGCCGAAGGTTGTACACCTCCCGGTCACGCCTCCGTAACGAACACAACACCCGTGCGTGTGAGATGAACCACACCGAAACCTGGGTGAGCGTGGGCAACTGATCGTTTCCGTCCCTTATGCCGCGCCGGCCCGGATGGGGGCACCTGCGGGCACTCGGAAACCTGTCCGCGGAGTCACATGTTCCGCCCCTAGTCTGCTGTCGGCCCGCCGCGCCCCGAGGCGCGAAGGCCCTTCTGCTTTTCTCCTTTTCGCCTCACACCACATGAGGTTCCACATGAAGCTTCGCCGTGCCTTTGCGGCTGCCGCCGCCACGGCTGTCATCGCGCCCGCCGCGCTGATGGCGGCTCCCGCCGCGTACGCCCACGAGAGCGCCCCGGCGGCCGGCCGGACCGACGAACCGCAGACCGAGACCTCCGCTCCCGAGCCGGAGCCGGAGGAGAGCGAGACCGAGACCTCCGCTCCCGAGCCGGAGCCGGAGGAGAGCGAGACCGAGACCTCCGCCCCCGAGCCGGAGCCGGAGGAGAGCGAGACCGAGGCCCCCGCTCCCGAGCCGGAGCCGGAGGAGAGCGAGACCGAGACCTCCGCCCCCGAGCCGGAGCCGGAGGAGAGCGAGACCGAGAAGCCCGGCGACGGGGACGAGGAGGAGCCCGGCGACGGCCAGTGGCCGGTCGACGAGTGCCCGGTCGTCGACGAGGACCGGGACTTCACCACCTCCATCAGCAACCTCCCCGCCCAGGTCGCCGCCGGCAGCGGCTGGAAGCAGTTCTCGCTCAACGTGACGAACCGCTCCGACACCGACCGCCTCTTCTCCCAGGCGCACGTCTACCTCGCCGCGGCGACCGAGACCGGCGCCGACGCGGCCGACTACGTGACGCTCCAGGTCCGGGGCGGCGACGGCGCGTGGTACGACGTCAGCACCGACTTCGACTCCCTGGACGCCGGCTACGTCGGCCAGGGCTCCGTCGGCGCCGGCGAGACGGTCACCCTCCAGCTGCGGCTGAAGGTGGACGCCAAGGCGCCGAACTCGGTCGGCATCGTCCTGGGCTACGCCTTCTACCTCAACGAGGACAACGAGACCTGCAGCGAGTCGCCGCTCGGCGACGTCTACGAGTTCGAGATCATCGCCGCGGGCAAGAAGCCGAACGGCAACGACGCCAGGCCGCAGACCGGCGGCGGCAAGAAGGTGCCGGCCAAGCCGGCGCCGGTCGAGAAGGACGAGCAGACCCGGAACCTGGACTTCGACGGCCAGCTCGCCGAGACCGGCTCGTCCTCCGCGCTGCCGATGTTCGCCCTCGCGGGCGCCGCGGCCGTGGCGCTGGGCGTCGGAGCCGTGTACGTCGTGCGGCGCCGGGGCGGCGCCGGGGCGGACACCTCCGCCGCCGCGTGACGGCGTGACCGTCTGAACGCACGGAGGCGCGGAACGCGCCGAGGGGTGGAGCGGCCCGGCCGCCCCACCCCTTCGCCGTGTCCGCCGGGACCGCCCCGGGGTCAGGCCTCCGCGGGCTGCGCGGACTCCGCCCCGCCCGCACCCGCCTCCGCCTCCGCCCTCCGCGGCGGAACGGCCGGCACGGCCAGCAGCGGCAGCCGCAGCGCCGCGAACGCGTCCTCCGGCACCACCGGGGCGCGCGGCTCGACGGCGGGGACGCGCACATAACCGGTGCCCTGCTCGGGGCGGGGGTCGGGCTCGCCCTTGTTGGGCCACAGGGCCATGGCCCGCTCGGCCTGGGCGGTGATGGTCAGGGACGGGTTGACCCCGAGGTTGGCCGAGACCGCCGAGCCGTCGACCACCGAGATGCCGGGATGGCCGTAGAGGCGGTGGTAGGGGTCGATGACGCCCTCCTCGGCGCAGGCCCCGATGGGGCAGCCGCCCAGGAAGTGCGCGGTCAGCGGGGTGCCCATCAACTCGCCGACGTTGGTGCCGGGGAAGCCGTTGATCTCCTCGGCGATGAGCCGCGCGGCCTCGGCGCCCTCGGGGATGTGGTCGGGATTGGGGGCGCCGTGGCCCTGCCGGGCCGTCAGCAGCCCCTTCCCCGGGCCCCTGGGCCTGCGGTAGGTGGTCAGGGAGTTGTCCAGCGACTGCATCACCAGACCGATGATCGTCCGCTCCGACCAGCGGTGGTTGGAGAGCGTCCGCAGTGCCTGCACCGGATGGCGCAGGCACTGCGCGGCGAAGGCCAGCAGCCTCGGAGCGCGTCCGCCGTGCGGCACCTGGAGGACGGAGAGCGTGCCCATCGCGTTGGAGCCCCTGCCGTAGCGCACCGGTTCGATGTGGGTGTTCTCGTTCGGGTGGATGGAGGACGTGATGGCCACGCCCCTGGTGAAGTCCGGTTCGGCGCCGGGGCCGTACTTCCTCCGGTAGCGGCGCCCGGTGGTCATCGCCCCGACCAGGGCCTCGGAGTTGGTGCGGGTCAGCTCGCCCAGTCGCGGGGAGATCCGCGGCAGCACGCCGGTGTCGCGCATCCGGTGCAGCAGGGTCTGGGTGCCGTAGGTGCCGGCGGCGATGACGACCCTCCCGCAGCGCAGCACCGTCCGCCGGCCCCGGCGGCGCCTGGTGGTCGGCACGGTGGTGACCAGGAAGCCGCCCTCGCCGTCCTCGGCGACCTCGGTGACGGTGGTCAGCGGATGGATGACCGCGCCGGCCCCCTCGGCCAGGTGGAGGTAGTTCTCGGTGAGGGAGTTCTTGGCCCCGTGCCGGCAGCCGGTCATGCACTCGCCGCACTCGGTGCAGGCGCGGCGGGAGGGGCCCGCGCCGCCGAAGTAGGGGTCGGGGGCCTCCGCGCCCGGTTCGGCCCTCACCTTCCCCCCGGCGTCCTCGCCGTCGCCGAAGAAGACGCCGACCGGGGCGAGGTGGAAGGTGTCGCCCACGCCCATCTTCTCGGCGGCGGCCTTCAGGTGGACGTCGGAGGGGGTCGTGGTGGGGTTGAGCCGGACGCCCAGCATCCGCCTGGCCTGGTCGTAGTAGGGCCTCAGCTCCTCCTGCCAGTCGGTGATGCGGCCCCACTGGGGGTCGGCGAAGAAGGCGGGCGGCGGCACGTAGAGGGTGTTGGCGTAGTTGAGCGAACCGCCGCCCACCCCGGCGCCGGCGAGGATCATCACCTTGTCCATCAGGTGGATGCGCTGGATGCCGTACAGGCCCAGCGCCGGGGCCCACAGGTAGTTCCTCAGGTCCCAGGAGTTCTTGGGCAGCGTCTCGCGGGTGAAGCGGCGGCCGGCCTCCAGCACGCCGACGCGGTAGCCCTTCTCGGTCAGCCGCAGCGCCGACACCGAGCCTCCGAAGCCGGAGCCGACGACGATCACGTCGTAGTCGTACGCCGAACCCGACGGCTTTTGCATGGTTTTGTCCTGGGGATGGGACACGGGGGTACCTCCGGCGGTGCGGCTCGTTCTCTGGGGAGGGGAAGGGGAGGTCGGGGGTGGGGCCGGGGCGTCCGGCCCGCCGGGCCGCGGCCGGTGGTGGCCGCGGCCCGGCGGCGGCCGTCAGCGGAAGCGGAGCGCCTTCATCACGCGCAGGGACAGGCTCATGAAGGCGGCGTACCTCTCGTCGTCCATGCCGAACGACGGCGCCATGGGCATCAGCCGCTGGTGGGCGACGGTCTGGGCCTCGGTGTACTTGAGGATGCCCTCCACACCGTGGCGGCGGCCCACCCCGGAGTCGCCCATGCCGCCCATCGGCGCCTGGACGCTGCCGTACGCGGCGGCGTAGCCCTCGTTGACGTTGACCGTACCGGTGCGCAGCCGGGCGGCGACCGCCCGGCCGCGCCGGGCGCTCCTCGTCCAGACGCTGGCGTTGAGGCCGTAGGGCGTGGCGTTGGCCAGTGCGACGGCCTCGTCCTCGTCGGTGAAGCGGTAGACCGAGACGACGGGGCCGAAGGTCTCCTCGCCGCAGACGGCCATCGCGGGGGTGACGCCCTCCAGGACGGTCGGCTCGTAGAACAGCGGGCCGACGTCCGGGCGCGGCCTGCCGCCCGTGAGGACCTCCGCGCCCTTGGCGACGGCGTCCTCCACGTGGCGGGTGACGGTCTCCAGCTGGCGCCGGGAGACCAGCGAGCCCATGTCGGCGCCGTAGGCGAGCGCGGAACCCAGCCGCAGGGCGCGGGTGCGGGCGGTGAAGCGCTCGGTGAAGGCGTCGGCGATCGAGGCGTGGACGTAGAGCCGCTCGATGGAGATGCACAGCTGGCCGGCCGAGGAGAACGCGCCGCGCACCGCGCCGTCCACCGCCCGGTCCAGGTCGGCGTCCTCCAGGACGAGCATGGCGTTCTTGCCGCCCAGCTCCAGCGAACAGCCCACCAGGCGGAACGCGGCGCGCTGGGCGACCTCGCGGCCGGTGCGGGTGGAGCCGGTGAAGGAGACGTAGTCGGCGTGGTCGACGACCGCCGGGCCGACGACCGGTCCCTCGCCGATGACGACCTGCCAGACCCCGGCGGGCAGCCCCGCCTCGATCAGCAGCTCGCGCGCCCACAGGGCGGTCAGCGCGGTCTCGGTGTCGGGCTTCATCACCACCGCGTTGCCCGCGGCGAAGGCGGGCAGGGCGTCGCCGACGGACAGCTCCAGGGGGTAGTTCCAGGGGGCGATCTGCCCGACCACGCCCCGCGGCCGGCGCAGTTCGCGCACATGGGTGAGGACGGGGACGGCACCCGTGCGGCGCTTGGGGCGCAGGTGGGCGGCGGCACTGCGGCCGTAGTACCGGGCGGCGACGGCGACCGCCTGGACCTCCTCGTGCGCGTGCAGCCGGGCCTTGCCCGTCTCCAGCTGCACCAGGTCCAGCGCCTCGTCCTGGCGGCGCAGCAGCAGGTCGTGGAAGCGCAGCAGGACGGCCGCGCGCTCCCGCACGGGGCGGGCGGCCCACTCCCGCTGCGCCCGGCGGGCGCGGTCGAACGCCGCGGCGACGTCCGCCGGCGAGGACTCGGGCAGGACGGCCAGCCGCTCCCCGGTGAGCGGGGTGTGGCAGGCGGTGCTGCCGCCGCCTGCGACGTCGCGCGTCAGCCGGGCGACCAGCTCGCCGGTCACCACGTCCGCGGCGGTGCGCGCGCCGGCGGGGGCGGTGGCGACCGGGTTGCCGGCCGTCGCGGGTGCCGCGGGTCCGGCGGCTCCGGCGGCTCCGGCGGGCCCCGCGGGCTCGGTGGGCGGCGACTGGCCCGTCCGGACCGTCCCGGTGGCGGTGGCTGGCGATTCCGTCATAGGGCGGAGCGTAAGCCGTGCGCAACGAGCTGGGTACCCATCGGTAACCACTTTTCACGCAATCTGCCAGTGATCGCTGGCAGACTGCGGGCGCACTCCGGCGCACGCCCGGCGGGCGGCTCGCCGCCGGCGGGCCGCGGCGGCGCCCGTCAGCCGGTGAAGCGGTAGGTGTCGGCGATGTCCTCGAAGAGGCGGTCGACGTCGGCCCTGCTGCTCTCCGGCCCCCGGACCAGCACCGTGTGGTAGCGGCCGTCGACGATGACCGCCCGGTCGCGGACGTAGGTGCTGCCGCGGCCGTCGCGCCAGCTGAACCGGCCCTCGGCCATGACCGTCCGGCCGACCTCTATCCGCCGCATCCCCGAGCTGGTGGCCCAGTCGGCGGCCCGGTAGGCGTCCAACTCCCGCTGCTCGCCGGTGAGGTACGCCATCGGGTCGCTGCCGTACCGGTCGGTGGTGTCCCGGCCGGGCACGACCACGATCTCGACGCCGGAACCGCTCCGGGTGAAGACGTACTGCCCGTCGCCGTTCCGGCCCGCCGACCGGGTGCCCTCGGGGAGCGCGAGCCGGAACCCGGCGCCGTTCCGGTGCAGGACGTAGCCGTCCGGCCCCTCGGCCGGGTCGTCGGTCTGCGGCCGCTCCGCGCCGGACGGCTCGGAGGCGCCCGGGCCGTCGGACCCGCCGGCCTCCCCGGCCTCCCCGGGCTCCGCCGCGGGCGGTGGCGCCTCCTGCTGCTCGGGCACCTCCGGCCGGGCCCCCACCCGGCCCGGCCGCTGGTTGGCGGTGTCGCCGGAGGACCCGGTGTCCGCCCCGGGCATGAACACGGCCGCGTAGACCAGGGTCCCGGTCAGCAGCAGGAGGACCAGCCCGACCAGCACCATCCCGAGCCGCCGCGGCGAGCGCTCCCTGCGGGCGCGCCGGTGCCGGGCGGGCGCGGCCGCCGGCGCGCGCTCGGCGCGCCTCCTGCGCACCAGCTCGCCCCGGCGCCGCACGATCGGCAGCCGCCGCGGATCGGCGGGGCGCCCCGCTTCCAGGGGGAGCGGCGCGACGACCGTGTGCTGCCCGACCTCCGGCTCGGGCGCCGAGCGGATCAGGGACCGCAGCCAGCCGCCCAGCTCCTCGACGTCGGGCCGCTCGGTGGGGTCCTGGCGCAGCAGCGACTCCACCACCGGGCGCAGCGCCCCGCACTCCTCGGCGAACGCGGGCGGCTCGGCGCACACCATCTGCGCCAGCTCGGCCGCGGACTCCTCCGGATAGGGCGCGTGCCCCTGCACGGCCCGGAACAGCAGCGCGCCCAGCGCCCACAGGTCGGCCGCCGGGCCGACCGGCGGGGCCAGCCGCCAGTTCTCGTAGACGGGCCCGGCCTGCTCGGGGGCCCAGCGCTCGGTGACGGCGCCGACGACCGCGATCCGGGTCTGGCGGGCCCGCTCGGCGGCGAGCGCGGTGGTGGGGCCGCGGTACCGGTCGGCGCCGTCCTCCCCGTCCCAGCCCCGCGCGGGCGGTGCCGCCTCCCCGCCCTCCCCCGCGCGGTACGCGGCGACGGCGCCGCCGCAGGTCTCCCGGCCGCCGGACTGGCCGGGGATCCACGGGCCCGCCGGGCCGCCGTCCGCACCGTGCGGTCCGGGGCCGTCCGCCTGCCGCGGCACCCCGTCCCGGAACGGTCCGTACCCGTCGGGCTCCCCGGGCCGGCCCGCCTCCGGCTCCGCGCCGGGGCCGTACGGATCGTCCGGTCCACCGACGTGCCCGTGCGGCCGCGCGCCCGACGGCGCCGGGAGCGGGTCGTACCCGCACAGCGCCTCCTCGGCGGCGCCGGAGGCCAGGCCGGTGAGCAGGGCGCGGCCGTCGTCGCAGACGATGACGGTGCGCGCGGTGATGTTGCGGTGCACCCAGCCGTGCGCGTGGACCGCGCGCAGGGCCGAGAGCAGGTCGTCCGCCAGCTCGGCGGCGCGGTGGGGGCTCAGCGGGCACTCGGCGAGCACCGCGGCCAGCGGCCGGCCCGCGACGAGCTCGCTGACGATCCACAGTCCGTCGCCCTCGACGAAGACGTCGAAGACCTGGTCCAGCCGCGGGTGGTCGGGTATCCGGGAGGCGGCCAGCGCCGCCTCCACCGCGCGCCGCACGGCGGGATCGGCCGGGTGCCGCGTGGCCCGCCCGGTGTACGCGCGCCCGTGGTCGCCTCCGCCCCGGAGGCCGCCCGCGCCGACGAACTCGGCCTCCACCACCTCGGGCAGCGGGACCTGGCGGACCAGGACCTCCTGGCCGCTGGCGGTGTCGTACGCGCGCGACTCCACCAGCTCGTACTCGTCGGACGGCGGACGCGGCAACCGGTACCGCTCGGCCAGCAGCCGGCCCGAGTACTCGTCCACGGCGCGCCTCCCACTGCGTGCGACCCCTGGCGGCCTCATGCGCCGTCAGGAACCCTGCCCGCCCGCCGGATCGCGGCTGCACAGGGTCTGCGGTCTATCACGATACGTGCCGGAGGGGCCTTCCGTCGCCGGTGGAAGGAGCCGATCTCAGTCCAGGGGCCGGAACGTCCGGAACGCGGTCTCCCGGACGGTGCGGCACTCCTCGTCGTCCCAGGCGTCCTTCTCGCAAGTGATCATGATGGCGTAGCCGTGGGTGGGGTCCACCCGGAAGCCGCGGTTGAGGACGCGCACCCGCTTGCCCTTCTCCGTGCGCTCGAACGTCCAGTCCGCGACGGTGGGGTAGCCGCGCCAGTCCACCGGCTCGATGCCCACCAGGGAGTAGCCGGTGCTGCTCTTCCTCACGGCGGGCTCCAGGGACTTCCAGGCGCCCGCCGCGCTCTCGCCCGGGCTGCCGTTGAAGTCGACCTGGACCTTGGGGTACCCGCCGCCGGGCGGGGTGTACTCACCGCCCGAGTTCCGTCCCGCTATGCGGGTGCGCTCGTAGCCCTCGGGCATGGCCATGGAGAAGTGGAAGCGGGTGTCGGCGACCTCCTCGAAGCCCTTGGGCACCGTGCCGTCCTCCCCGCCCCCGGCGCCGTCCTCCCCGCCGTCCTCCCCCTTGCTGCCGCCCTGGCCCTCCTGCCCGCCGTCGCCGGACGGACCGGCCGAGGGACCGGCGGAGGGGCCGTCGGAGGCGCCGCCGTCGGGGTCCTTCCCGCCGTCCGCGCCGTCCTGCGGGTCCGTGGTGCCGCCGCGGCCGCCGGCCGCGGCGGTGCGGTCGCCGCCGGCCCGCTCGTCGCCGCCGCTCCCGTCGTCGCCGCCGAGCGTGATGGCGAGCACGGCGCCGAGGAGGGCGAGCACGACCACCGCGACCACCGCGAGCCCGGCGGGCTGCCGCGCCCGCCGGGCGCCACCGGCCGCACCGGCCGGGAGGGCGGCGCCGGCCGGCCCCCCGCCGTCGCCGCCGGCGGAGCCGGGGCCCGCGGCACCGCCCTGCGCGGTGGCGGTGCGCGTCTCGCCGGTGTCCTTCCCGGCCGCCGTGTTCCGCACGGCCCGCAGTGCCTCGCGCAGCCGCTCGGAGCCCGTCCCGGCGGTCTGCGGGGTTGCCGGCGGCCCCGCGGCGGCGTCCGCGGCTCCGGCGGCGCCCGCCGCGGCGGCGCCCTTCGCCGCGCCCGCCTTCGCCGGACCGCCGCTCCCCTTCGGCTCCTTCGCGCCGCCGGCCACCGGCAGCACCGTCGTGCGGGTGCCCTCCGGCTCGCCGTCCCCCTCCGCCGCGGCCGCCGCGCCGGCCGCCGCCTCCAGCAGCGCCCGCGCGCCCGGCTCGTCCAGCCGCTCGCCCGGGTCCTTGCGCAGCAGGCCGCGGATGACCTCCTCCAGGCATCCGGCCCGCACCGGGGGCTCCAGCGGCTCGGTCATCACCGCGGTCAGGGTGGCGATCGCCGACCCCTTGTCGTACGGCGGGCGCCCCTCGACGGCCGCGTACAGCAGCCCGCCCAGCGACCACAGGTCGGAGGGCGGACCGGGGCGCTGGCCGCGAGCCCGCTCCGGCGCTATGTAGGAGGGCGCCCCGACCAGCATGCCGGTGGAGGTGAGGGAGGGGTCGCCCTCGATCTGGGCGATGCCGAAGTCGGTGAGGACGACCCGGCCGTCCTCCTCGGCGATGAGGACGTTGGAGGGCTTCACGTCGCGGTGCAGGATGCCCTCGCGGTGCGCGGCGCGCAGCACGTCCAGGACGGCCAGCCCCACCTCGGCGGCCCGGCGCGGTTCCAGGGGGCCGTCCTCGCGCAGCACGTCGGCCAGGGAGCGGCCCTCGACCAGCTCCATCACGATCCAGGGGCGGTCGTCCTCGTCGACCACGTCGAAGACGGTGACGGCGCTGCTGCTGCGGATGCGCGCGATGGCCTTGGCCTCGCGGAGGGTGCGGGTGACCAGGCGCCGCTTCTCCTCCTCGTCGACGCTGGAGGGGAAGCGCAGCTCCTTCACCGCGACGGTGCGGCCGAGGACCTCGTCCTCCGCCCGCCACACCGTGCCCATGCCGCCGCGGCCCAGGACGTCGCCCAGTCGGTAGCGCCCGCCCAGCAGCCGCCCGGCCTTCTTGCCGCGGCCGTCCACGTCGCTCATGTGACCCCTCGCACTTCAGCCCGCCCCAGCAGTCGGCTCATTCTCTCCCATGGGACGGAGCGCCGCGTACGCGGCCATGGACACGCCACCGGAACGGCGGTGTGCGGGACCGGGGCTGACGCCCCGGCACCACCCCGCGCGCCCTGCGGGCTCCGCGGGACGGCGCCGGCTACCGGTGAGGGGCCGTCACAGCGGCTGGATCGGCACGATGTCCGGGGCGCCCAGCCGTGCGGCGTCGGCGGTCTGGTCGTCGGGCTGGCGCTGGGACTCCCGCTCGGCCTCGACCCGCTTCTCGTAGTGCGCGACCTCGCGGTCGATCTGGCCCGCGTCCCAGCCGAGCACCTCGGCCATCAGCTCGGCGCACTCGCGGGCGCTGCGCGTGCCGCGGTCGAAGGTCTCGATGGAGATGCGGGTGCGGCGCGTGAGGACGTCGTCCAGGTGGCGCGCACCCTCGTGCGAACAGGCGTACACCACCTCGGCCTTGAGGTAGTCGTCCGCGTAGGGCAGGGGCTCCCCCAGGCGGGGATCGCGGGCGACCAGCTCCAGGAGCTCGTCGGTGAGCGAGCCGTACCGGTTGAGCAGGTGCTCCACGCGCGCCACGTGCAGGCCGGTGCGGGCGGCGATCCGGGCGCGGGCGTTCCACATCGCGTGGTAGCCCTCGGCGCCCACCAGCGGCACCTCCTCGGTGCAGCACTCGGCGACGCGGTGGTCGAGCCCGTGGACGGCGGCGTCGACCGCGTCCTTGGCCATCACCCGGTACGTCGTGTACTTGCCGCCCGCGACGACGACCAGCCCCGGCACCGGGTGGGCGACGGTGTGCTCGCGCGAGAGCTGGCTGGTGGCGTCCGACTCCCCGGCCAGCAGCGGGCGCAGCCCGGCGTAGACGCCCTCCACGTCGTCGCGGGTCAGCGGCACCGCCAGGACGGAGTTGACGTGGTCGAGCAGGTAGTCGATGTCGGCGCTGGAGGCGGCCGGGTGGGCCTTGTCCAGGTCCCAGCCGGTGTCGGTGGTGCCGACGATCCAGTGCCGTCCCCAGGGGATGACGAACAGCACGCTCTTCTCGGTCCGCAGGATCAGGCCGGTGGTGGAGTGGATGCGGTCGCGGGGCACCACCAGGTGGATGCCCTTGGAGGCGCGGACGTGGAACTGGCCGCGCTCGGCGGTCAGCCGCTGGGTGTCGTCGGTCCACACCCCGGTGGCGTTGACGACCTGCCGGGCCCGGATCTCGTACTCGCCGCCCTGCTCCAGGTCCTGCACCCGGGCGCCGACCACGCGCTCGCCCTCGCGCAGGAAGCCCACCACGCGGGTCCGGTTGGCGGCGTGGGCGCCGTAGGCGGCGGCGGTGCGCACCAGGGCGGCGACGTAGCGGGCGTCGTCCACCTGGGCGTCGTAGTACTGGAGGGCGCCGACCAGGGCGTCCTTGCGCAGCGCCGGGGCCACGCGCAGGGCGCGGCGGCGCGAGAGGTGGCGGTGGTGGGGCAGGCCGCGGCCGCGCCCCGAGGCGGTGGCGAGCACGTCGTACAGCGCCACGCCGGAGCCCGCGTACAGCCGCTCCCAGCCCCGGTGGCGGAGGGGGTAGAGGAAGGGGACGGGTTTGACCAGGTGGGGGGCGATCCGCTGGAGCAGCAGCCCGCGCTCCTTGAGCGCCTCGCGCACCAGGGCGAAGTCCAGCATCTCCAGGTAGCGCAGTCCGCCGTGGATCAGTTTGCTGGAGCGGCTGGAGGTGCCCGAGGCCCAGTCGCGGGCCTCGACGATCCCGGTCGCCAGGCCGCGGGTCACCGCGTCCAGGGCCGTTCCGGCGCCGACCACGCCGCCGCCGACGACCAGTACGTCCAGTTCGCGCTCCGACATGCGGGCGAGCGCCTCGGCCCGCTCGGCCGGTCCCAGTGCCGCTGTCCTCACCGCTGCCTCCCAGTAGCCACCCGCACGTCTGTTCTGTCCTGGCCTCTGTCCGCCCTGTACCCGCTCTCCGGCCGGTTCCACGGATCCGACCCGAGCGGACACCACCCGGCACGCAATCCACCATATCTGTCATATATGCGCTTAACCTGACATGGATCCATGATCAAGGCCCGCCGGCCGCACGAGCCGCGCCCGCGCGCCCGCCGTGCGCGCCAGTCGACAGGGGAAGGGACGCCGCCTCATGCCCGCAGATCTCGCCGTCCTCGGCCTGGGTCATCTGGGCCTTCCCGCGGCCCGGGCCGCCACGGCCGCCGGCATCGGCACCATCGGCTACGACCCCGACCCCCGCGCCGTCGCCGACCTGAACGCCGGGCGCCCCCCGGCCGGCGGCGGACTGTCGGCGGCCGAGGTCCGCCGGATGCTCTCGGCCGGCTTCCGCGCCACCTCCGACCCGTCCGTCCTGGAGAAGGTCCGCACCGCCCTGATCTGCGCCCCCACCCCGCCGGGCGAGGACCGCGCGCCGGACCTGGGCGCGGTACGGGCGGCGGCCCTGGCGCTGGGCGAGCGGCTGCGCCCGAGGACGACGGTGGTGGTGGAGTCGGCCGTGCGCCCCGGCGGCACCGAGGGGTACGTCGCCCCGCTGCTGGAGAAGGCGTCCGGGCTGCGCGCCGGGCAGGACTTCCACCTCGCCTGCGCCCCCTCCCGCCTGGACCCCGGCAACCGCACCCACGGCTACGCCAACACCCCGCGCGTCATCGGCGGCCTCACCCCCGCGTGCACGGAGGCGGCCGCCGCCCTCTACGGGAGGCTGACGGAGAAGGTGGTGCGGGCCCGCGGGCTGCGCGAGGCGGAGATGACGGCGGTGCTGGAGAGCAACTACCGGCACGTCAACATCGCCCTGGTCAACGAGATGGCCGTGCTCTGCCACGACCTGGGCGTGGACCTGTGGGACGTGATCCGCTGCGCGGAGACCAAGCCGTTCGGCTTCCAAGCCTTCCGCCCCGGGCCGGGCGTCGGCGGCCACGGCGCCCCCGTCGACCCCGCCTGCCTGGACCGGGGCGACCGCACACCGGGCTACCCGCTGCGGCTGGTGGAAGCGGCCCAGGAGGCCAACGCGCGGATGCCGCGCTACGTCGTCCAGCGGGCGGCGGCGCTGCTGAACGAGTACGGCAAGTCCGCCCGCGGCGCCCGCGTCCTGCTGCTGGGCGTCACCTACAAGGCCGACCTCGCCGACCAGACCGGCTCCCCCGCACCGGAGATCGCGCTGCGGCTGCTGGAGATGGGCGCCCAGATCGGCTACCACGACCCGCACGTGCCGCAGTGGCGGGTCGCCGGGCGGCCCGTCCCGCGCGCCGACTCCCTCCACGAGTCCGCCGCCGCGGCCGACCTCACCCTCCTCCTCCAGCACCACCGCGTCTACGACCTGCAGAGCCTGTCGGCCAAGGCCCAGCTCCTCCTCGACACCCGCGGCGCCAGCCCGACGGGCGCGGCCCACCGCCTGTGAGGGGCGGCGGGGCGGACCCCTGTTCGGCACTGCGCGGGACGGCGCGTCCGCCCGGACCGACCCCACCCGTCGCTTCCGCACCTTCCCGACCGCGACCCTGCCCCCGGAACAAGGCGTCGACCTCGCCGTGATCAAAGAACTCCCCGGCCACGCCCACATCGGCGTCACCGCCGGCGTCTACGCCCACGTCCGACTCCGCCTCCAGCACGACGCCATCGACACCCTCAGCACCGCGCCCGACAGTCCTGCCGGCCACGAGCCGACCCGCGACGACGGCAACGACCCGCCGCTGTGCGGAGCCATCGTCCGCTGACGTTGCCGTCAACTACTGCCGTCACCCCACATAGAAGCCCCGCCAGGGCACCCTGACGGGGCTTCAACTTTGCTATCGCCATCCAGCGCGAGGGTTGCGGAATCGGGCTGCGAGGCTACACCTCGCCCTCCAGCCAACGCTCGAATGGTGCGACCTCCGACAGTTCGGAATTGATCGCCTTCAACCCCCCGGCGAAGTCCTCGGCCAATTTCGAGAGCATCGCGACTAGCTCATCCTGTGCAATATTCTCGCACTCCGGGTTTGGGACCCAATTGGTCCGCGAATCACAGCGAATCACCACGAGATTCCCGCTTGGGCGGAAGGCCAGAGTTCTCTCGATGCCCTGCGAGTAGAGATCCACCTCGACTTCGCGCCGTTCGCGCACGCCCGCCAGAAGCGACGGGAGTTGCTCCATGAAGGCAGACAAGTCATACGCCACATCGAGCGGCCACTCATCACTCCCGAACCCGCCAATGTGAAATCTGCCGCCTCCAGCATCAGAGAGGGCGCTGCACGCCTCCATGACGAGGGTTTCGTAATCGGCACCCGACTCCAGACTCGTTGAAGCAGGAGCCACAGCGCCAGACGGCACGGCCGGATTGAACGACACAGAGAAGCTCATCTCTCCAGCCTCCCAGTTCGGGTCAATGATCGGAAATCTCGTTTTGTATAGCCCATTTGAACTCGGGACGATGGTAGCTGCCCGCGCTTGCACAATGCTCCCATCCGGCATAATCACCTGCCCCATACCTTCCGGAATCCGCACCGATCTGGGCCCGGAGCCTTCGACATGAAGCCCCTTCAAAAACTCTGCCGCGGCATCATTATCCAGCCACTGACCTTGCTGATTCCCGGTGGCACGAGCGCGATCTGTCAGCTTCTTCGTGTTCTTCGCTCCAGCGCCATGAGTCTTGAAGGTATGACCCCACGTTTTCACACTGTTGGCTGCCCAATTGGGGCAGATGCTGTTGTGAACGAGTACCGGCGTGGCCCCCGCCAGCACATAGTACGTGTGCAGGGCATGGGCCTATGACCTGCGTTTTCGCAGGTCATCACTGATTCGCTTATCCGTGGAAGTCCGCCGGCGTCCGCCGTTGGCGGGTCCGGTTGCCGTCAGAACCGGGGCAGCCCTACTTCAGGCGCTCCTCAAGGGTGCCCACGGTCCAGTCGGCCTGGCGGAGGATGGAGCGGAGGGTGCCGGGTGCGAGGCTGCGGTGGAGGGGGACGATGACGGTTCGCTCCCCGCTGCGGTACTTGGCGTGGCTGCCACGGGTGGAGATGTGCTCGAACCCGCCCCGCTCCAGGGCCTCGGCTACCGCGGCTCCGGAGAGGTCCGTGGGGACGGCGGGGCTCACGCGGCGCGCCGCACTTCGACGGGGGCGGTGATCACGTCGGTGACCTCGGGGGCAGGGGCATCCTCGAAGTAGAGCTCCAGCGCTTCGCGGAGGTTCTCCAGAGACTCTTCGATGGTCTCTCCCTGCGAGGTGACCTCGACCTGGAGGCAGCGCGCCACGTACCACTCGCCTTCGTGGGTGATCGCGGCGGTCAGGTGCAGTGCGTCAGTCGTCATGCCGCCAGTCTGGCACGCCCCGGTCCCGCCGGTCAGAGGCTTTTCCCTGCTGTCACTCGCGCCGGTATCCGCGTTGACCTCGCGGAAGCTGTCCACCCTGGTGTGCGCCGGCTTCGGCACGCGTCCAGCGGTCTCGTGGGCCAACCGGTGATGGAGCGCCCGCGTCTTCCAGCGGGCGACAGGCTGTCACCGTGGTGCTGTTTGTGCGCGGCCAGGGGCTCGGGTCGGCGGCGTGGCGGCGCCGTAGCGGCCGGGCCTGGACACCGGCCGCGCGCGGGTCCGCGTCAGCGGGCCCGCCTTGAAACCGCAAAGAAAGTTTCGACGCGACCCTCACCACGGCAGCCCCTGGACCAGCCAGGGAGGGCGGCTACATATTCACCACGCCCACCGGCCGACCCATCGACTCCACCAACCTCACTCGCACCTTCACCACCCTCCTCCACCACGCGGCCTCCGCCGCATCCGGTTCCACGATCTCCGCCACACCGCCGCGACGCTCCTCCTGAAGCAAGGCGTCGAACTCGTCGTCATCAAGGAACTCCTCGGGCACGCCCACATCAGCGTCACCGCCGCCGTCTACGCCCACGTCCGCCCCCGCCTCCAGCAAGCCGCCATCACCACCCTCAGCAACGCTCTCAAGCCCAGCCTCACCCGGTAGCACCGCACAGCCCCAACAACGCCGACGCCCCTGCGAGATACCTCGCAGGGGCGTCGGCGTCCAGCTGCGTTGCCGTCACCGTTGCCGTCAGTGGACCTTGTCAGCGGGCAGGCCGACGATTCCGATCTACTTCCAACCTCAATTCTTCGAGATCAGCGGCAGCCACAGAGAAGGGAGAGCAGTAGCTTCCCAGAGCTTCGATCTGCTGATCTCGGCTCCAGTCATCCCACATCGGGAGCGAGGCGGCGTATCCAATAACCACTTGGCGTTCAAAATCACGCCCTTCCCACTCCCGCCACTCCTCCCAACGGCGCGCTCGACCTTCGTCTCCAACCCTCCGACTCCCTGAAATCAGAGAATCCAGAATCCGATTGTGTGCTGCGGAAAATACCGGACTTCCGAAGTACGGCTCCGGCACCTCCACTTCATCGAATTTCATCCTCACGAGAGCGGAGACCAAGACTTCGAGCTCGCTCAACTCCATCTCCACCTGCATGAATGCCTCCTAGCCGAACGGGTTAGGCCCAGCATAGAGCACGTCAGGGATGTCGAACTTGAGGGACCCCCTATGGATTAGCTCATTAGGTTGCTCCCCGCGCCTAAGCGACGTTCCTTGAGGCCGCCTCACCGCGATCATGAAGCCACCCTTATGCGCATACCTGGGATTGCCCGCAAAGAGGACGTTCAGTGCATCGCCAGAGGAAACCATCTCCTGAGTAACGTATGCCCGCCCCTTCGAGTCAGCCCTTATCGCGCCCGAATTGACGATTGAAGCAATCCCATCTTCGTCCGCATAGTGGAATATCACATCATCGTCGAGATTCTCCATCAGGGATTCTGCGGTGCCAATCCTGGGACATCCGCCAGAATTATGCACCAGTACCGGCGTGGCCCCCGCCAGCACATAGTACGTGTGCGTGCTGAGGTGCTGTCATCTACGTTTTCGCAGGTCAGCGGAATTCGGCCAGTCCGTGGGTGTGCGTGGAAGTGCCCTGTTGTGCGCCCGTGTTGCCGTCGGCGTTGCCGTCAGACGGTTACGTGCGTGAGGGCGGTGGAGTGGGGTTTGGCCGGTGTCCTGCCCGGGTTGGGGTCGGGCATGGTCAGGGGGCCGTACGCTGGCCCGGCAACTCGGGCAGGTCCTGATCCTGCCCGGAATTTGAACGAGTGGCCCCCTGGCCTTGCCCGACGCGGGCCCCGGCCCAGGGAGGTGGGTAAAGCCGTCGGAGCCGACCCCCAGCCACGACGGCGCCTGGTCAGCAACCCTGGCGCCCGCTGCTGGCGCGGAGCCGGCGGACGCCGGGGCGGAGCGGGGCGGAGACAGGAGCGGCACCCCCGGCGGGGAGCCGGGCCGCGCGCGGCGAGCGGCAGCGAGCCGCCTTGAACCCGTAGAGAAGGTTGTTACTCACTCGGCCGGTTGGGCCGGCGTTGGTGGTCGTGCTCGATGGCTTGGGCGACTGTTTCGGCTGCTCGGATGGCGACTTGGAGACGGCGGAGAACGTCTCGACGGGCGGCCTCGATCAGCTCTTGGTGCGTGGTCTGGGCGGTGCTGGTTCTGGGGGTCCAGAAGCCGCGGTGGCTGTGCTCGGCCACGATGTCTCGGCAGGCGCGGACCACGGCGTTCAGGGCGGCGGTGATCTCGTAGCGGTACAGCTGGTCGTTCTCGGCTGCTCGGTCGTGGGTCATGGGTGCTGCCTCGGGGTGGGGCGGGCGGTGAGCAGGTAGCGCACGGCGTCGTCGAAGACCGTGTAGCTGTACATCGCGCCGTGGGCGAGGGCGGCCATCGCGTGCTCGTGGGCCTGGTCGTCGTCGAGCCAGTGCAGGACGGGCCGCGCGGCCAGTGGGTCGAGTTGGTCGCTGATGTGGCGGGCGCGTTGCCGTAACCAGCGCAGGGCGAGCCGCGGTGAAGTGGTCGGGTGGGAGCCGAGCCAGAAGGTGCGGCCGTCGTTCGGGGTGTGGGCGATGGCCTCGCACCAGTAGGAGCGGGTCAGCATGGCTGGGCTTCCCGTGTGGCCGACTGCGGTACGTGGGCGGGGAGTTGGACGGTCACCGTGTGGCCGTGGCCGTCGTGGTGGACCTCCATGCCGATGGCGAGGAGGGCGACGATGGCCAGTCCTCGGCCGTGGGTGGCTTCGGCGTCGGGGTGGGTGATCCGCGGGTGGGTGGTGCTGCCGCCGGTATCGGTGACGGAGATCGTCACGGCCTCGACGGTTCGGGCGATGGTGACGCGGAAGGCGGTCCCGGTGGTGTGGGTGACCGCGTTGGCGCCCAGTTCGGTCACGATCAGTGCCGCGTCGTCGGCGCACGGGCTGCCGTCGAGGATGTCGCGCGTCCAGCGGCGGGCGCGGCCGACCTCGGCCGGAAGCCTCGGACAGGAGAGTTCCCAGACCTGCACCGTACTCGTATGCTCGTCCATACAAGTCTCCTCGTGCTGGTAGGCGGCCATGGGCAGTGGGTTCGGGCTAGACGAGTTTCACGCCGTCGTGGGCCCGGACGGCCGGCGGGGCTGCCGCGTCCAGGGCGTCCAGGACGCGCACGGCGTATGCCTCGTCGGCGAGTTCGGTGACGTCCTCGCGGGTGGCCCAGCGCAGCGCGTACGTCTCGTCGCCGGTGGTGGGGGTGCCGTCGATCGCCTCACAGCGGAAAACGAGGGAGACGATCAGGCCGGTCATGTTCTTGTAGACGCCGGTCAGGGTCGCGGGAAGTGCGATCTTGATGCCGGTCTCTTCGAGGACCTCGCGCTGGAGGGCCTCGGGGATGGTCTCGCCCGGTTCGAGGACGCCGCCGGGCGGCTCCCAGTGCCCGTTGTCCCTGCGCTTGATCAGCAGGGCCCGGCCGCGGTCGTCGACGATGACTCCGGCGACGCTCACGGAATGGGGGCGTTCGGCAGTACTCACGGTCCTCGGCTCCCCTCGCTGGCTAGGCTCTCCACCGTAGCAACGACACTCAGCCTCTCGTCTAGATATCCAAAGGAGTAAAGATGGCGGCCTCCCCCTCCGGTGTTCTCGGGGCGCTGGACCCGACCAGTGACCGCGCGGTGTTCCGGCAGATCGCCGACCAGATCCGCGAAGCCATCGACAAGGGCCGGTTCAAGGAGGGCGACAAGCTGCCGTCCGAAGCCGAACTGGTCGAGCACTACGGCGTCTCCCGGATGACCGTTCGGAACTCGCTGTCGATCCTCCAGACCGAGGGCCTGGTGGTCTCCGAGCACGGCAGGGGTGTCTACGTCCGGCCGCGCCCGCCGGTGCGGCGCCTGGCCTCGGACCGCTTCGCCCGGCGCCACCGCGAGCAGGGGAAATCGGCGTTCATCGCGGAGGCGGAGGCGGCCGGGAGCAAGTCGGAGGTGGACAGCCTGGAGGTCGGGGAGGAGCGGCCGAGCCAGGACATCGCCGCGCGCCTGGGCTCCCCGCGCCGGGTGCTGGCCCGTCGTCGCCGGTATCTGCTGGACGGGCGGCCGGTGGAGTTCGCCACCTCCTACCTCCCGCTCGACCTGGCCCGGAACACCCCGATCGCCCAGCCGAACCCAGGGCCGGGCGGCATCTATGCCCGGCTGGAGGAACTGGGGCACCGCCTGGACCACTTCGACGAGGAGATCAAGGCCCGGATGCCCACCCCGCAGGAGGTGCGGACGCTGCGACTGGCCTCCGGCGTGCCGGTGATCCACCTGGTGCGCACCGCGTATGACACCGAGGGGCGCGCGGTGGAAGTCTGCGACACGGTCATGGCCGCCGACGCCTACGTGCTGGCGTACCGACTCCCTGCGACGTGATCATGTGCAGCAGGGGCGCAACACTAGACGGCGGGTCGGTCTGTGGCTTCGGTGGCGGGTGGACCGAACAGGGCGCTGATGTTGTTCCACATGAAGTCGTCTCGCCACTCCGGCTTGCCGGCCGCCCAGCTGACGAGCGCTTGAAGCACCTTCTCCTGCGAGACGGTCAGCGTCTGGTAGTGCTCCGCTGCGACGCCGTCTCGGTACTCCAGTTGGTAGGTGTTGTTGTCGCGCAACAGCACCTGGATGTACCAGTCGCCTTCGCGGTCCTCGTCCTGCCACTCAAGGACCATGTGATCGTTGTCGCGTCGCAGGTTGGCGAGCATGGTGGCTATCGCCGACTTGGAAGGGCGTTTCACTACGTGGCCCCGAGCGCTTGTCGCAATCAGCATGGGCCGAGCATGGCGGAAGGATGTGACAGTGGCCGCTCTCGGCAGGCAGCGAAGGTCTGCGGTCACGCTCTTCCGGCGCGGGGTTTCTCTCGACTCGTACACACCCAGACGCATACTCGTATAGACGAGTGAGCAAGCTGTGTGGCACAGTGGTCCGCGTTCCGAACTGACTCGGGATCACGTCGACGCATCTTGTCTAGACGAGTAGACGTTGGTGGTTCCGGTGCGATCCAAGGAGAGACAAGACGTTGCGCACCATCCGTGTGGAGACCTCGACCGCCACGATCCTGCTGACCGAAGCCCCTGAGCCCAAGGTCCGCGACCGGCAGACCGGCGAGGTGGCCAAGGACGCCGTGAGCGGTGAGACGCTGATGACGATCGGCGTCGTCTACATCGACGAGGGCGAGTCGGCGCTGATCCGCGTGACCGTGCCGGAAAGCGGCGTCGCCGACGGGCTGGCCCTGGGCGCTCCGGTGTCCCTGCCGGGCCTGGTGGCCAAGCCGTGGGAGAACGTCTTCAACGGCCAGCAGCGGCACGGCATCGCCTACCGGGCCGCCGTCACCCCCGGTGCCGTCCCGGCCGCGGTGGGGGCCTGACCGTGTCCGACCTGATGACATGGCTGGGGGTGGGCGGTCCCGTTGCCATGCTCGGTGGCGGGGCCGCCGCCTGGGCCAAGTCCCGGCACCCGGCGGCCTACTGGTCCACGGTGGGCCTGCCGGTGTCGGTGGCCCGGCTGCTGGCCTCGTACGGGGCGGTCATGGACTCCTGCGGGCTGACCGTGCCGCCCTCCCGGCTGCGGGCGATGGCCACCTGGGCGACCAGCCGCCGGGAGGTGAGGCCGGTGCCGCCGCGTCGGGGCCTGATCCGCCCCACCTCGACCGGCCTGCGCCTGCGGCTGCGGCTGGCCCCGGGCCAGGAACCGGCGGACGTGGCGGCCTTGGCCGAACGGCTCCGCCACACCTGGGCGTCCACGCCGTCTACGTGACGGAGATCAAGCCGGGCGTGGTCGAGCTGCGGCTCGTCGGCTTCGACGTCCTCGACCGGGTGCGGATGCCGCGCGGTGTCGAGGGCGGTCTCCTTCGGGTGCCGGTGGCACTGCGGGAGGACGCGACCGCCTTCGTCCGCGACTACCGCGCCATTCCGCACCAACTCGCCCTCGGCGCGACGCTGTCGGGCAAGTCCATGTACCTGCGCAACCTCGTCGCGGGACTTGCCCGGCAGCCGGTCGCGCTGGCCGGGATCGACTGCAAGCGCGGGGTGGAGCTGGCCCCGTTCGCCCCGCGCCTGTCCGCCCTAGCCACCGAACCGGCGGAGGCGGCCGAGCTGCTGCCCGTGCTCGTCAAGGAGATGGAGGACCGCTACGACCTGATCAAGGCCCGGCAGGGCATCGCCCCCGGCACCCCGGACGAGGAGATCACCTCGGACGTCTGGGGCCTGCCGGAGGATGAGCGGCCCGTGCCGGTCGTCTTGGTCGTCGACGAGGTGGCCGAACCCTTCCTGGTCGCCACGAAGAAGGACGAGGAGCGGCGGGACGAGATGGTCACCCAGCTCGTCCGGCTCGCGCAGCTCGGCAGGGCCGCCGGGATCTATCTGGAGGTGTGCGGGCAGCGCTTCGGCGCCGAGCTGGGCAAGGGCGCCACCATGCTGCGGGCCCAGCTCTCCGGCCGCGTCTGCCACCGCGTGAACGACGAGGCGTCGGCGAAGATGGCGCTCGGCGACATCGCCCCTGAAGCGGTGGAGGAGGCCTGCTCCATCGCCCCGGAACGGCCGGGCCTGGCCGTGGCCGGTGACACCTCCGGCGGCTGGTCCCGCATCCGCACCCCCTACCTGTCCCTCACCGACGCCGCCGTCTGCCAGGACACCGCGCACCTCGCCCCCGACGTGCCCGCCCTCGCCCCGTTCCGGCCGCATATTCCGCCGGCCCCGGTCGAGCATCCGACTCCGCTGGTCACACCGCGGCCCGTGACCGACTAAAGCCACCCCGCACCACGGTCGGCGCGACCGCCTTCGCGCCAAGTCCCTACCCCTGCCATGCCGAAAACCGAAAGGAGGTGCCACCCATGCGCCGCTACCTGGCCCGCGTTGACGCCGTGCTGGTCCAGGCCGTCATCGCCGGTGCCCTGTCGTTCGCGCACCTGCACGATCTGGCCGCAGCGGCCGGACAGCACGGCTGGAAAGCCTGGGCCTACCCGATCAGCGTCGACCTGCTGATGGTCGCGGCCTGGCGGCGCCTGCGCTCCGGCCACGCCACGACGGCCGGATGGTGCTGGTTCGTCATCGCCCTGGCCGCCTCGCTCGGCGCGAACGTCGCCACCGCCGGACTCCTCGACCTGAACGACGTGCCCGACTGGCTGCGCATCCTCGTCGCCGGCTGGCCCGCCGTCGCCTTCCTCGGCGGGACCCTCCTCGCCCACTCACCGAGCACTGCGGCACCGGATGAGCCGGACGAGAACACCGCCGAGCTGCCCGCGGCCGCCGACCCTGCGCCGGACCCCACGCCCGGACCGGCACGCTCATCGACACCAACACCCTGCGCACCCGCCTCGGCGTCCCGCCCGCCCTGGCCGACCAGATCGCCGCCCAACTCACCTGACAAGGAGGACTGCTCATGCGCCCGGTCATCCGCCTCGCCCTGGAGTGCTCCGCCCAACTCACCCGCCGAAACCGCCTCGACGAAGCCATGGCCGTCGCCGAAGGCGCGTTCCAGCGGGCCACCGCAGACGAACACCCCGAGATCGAACAGTGGCTCATCGACCACACCAGCGACTTCACCGGAGAGGACTGACCGTGCCCGCGCACCGCCGCTTCCGCCGGGTCGTCCGCATTGGCCCCGTCCAGGTCGGCACCGCCTACGACGGCCGGGGCCGCGAGAAGCACACCACCGCCTGCACCGCGCCGCGCTGCGGCTTCTCCGCCGACTACGACAGCCGCGCCGCCGCCGAGCTGGCCGCCCGTACCCACCGCTGCCCCGTCCGCTGACCGGAGGTTCCCGTGACCGTCTCCCTGCCCCTGGTGGCCGTCCTGGGCGTCATCGCCTGGGCCGCGATCAAGTTCCTCGGCATCCGCTTGTGGGTCGTCGTCGTGATCGCCCTCTTCGGCTTCTACCTCTCCCAGACCTTCCTCGCCCCCGCCATCGACACCGGCACCCGCACCGGGGTCGAGGTCGTCAACGGCACCACCGACTGACCAAGGAGAACCCGCCATGTTCCTGCGCCCGCAGTTCCCCACCACACCGCACCTCCCGGCCGCCGCCGAGCACGGCCAGCCGCCGGCCTGCTCCTGCCACCCCGCCCCGGCCCGGCGGCCCGTGCTGCCCCCGGCCACGACCGGCGCGGTGGCCGCCGTGCTCGTGGGCGGCGTGGTGCTGACCGCGCTGTTGGCGGCCGTCGCCGTGACGGCAGTGTCCGTGGCCGCCGCGGCCCTCGTCCTGCGCTCCCTGCTCGCCTCCGGGCACCGCCGCTGAACGGCCGGTCGGGGCGGCCTCGATACCGCCAAGCATCCCGCCGCCCCGACCGGCCTCACTCCCTCGTCCGACCCGCAAGCCAGACAAGGAGAAGCCCATCATCCCCCGCACCACCGCACCGCCGCCGAAAGAACTCGGCATGCTCGCTTCCTGGGGCAGCCTGCCCGGCCTGGTCCGGCAACTGACCGGGCTGGGCGGCTGCGCGCGCCCGATCCGGCTGTCCGGCTACCGCGCCGAACACGCCCTCAACACCACCACCGGCGAGATCGGCCCCGAACTGCACCGCCTGGACTCCACCGACCTCCCGGCCGGTCACCTGCTGGTGCGCTGCAACAACCGCCGCACCACCCGGTGCGCCACCTGCGCCGAGACCTACCGCCGCGACACCTACCACCTGATCACCGCCGGACTGCGCGGCGGCAAGGGCACCCCGGAGCAGGTCGCCGCGCACCCGCGCGTGTTCGCCACCTTCACCGCACCCAGCTTCGGCCCGGTCCACAACCGCCCCGACTCCGGCCGCTGCCGCAGCGACGCCCGCCACCCGGCCGACGATCCCGCCCTCGGCACCCCGCTCGACCCCGAGCGGTACGACTACGAAGCGGCCGTGCTGTGGAACGCGCACGCTGGGGCCATCTGGCGGCGCTTCTCCATCTACCTGCGCCGGGAGATCGCCAAGCGCGCCGGACTCACCCAACGCGCCTTCCGCCAGTACGCGCGGGTGTCCTTCGCCAAGGTCGCCGAGTACCAGAAGCGCGGCGCGGTCCACTTCCACGCCGTCATCCGCCTCGACGGCCCCACCGGCGGTGACACTCCGCCGCCCTCCTGGGCCAGTGCCGAGCTGCTGACCGACGCCATCCGCGCCGCCGCCTCCGCCGCCCGGATCACCGGCCCGTCTCTCGACGGACGCGAGCACACCTTCGCCTTCGGCCGCCAGCTCGACATCCGCCCGATCCGCTCCGCCGACCTCGACGGCGGCACCGAGCTGACCGGCCGGGCCGTCGCGGCCTACATCGCCAAGTACGCCACCAAGGGCGCCGAGACCGCCACCGGCACCCTGGACCGGCCGCTGAAGTTCCTCGCCGAGCTGGCCGCCCTCGACCTCACCGACCACGCCCGGCGCATGATCCGCACCGCCTGGACCCTCGGCGCCCGCAAGGACCTGGAACATCTGCGGCTGCGGGCCTGGGCCCACATGCTCGGCTTCCGCGGCCACTTCTCCACCAAGACCCGCCGCTACTCCACCACCCTCGGCGCACTCCGCACCGCCCGCGCCGAATGGCAGCGCCTCCAAGCCGCCATCGCACGCGGCGAGACACCCCACGACCCGGCCGCCGAGCCGGAGGAGACCACCCTCGTCCTCGCTCACTGGGCCTTCGCCGGCACCGGCCTCACCGCGGGCGAGCAATGGCTGACCGACGCCCTCACTCCCAACACCAGCACGGAAGGAGAGAACGCCCATGCCTGACGAGGAACTGCTGACCGTGCCGGAGGGGATGGCCCGGCTCCGGCTCGGCCGGTCCACGGTCTACGACCTGATCCGCTCACGCCGCCTGCCCTCCGTCACCATCGGCCGGTCCCGGCGCATCCCCGCCTCGGCGCTGCGGGAGTTCATCTCGCACCGACTGGCGGAGGCCGCCTGATGGCTACTTCGAAGAGAAAGACCCGGGCGAACGGTGACGGAACCATCTACCAGCGCAAGGACGGCCGCTGGGAAGCCGCCGGCCACGTCCTCGCCCCCGGAAACACCCGCAAGCGCGTCCGCGTCTACGGCACCACCCGCAAGGAAGCCCTGGCCAAGCTCACCGAGAAGATCACCGCCAGCAACCGCGGCCTCCCCATCCCCTCCGCACAGGGCAGCGTGGCCGCGTACCTGACCTACTGGCTGGAGAACGTCGCCTTCCACCAACTCCGCGAGAACACCCACACTCGCTACACCGCCTGCGTCAACCGGTACCTGATCCCCGGCCTGGGCAAGAAGAAGCTCACCAAGCTCACCGCCAAGGACATCCGCACCTGGCTCAACCAGCTCCGCACCACCTGCCAGTGCTGCACCCGCCGCATCGACGCCCGGCGCGACCAGCCCCGCTGCTGCGCAATCGGCCAGTGCTGCTCCAAGCTGCTCTCTCCGCTGACGCTCACCTACATCCACTCCGTACTCAAGTCCGCCCTGGAGCACGCCGTCCGCGAGGAGGAGATCCCACGCAACGTCGCCCGCAACGTCCGCACCGGCACCCCACAGCCCCGGCGCTTCGAACCCCTCACCGCCGACGAAGCCCGCCAGTTCCTCGCGGCCACGGGCGGACACCGGTTGCACGCCCTGTTCGAACTCGCCCTCCACACCGGACTCCGCAAAGGCGAACTCCTCGGCCACGCCCACATCGGCGTCACCGCCACCGTCTACGCCCACGTACGCCTCCGCCTCCAACGCGAAGCCATGACCGCCCTAGGCGACGCCCTCAACCGCCCCTGACTCCACGCACGGGCGCACGGCAACGGCGGCGAACACCCCCGGTGTTCGCCGCCGTTGCCGTCAACTACTGCCGTCAGCGCGGAGCGATCCGGTCAAACCGGATAACCCTTGCCGCCGGGATTCGCGAACGTGAATTCACCTGCCTGGTCCGTAGGGGGCCGAGACCTATCGCGACCCACCACCGTGGGCGGATCGCAACAGCGCCTTCACGCGATCCAACTCTGCTCGCGCCTCTTCCCTTTCTTCCTCATTCACCCAACTCCGCCAGAATGATTCATTCTCCGAGAAGACGCTTTCCAGTGCCCGCATCGCAGAAGAAGCGAGGGCCGAGTCGATTGGCTTTGGTAGCCAATCAGTAACTCCCGAGTAATCCTCACTCCATTCCAGGGAAGCGCCGGCCGGAAGGTTGGCTGCAACGACCGCAGCGGCCGCCATTACCTCTTCTGGAAGAGCATCGGAAGAACCGCCTTCGGATGCTGCGCAGAATGTTGTCGTGACGGCCGCGAGCCGCCCGGACGCAGGCTTTTCCTCCAGTTCGTCCAGGTAGTCTTCCGCAGTATCGCTATCAAACGGACCCGGTCCCCAGGTTCCCATCGCAGACTCCAGTCGAGTGCTACGGCAAGTAGCCGCCTATTGGTACGTCGATTTCAGGGTCTCTTCGATTAAGCAGAGTTCCCCCTCTGGCCTTCACGCCTTCCATCATAGTCTGCTCCATCCGACGGATCGCCGTCTTGCTCGTTCCGCTAGGCAGAGTGAAATAGGTGACGTTGGCTATGTCGTCCGCCTTGTATCCAGCTTTCCGAACCGCATGCTTGGAACGCATCGACTTATTCACTCGCTCCCGAATGCTTGTCGTGGAGCTTCCGACGTAGGTTGTCCCGTCCTTAAGATGGATCGAGTACACGCCCGGCGCGGTCGGCACGCCAAACTTGGTTCCCGGACCGCAGTTTGCATTGTGAACGAGGACCGGCGTATCACCCGCCAGCACATAGTACGTGTGGAGGTCGGCAACGGTGAGGTTGTGGACGGTGACGTGCCGGGTCCGGCGTTCGACGGCGGTGATCTCGACTCGGGTGCCGGCGCCGGTTTCCAGCCACTGGCCGACCTTCAGGTCGGTGGCGTCGATCCATTCGCCGAGTTCGGGGAGCCAGAACGGGTGACCGTCGGTGGCGGTGAGAGCGGAACTCTTGTTCCCCTCTTCTCCGTCGGTGTCGACGGTGACACGAACGAGCTTTTTCTCCCCTTCGCCGCTTATCTCGGCCGTAACGGCCTTGGCCGTGGTCTCGCCGGTTTCGGGGTCGGTGGCGAGGACCAGGTCACCGGTCTCCAGTTCCTCGATGGATTTGGTGCTGCCATCGGCCATGAGGACCGCCGTCCCGGGAACGAAGCTGTTGCAGGTCCCCTTGCCCAGCCCCTTCCTCGTGGTGACGAGTGAGGCGACCAGGATGGCGAGGTCGGCGGTGGACTCGGCACTCCGCCCGCTGGTGAATCCGACGGCTATCTCCTTGCCACTCCCCGCCATCGCAGAGAGCTGGCCGATGATGTTGCGCAGGTTCAGCGGGTGGTACTTGATGAATTTGTCCCATACCGCCTGGCACTTCAGGTCGGTCAGGCAGCTCCAGCCGTCGGCGATGTTGCCGCCGACGAACTGGAGTCCGCCGACCACGAACTCCGCCGCACGTCCCTTGCCGTGGGAGAGGAGCCTTTCGAACCAGTTCCGACCTCCGCTGTCCCCCTTGATGGGCGACGCCGTGTGTTCGGCCGTGTAGTAAGTGGTGCTGTTACCGGTCCCCAGGCCGCGACTGACGGTCACCGTGGTGACGCTGCCGTTCTTGTCCTTCGTCCTGGTGGTGTGCTCCCAGAGCCAGCCGTCCTCGTTCTTCGTCCAGCTTTCGATCCCACCATTGCAGTAGGGGGTGCCACCACAGGCGCCATCGGGGTGAAGGCCGGTGGGATCGGAGAGGGTGACCGGACTGTTGTTGGCGTAGGCGTAGCCGTTCATCTGCATCGGATCGGCGATGTCGATGAGCGGATCGGCCGAGATGAAGCGGCCGACGACGGGGTCGTACTCGCGGGCGCCGATGTGGGTCAGGCCGGTGGCCGGGTCGTCGATGCCGGTGCCGAGGAAGGAGCGGCGGCCGGGCCAGTCGGCGGATTCGGTGCCGCGGGGATTGCCGAACGGGTCGAACTTGCGCCGCTGGACGGTCATCGCCGCGTCCAGGGTGACGGAGGTCGTGGCGGTACCGTGGTGGTCGCTCAGCAGCACCGTCAGCTCGTGGTCGTCCGGGTCGGAACTGCCACCGGTGGAGCGCACCACGGTGGGGGCTCCGGGGTGGCTGTAGTAGCGGCGCGCCTCGATCGCGTTGCCGGTTGCGCCCACGGTGACCTCGGCGTCGCCGAGGAAGAGGGTCGCACCGGTGGCGGTCTTCTCGACCAGCCGGTTGCCGTCGGCGTCGTGGAGGTAGGAGATATCCGCCGCGCCGTCGCCACTGGTGTCGACGGCGGTGAGCTTGTTGTCCGCGTTCCAGACGAGAGTCTGAGTGTCGCCTCCGACGGTGCGTTCGATGGTGTTGCCCGCGTTGTCGTAGGCGTAGGTCGACATCGACTCGACCGTGCTGCCGGCGGCCTTGGTCACCGCGTCGACGCGGGTGAGGGTGTGGGGCTGAACCTCGACCGGCCCGGTCGTCCCGGTCGCGGGAAGGGTGGTGCCGTAGGTGTAGGTGTAGGTGTCGTCCAGCGCCGGGTCGGTCAGGTCGTGGTCGACCATCGAGGTGCGGTTGCCGATGGCGTCGTAGGCGTAGGTGTGCCAGTAGCCGTCCCCGTCCGGCCCGGTGGCCGTGTCGCCGGCGGCCGGCCCGGAGTCCACCGCGGAGGTCTCGCGCGGGCAGGTACCGGACGCGGCGGTCCATGCGTGGCGGAGCCGGCCGAGCGCGTCGTAGGTGAAGCACTGCCGGTCCGTGGTCACGCCCGGCCGGGTGTCGGTGACGGAGGTGACGTTGCCCACGGTGTCGTAGCCGTACCGCGTGTCGGTCAGCCGGTGGGGGCCGGCCTTCTCCCGGTCGGTGACGGTGCGGGACAGGCGGCCGGTGTCCGGGTCGTACTCGGCGGTCGACCACACCCGGTTCGGGGCCTCACCACTGACCGTGCGCAGCACCTCGCCGAACGGGCTGTGGATGGTGTCGGCGGTGTACCAGGAGTGTCCGGAGGTGGAGACCGGCGAACCCTCGCCGTCGTACCGGGTGACGACCTTCTCCTCGGACAGACCACCGGGGGTCGCGGGAAGCGTGGTGGTGAGTGGCCGGCCGGTCGCCGTGTAGGTCTGCCGGTAGGCGTAGGTGCCCGCCAGCCCCCGGGTGTCAGGGGTGTCGGGGATGACGATCTCGGTGCCGGTGGGCCGGTACTCGGAGTCGTAGCCGGTGACGGCGGTGACGACGGCCGCGCCGCCGGTGTACCGGGTCGCGGCCACCGGCAGCCCCTTGCCGCCCGGCAGCGTGTCGTACGTCCACTCGGCCACCAGCGGACCTGCAGCCGTGCCCTCGCGGACGGCAGTCGCGCGGCCGAGCACGTCGTAAGTGGTGACGCGCACGTTGCCACGGGAGTCCTCGGAGCGGACCCGTCGATCCAGGGTGTCGTAGGTGAAGGAGGACGTACCCATGTCGGGGTCGCGGGTGGAGGTCACCCGACCGCGGGCGTCGTAGACGTGGGTCCACTCGTTGCCGTCGTGGTCGGCGACCCCGGTGTGGTTGCCCCGGGCGTCGTAGGTGTGGCGGGTGTCTGTCCACTCCGTCAGGCCCGGGTCGGTGAAGTGCCGGACGAGTTCGGTGCGGCCCAGGGCGTCGGTCCAGGTCTTGACGGCTTCGCTGCCCCGCAGGGCGGTCAGGCCGTCGGCGGACATGCCGGTCCGGACCAGCGTCCACTCCCCGCCGTACGCGGTGGTGGCCGAGTGCTGTGGTGTGCCACGGTGGAGGGTGGTGGCCTTCACCGGGCGGCCCAGGCCGTCGTACGCGGTTTCGGTGGAGTGAGGAACGCGGAAGACGGATTCGGGGATGAACGGTTCGGTCTCCGGCTCGCCCCCGGCGAGGTAGCCGTTGCGGGTCTCGGCGACCACGCCGAGGGAGTTGTATCGGGTGTCGGCGACGATCCGCCCTCCGCCCAGCGCCTCGGTCTGCACCTGGAGCGGGCGCAGCAGGCCGTCGTAGAGGGTGACGGAGTCGGCGTAGGTACCGTTGTCCCGCAGGGTGCGGGTGGTCACCGCCGGCGGAGCGTCCTCGTCGATCTGGTAATCGAAGGTGTGGGCGGCCCTGTCCGAGGCGGGGTCCTGGGAGGCCGTCCACACGGCGGTGGTACGTCCCAACGGGTCGTACGTGGTGGTGACCGTGCGTCCGTTGGCGTCGGTGGCCTCCAGCGTCGTGCCGCGCCCGGGGTCGACGGTGGCGGTGGTGATGTGCCCGGCGGGGTTCGTCGTGGTGGTGGTGAAGGGCACTCCGGTGCCCGGGCCGAAGGAGGTCGCCGCCTGGTTGCCCTGGGCATCGGTCACCGTCAGCAGGCGACCCATGAAGTCGAAGGTGTTGCGGGCGCTGGTGATCCAGCCGGTACCGTCCCCGTTCACGGTGTCCACCTGGTGCGGCAGGCCCTTCACCGGTGCCCGGCCGAAGGCGTCGGGAGCGTCGTAGGAGGTGCGGGTGTCGGAGATGATCCGGCCGCCGCCGACGGAGGCGGCCTGCTCACAGGTACCGACCGTCGTCCGGCTCCGGGAGGGCAGTCCGATCAGGTGCCTGCCGGTGTTGTGCACGTAGGAGTGGACGGTGCACTGCCGGTCGCCGACGGTGTGGCCGCCTTCGCCGTCGGGGGTGAGGGTGTGCCGGTGGACGGTCTCGGTCAGGCCGTGGACGTCGTCGACGGTGGTCACCGTGCGTACGGTGCGTTCGCGTCCCCCGCTGATCGTTTCGGTCTTGTCGGTGCGTCCGGTACCGGTGCGCCAGGCGTCCAGGGCCGGAAGCCCGTCGCCGAGTGCGCGGGTTGCGAGCTTTTTCGCCCACGGCCACGACACCGTGCGGGAGACGATTTCGCCGCCCGCCCTGTCGTAGGTGATGGTCTCGGCCACCCGTCCCTGGTAGGGGAAGAGGTCTTCGGCGATGACCTCGCCGGCGGAGTCGGTGACGGTGACGGCCGTGCGGCCCGCATCCTTGGACATGCCCCGGAAGTAGCGGGTACGGGTCTGGGTTCGCTCGGTGGCGTCCAGCTCACCGGTGCGTTCGGTCAGCCCCCTGCTGACGACCACCGAGGCGTAGCCCCGCCACTGGCTGAAAGTACGCAGCTCCGGCTTGGAGAACTCGTCGCGGTCCTTGGCCCAGGCGGCGCCGCCCTCATAGGTGTAGGTGGTGACGACGTCGGGTTGGCGGGCGACACGGTCGCGCTCCGCCACCTTGGTGACGACGTACTTGTTGAACCACTCGATCTCCGGTTCCTCCAGTTCCGAGTCCGGGGACCAGTGGACGGGAAAGCAGCGGGTGTCGTTGGTCTTCGGGTCGGGCGCGGCACCGACGGGACACGGCCGGGAGTAGGTGATCTTGATTTCCCCGCCGGTCTCGGTGCGGATGGTCTCCACCCGCAGCCGGTCGAAGTCGGGGGTCGGGTCGGCGGTGGAGCGCGCGACCCGGTTGGGCATGTCGGCGACGTTGGGGAGGAACGTCACCGGCGGCAGCGTGATGCTCTCGCCGTCGGGCCCGTGGCCGGTGCGGGTGATCGACTCCAACCACAGCGGCGGGTGGGTGTCGGTGCGCTGCTTGGGGAAGGAGTGCTCCAGCGTCCAGTGGTCCACCTTCGCCAGGCTCGTGGAGCCCTCGGTGCGCTGAGCGTAGGTGGTCACGGCCTTCAGCCGATGGCGGGTCCAGAAGGTCGGCGAGGAGACGTAGCAGTTCTTGGTGTCGGCCTTGCAATGCAGGGTGGAGGGGGTGTCCCACCAGGGTTGCTTGTCCCCGTGGTTGTCGGAGTCGAAGTCGGCGTCGGAGCAGTCGACCTCGCCCTCGGTGATACAGCGCTCGGCGGTGGAGAACACCACCCGCCCGGCGGGGGCGCCGGTCAGGGCGCCGGCGCGCAGACCGTACTCGATCTTCTCGGGATGGCCGCCGCGGACGTAGGAGACGTGCTTCTTGTATCTGCCGTTCTGGGCGTAGCGGTTGGTCTCCCTGGCCCAGTCGACGACCATGGCGTTGCCGTGCACGTCCTCGACGTAGTCCAGGTTCCAACGCCAGGCCTGGGTGCAGGAGGAGTCGGCGAAGGAGGTGGCGTGGCAGGGCTCCCCGGCGTGGTTGCCGAAGACGGGAACGGTGAAGACGGAGTCGGTGCCGGGGCGGGTGCCGTCCCCGTCCACATCATGACGGCCGAACCAGTAGCGGGTGCCGTCCCGGGTGGTGACCACCCAGTACTCGCCGTCGTCGTCGCCGTTGCCGAGCGCGGAGTTCTTCCTCAGTTCCACCCTGGATCCGTCGTCGGTGGCCGGGATCCACCTCTCCTCGGGGCCGCCGTCACCCTGGACGACCTCACGGACCAGTTCGGTGGTGGTGCCGCCCATCGACATCACCACGCTGGGACCGGCCCAGCACAGGTCGGACTTCTCCTCGTGATCGGCGTTGTCGTTGTTCGGGGTGCCGTCGAGATCGTCGGAGCAGGGCCGGTAACGGCGCTCGATGAACCCGGGGTGGTAGTCCCAGCCGTCCCCTACCCAGGAGGCCTGGCCGTTGGCCACCGACGTCTTTCCGTCCACCGCCTGGGACGAGTAGGAGAAGGCGATGGCAGGCGCCGGTCCGGCCGGGGTGGGCGGGACGGTCAGCGGGTACGTCCAGGAGAAGCCGCCCCCGGATCCACCAGCGGTCCAGGTCCCGCTCGGGGAGAGGCTCGTGGCCCTGTAGGTGCCGCCCGCGCCCTCGCCCGAGTCGGTGGCGGCCAGCACGACCGGGCCGCCGCCGGACTGGGTGGACAATCCCGGTGCTCGGGCCGTGGCCGGGTCGATGGTGGCGCGTACGGTGTCCGTACTGGGGTCGTTGGTGCTGGGCACCTCCACGGGAGTGGTGCACTCCTCCAACTCCGGCGTGGTGAGGAAGCACTCGGGCAGTTGCTCCAGCTTCAGCCGCGTCGCCCACTCGGTGCCGTACAGGTCCTCGAACCGCGAGTAGTCCAGCGCCACGTCCACGGGTGTGGCACCGGTGTCCGGCGGGGTGACGGTGATGACGGCTCCGTCCACCCCCGCGGTCTCGGTGGTGGTACGCGACTCCAACTCCACGTTCCAAACGCCCGAGGGCTCAGGCGGGGTGGGTTCGGTCCCCGTGGGAGTCGCCCTGCCCAGACTGACCGGCAGGTCGCCGGCCGGTACCAGTTCCCCGCCGGCCGTGTCGAGTGCGACGTCCGCAGTCCCGCCGGGTGGTACGTCCGTTTTCGTCGGCTCGTATTCCACCGGCGGTTCCATCCCGCCCGCCCACTCCCCGTACTCGGCGGCCGCCGCCTCGTCCAGTCCCGCCTCGGCGTCCTGCTGGAGAGCCGTCAACGCCGGCCCGTTGCGCAGGTTGCCGTCCGGGGGGATGGCCCACGCCTCGACAGGCAGCAGGGTGACGGTCATCAGTGCCGCGACGGACACGCCCGCGCCCTGCACCACGCGGTGCCCGCGCGCCGGGCGTCGTTGCCCCCATCCCGTACGGCGCAGCCGATCCCGCATCAGGAACGTGAACACAGCGGACCCCCCACGACGGCCGCGCAGGCCTTCGGGGCGCCCACACAGAGAAAACACAAAGAACGGCGAGCACTATGCACGTCCGCCTCATATGGAATCCACCCTCGCATATCTCTTGTGACATCAATCACTCAGGGAGCGAGGGGTGGCCGCAGGCTCCGCTTTCGATTCATCCACCGATATTCCTGTTGACACCGGACCGAATAGTTTACTCCGGACCAAAAGCCAAGGAAAGTGATTATCGGCGATAAAACGCCCCTACATAAATCAAGACATTCCCTGTATTGGCGATCCTGTCTTGCCGGCGGATGGAACCGGTTCCCTCTCGGGCTCCCCGCGCGGCATCCGAAGCCACTTGCCGCTGCCGTTGCCCGCCTCCTTTCCGTCGCGTGACGAAAGTGTGGAGATGAGTCATGCTCTGCGTCGCACATCACCGCGCGCGGAGTGTTACCGGGCGCACGGATCGGCATCACCGAGGGCATCGTGGACTCCCGGCGCCCACGGGGGGAGTAGGGAAACCATGGCCACCGTGGAAGGCGCACGAGAGACAGGGGCGGAAGGAAACAGGAAACGGGCCGGAGAAAAACTCCGAAGCGGTTCCGAGGACTCGTTCCGGCGAAGGCTCGCTCGTTCCCGGAACCGCGGCACGGCGATCGTCGCCACCCTGCTGGCCGCCGCCGTAGCCGTTCCTCTGGCCGTGAACCGACCCGACCGGGGAAACGACATCCCCGTGCCCCGCGTCGCCCACAAGGACGGCGGCGCTCCCATGGGCGCGGCCGAGGCCGTGCGTCGGGCCGAGGAGACCGGCAAGGAGGTGGAGGTGACCGCGGAACGCACCGCCGACTCCACCACCTGGGCGCGCCCGGACGGCCTGATGCGCACCCGTATCCACAGCGACACCTTTCGTGCAGAGGTGAACGGCGAGTGGAAGGCGATCGACACCACACTGGAGAGGGTGAGGGACGGTTTCTCGCCCAGGGCTGTCAACGACCCCCTCGTCTTCAGCGCGGGCAGCGCCGCCGGCACGCGCACCCAGTTGACGGCCGCGGGCGAGGACTCCGCGGTTCAATGGAGCGAGTTGGTCCGTTTCATCACCGCCGACCACGAGATCACCGTCGACTGGCCGGGTCCGCTGCCCGCACCGGTGGTCGACGGGCCGCGCGCGCTCTACCGGGACGTCCGGCCCGGCATCGACCTGCTGCTGACCGCCCGTGACAGCGGCTACTCCCAGCTGCTGGTCGTTCATGACCGCGAGGCGGCCGGCGACCCGCTCCTGGAGACGATGCGGCACCGACTGGCCTCCCCCGACCTCGACTTCCGCCTCGACCATGGGTCCGGCGTTCTCAGCGCGGTCGACGAGGACGGCGAGGAGATGGCCACGGCCCCCACCCCGTACGTCTGGGACTCCGCAGGAGAGCCCGCCGTCACCATCGGTGAGGAGACACCGGAAGGAGGCACCGAAGGCGACAGGGACGGCAACGGGGCATCACAAGACACCCTGGCCCTGCCGGGAGTCTGGGGCCCGCAGCCCGGCAGCCACGACGCGGTGCTGGGCACCGACCTCGACGACGACGGCGTCCTGACCGTCTTCTCCGACCGGGAGTTCATGGCGTCCGAGGAGACGGTCTACCCGGTCTTCATCGACCCCTCCCTGACGGGGCGGAAGAAGAACTGGACGCTGTTGTACCAGCCGTACCCCGACTCCAGCTTCTGGAACGGCCAGAACTTCAACGACGGTACCAACGAGGCCCGCGTCGGCTACGAATCCACCACCAGGGGTCTGTCCCGTTCGGTGTTCACCTTCGAGCTCCCCGGGAACCTGCACGGGGCGACCGTCAAGTCCGCCCACTTCCGGGTCCTGCAGACCTACTCATGGGGCTGCACCGGGCACAAGTACAACCTCTGGCTCACCAGGTCCATCTCCAGCTCCAGCACCTGGAACAGGCAACCGAGCTGGACACGTGTCCTGTCCAGCGCCACCACCGGGCACGGCTACAAGAGCTCCAGCTGTCCCGACTCCTGGGTGAAGATGGACATCAGATCCGCCGCCCAGGACGCCTCCGACGGGAAGTGGAGCACCGTCACCCTCGGCCTGCGCGCCGCCAGTGAGACCGATGCCCACCACTGGAAGAAGTTCCGTGCCAACGGTGAGAACTCCCCTTTCATCGAGGCCGTCTACAACCGCAAGCCCAACCAGCCCACCGCCCTGACGATGACGCCCGGCCCGGACTGCGACCTCACCAGGCCCTACTCGACGGTCGGCAAGTCCGATCTGACCTTCCGGGCCAGAGGGTCGGACCCCGACGGCCGCCTGAGCTCCCTCCACTTCCTGGTCTGGCCCAGCGGGGAGTACGACACGAAGATCGTCGACTCCGTCATGGCCGTCGACAGCGACGGTTACGCCAACACCGCCCCCATCCCCTGGGAGAAGTTCACCCATGGGACCACCTACTCCTGGGGCGTCCGCTCCCAGGACCCCGAGAACGCCGTCTCCGCCTATGCCCCCAGCGGCAGTGAACCCTGCCGCTTCACCGTCGACCACAAGGGGCCGCCCTCCCCCACCGTGACGTCGACCGACTTTCCGTCCGCGGACGGTACCGACGACACCTGGTCCACAGTCCGCTTCGGCACCGGCGGCACCTTCACCTTCGGCTCCGACGGGGCGAGCGACGCCACGAGGTACGAGTACAGCTTCAACTGGACCGGCTTCGGCTCCACGGCCACCCCCGCCGTCCGCGGGGGCGACGTCACCATCGCCGTCGAACCGCCCCAGGCCGGCCCGAACATCCTCTACGTACGGGCCGTGGACCCTGTGGGCAATACCTCCGGGCAGACCGCCCACCGCTTCTACGTCACCCCCCGCACTGGCCTCGACGCCCCGGGAGACACCACCGGCGACGGCTATCCCGACCTGTTGGCCGTCACCGACACCGGCCGGCTGAAGGCGTACCCGGGCAGCCCCAGCGGTGACCTGCACTCGGGCATGGACGCCTCGTACAGCACCAGCGGCGGCAACCCGACGCCCACCCCGGACAGCTACTGGACCGGCGCCCTGATCACCCACCACGGCGACTGGTTCCCCGGCGACGGCATCCAGGACCTCGTCGCCCGCGTCGACGGGGAGCTGTACGTCTACCCGGGGGACGGCTACAGCGGCTTCGACGTCACCCGGCGCCAGAAGATCCTGCTGCCGCCGGGCGCCCCCTCCTCCGACCGACTCACCCAGATCCTCTCGGTGGGCGACGTCGACGGCGACGGACACCCGGATCTGTTCGCCAACGCCGGTCCCCAGCTGTGGATCTTCACCGGCTACAGCGGCGGCGCCTTCGCCGCCGCCCATCAGGCGGCCCACAGCACCTGGGACGGCCGCGACCTCGTCCTCGTCGGCGACGTCACCGGCGACGAGGCGGCGGATCTGGTCTACCGCTCCCGCAGCACCGGACGGCTCTACCTCCGCGAGGGGAAGCCGGACACCGACGGCACCGGTACCGACCTGCTCTCCCTGGGACTGGCCGCCTCCTCCCGCACGGGCGACGACACCGTCTACGGGCAGGCCGAGTGGGACCCGGACTCCGTACCGCTTCTCGTCGGCACCCCCGACGCCGACGGTGACCGGACCCCCGACCTCTGGGCGCTGTCCGCCCCCAGCGGCGACGTCCACCTCCACCCCGGCGGCCCCACCGCCTACGGCACGCCCCGCAAGGTCATCAGCGCGCCCGCGGAAGGCACCGACTGGACCCGGCCCGTGAGCATCGGCTGACGGATCCCGGGCGGGGAGACGGGAAGGGGCCGGGCCGGTGGTGCGCACCACCGGCCCGGCCCCGCCGCGTGCCGTGTCAGCGGGAGACGGTGACCTCCACGCGCTGGAACTCCTTGAGCTCCGAGTAGCCGGTGGTGGCCATCGCGCGGCGCAGCGCGCCGAAGAAGTTCATGTGGCCCTCGGGGCTGTGCGAGGGGCCCAGCAGGATCTCCTCGGTGGTGCCGACCGTGCCCAGGTCCACGCGCTTGCCGCGCGGCACGTCCTCGTGGACGGCCTCCATGCCCCAGTGGTGGCCCCGGCCGGGCGAGTCGGTGGCCCGGGCCAGCGGGGAGCCCATCATCACCGCGTCCGCACCGCAGGCGATCGCCTTGGGCAGGTCGCCGGACCAGCCCACGCCGCCGTCGGCGATGACGTGGACGTACCGGCCGCCGGACTCGTCCAGGTAGTCGCGGCGGGCGGCGGCCACGTCGGCCACCGCGGTGGCCATCGGCACCTGGATGCCCAGCACGTTGCGGGTGGTGTGCGCGGCACCGCCGCCGAAGCCGACCAGCACGCCCGCGGCACCGGTGCGCATCAGGTGCAGCGCGGCGGTGTAGGTGGCGCAGCCGCCGACGATGACGGGGACGTCCAGCTCGTAGATGAACTGCTTGAGGTTGAGCGGCTCCGCGGCCGAGGAGACGTGCTCGGCGGAGACCGTCGTGCCGCGGATGACGAAGATGTCGACGCCCGCGTCCACGACCGCCTTGGAGAACTGCACGGTGCGCTGCGGCGACAGCGCGGCGGCCGTCACCACGCCCGAGTCGCGGACCTCCTTGATCCGCTGCCCGATCAGCTCCTCCTTGATCGGCTCGGCGTAGATCTCCTGGAGCCGGCGGGTCGCGTTCGCCCCGTCCAGCTCCCTGATCTCCGCCAGGAGCGGCTCGGGGTCCTCGTAGCGCGTCCACAGGCCCTCGAGGTTGAGCACCCCCAGGCCGCCCATCTCCCCTATGCGGATCGCGGTGCCCGGCGAGACGACCGAGTCCATCGGCGCCGCCAGGAACGGCAGCTCGAAGCGGTAGGCGTCGATCTGCCAGGCGATCGAGACCTCCTTCGGGTCCCGGGTGCGGCGGCTGGGCACCACGGCGATGTCGTCGAAGGCGTACGCGCGCCTTCCGCGCTTGCCGCGGCCGATCTCGATCTCAGTCACGTGCTGTGCCCTTCCTACGGTCTACGTCACCAGTATCCCCGAGCGGGGTTCCGGTACCGCACGCCGGGGCCGTCCCGGCCCCGGGCACACCCCCGGGCCGCCGTCCTCGTCCGGGCGGTCGCGCGACCGGGGCGCCCCGGGGGGGGGCGGACGGGTGTCGGCCTCCCCCGGGGCGCCCCGGTGCGGCTGCGGCTCAGCGCCGCGAGTAGTTCGGTGCCTCGGTCGTCATCTGGACGTCGTGCGGGTGGCTCTCCTTGAGCCCGGCCGCGGTGATCCGCACGAAGCGGCCCTTGGCCTTCAGCTCCGGGACGGTGCGGCCGCCGACGTAGAACATCGACTGCCGCAGGCCGCCGACCAGCTGGTGCACCACGGCGCCCAGCGGGCCGCGGTAGGGCACCTGGCCCTCGACGCCCTCGGGGATGAGCTTGTCGTCGGTGCCGACCGCCTCCTGGAAGTAGCGGTCCTTGGAGTACGACTTGGCCTGGCCGCGCGACTGCATCGCGCCCAGCGAGCCCATGCCCCGGTAGGACTTGAACTGCTTGCCGTTGATGAACAGCAGCTCGCCCGGCGACTCCTCGCAGCCCGCCAGCAGGCTGCCGAGCATCACGGTGTCGGCGCCGGCGACCAGGGCCTTGGCGATGTCGCCGCTGTACTGCAGGCCGCCGTCGCCGATGACCGGGATGCCGTGCTCCCGCGCGGCGAGCGCGGCCTCGTAGATGGCGGTGACCTGCGGGACGCCGATGCCGGCGACCACGCGGGTGGTGCAGATCGAACCGGGGCCGACCCCGACCTTGACGCCGTCGGCTCCGGAGTCGATCAGGGCCCGGGCCCCGTCGCGGGTGGCGACGTTGCCACCGACCACGTCGACCGAGGAGTTGGACTTGATCTTGGCGACCATCTCGCCGACCAGCCTGGAGTGGCCGTGCGCGGTGTCCACGACGATGAAGTCGGCACCCGCCTCGATCAGGGCCTGGGCCCGCTCGAAGGCGTCGCCGGCGACGCCGACCGCCGCGCCGACGATGAGGCGGCCCTCCGCGTCCTTGGCGGCGTTCGGGTACTTCTCGGCCTTGACGAAGTCCTTGACGGTGATCAGGCCCTTGAGGACGCCCTCGCCGTCGACCAGCGGCAGCTTCTCGATCTTGTGGCGGCGCAGCAGCTCCATGGCGTCCGCCCGGGAGATGCCGACGCCGCCGGTGACCAGCGGCATCGGCGTCATGACCTCGCGGACCTCGCGGGAGCGGTCCGTCTCGAAGGCCATGTCGCGGTTGGTGACGATGCCCAGCAGCTTGCCCGAGGCGTCGGTGACCGGCACGCCGCTGATCCGGAAGCGCCCGCACAGCTCGTCCGCCTCGCGCAGCGTGGCGTCCGGGCGGATGGTGATCGGATCGGTGACCATGCCGGACTCCGACCGCTTGACCTGGTCGACCTGGTTGGCCTGGTCCTCGATCGAGAGGTTGCGGTGCAGTACGCCGACGCCGCCCTGCCGGGCCATGGCGATCGCCATGCGGGCCTCGGTGACCTTGTCCATCGCCGCCGAGATCAGCGGGATGTTCACCCTGACGTTGCGGGAGACGTACGAGGAGGTGTCGATGTCCTGCGGGGCCATGTCCGACTCGCCCGGCAGCAGCAGCACGTCGTCGTAGGTCAACCCGAGCGCGGCGAACTTCGCGGGTACTCCGTCGACGTTGTCGGTCATGACGCCTTCCATGGCACCTTCCCCAATACTCTTGCCCGGCGCGGACGTCCATGCTAACGGGCTCGGGAGTACCCCGTGTCCCGCGAGCCGGACCGCCTCCTCCGGATCGTTCGGCCTGCCCCGGACCGCCGTCCGGCCGTGCACCCGCCGCACTCGTGCGGCGGGGCGGCCGGGGCCGGCGGTCCCCCCGTCACTGCTCGGCGAGGGCGCGCAGTCTCGACAGGGCTCGGTGTTGGGCAACACGGACGGCCCCCGGGGACATTCCGAGCATCTGCCCCGTCTCCTCCGCGGTGAGCCCCACCGCGACGCGCAGCAGCACCAGCTCGCGCTGGTGCTCGGGGAGGTTGGCCAGCAGTTTCCTCGCCCACTCCGCGTCGCTGCTGAGCAGGGCGCGCTCCTCGGGGCCGAGGGAGTCGTCGGGCCGCTCGGGCATCTCGTCCGAGGGGACGGCCGTACTGCCGGGGCCGCGCATGGCGGCCCGCTGGAGGTCGGCGACCTTGTGCTGGGCGATGGCCACCACGAACGCCTCGAAGGGCTTGCCCGTGTCGCGGTAGCGCGGCAGGGCGCACAGCACCGCCAGGCAGACCTCCTGGGCGAGGTCGTCCACGAAGTGGCGAGCGTCACCGGGGAGCCGGGTCAGACGTGTGCGGCAGTAGCGCAGCGCGAGCGGGTGGACGCGCGCGAGGAGGTCGTGGGTGGCCTGCTCGTCCCCCTCGACGGCGCGCTGGACGAGGGCACCGATCTCCCCCGGCCCGTCGGCCGCGGGGGACGTCTCGTCGTCGCGCATCGGTCCATCGTGCACCCGCCGCGGCCGTTCGGCCGCACCCCGTCCGCGGTTGTGCGCTGAAGCGTTATGGGCAGGGGCACTCGCTGTCACGTCCTGCGCCCTCCCCTCACGCCTGGCCGTCCGGTCCCCGAGGAACTCCATACATCCAGGATGCGGCACACGGCAGATTACGACACCGGTCCGTCACCCGGAGACCCCGTCGTCCGCGGTCGGCCAGGCCGACGGGGGGCTCCTCCGGACGTGCGGCGGACGGGGCGGGGAGCACCGGGGCTCGCCCGCTCCCGCATCCCGCGCCGTCCGCGGGCAGGAAGGGCGTGTGCACCGGGGGACGGCCCGCCGGACGGGCCGGCCGCCGGTTCAGCGGACGAGGCCCCAGCGGAACCCGAGCGCCACGGCGTGTGCCCGGTCGGAGGCCCCGAGCTTCTTGAACAGCCTCCGCGCGTGGGTCTTCACCGTGTCCTCGGAGAGGAAGAGCTCGCGCCCGATCTCGGCGTTGGAGCGGCCGTGGCTCATGCCCTCCAGCACCTGGATCTCACGGGCGGTGAGCGTGGGGGCCGCTCCCATCTCGGCCGAGCGCAGCCGGCGCGGCGCGAGCCGCCAGGTGGGGTCGGCCAGCGCCTGGGTGACCGTGGCCCGCAGCTCGGCGCGCGAGGCGTCCTTGTGCAGGTAGCCGCGGGCGCCCGCGGCGACGGCCAGCGCCACGCCGTCGAGGTCCTCGGCGACGGTCAGCATGATGATGCGGGCGCCCGGGTCGGCCGACAGCAGGCGGCGCACCGTCTCGACACCGCCCAGACCGGGCATCCGGACGTCCATCAGGATGAGATCGGAGCGGTCGGCGCCCCAGCGGCGGAGGACTTCCTCGCCGTTGGCCGCCGTGGTCACACGTTCCACGCCGGGCACGGTCGCCACCGCGCGGCGCAGCGCCTCTCGGGCAAGCGGGGAGTCGTCGCAGACGAGGACGGAAGTCATGGTCGCCCTCCGCAGCTCATGCGCATCACCTTTGGCCTCCAGGGCTGGTACGAATCGTCACCTGTGCGGTTGACCGCTCCGGACATCCGTCCGGCACTTGTCCGCGTCAACCGCCTCCGCACACTCAACGACGGTCACCCGAAAGAGTTACGGTCTTCGGCGCCCGCTTTCAACACCCTACGTGATCGAGTCGACACGGAGGGACTATCCGGCCCAGATCAGCGGCCGTGTCGTCATTTGCCCTGTTTGGCGGGTTTTCTTTTTATTGGTCGCGTCTGTCATGAGAATCGCCAAGATGCATATTTACATCTACTCATACCGTGGATGTACGGTCGTGACTGTTCTCGACTGGTTCACCAGCATCAGTTCGCTTCGAGAGGACAAGCCATGGCAGATTTCTCCCGTCTTCCGGGCCCCAACGCCGACCTGTGGGACTGGCAGCTGCTGGCCGCCTGTCGAGGAGTCGACAGCTCGCTGTTCTTCCACCCCGAGGGGGAGCGCGGCGCGGCGCGGAGCGCGCGCGAGGCGTCCGCCAAGGAGGTGTGCATGCGCTGCCCGGTCCGCTCGGAGTGCGCCACCCACGCCCTCACCGTGCGGGAGCCGTACGGAGTATGGGGCGGCCTGACCGAGGACGAGCGGGAGGAGCTGATGGGGCGCGCCAGGAACCGGCTGATGAGCACCACGGCCGGCGCGTGACCCGGGCGGATCCGCGCCCGCGCGCGGGACGGCGGCCCCGTCCGCGCGCCCACGCGCCCGGCGGACCGGGGCGGCGAAGGCGCCGCCGGCACCGGCCCGCGCCCCGCCTCCGGGCCGTCCCGCCCCGGCCCCGCCCTCCCGCGGCGCGTACGGACCCGCCGTCCGGCCCCCGGAATCCCGTCGCCGCGCCCCGCGGCGCCCCTCTAGGCTGCCGGGCATGCGGATCCTCTCGGTGAACCTGGCCACCCTCCGCCCCGTCGGCTACACCAACTCCCCCACCGGTGTCACCGGCATCGACAAGCGGCCGGCCGACGGCCCGGTGGCGGTGGCCGCCCCCGGCCCCCCGGGGACGGGCGGCAGCGGCCTGGCCGGCGACGCCATCGGCGACCTGCGCTTCCACGGCGGCGACGACCAGGCCGTGTACGCCTACGCCCGGGAGGACCTGGACGCCTGGGAGGACGAGCTCGGCCGCGAGCTGCCGAACGGCGTCTTCGGCGAGAACCTCACGACCCTCGGCGTCGACGTCAGCGGCGCACGGGTCGGCGAGCGCTGGCGCGTCGGCCCCCGGGTGCTGCTGGAGGTCTCCTGCCCGCGCATCCCCTGCCGCACCTTCGCCGGCTGGCTGGAGGAGACGGGCGTCCCCCCGGCGGAGCGGGGAGCCGGGTGGATCAAGCGGTTCACGCGGGCCGCCGTCCCCGGGACGTACCTCAGGGTGGTCGAGCCGGGGGAGATACGCGCCGGAGACCCGGTCGAGATCGTCCACCGGCCGGACCACGAGGTCTCCTCCGCCTTCCTCTTCCGCGCCCTGACCACCGAGCGGAACCTCCTCCCCCGCGTCCTGGCCGCCGGGGACGCCCTGACGGCGCGCGACCGCGAGGAGGCGCTGAAGTACACCGCGGGGCGCTCTTCCTGACCCGTCCGGCACCCGCGGCCCCCACCGGGCGGGGGCGGGCCGGATAGCGTGCCCACATGACGACTGCACTGATCACAGGAGCCACCTCGGGCATAGGCGCCGCCTTCGCCCGCAGACTGGCGCGCGACGGCCACGACGTGGTGCTGGTCGCCCGGGACGCCGAACGGCTGCGGCGCAACGCCACGGAGCTGCACGACCGGCACGGCATCGAGGCGTCCGTGCTCGCCGCCGACCTGGCCACCGACGAGGGCATCGCGTCCGTCGAGGAGCGGCTGGGCGACCGCCGGCACCCGGTGGACCTGCTGGTCAACAATGCGGGCTTCGGCCACCGGGGCCGCTACCTGGAGGTCCCCGTCGAGGACGAGCTGCGGATGCTCAAGGTGCACTGCGAGGCCGTGCTGCGGCTGACCTCGGCCGCGGCGGAGGTCATGCGGGAGCGCGGGCGCGGCGGCGTCGTCAACGTGGCCTCGGTGGCGGCCTTCCTGCCGCGCGGCACCTACGGGGCCTCCAAGGCGTGGGTCGTGCAGTTCACCCAGGGCGCGGCGCGGGACCTGGGGAGGTCGGGGGTGCGGCTGATGGCGCTGTGCCCGGGGTTCGTGCGCACGGAGTTCCACCGGCGGGCCGGGATGGCCGCGGAGAACGTGCCGGGCTGGATGTGGCTGGACGCGGACCGGGTGGTGGACACGGCCATGACCGACCTGGCCCGGGGCAAGTCCCTGTCGATCCCGGACCCGCGCTACAAGGCGCTGATGGGCATCGCCCGGCTGGCGCCGCGCGGTCTGGTGGGACGCGCGTCCTCCACCACCGGCCGCTTCAGCCCCAGGTGAGCGGGGCCGCGCCGGGCCGCCGGCGGCCCTCCCGGCCACGGCGTCCCGCCCGCCCCGCGCGCTCCGGCGCGGGGCGGGCGGTACGCGGCGAGGGCCCGGCTCCCCCTCCCGCGGCGGGAGGGGGAGCCGGGCCCTGGGACGCCGCGCCCCGTGGCGGGGCGGGCGGAACGGGACCGGACGCCGGTGTCAGTGGGCGTGGCCGTGACCGTGGCCGGCGGCCTCCGGCTCCTCCTCGGCCGGCTTCTCCACGACCAGGGTCTCGGTCGTGAGCAGCAGCGAGGCGATGGAGGCGGCGTTCTCCAGCGCGGAGCGGGTGACCTTCACCGGGTCGATGACGCCGGCCTTCACCAGGTCGACGTACTCGCCGGTGGCGGCGTTGAAGCCGTGGCCCTTCTCCAGCTCGGCCACCTTGGAGGTGATGACGTAGCCCTCCAGGCCGGCGTTCTCCGCGATCCAGCGCATCGGCTCGACCACGGCGCGGCGGACGACCGCGACACCGGTGGCCTCGTCGCCGTCCTTGCCGAGGTTGTCCTCCAGCACCTTGGCGGCGTGGACCAGCGCGGAGCCGCCACCGGAGACGATGCCCTCCTCGACCGCGGCGCGGGTCGCGGAGATGGCGTCCTCCAGGCGGTGCTTCTTCTCCTTGAGCTCGACCTCGGTGGCCGCGCCCACCCGGATGACGCACACGCCGCCGGCCAGCTTCGCGAGGCGCTCCTGGAGCTTCTCGCGGTCCCAGTCGGAGTCGGTGGTCTCGATCTCGGCCTTGATCTGCGCGACGCGGGCCTCGACGTCCTCCGACGTGCCGCCACCGTCGACGATGGTGGTGTCGTCCTTGGTGACGGTCACGCGGCGGGCGGTGCCCAGCACGTCCAGACCGACCTGGTCGAGCTTGAGGCCGACCTCCTCGGCGACCACGGTGGCGCCGGTCAGCGTCGCCATGTCGCCCAGCATCGCCTTGCGGCGGTCGCCGAAGCCCGGGGCCTTGACGGCCACCGCGTTGAAGGTGCCGCGGATCTTGTTGACCACCAGCGTGGACAGGGCCTCGCCCTCGACGTCCTCGGCGATGATCAGCAGCGGCTTGGAGCTGTTGGACTGGATGATCTTCTCCAGCAGCGGCAGGAGGTCCGCGATCGCGGAGATCTTGCCCTGGTGGATCAGGATGTAGGGGTCGTCGAGGACGGCCTCCATGCGCTCCTGGTCGGTGACCATGTAGGGCGACAGGTAGCCCTTGTCGAAGGCCATGCCCTCGGTGAAGTCCAGCTCCAGACCGAAGGTGTTGGACTCCTCGACGGTGATGACGCCGTCCTTGCCGACCTTGTCCATCGCCTCGGCGATCAGCTCGCCGACCTGCTTGTCCTGGGCGGACAGGGCGGCGACGGCGGCGATGTCGGACTTCTCGTCGATCGGGCGGGCGGTGGCCAGCAGGTCGTCGGAGACGGCCTTGACAGCGGCGTCGATGCCCTTCTTCAGGGCGGCCGGGGAGGCGCCGGCGGCCACGTTGCGCAGGCCCTCGCGGACCAGGGCCTGGGCCAGCACGGTGGCGGTGGTGGTGCCGTCACCCGCGATGTCGTTGGTCTTGGTCGCCACCTCCTTCACGAGCTGGGCGCCCAGGTTCTCGTACGGGTCCTCGACCTCGACCTCGCGGGCGATGGTGACGCCGTCGTTGGTGATGGTCGGGGCACCGAACTTCTTGTCGATGACGACGTTGCGGCCCTTGGGACCGATCGTCACCTTGACGGTGTCGGCGAGCTTGTTGACACCGCGCTCGAGGGCGCGACGGGCGTCCTCGTCGAACTTCAGGATCTTCGCCATGGCTGCTGTGGTCCTCTCGGGTCCTCGTCAAAGGAACCGCGCCCCGGCCCCGGACGTCTCGGACGCGGGTACCAGGGCGCGGATCACAAGGCGGTCTTCGCGGTGGCTTACTTCTCGATGATCGCGAGGACGTCGCGAGCGGAGAGGACGAGGTACTCCTCGCCGTTGTACTTCACCTCGGTGCCGCCGTACTTGCTGTACAGCACGATGTCGCCGACCTTGACGTCGAGCGGCAGGCGGTTGCCGTCCTCGAAGCGGCCCGGACCGACGGCGAGGACGGTGCCCTCCTGGGGCTTCTCCTTCGCGGTGTCCGGGATGACCAGGCCGGAGGCCGTGGTCTGCTCGGCGTCGAGCGGCTGGACCACGATGCGGTCCTCGAGCGGCTTGATGGCAACCTTGGAGCTAGTGGCGGTCGTCACGATCCGACCTCCCCCTTCGGAGATCTCACGGGGTTTGGATGTCTGGGGTGGCGACCTGGTAGATCCGTCGTCGCGGGTGCCGGATCTGCCCGTCGCTGGGATTGGCACTCTCCATGGGTGAGTGCCAGGTCCGAGACTATGCGGGCGTTAGCACTCAGTCAACCGGAGTGCCAACGCACGGCGCGTTGCGCGCCGCTGCGCCGGCAGGCCGGCCCCCGTACCGCGTCGCGGCGCCCGTCCGCCGCCCTGCGGGGAGCCGCCGGCCCCGGCCGTTCACCCGCCGGGGGCGGCCGCTGCGATGATGGCCCGGTGCACGCGCCGAACGACCCCGGATCCGACCCCGTCGCCGCCTTCCGCGCCCTGCTGACCGACGAGGGGCAGGCCCTCCTGGCGGAGCTGCGGGACCACGACCCCGGGCGGGAGCTGGCCGTCGCCACCCGGCTGCGCAGGGACCACCCCGCCGCACTGGTCTCGGCGGCCATCGCGCAGGCCCGGCTGCGGCAGCGGGCGGCGGCGAAGTTCGGCCCGGAGGACGCGGGCCGGATGTACTTCACTCCCGACGGCGTCGAGCAGGCCACCCGCGCGAGCGTGGCCGCCTACCGGGCCCGGCGCTTCGCCGCCCTCGGGGTGCGCCGCCTGGCGGACCTGTGCTGCGGCACCGGCGGCGACGCCATCGCGCTCGCCCGCGCCGGGATCGACGTCCTGGCCGTCGACCGCTCCCCGCTGACCTGCGCCGTCGCCCGCGCCAACGCCGAAGCGCTGGGCCTGGCCGACCGCATCGAGGTGCGCTGCGCGGACGTGGCGGAGGTGGACACCGCCGGCTTCGACGCCGTCTTCGCCGACCCGGCGCGGCGCGGCGGGCGCGGCCGGGTCTTCGACCCCGAGGCGTACTCGCCCCCGCTGTCCTGGGCGGTCGGGGCCGCCCGGCGGGCCCCGTGCGCGGCGCTGAAGGTCGCTCCGGGCATCCCGCACGAGGCGGTGCCCGGGGACGCGGCGGCGGAGTGGATCTCCGACGGCGGCGACGTGAAGGAGGCCGTGCTGTGGTTCGGCCTCCCGCCGGGGGAGCCAGGGGTGCGCGCCACGCTGCTGCCCGGCCCCCGCACCCTGGCCTCCGCCGGCCTGCCCGACCCGCCGGCCGGCCCGGTCGGCCGCTACCTGTACGAGCCGGACGGCGCGGTCGTCCGCGCCCATCTGGTGGCGGAGGTGGCCGACCAGGTCGGCGGGCGCCTGATCGACCCGACGATCGCCTACGTCACCTCCGACGAGCCGCGCCCGACGCCGTACGCGAGCGCGTACGAGATCACCGACGTGCTGCCCTTCAACGTCAAGCGGCTCAAAGCGCTGCTGCGGGAGCGCGGCGTGGGCGCGCTCACCGTCAAGAAGCGCGGTTCGGCGGTCGCGCCGGAGGAGCTGCGCCGCAAGGTGAAGCCGTCCGGGCCGAACGCGGCCACGGTCTTCCTCACCCGCGTCGCGGGCGCCCCGTCCATGCTCGTGGGCCGCCCCGTCCGCTGACCCGCGCCCCCCCCCGGGCGGAGCGGCCCCGCCCGGACGCGTCCGCCTCCCCTCCGGCACCGCCTTCCCCGTGCGCTTCCTCCCCGTGACCGACGGTGACGAGGTTGACACGCCGGTCCCGCCGCGGCGTAGAGTGGAAACTGAAACACTCGTTCAATGTCTTGCGGCCGTTCAACTTTTTCTCGGTCGTACCACGCCGACGGACCGGAGGCACTCCCATGGGCAATCCGTACCGCGAACTGTTCCGCGCCCCGGGCTCGGTGGCCTTCTCGGCCGCCGGCTTCCTCGCCCGCATGCCGATCTCCATGACCGGGATCGGGATCATCACGATGCTGTCGCAGATGCGCGGCGAGTACGGGCTCGCCGGCGCCGTCTCCGCGACCTTCACGCTCTCCATGGCGTTCTTCGGCCCGCAGGTCTCCCGCCTGGTGGACCGGGCCGGCCAGGGCCGGGTGCTGCCGCCCGCCACCGGGCTGAGCGCGATCTCCATGGGCGCGCTGCTGCTGTGCGCCCGCTACGACGCACCCATCTGGACCCTCTTCTTCTTCGCCGTGTTCGCGGGCACGCTGCCCAACATGGCCGCCATGGTCCGCGCCCGCTGGACGCACGTCTACCGCGACTCCCCCCGGCTCCACACCGCCTTCTCGCTGGAGTCGGTCGTGGACGAACTGACCTTCGTCGTGGGCCCCGCGCTGTCGGTCGCGCTGTCCACGGCCCTCTTCCCCGAGGCCGGTCCGCTGGTCGCCACCGCGTTCCTCGTGCTGGGCGTACTGCTCTTCGTACCCCAGAAGCGCACCGAACCGCCGGTGGAGCGTCTCGACGCGGCGGGCGGCGGGGGCTCGGCCATCCGCGTCGGATCCGTGCAGCTGCTCGCCCTGATCCTGGTGGCCGGGGGCACCATCGTCGGCACGGTCGACGTGGTCAGCGTCGCGTTTGCCGAGGAGCAGGGCTCACCGGCCAGCGCGGGCATCGTGCTGTCGGTCTACGCCGTCGGCTCCGCCCTGGCCGGCCTGGCCTTCGGCGCGCTGAAGATCGACGTGCCGCTGCCCCGGCTGCTCGCGCTCGGTGCCGCCGGAACGGCACTGACCACCCTGCCGCTGCTGCTGGTCGGGAGCGTGGCGACCCTCTCCGCCGCGGTGTTCCTCTCCGGCCTGTTCTTCTCCCCCACCATGATCGTGGTGATGGGCCTGGTGGAGAAGACCGTACCGCCGTCGAAGCTGACCGAGGGCATGACCTGGGCGATCACCGGTCTGAGCGTGGGCGTGGCGCTGGGCGCGGCGCTGTCCGGTTCGGTGGTCGACCGCTACGGCCCCGAGGGCGGCTTCGCCGTGGCCATCGCCGCGGGCGCCGCCGCCCTGGCGCTCGCCCTGGCCGCCCTGCGGCCGCTGTCCCGCCGGCTCGGCGCGGGCGCCCAGGACGCCCCGGAGGCGCAGGCGGGTCCGGCTCCGGTCGGCGGCACCGTCGACACCCGCCCGTGACCAGGGGATATGGTCTCGTGGTGGACACGGCGACAACCGCGGGAGAGACGGTGGGCGAACCGACCACGGACGGCCGGCGCATCAAGGGCGAGCGGCGCAGGAGGGAACTGATCGAGGCCACCGTCCGCGTGGTCGCCCGCGAGGGGGTGGCCGGGGTGAGCCACCGCGCCGTCGCCCGGGAGGCGGGGCAGCCGTCCACCGCCGCCGCCTACTACTTCAAGAGCATCGACGACCTGCTGACCGCCGCGCTCACCCGCTGCATGGAGGAGGACGCCCGGCGGATGAGGACGCTCGCGGCCCGGGTGGAGGACAGGGGCGCGGGACTGCGCGCGCTGGCCGAGCTGATGTGCACCGTCGTCGCCCACCCCGATCACCTCCTGGCCGAGTACGAGCTGTACCTGCTGGCGGCCCGCCGGCCCGAGCTGCGCGGCCCCACCCGGGACTGGCTCGCCGCCGTGGCCGAGTTCGGACGGTGCTACACCGACGATCCCGTGCGGCTGCGGATCCTGTCGGGCACCATCGACGGCCTGCTGATGCAGGCCCTGCTCACCGAAGAGCCGCCCACCGCCGACGAGTTCGAAGCAGCGCTGCGGTCGGTCCTGCTCTGAGGCCGCCGGCGCGTACCTGCCCCCGCCGCGGCGCGGCGGGGGCAGGTGCCCGACGGCCTGCGATCCGCCTCCTGCACACCCCGCCCACGGGCTTCCAATGTCCTGGAAAGCCCTCTGACACCCTGCCGTCCTCGTGTCATCGTTGGAGCAAATGTAAGGAGCGCACCGTGTTAGCAGACCTGACAGAGAGACACTCGCCCCTCCTCGGCCGGGCCCTGGAAGCCGTCCGCAGCCGTGAGCACTGGTCCCCCTACCCGGAGGCCCCCGACGCGTACCGCGAACAGGACCCCGCCGCGGGCGAGCGCGCGTTCCGCCGCCTGCTGGACACCCCCTTCGAACTCGATCAGCCCGGACGGGACGGCACGGTCGGCCCCTCGCCCGCAGCAGGCGGCGAGACCTCCCCCTACGGCTTCGCGCTGGGCATCTCCTATCCGCACTGCGACCCCGCCGTCCTGCTGCCCGCGATGCGCGCGGCGACGGCGGACTGGCGCACCGCGACCCCGGAGGAGCGGGCGGTGGTGTGCGCGGAGATCCTCGCCCGCATCAACGCCCGCAGCAACGAATGGGCCCAGGCCGCCATGCACACCAGCGGCCACGGCCCCGTCATGGCGTTCCACGCCGGAGCCGTGCACGCGCAGGACCGCGGCCTGGAGGCGGTGGCCGTGGCCCTCGCCGAGCAGATGCGGATACCGGCCGCGGTGGCCTGGCGCAAACCGCTGGACGACGGCCGGACCTTCGCCCTCGACAAGACCTTCACGGCGGTTCCGCGCGGCATCGGCCTGGTCATCGGCAACTCGGTCTTCCCCACCTGGAACGGCTACCCGGGCCTGTTCGCCTCCCTGGCCACCGGCAACGCCGTACTCGTCAAACCGCACCCGCAGGCCGTCCTCCCCCTCGCCCTGACGGTCCGCGTCGCCCGCGAGGTGCTGCGGGACGCGGGCTTCCCGCCCGATCTGGTGTGCCTGGCCGCGGAGCACCCGGGCGAACGGCTCGCGAGGAGGCTGGCGGTCGACCCGGAGGTCCGGATCGTCGACTACGCGGGCACGACGGCCTTCGGCGCGTGGCTGACGGCCAACGCCTCCCAGGCCCGGTTGTTCACGGCCACCTCCGCCGTCAACTCCCTGCTGGTCGAGTCCACGGCCGGGTACCGGGACATGCTGGCCAACCTCGCCTTCACACTCTCCCTGTACAGCGGCCAGCTCTGCACGAGTCCGCAGAACCTGCTGATCCCGCGCGCGGGCATCGCGACCGACGAGGGGCACAAGGACTACGGCGAGGTGGTGGCGGACCTGGGCGACGCCCTGGACGCGCTCCTCGCCGACGACGCGCGCGCCGCGGACATCCTGGGCGCCCTGCTGGGACCGCAGGTGCGCGACCGGGTCGAGCGGGCCGACTCCGGGCGGCTGGGGCCGGTGGCGCACAGGTCCCGTGCCGTGCGGCACCCGCGCTTCCCGGACGCGGTGATCCGCACCCCGGTGGTCGTCTCCCTGGACGCCTCCCGCGCACGGGACCGCGCGACGCTGCTGTCCGAGTGGCTGGGACCGGTGTCCTTCGCCGTCGCGGTCGACTCGGCGGACGACGGCATCGCCCTGCTCGACCGCGCCGTGCGGGAGAAGGGCGCGCTGTCCGTCGGCGCGTACACCACCTCGCCGGAGGTCGAGCGCGCGCTGGAGCACGCCTGCGCCGGCAGCGGCGTCATGCTGTCGTTGAACCTGACGGGCGACTGGTACATCACGCAGTCCGCCGTCTACTCCGACCTGCACGGCACGGGTCTCAACCCGTCGGGCAACTCCGCCTACTGCGACGCGGCCTTCGTGGCCGACCGCTTCCGAACGGTGACGGTGCGCCGCGCGCCCGACACCGTCTGAGCGCACCCTCCCCGCCCGCACAGCAGGTCAGAAGCCAGAAGGAGACATCCGTGTTCGTCACCTCGCACGACCATCCGCTGCGCGGACGAGAGCGCGAGTTGTCACACATCCGCGACGTCCTCGCGCACGGCTGTACCGCGGGAAGCGCCCTGCTCGTGGTGGAGGGGCCCCCGGGGGTGGGCAAGACACGGCTGCTGCACGCCTGTGCCGCGATGGCCGAGGAGATGGGGTACGCCTCCTTCGAGGACGTGCCGGCGGTGCGCCGGACCGCCCCCGGGCCGGGCCGGCGCGCCCGCCTGGCCGCGGGCCGGCGGTTCCCGGCCGGCAGCGCTCCGCTGCTGGTCCTGCTGGACGATGCCGACCGGCTGGGCAGGGAAGCCGTCGACGTCCTGTTCTCCCGGCGCGTGGCGGTGCACGGCGGCCGCACCGTGTCGGTGGCCGCCCTCTGCCGCGGCGGGGGGTCGGACGCGCTGGGCGCTGTGTTCGCCATGCCGGCCAGCCGGCGCGAGCACCTGGTCCTGGCCCCGTTGGCCCCCTCCGCCTGCGCACAGTTGGCGGCCGACATCCTGGGGGCACCTCCCTCGCCCGCGTTGCTCGAATGGGTGGGCCAGGCCGCGGGCCATCCCGCCCTGATCGTCGCGCTGCTGATGGGACTGCGCGAGGAGGAGGCCCTGTGCCTCGTGGACGGCCGGGTCCATCCGGTCGGCACGAAGCTGCCGCAGAAGTTGCGCGCGCAGATCACCGCGACGATGGACACCTTCTCGCCCGAATGCCGCCACCTGCTGCGCATGGCCGCCGTGCTGGGCAGGGTGCTGGAGTACGAGGTGCTGGCGCCGATGCTGCGGGTCTCCCCCTCCGGGCTGGTCCGGCTGCTGGACGAGGCCGTCGGCAGGGGCCTCGTGCACGGCGACGGCACCGGCACGGTCTTCCACAGTGAACTGCTCCGCCGGGTCGTCGCGGACTCGGTGCCCGCCTCGCTGAAGCGTGCGCTGCAACGGGAGGCGGAGGAGGTCCGGCGGTCCCGCGCACCGACGGCTGCTGCCGCGGTGCGCGGGACCGTCCCGCTCAACGACCGGCAGAGCGAGGTGATCCGGCTGGTGGGCGAGGGGCTGACGAACCGGCAGATCGCCAGGCGTCTGGGCGTCTCCCCGCACACCGTCAACTACCACCTGCGCAAGCTGTTCCACAGCTACGGCGTGCGGTCGCGGATCGACCTGCTCAGAGCCGTGGAACAGCAGCGCGGGACGAGCCTGCGGGCCACCGGGTGATCCACCCGGTGGCCCCGCCCGCCCCTGCGGCCGGTCACTCGGTGATCGGCCGCAGGTACCGGTCGAGCGCGGCGTCGGGCAGGACCCGGGCCAGGACGCTCATCCTGCGCACGTCCGCCCCCACCCGGTAGCGGGTGCGCGGCCGCGCGTCGGTCAGTGCCCGTTCGACGGCCCGGGCCATGTCCTGCGGGGTGGTCCTGCTCCCCCGCGCCTGCTGCTCGTTGTTCCGCAGGAAGCGCTCGAACCGAGCCCGGTACAGCTCGACGACCTCGCTCTCTGCCTTCCCCAGGGCCTCCTGGGCGACATCGGAGATCTTGCCCCAGATGGGCGTCATGATGGCACCGGGCTGGATGACGCTCACGTCGACCCCGAACCCGCGCAGCTCACGCCGCAGGACGTCGCTCATCGCCTCCTTGGCGAACTGGGCCGCCGCGTAGGCGCCCAGGTAGGGCACGGCGACGGTGCCGATGCCGGAGGTGACGTTGACGATCCGGCCGCGAGTGCGCCGCAGTTGGGGCAGGAACGCCTGAGCGACCACGAGCTGGCCCACCACGTTGGTGTCGAACTGCCAGCGCAGCCGCTCGGCCGGCACGCACTCCAGCGGCGCCGAGACGCACACGCCGGCGTTGTTGACCAGGCCCCACAGGCCGGTGCCCGCCCCGTCGGCCTCCAGCACCCCGGCGACGTGCTCGGCGGCCTCCGCCACCGACGCCTCGTCGGTGACGTCGATCCGCACCGCGGTGAGGCGGCCGTGGACGGACGCCTCCACCAGTTCCTTGCCGTCCGCCTCCCTGCGCACACCGGCGAACACGCGGAACCCGCGGTCCTCCAGGCGGAGCGCGCAGGCCCGCCCGAGCCCGGTCGAGGCGCCGGTGACCAGGACGGCCCGGCCGTACGGGGCGATCCGTCTCCTGCCGCTCGTCTCAGTGGGCATGGGTCTCCTCCTTGTCCGCCTGGTCGCGGGCGGCACCGTCCGCGACCGGGAAGGTGAGCGAGGACTCCAGCGTCCTGGTCAGTTTGCGCTCCGGCATGAAGCGGAAGTACGCGTCGCGCACCGGGCGCCTTATCGGGTTCTCGGACTGCTCGAAATCGCTGATGGAGCGAGAAGCCGCCACCATGCCGCGGGTGCGCTCGCGCCGCTCGTCCTCGTACCGCCGCAGGGCGTGCGGCAGGTCGGTGGCGCCGCGCAGGTGCCGGGCGAGGACCACCGCGTCCTCGATCGCCATGCCGGAGCCCTGGCCGAGGCTGGTGAGCATGGGGTGCGCGGCGTCGCCGAGCAGGGTCACCGGGCCGCGCCCCCAGCGCTCCAGGAACCTCCGGTCCCGGGAGGGCACGGCCAGGATGGCCTCCTCGGGCGTGACCTCGATGGCCCGGCGCACCTCGTCGGCCCAGCCCTCGAAGGCGCGGGCCACGTCGGCCTTGCCGCCCTTCCAGTCGTGGGACCGGGCGGCGGGCATGTTCTTCGTCCCCCACCAGTAGAGCAGTCCGCCGCCCATGTCCACGAGGCCGAACCGCTGCCCACTGCCCCAGTAGTGCGTGACGGACCCCTTCGTGAAGCGCGGATGGCTGAACGGGGTGAGGGCCAGCCAGCAGACGTAACCGCTGTCCCGGGAGTCCTCCGGACCGACCAGCCGGCGGCGCACCGCGGAGTTGAAGCCGTCCGCGCCGATGAGCACGTCACCGAGCGCCTCGCGGCCGTCCGCGAAACGGACCCGCACCTTCTGTGTGGCGCCGTCCACGGTGAAGTCCTCCGCGGTCGCCCCCAGAGCCATCGGTATGCCCTCGGTGGCCTCCAGCAGCGCCTGCTGGAGGGCCGAGCGCGTGATGAGCACGCTGGGCACACCGAGCCGGCCGATGATGGAGGGGAAGGGGAACTCCCTGATCAGACGACCGCGTGCGGTTCTGACGTGGTACGACTCCAGGGTCTGGCCGCGCCGGGCGAGGCCGAGGTCGAGGCCTGCCGAATCCAGGGCGGCGATGGCGTTGCTCATCACCGACAGTCCGGATCCGGCGGCCTTGAGCTCGGTCGCCCGTTCGTAGATCTCGACGTCGAGCCCGGCGCGGCGCAGGGCCGCGGCGGCCGTCAGCCCGCCGATGCCCGCCCCGACGACGATGGCCTTGTGCTTGGTCATTGTCATTCCCCGATCAGTTCGGTGACGACCCGGACCACGTGAGCTATGTGCGGCTCCTCCATGATCGTCAGGTGGTCGCCCGGTACGTCGATGACGGTGAGTTCCCCGCTGGTCCGCTCCCGCCAGCCGTTGGCGGGGTCGCGGTGCATGGACTCGATGGCCGTGTGCATCGACTCCAGGACCTCCGGAAGCGGCTCGGAGGCGTGGACGAGGACCATGTCCTGGTCGACCACCTCCGGCCGGTAGGCGAAGGCCGCACGCCAGTTGGCCTCGTACACGTGGAAGAGCCTGCGGACCACCGCGCCCGTGCTGCCCGCCGGAAGGACGCCCTCGTCCACCGCGAGCCGCGCGATGAAGTCGAACCTCTCCTCCAGGGTGGTCAGTTCGTCCGGTATCAGCTCCAGGGGCGAGTCGCCGCCTCGCCGGAGCCACAGCAGCTCCCAGAAGAACCAGCCGAGCAGGGCGTCGTCATCGGTGCGCAGCCGGCGGCCGGGGTTGAGCGCGGTGGTGTCCAGCAGGATCAGCCGCTCCACCTCCTCCCCCGCCGCCCGCAGCTGCCGGGCCATTTCGAAGGCGACGAAACCGCCGAAGGACCACCCTCCGACGACGTACGGGCCGACCGGCTGCACGCTCCTCATCCGGGCCACGTAGCCGGCGGCGATCTCCTCGACGCTGCGCAGCGGTTCGGTGCCCGGGTCGACACCGGCCGCCTGGAACGCGTAGAAGGGCAGACCGTCCGGCAGGTGCCTGGCGAACCGCACGTAGCACAGGACGTTGCCCCCCATGGGGTGGACGAAGAACACCGGGCGCCTGTCGCCGTGCGGGCGGATCGGCACCAGCGAGTCGAAGGCGGCGACGGCTCCGTCGCCGCGCAGCCGTGCCGCCAGTTCGGCCACCGTGGGGGCGGCCACGAACTCCGAGAGCGGGATGCCCACGCCGTAGCGCTGCTCGATCAGGACGACCAGCCGCATCGCGGTGAGGGAGGTGCCGCCCAGGTCGAAGATGTTGTCGTGGACGCCGACGGCGGGCAGATGCAGCACCTCGCCCAGGAGCTCGGCCAGGGCCTTCTCGTACTCGTCGCGGGGCGCCGTGGCGCCGGCGGAGTCGGGCACGGTCAGCGGCCGCTCCCGCAGGGCCTTGTCGTCCCGCTTGCCGCTGGGGGTGAGCGGCAGCGCGGGCAGCCACTCGACGTGCGAGGGGACCATGTAGTCGGGGAGGACCGAGCGCAGGTACCTGACCAGCTGTTCCTGGTCGACCCGTTCCGGATCACCGACCAGGAACGCCGCGAGGAAGGAGTCGCCGCCCTCCCTCCGCCGCGCAACGACCGCCGCCTCCGCCAGGCCCGGGTGCTCGGTGCCGAACCGGGTGATCGCCAGTTCGACCTCGGCGGGCTCGACCCGGAACCCGCGCACCTTCACCTGCGCGTCGGAGCGGCCGACGCACACCACGGAGCCGTCCGGCAGCGTGAAACCGAGGTCGCCGGTGCGGTAGAGCCGCTCGCCGGGCGCGCCGGGGCGCGGCACGAACCGCTCGTCGGTCAGCTCGGGCATCTCCGCGTAGCCGCGTGCCAGGCAGGCGCCGCCCAGGTGTATCTCCCCCTTCACGCCCACCGGCACGGGCCGCATCCGCTCGTCGAGGACGAGGACGTCGGCGCCGTCGACGGCCCGGCCGATCGGGGGCAGCGCCGGGAAGAGCGCGGGATCGCCGGTCATGGGGTGCCGGGTGACGACGTGCGATTCGGTCGGGCCGTACTGGTTCTCCAGGACGATCCCGGGAAGCGCCGCGCACAGGGAGCGGATCTCGTCGGTGATCCGCAGCTGCTCGCCGGAGGAGATCAGGGCCCTGAGCGCGCCGGGGACGATCCCGAGTGCCTGCGCCGCCTCGGCGAACTGCTGGAGCGCCACGTACGGCAGGTAGAGCCGTTGGACGCCCTCGCGGTCGAGCAGGCGCAGCAGCGCCGGCATGTCGCGGCGCTCGTCCTCGGGGACGATCAGCAGGGTCCCGCCACCGCAGAGCGTGGAGAAGACCTCCTGGAAGGAGACGTCGAAGCTCATCGGCGCGTACTGCGCGGTGACGCCTCCGACGACTCCGCTGGGGACGTCGTTCTGCCAGGCGACGAGACCGGCCAGTGAGCGGTGCGGCATCTCCACCCCCTTGGGCCGGCCGGTGGAGCCGGAGGTGAAGAGCAGGTAGGCGATGTCCTCCGGGTTGATCCGGGGGTGCGGGGAAGGCTCACCCACCGGTCCGGAGCCGTCGAGGAGGCCCTCCGCCGTGACCATGAGCCGGACGTCCTGCAGGCCGGGGAGGGCCCGGGCGCGCGCGGTGTGGGCGACGACCGCGAAGGGGCGGGCCTGCCGCAGCATGGCCGCGATGCGCTCCTGCGGGTAGTCGGTGTCCAGGGGCACCGCCACGGCACCGGCCCTGAGGACGCCGAGCATGACGGCGACCGCCTCGGGCGAGCGCTCCATGGCGATGCCGATCCGGCTGCCGGGCTCCGCTCCGATCGCCCTCAGGCGGCGGGCGGCCCGGTCGGCCGCCGCGTCGAGTTCGGCGTAGCTCCAGCGCCGGTCGCGGAAGACGAGAGCGGTCGCCTCCGGGGTCCGCGCCGCCTGTGCCTCGAAGGCGCGCACCACGTCCGGGGGGCTCCCCGCCGGCTGCCTCCCCACCGGCGCGGGCTCGGCGAGGAACCCGAAGTCGACGGGCTCGTCCGGGTGGTGGACGACGCGGTGCAGGATCCGGACGAGGGCCTGCGCGTAGAGCTCGGCCTGCGCCGGGGTGAAGATGCGGCCCTGGTGGTCCAGGCGCAGCCAGACGCGGTCCTCGACCGGCTCGACGAAGACGTTGACCAGCAGGGAGAAGTTGGTCTCCTCCCAGGTGCGGAAGTCCAGCGAGCGGATGCCGGGCAGGGAGTACACCTCGGCGAGCTGGTGGAAGTGGATGTAGTTGAACGCCGTGTCGAGGACCGTGGTGCCGAGGTCCTCCTGAATGGCGCTGAGGGGGTAGCGGCGGTGCGGGTGGCTCTCCTGCTCCCGCCGGAAGGATTCGCGCACCACCGACAGCCAGCTGTCCTTCGCGGTGTCCAGCCGGACCGGCATGGTGTTCAGGAACAACCCGGCGATGCGGTCGCCCCCCTCGTGCTCGGGCCGCCCGTGGGTCACCAGGCCCGTGGTGACGTCCTCGCTGCCCGAGAACAGCCGCAGGGCGAGCAGGTGCGCCGTGAACAGCACCGACTTCACGGGCACGGTGCGGTTCCGGGAGAACTCCCTGACGGCGGCCACGAGCTCGGCGGGCAGGTCGACGCGCCGGGTGATCAGCTCCTCGGAGCCGGGCGCCTCGTGCGGGGCGAAGGCGTCGAACTGGGGCGGGGCCGCCCCGTCGAGGTGGCGGCGCCAGTAGGCACGGGTCTCCTCGGACTCCAGCGCTCGGCGCTCGACCGCCACGTGGTGCGCGGGCGAGGGCAGGTCCGCGCCGGGGACCGGGTCGATGTCCTGCCCCATGGCGTGGGCGTAGTCCTGGAGCAGCTCCCGCAGGAGGTTGGCGACGCTGCCGCCGTCGAGGAGGGCGTGGTGGAAGCTGAGCACCAGCTCCACGCTCTGCGGCAGGACGTGGACACGCAGGTGGTACAGCGGGGCGCGCTCGAACACGTACGGGTGGTGGCGGCGCTCCTCGACGTGCGAACGGATCTCGGCTTCGGCGTGCTCGCCGGGCAGGTCGCGCAGGTCGATGACGTCGAGGGCCCTGTCGACCTCGGTGTCCACGATCTGCAGGGGCTCGGAGAAGCCGCCCAGGTCGAAGGAGGAGCGCAGCACGGGGTGCCGCGCGACGAGCCGGTCGAAGGCGGACGTGAAGCGTTCCGCGTCCCAGTCCATGGCGAAGCTGTAGCGGAAGACGTCGCGGTAGACGGCGGACTCCTGCTGGGCCTGGCTGTGGTAGATCAGGCCCAGCTGGAGCCGGGTGAGCGGGTAGGCGTCCTCGCGCCCCTCCAGGCGGGCCCGGTCGACGCCGGAGACCAGTTCGAACGGGGCGAGGACCGGGGCGGAGTCCGCGGCGGGGCCCGTGCCGACCAGGGGCGCGAGTTCCGCGACGGTGGGATGGCGCACGAGGTCGCTGAGTTCGAACCGGAGGCCGCGCCTGTCGGCCAGGGCACGGACCCGGAGCATCAGGATGGAGTCCCCGCCGAGCGCGAAGTAGTCGTCGTGGACGCCGACCCGCTCGACGCCGAGGACCTCGGCCCACACCGCGGCCATGGCCTCCTCCACCGCGTTGCGGGGGGCGGTGTGGGGACGCGGCCCCGGTCCGCCGGCCGCGGGGGCGGGCAGCGCGCGCCGGTCGGCCTTGCCGTTCGGGGTGAGGGGGATGCGGTCGATGCGCACGAAGTGGGTCGGCATCATGAAGTCCGGCAGCCTGCGCGCCAACCGGGTACGGAGTTCGAGCGGGTCGAGTTCGCTCCCGGCGACGTAGTAACCCACCAGGTGGGTGCCGCGGACGTCGTCCCTGCGGTCCACGACGATGGCGTCCCGCACCCCGCCGACGGAGGCCAGGGCGTTCTGCACCTCGCCGAGTTCGACCCGGTTGCCCCGGATCTTGACCTGCCCGTCGATGCGTCCCAGGTACTCGATGTTCCCGTCGGCCAGCAGGCGGGCCAGGTCTCCGGTGCGGTACATCCGGCCGTCGGGGTCGAACGGATCGTCGACGAACTTCTCGGCGGTCAGCTCCTGCCGCCCCAGGTATCCGCGGGCGACCTGGACGCCGCCGATGCACAGTTCGCCGGGCACGCCGATCGGCTGCGGCCGGTCGTAGGGGTCCACCACGTACAGGCTGGTGTTGTCGACGGGGCGGCCGATGGGCACGCGGCGCACGGGGTCGCCGGGGGCGGACGGGCAGTCGTAGTACGACACGTCGACGGTGGCCTCGGTCGGCCCGTACAGGTTGACCAGCCGGGGGCCGGGGCCCTGCGGGAAGCCGGGGCCGAAGATCCGGTTGAACTGCTCCACACGGGTCGGCGGCAGGGCCTCGCCGCTGCAGAAGACACGGCGCAGGGACGCTGCCTGCGCACGGAGCCCGGGGTCGTCCTCCAGCAGGTCCAGGAACGGGCCGAGCATGGAGGGGACGAAGTGGACGACCGTCACGCCCCGTTCGGCGATCGTCCGGAGGATCGTCCGGGGGTCGCGCTCGCCGCCGGGGGGCAGCAGGGCGAGCTCCGCGCCCTCGACGGCCCACCAGAACAGTTCCCACACCGACACGTCGAAGGAGACGGGGGTCTTCTGGAGCAGGACGTCGCCCACGCCGATCGGGTAGCGGGACTGCATCCAGGCCAACCGGTTGACCACCGAGTGGTGCTCGACCATGACCCCCTTGGGCAGACCGGTGGAACCCGAGGTGTAGATGACGTACGCGATGTCGCGCGCGGAGGCGGCCGGCGCCGGGCGGCCGTCCGGGGCGTCGCCGACGGCCGGATCGTCCACGCGGTGGACGACCGCGTCGCCGTCGAGCCCGGGGTCGGGGGAGCCGGGGCCGGTGAGCACGGCCTTGGCCCGGCTGTCGCGGAGCAGGAACCGGATGCGCTCCTCCGGGTAGCCGGGATCGACCGGCACGTAGGCGGCGCCGGCCTTGAGGATGCCCAGCAGGGCGGGGACGGTGTGCGGCCCGCGCTCCAGCAGGAGGGCGACCCGGTCACCGGGCGCCACGCCTCCGGCGCGCAGGGTGTGCGCGATGCGGTTCGCGCGCTCGTCGAGCTCGGCGTACGTCAGTTCGGTTCCGTCGGCGGCCCTGACTGCGGTGCGGTCCGGCGTGCGCGCGGCCCGCTCCTCGACGAGGCCGTGCACGGTCATGTCGTCGCGGTAGGGGGTGGTCGGCCCCCGCTGGAGGCGGGCCAGCTCGTCCTTCTCGGCGTCGGTCAGCACCGGGAGGGCGGGGGCGGGGGTGTCGGGCTGCTCGACGCCGGCGCGGATGAGGGTGAGCAGGTGGCCGGCCACCTGCTCGATCGGGAAGTCCTCGTCGAAGACGTCGCGCGCGTAGTCGAGGTCGACCCGCAGGTCCGCGTCGTCGTCGAAGGCGCGGATCATGACGGACAGGGCGTCCTGGTCGTGCACCGGGGCGGTGATCACGGTGTCGCGGTCGGCGTCGGGGAGCGCGTCGGGACGCGGATAGCGCAGGTACGACAGGGTGATGTCGAACAGCTGCCGGGAGCCCGCGCGGTCGGCGGGCAGCTCACGCAGCACGTCGCCGAGGGAGAGCCTCTCGTGCGTGCGCAGGGAGGCGGTGTGTTCGCGGACGGTCCGGGCGATGTCGCGCAGGGGGGCGTCCTGGGGCACGGCGACACGCAGCGGCAGGTTGTTGGCGAACTGGCCCGCCGTCCCCAGCTCCGCCTCGGTGCGCCGGTTGAGGAAGGGAACTCCGAAGACGACCTCCTCGGAGCGGTGGACGCGCGAGAAGTAGGCCGCGAAGGCGGCGGCGACGAAGGCGAACGGGGAGTTCCCGCCTTCGCGGACGCGCCTGACGAGCGCGCCGTCGATGGTGAAGGTGTGATGGCCGCGCCGGGCGGTGCCGCCGCGCGGGCGGTCGGCGGAGCGCTGGAACAGCGCGGGGGCCACGCCGTCCAGGAGTTCGCGGTGAAAGGCACGGTCCCGGGCCTGCTCGGCGGAGTCCTGGTACGCGGCGTCCGCCTCGATGAATCCGCGGTAGGAGGGGGGCGCTCCGGACGGGGCGGGGTCCGCGGAGACGCCCGTGATCCGCGCGTACTCCTCCCACATGCTGCGACTGACCAGGTTGAGCGTCCACGCGTCCGCGATCAGGTGGTGGGCGTTGAGGTGGACGTGGGTGACGTCGATGCTCTCGCGGAGCAGCGCGGCGGTGAACAGCCGGGCGCCGCGTAAGGGGAACGGCCGAGCGAAGGAACGTTCCTTCCACTGGCGGCAGGCCAGCTCCGGTTCCGCTTCGGCGGACAGGTCGACGAGTTGCACCCAGCTGTCGTCGTCGCCGTCACCGTCCTCCATCCACTGGAAGGGGATTCCGTCCCGCTCGTCGAACCGGAGCAGGAAGGCGTCGCTGCGGCGCAGCGTGCGCGCGAGGGCCGTGCGCAGTGCCTGTGGGTCCAGCTTCCCGTCGAGCCGTTCATCGAGAACAACATTGAACTGGGGGTCATCCGGCGTGCGGGATTCAACCGCCCATATGTCGCGCTGATACGAGGTAAGTGGGAGAGCGCGGTGGTCAACCACAGCATTTCCTTTCCTCTATTCACAGCTTACCGAAGCCGGCCTTATGGAATTGAATTCCGCAGGCATCCTAGGCATATTCCAATGCCCTAGGCGACTACCTAAACGAGTAGGGCCCACTACCTGCGCGGGTAGCGGCGCCTTCCGAAATCCGCCGGTGGCGGCCGGGGCGCTGCGCAGCTTTGCGCCAAGGCGAACAGCGTCTTTCCGCAGAACCAGGAAACCCCGCACACCCGGTGACATACGACCGCCGCGGGCGATGCGTGATCCTCGCCACACACGTCGGTGCGGCGGGACGGGCGGGCAGCACCGGCACCACCGCGGTCCGTCTTGTCCCTCCTGTCCGGCGCGCCCGCGGTCCGGCCCCACCGCTGCGGCATGGGCGGCCGGCGATTCCAGCACCGAAGCCGCCCGGTTTTCCGCGGCCCGCCCTCCGGCCAACGCGGCCACGGCGCAGACCCCGGCCGCCGAAGAATCGACGAAAACCACCGGCCCATTCCCCGATTCCCGCGCTATCCCTCCGGGCGGTCAATTACGGGCGGGACCCCACCGAGCGGGCCGTGTTTTCACGGCACGGATCTCGCCGCAGCCGATCGCCTCCGCGGCCGCGTCACCGGTCCCGCCGGCCTCCGGCGGCACGGCGTCCCCGGCCGGCGCCGGAACGGCCGCGAGCGGTGGCACCGCACGGCCGGGTCCGTCGGTGGACGGGCGGCGCGGGCCGGACGCGGGCCCGCTCACCGGGCGCCGTGCGCGTCCGCCCTCTCGAAGCGCCAGCGGTGGACCGGGCGGTGCAGCAGCTCCTCCGGCGGGGAGGGGAGTTCGGGCAGGTCGGCGTCGTACGGGGCGTCCCACCAGGTGACGACCAGGACGCGGTCGGCGGGCGCCGTGAAGGTCTCCCGGCGCTGCGGGGCGGGGCGGAGGGGCTGGGCGCGGACCCACTCCAGCAGCTCCGCGCCGCGGCCCTCGGCCGCACGCGCCTCCCACATCAGGGCGACGGTCACGAGGGGAGGTTCCCCGCGCTCGCCTCGTGGACGTGGGCGTGCCCGCGGCCGTGGGAGGTGCCCGGGACGTGCGGCTCGGTGACCGGCAGGGAGGAGTCGGCCGGCAGGTCCCAGTCGGAGGGGGCCCGGTTCCGGGCGACCATCTCCGCTCCCAGGGCCGCGACCATCGCGCCGTTGTCGGTGCACAGCTTGGGGCGCGGCACCCGCAGGGTGATCCCGGCGGCCTCGCAGCGCTCCTCGGCCAGGGCGCGCAGCCGCGAGTTGGCCGCGACGCCGCCGCCGATCATCAGGTGGTCCACGCCCTCGTCCTTGCAGGCCCGGATCGCCTTGCGGGTGAGCACGTCGACGACGGCCTCCTGGAAGGAGGCGGCCACGTCGGCGACCGGCACCTCCTCGCCCGCGCTCCGCTTCGCCTCGATCCAGCGGGCGACGGCGGTCTTCAGACCGGAGAAGGAGAAGTCGTAGGGCGCGTCGCGCGGGCCGGTGAGCCCGCGCGGGAAGGCGATGGCGCCGGCGTCGCCCTCGCGGGCGTACCGGTCGATGACGGGACCGCCGGGGAAGCCGAGGTTCAGCACCCGGGCGACCTTGTCGAACGCCTCGCCGGCCGCGTCGTCGATGGTGGCGCCCAGCGGCCGGACGTCGGAGGTGATGTCGGCCGACAGCAGCAGCGAGGAGTGGCCGCCGGAGACCAGCAGGGCCATGGTCGGCTCGGGCAGCGCGCCGTGTTCGAGCTGGTCGACGCAGATGTGGGAGGCGAGGTGGTTGACGCCGTACAGCGGCTTGCCCAGCGCGTAGGCGTACGCCTTCGCCGCCGAGACGCCCACCAGCAGCGCGCCGGCCAGGCCGGGTCCGGCGGTGACGGCGATCCCGTCGAGGTCGCTCGCGGCGACGCCGGCCTCCTTCAGGGCGCGCTGGATGGTGGGGACCATGGCCTCCAGGTGGGCGCGGCTGGCGACCTCGGGCACCACGCCGCCGTACCGGGCGTGCTCGTCGACGCTGGAGGCCACCGCGTCGGCGAGCAGGGTGTGCCCGCGCACGATGCCCACACCGGTCTCGTCGCAGGAGGTCTCGATGCCGAGTACCAGGGGTTCGTCAGCCATGGGTCGTCGTTCCTCGGGGTCGCGTGGGGCCGGCCGCGGCGGCCGGGTCGGGGTCGGGGTCGGCCGGACGGCGCATCACCAGGGCGTCCACGTTGTCCGGCTGGTAGTAGCCGCGGCGCAGGCCGACCGGTTCGAAGCCGAAGCGCTCGTAGAGGCGCTGGGCGCGGACGTTGTCCACCCTCACCTCCAGCAGGACCTCCCGGCACTCGAACTCGGTGGCGGCCCTGAGGAGTTCGGTCAGCAGGCGGGAGCCCAGCCCGGTGCCCCAGCGGTCGCGGGCCGCGGCGATGGTCTGGACGTCGCCGGTGTCGCCGGCCGCCGCCAGACCGGCGTAGCCGGCCACGCGCCCGCCGGCCTCGGCGACGACGTAGCGGCGGGTGGCGCGCGGGCCGCGGGCGTGGGCGAGCTCGGACCAGAACAGGGCGGGCGACCAGGCGTCGTGCGGGAACAGCTCCCGCTCCAGCTCCAGCACCGCCTCGATGTCCCACCAGCGCATCTCGCGGAGGACCGGCTCGTGCGGGACGTCCTGCGCGCCGCTGCCCGCGGCCGGGGTCGCGGGGCCGGTCACCGGGGCGTGACCACCTTGTAGTTCGCGGGCACCTTGGCGTCCGGCCGCCTCAGGTACAGCGGCAGCGGGGGCAGGAACCCCCGCTCCTCCCCCTGCCCGGCGCCCGCCGCGAGCCGCTCGGCGGCCAGCGCCGCCAGCGCGGCGGCGGAGGCGTGTTCGGGCAGGTCCTCGCGCACCCCGGTGAAGGTCTCGGCGTACATCCGCGCGCCCAGGCCCACCGCGGGCGCCCCGGCGACCGTCCCGGCGATGTCGGCGGGGCGGTCCACGGACGGTTCGCCCAGGCGGGTGCGGGCGTCGGCGTAGCGCGCCCAGTACACCTCCTTGCGGCGGGCGTCGGTGGCGACGGTGAAGGGGCCCTCCAGGCCGGCCGTCCCGGCGGCGTACGCGATGCCGTCCAGGGTGCACAGGCCGTGGACGGGGATGCCGCGGGCCGCGGCGAGGGTCGTCGCCGTCATCAGGCCGACCCGCAGCCCGGTGTACGGGCCGGGGCCGACGCCGACGACGATGCCGGTGACGTCCCCGAGCGCGGCGCCCGCCCCGGTCAGGACGCGGTCGACGGCCGGCAGCAGCAGTTCGCCGTGGCGGCGTGCGTCCACCTCGTCGGAGGAGGCGAGGACGCGTCCGCCGTCGTGGAGGGCGACGGTCACGGCAGGGGTTGCGGTATCCAGAGCGAGCAGGAGCACGCTTTCAGCCTACGGCTCTCCGGGAACCGCCTGTCGCCGGAGGCCGTCGGCCGCACGGCCTCCGCTACGGACTGCTACCGTCGGGCTTACGATCTGACCGGCCGGGTGGACCGGCCGGGGGTCGCCGCGTCCCGCGGCGGCCCGGTGGTTCGGGTGGTCCGGCGGGCGGTCGGACGCGAGTACCGGAGGCGGACGAGACGGTGGCACCGAGCAGCGCGGGGACGGTCGTGGCCGGACTGACCGCGGCAGCACTCGCCGCCGTCGGCTTCCTGGCCTACCAGGCGGACGCCGCCCAGGAGCGGCGCTCCGGCGGGCCGGACCGCAAGCCCGCCGCGTCGTCCTCCCCCTCCCCCGGCGCGGCGGAGGCGAAGGAGCGCGAGGAGCGCGCGCGGACGGCGCTGCCGCCCGGCTCGGGCACCGGTGAGCGGGTCGTCTACTCCGTGGGCTCGGACCGGGTCTGGCTGGTCGGGGCGAACGAGGCGGTCACGCGCACCTACGAGGTCGTCCCCGGTGCGGTGGATCCGCAGCCGGGCGAGTACACCGTGACCTCCCGCACCGAGCGCGTCACCGGGTCCGACGGTGTCCCGGTGGCCCACGTGGTGCTGTTCACGCAGGTGGACGGGGTCGTGGTGGGCTTCAGCGCGGCCGTGGACGGATCGCTGCCCGAGGGCCCCCCGAAGAAGGGCACCGGAGGAATCCGTTCCGGTTCCGCGGACGGCGAGGCGATGTGGCGGTTCGCGACGGCCGGCACGAAGGTCGTCGTCGTCCCCTGACCCGCCGGCCGGGAGCCGTCCACCGCACCGGCCCGCCGGCCCCCCTCCCCCGGCCCCCTCCCCGGCGCCTTCCCCCCCACCGCCCCCGGGAACGGGCGGTCACGTTTGCCCGCAGGGTCGTTCGAACAGACGGTGAACAGGCGACCAAGCGGCTGACAAGGGGACGACATGGCGTTCGGAGCGAACAGAACCTCCGTGGGCGAGCAGGGGGGCGGACGGAGTTCCGCAGGCCGGACGGTCCAGGAGGACCCTCCGGCCTCGCACGTCCGGTACGAGGAGCGGCACGAGACGGAGAAGGAGCGCGCGGACCGGCGGTGGACGGAGCTCCTCCAGGAGGTCCGGGTGGCCCAGATGGGCATCCAGATCCTCCTGGGCTTCCTGCTGAGCGTCGCCTTCACCGAGCGCTTCGAGGACATCGGCGCGACCGACCGCACCATCTACGTGGTCACCGTCATGCTGGGATCGGCGGCGACCGGGACGCTGATCGCCCCCGTCGCCCTGCACCGCTTCGTCACCGGGCACCGCATGAAGCCGCAGACGGTGGAGTGGGCCTCGCGGCTGACCATCGCCGGGCTGGTGCTGCTGCTGTGCACGGTCACCTGCGCGCTGCTGCTGATCCTGCGCGTGGTGCTGCACAACGGCATGGCCTGGTGGCTCGTCGGCGGGCTGTTCCTGTGGTTCGTGGCCTGCTGGTTCCTGCTGCCGGCCTGGGCCCGCCACGTGGGCCCGGGCCGCAACGGGACGGCCGGCGGCGGACGGTGAGTCCGCCGGGGCGTCAGGCGGCCTCGGCCCCCGCGTCCGGGCCCTCGTCGCTCCCGGCGCGTCCCGCGGTGTCGGAGGGGGAGGCGGAGGCGGGCGGTGTGGAGACCGCGTCGGCCGCCGCGCAGGAGGCGAGCAGATCCCGCATCGGCACCGCGCCGCGGGCCGCGTCCGGCGCCTTCGGGGGCTGCTGTTCGGACCCGGCCCCCGTGCCGTCGCCGGGCTGCCGCTCGTGGGCCTCCATGGCTCCTCCTGTGGCTTCTGGGGAGGGAGTGGTGAGGCAGACCTAACCGCCCGTGTCGGTCTCCATGTGAACACGCCGGAGGCACCGCACGCAACATTTTGCCGACACCGTGTCGGAACGCGGCGGGCACCGTCGGCCCGTCGGCCGACGGTGCCCGCGGAGCGGGCGGGACGCAGGAGCGCGGGGCCCGGAGGCGGGGGGAGCGGGGACGCGCGGGCGCCGGGAGCGCCGGGCCCCGCCCCCTGCCCTACCCGGCCGGCGGCCGCGGCGCCCCGGAGGGCTCCCCGAGCACGCCCAGCTCCTCCCCCGCCCAGCGGACGCCGATGCCCGTCACCGTGACCGTCCGCACGTCGTGGTCGGCGGGGGCGCCCGCCGCATCGCCCGCTCCCCCCACGGCGCGTTCGATGACCACGTGCAGCCGGTCCTCCGACAGCTCCTCGACCCTGCCCTCGCCCCACTCCACGGCCACCACCGACTCCGGCAGCGACACGTCCAGGTCGAGGTCCTCCATCTCCTCCAGGCCGCCGCCGAGCCGGTAGGCGTCCACGTGGACCAGCGCGGGCCCGTCACCGAGCGGGGGGTGCACCCGGGCGATGACGAAGGTCGGCGAGGTGACCGCGCCGCGCACGCCCAGCCCCTCGCCAAGCCCGCGCGTCAGGGTGGTCTTGCCCGCGCCCAGCTCCCCGGTGAGCAGCACCAGGTCGCCCGGGCGCAGCAGCCCGGCCAGCCGGCGGCCCAGCTCCCGCATGCGGTCGGGGGTGTCGACGGTGATCCGTACCGTGCTCTCGGGGCGGGCCTCAGGGGCCGTCGCCCCCGCGGTGGGGTGGTGCGGTGTCTCCATGGTTCCGGATGGTACGCGCCAGCAGCCCGGCCAGCCGGTCGCCGACCAGGCCGGGCTGCTCCAGCATCACCAGGTGCCCGGCGCCCTCCGCGACCACCAGGTCGGCGTGGGGCAGCGCCTCGGACATCACCTCGCTGTGCTCGCGCGGGGTGAGCAGGTCCCGGTCGCCGGTGAGGATCAGGGCGGGCCGGTCGGCGCCGAAGGCGGCCAGCGCGGCGGTCTTCTCGTGCTCGGCGAAGGCCGGGTAGAAGTCCGCGACCACGTCGACCGGGACCGACTCGATCAGCCGCTCCGCGAAGCGCGCCACCCCGGGATCGACGTCGCGGCTGCCGAACGAGTACCGCCTGATCAGGCCCGCGAAGAGGTCGGCGGTGACCCGCCGGCCCCGCTCGACCAGCTCGGCCCGCGCCGCGAGGGTCCTCAGCACGCCCGGCGCCATCCGCCGCAGGGCGCGCGCCCCGGCGGCGGGCAGGCCGTAGGTGGCCTCCGCCAGGCCGCCCGCCGAGGTGCCCAGCAGGGCCACGGCGGCGACGCGCTCCGCGACGTACCCGGGGTGGTGGTGGGCGAGCGCCATCACCGTCATCCCGCCCATGGAGTGCCCGACGAGGACGACGGGGCCCTCGGGGACGGCGGCGTCCAGGACCGCCTTCAGATCGCGTCCGAGCCGGTCTATGCTCACCGGCTCCCCGACGGGGCCGCGTCCGGAGCGCCCGTGGCCGCGCTGGTCCCAGTAGACGGCGCGCAGGGCGGGCATGGGGGGCGCGGTGTGCGCGGTGCCGCGCAGGGCGGCGCGCTGGAAGTGCCAGACGTCCTGGGTCAGGCAGTAGCCGTGGCTGAAGACGACGGTGGGCGCCCCCTCGGGCACCCCCTCGCCGGGCTCGTCGACCTCGTAGTACAGCTCGGTGCCGTCGTCGGCCGCCGTCCGCCCCGGGGTGCCGCGCAGCGAGCCGTAGGGCGCCGCGACGTCCAGGGCCAGCCACGCCCGGCGGCGCACGGCGCGGTGGACGGTGAGCCGTTCGACGGCCATCCCGGCGGCGGCTCCCGCCGCGGCCACGCCCAGCACCGCGCCGGCCAGTCCCGCGCGGCGCGCCCATCCCCCGCCCGTCTGCGCCATGGCCGGGTCACACGTCCCCGTTGAGGTGGACGCGCGGCACCCGGGCGCCGATCCGCGTCACGATCTCGTACCCGATGGTCCCCGCCGCGCGCGCCCAGTCCTCGGCCGTCGGCTCACCCGCGTCACCGGGCCCGAACAGCACCGCCTCGTCGCCGGCCTCGGCGGTGTCGCCGCCGAGGTCCACCACGAACTGGTCCATGGCCACCCGTCCCGCGACCGTCCGCCACTTCCCGGCCACCAGCACCGGGCCGGTGCCCGAGGCGTGCCGGGGGATGCCGTCGGCGTAGCCGGCCGGAACGAGGGCCAGGGTGGTCTCGCCGGGGGTGGTGTAGTGGTGGCCGTAGCTCACCCCGTGCCCGGCCGGGACGCGCTTGACGATGGCCAGCCGGGCCCGCAGCGTCATCACCGGCCGCAGTCCGAAGTCCGCGGGCACGCCGACCTCGGGCGAGGGCGAGAGCCCGTAGAGCGACACCCCGGTGCGCACCAGGTCGAAGTGCGCCTCGGGGAGCGTGAGCGTGGCGGGCGAGTTGGCCATGTGCCGCACCTCCGGTGCCAGCCCGGCACGTTCGGCGACGGCCAGCGCCTCGCGGAAGACCTCCAACTGCGCGGCGATCGACGGGTGGCCGGGCTCGTCGGCGCAGGCGAAGTGCGACCACAGGCCCGTCACCCGCACGGTGCCCTCCGCCTCGGCGGCCCGCGCGGCGGCGACCAGGCCGGCCCAGTCGGCGGGCTGGCAGCCGTTGCGGCCCAGCCCGGTGTCGACCTTCAGGTGGACCCGCGCGGTGCGGCCGCAGGCGCGGGCGGCCGCCGTGATCTCCGCCAGCGCCCAGGGGGCGCTCGCCGACACGTCGACGTCCGCCTCGATCGCCTCGCGCCAGGGCCCGCCGGGCGTCCACACCCAGCACAGCAGCCGGCCCCGGTCCCCGGCGGCGCGCAGCGCCAGCGCCTCCTCGGGGGTGGCCGTGCCCAGCCACGCCGCCCCGGCCCGGCGCGCGGCGCGGGCGCAGGGGAGCAGGCCGTGGCCGTAGGCGTCGGCCTTGACCACGGCCATCAGCTCGGCCCCGGCCGCCCGCGCGCGCAGCGCGCGCACGTTGCCGCGCAGCGCCTCCAGGTCGATCTCGGCGCAGACCCGGTGGCTCCGGCCGGTCCGGTGCCCGCCGTCCGGGCTCTCCGGGCCGGCGGGGGCCGCGGGGAAGGCGGAGGGTTCGTGTGCGACGTCCACGCCCACCAGTGTCTCAGGTGCCGCCCCCCGGCCACCTCCCCGCACCGGGTCCGGGCGCGCGCCCCGCGGCCCGGTCGCCCCGGCGCGGATCAGCGCGGCCCGTCGGCGACGTCCTGCCAGACGCGGCGCAGCTCCTCCGCCACGTCCGACGCGGTGACCGGCGGCGCCGCCCGGCGCCCGGCCAGGCCGTGGAGGTACGCCCCGACGGACGCCGCGTCCCGGGCCGGCAGCCCGGCGGCGAGCAGCGAGCCGGCCAGCCCGGACAGGACGTCGCCGCTGCCGGCCGTGGCCAGCCGGCCGGTGCCGGTCGGGTTGACCAGGACCGGCTCCCCCTCCTGCGGTCCGGCGACCACCGTGGTCGAGCCCTTGAGCAGCACCGTCGCCCGGTACCGCCGGGCCAGCTCCCGGGCCGAGGCCAACCGCGCCGACTCGACCTCCTCGCGCGGCACGCCGCCCAGCAGCGCCGCCGCCTCCCCGGCGTGCGGGGTGAGCAGGGTGGGGGCGGTGCGGGAGCGGACCTGCCCGGCGTCCATCAGGCGCAGCCCGTCGGCGTCCACCAGCACCGGCACGTCCGAGGCCAGGACGTCGCGCACGGCCTGTACGGCCTCCGCCCCGTCTCCGAGGCCGGGGCCGACGACCCACGCCTGGACCCGGCCCGCCGCCGAGGGCGGCCCGGCGGAGACCAGGGACTCGGGGAAGCGGGCGGTCACCGCGCCGGCGGCGGGCCCGGCGTAGCGCACGGCGCCCGCGCCGCCGCGCAGCGCACCCGCCACGGCGAGCACGGCCGCGCCCGGGTAGCGGTCCGAGCCCGCCGCGACGCCGGTGACGCCGCGCCGGTACTTGTCGCTCTCGGCGGACGGCCGCGGCAGCAGCGCGGCCACGTCCCGGTGCTGGAGGGCGCGGGCCACCGGGGTCCCGCCCTCCAGGTACGGGCCCAGGCCGATGTCCACCAGGTGCACGGCCCCGGCGTACCCGCGCGCCGGATCCACCAGCAGCCCCGGCTTGTAGGCGCCGAAGGTCACCGTCGCCGCCGCCCGCACCGCCACGCCGTGCACCTCGCCGGTGTCGGCGTCCACGCCGCTGGGCAGGTCCACGGCGACGACCGGCACCCCGGCCGCCCGGACGGCCTCCCACACCTCCACCGCGTCCGGCCGCAGGCCCCCGCGCCCGCCGATGCCGACGACGCCGTCCACCACCAGGTCGGCCCGCGCCACGAGGCCGGGCAGGTCGGCGGGGGCGCCCTCCACCGCGGCGGAGGGCGCCGCCACGGCCCGGCCCCCGGCCGACCGCAGCGCGGCCAGCCCGGCCTCGTGGGCCCGCTCGGGGCTGAGCAGCACCGCCGTCACCCCGGCGCCGCGCCGGGCCAGGTACGCGCCGGCGAACAGGGCGTCCCCGCCGTTGTCACCGCTGCCGACCAGCAGGACGACCCTGCTGCCGTAGGTGCGTCCCAGCATTCCGGCGCAGGCGGCGGCCAGCCCGGCGGCGGCGCGCTTCATCAGCGCACCGGCCGGCAGCCGCGCCATCAGCGCGCGCTCGGCCGCCCGTACGGTCTCCACGCTGTAGGCATCCCTCATGCCCTCAGTCTGACCGCCCGGGGACCCGGTCACCCCTCGGCGATCACCACGGCGGTCGCCACCCCCGCGTCGTGGCTGAGCGAGACGTGCCAGTGCCGCACGCCCAGCTCGGCGGCGCGGGCGGCGACCGTCCCGGTCACCCGCAGCGAGGGGCGCCCGGAGGCGTCGGCCACCACCTCCGCGTCCGTCCAGTGGAGCCCGGCGGGCGCCCCCAGCGCCTTGGCCAGGGCCTCCTTGGCGGCGAACCGCGCCGCCAGGGAGGCCACCCCGCGCCGCTCCCCGTCGGGCAGCACCCGCTCCCCGGCGGTGAACAACCGCTCGGCGAGCCGGGGGGTGCGGGCCAGCGCGCCGGCGAACCGGTCGATCGAGGTGACGTCGGTCCCGACTCCGACGATCACGCGCGGCCCTCCGTCCCCCGCGGGGGCCCGGGGTCCGGGCTCACTCCACCGTCACCGACTTCGCCAGGTTGCGCGGCTGGTCCACCTCGTTGCCGCGGGCCGTGGCCAGCTCGCAGGCGAAGACCTGGAGCGGCACGGTGGCCACCAGCGGCTGGAGCAGGGTGGGCGTGGCGGGGATGCGCACCAGGTGGTCGGCGTAGGGGACGACCGCCTCGTCGCCCTCCTCGGCGATGACGATGGTCCGCGCGCCCCGGGCCCGGATCTCCTGGATGTTGGAGACGATCTTGTCGTGCAGCACGGAGCGGCCGCGCGGCGACGGCACGACCACCACGACCGGCAGGTCGTCCTCGATCAGGGCGATCGGGCCGTGCTTGAGCTCGCCGGCGGCGAAGCCCTCGGCGTGCATGTAGGCCAGTTCCTTGAGCTTGAGCGCGCCCTCCAGGGCGACGGGGAAGCCCACGTGGCGGCCGAGGAAGAGCACGGTGTTCTTCTCCGCCAGGGAGCGGGCCAGCTCCCGCACCGGCTCCATGGTGGCCAGGACCTTCTCGACCTCCGTGGAGATCTGGGACAGCTCGCGGATCACCGAGTGGATCTCGTCGCCCCACTTGGTGCCGCGTACCTGGCCCAGGTAGAGGGCGACGAGGTAGCAGGCCACCAGCTGGGTCAGGAACGCCTTGGTGGAGGCGACCGCGACCTCGGGCCCGGCGTGGGTGTAGAGCACCGCGTCGGACTCGCGCGGGATCGTCGAGCCGTTGGTGTTGCAGATGGCCAGCACCTTGGCGCCCTGCTCGCGGGCGTGGCGCAGCGCCATCAGGGTGTCCATGGTCTCGCCGGACTGGCTGATGGCGACGACCAGGGTGCGCTGGTCCAGGATCGGGTCCCGGTAGCGGAACTCGCTGGCCAGCTCGGTCTCGCAGGGGATGCGCGTCCAGTGCTCGATGGCGTACTTGGCGATCATCCCGGCGTGGTAGGCGGTGCCGCAGGCCACGATGACGACCTTGTTGACCTCGCGCAGCACGTGGTCGGGGATGTGGACCTCGTCCAGGGCGAGCCGGCCGGACTCGTCGATGCGGCCCAGCAGGGTGTCGGCGACCGCCTTGGGCTGCTCGGCGATCTCCTTGAGCATGAAGTAGTCGTAGCCGCCCTTCTCGGCGGCCGAGGCGTCCCAGTCGACGTGGTAGGAGCGCACGTCGGCGGGGGCGCCGTCGAAGTCGGTGACCGTCACCTGGTCCCGCTTCAGCTCCACCACCTGGTCCTGGCCCAGCTCGATGGCCTGGCGGGTGTGCTCGATGAACGCGGCGACGTCGGAGGCGAGGAAGTTCTCGCCCTCGCCGACGCCCACCACCAGCGGGGAGTTCCGGCGGGCGCCGACGACGGTGTCCGGCTCGTCCGCGTGCACCGCGACGAGGGTGAAGGCGCCCTCCAGGCGGCGGCACACCTGCCGCATCGACTCGGCCAGGTCGCCGCAGGAGGAGAAGTTCTCGGCCAGCAGGTGGGCGACGACCTCGGTGTCGGTCTCGGAGACCAGCTCGTGGCCGCGCTCGGCCAGCTCGGCGCGGAGCGCGGCGAAGTTCTCGATGATGCCGTTGTGGACGACCGCGACCCGCCCGGAGTTGTCCAGGTGCGGATGCGCGTTGGCGTCGGTCGGCCCGCCGTGGGTGGCCCACCGGGTGTGGCCGATGCCGGTGGAGCCACTGGGCAGGGGACGCTCGTCCAGCAGCTTGCCGAGGTTGGCCAGCTTCCCGGCCTTCTTGGCGGCGGCCAGGCCGCCGTCGGCGAGGACGGCCACGCCCGCCGAGTCATAACCGCGGTACTCCAACCGCTTCAGCCCCGCGATGACGACGTCGAGGGCGGACTGCCCTCCCACATAACCAACGATTCCGCACATGTGCGCAGCCTACGGGGCGCAGGACGGGATCGCGGTCAGCGCCCTCCCGTCATCCGGTCGACGGCGTCCCGGAGGATCTCCAGGTACTCCGCCTCCTCGCGGTCCGGCCTGCCGCCCGCGCGGTGCGTCTCCAGCACGTCGCGCGGGTGCTCGCCCAGGTCCTCGTCGGGCAGCTCCTCCAGGAGCTCCTCCCACACCCGGGCCGCGCGCGCCTCGGCCCGGGCCCGCTCCCCGTCCGGGCGGCGTCCGGCGGGCCGGGGCCCGCGGCGGGCCAGGCGGGCGGCGGCCGCGCGGAGGGTCCGGAACGGCGACGGCATGGGGCCTCCTGCGGGCCTGGGCCCGCGGAACCGGAGCGGGGACGGGAGCCGGTGCCGCCGGGCGGGAGCGGTCCCGCACCGGGCGGGAACCGAGGGGGACAAACGTGCGAACACGGGCAACGTACCGGCGTCTTCCCCGCCGCGTACACCCCCGCCCCCGCCCCGGCGCTGTGCTGCTGATCACACGGAATCGGGCGTGAGCCCGGCCGTGCGCGCACCGACAATGGGCGCGTGTCCACCCCCGTCGCCTCCCCCGCCTCCCCCGCCGCGTCCGGTACGGCGCCCGCCGCCGCGCCCGCCGCCTCCGCCCCGGGGCCGCACCAGCAGCGCCGGGGCCGGCCGTCCGACACCAGCCCCTTCGTCGACCTCTCCCGCGCCGAGTGGAGCGCGCTGCGCGACAAGACGCCGCTGCCGCTGACCGCCGACGAGGTCGAGGAGCTGCGCGGGCTGGGCGACGTCATCGACCTCGACGAGGTCCGCGACGTCTACCTGCCGCTGTCGCGCCTGCTCAACCTGTATGTCGGCGCCACCCACGGGCTGCGCGGGGCGCTCAACACCTTCCTCGGCGACGCGGGCGGCGGGCACGGCGCCCAGCGCGGTACCCCGTTCGTCATCGGGGTGGCGGGCAGCGTGGCGGTGGGCAAGTCCACGGTGGCGCGGCTGCTGCGGGCGCTGCTGGCCCGCTGGCCCGAGCACCCCTCGGTGGAGCTGGTCACCACCGACGGCTTCCTGCTGCCCAACGCGGAGCTGCACCGGCGCGGGCTGATGGCGCGCAAGGGCTTCCCCGAGTCCTACGACCGCCGGGCGCTCACCCGGTTCGTCGCGGACGTCAAGGCGGGCCGGGAGGAGGTCACCGCCCCCGTCTACTCGCACCTGATCTACGACATCGTCCCCGGCGAGGTGCTGACGGTGCGCCGCCCCGACATCCTCATCGTCGAGGGCCTGAACGTCCTCCAGCCCGCGCTGCCCGGCAAGGACGGGCGCACCCGGCTCGCGGTCGCCGACTACTTCGACTTCTCCGTCTACGTGGACGCGCGCACCGAGGACATCGAGCGGTGGTACCTGGGCCGCTTCCGCAAGCTGCGCGAGACGGCCTTCCAGGACCCGTCCTCCTACTTCCGCCGGTACACGCAGGTCTCGGAGGAGGAGGCGCTGGAGTACGCGCGCGGCATCTGGCGGACGATCAACCGGCCGAACCTGGAGGAGAACATCGCCCCCACCCGGGGCCGGGCCGGCCTGATCCTGCGCAAGGGCCCGGACCACAAGGTCCAGCGGCTGTCGCTGCGCAAGCTCTGAGCGGGGCCGGCGGCGGGGGCGGTCGGCGGACGGGCGGTCAGCGGACGGCGCCCGCCCGCGGCCGGTGGCGGAGGCAGGGACGCGGACTGCGCGAACCACTCCCGGCCCTCCCGCTCGAAGACCCGCAGCGCGGGCGCGTGGCCGGCCCGGAGCCGCTCCGGTGTCCACCACGGCCGAACGGCGTACGCGCCCGCCTCCGGCGCCCGGGGCGCCGGGGCGGGCACGGGGGTGCTCAGCCCAGCGCGGACTTGACCTCGTCGGCCAGCCGCCCGGCCACCGCGCGGGCCTGCTCCAGGTCCGCGGCCTCGACCATCACCCGCACCAGCGGCTCGGTACCGGAGGAGCGCAGCAGCACCCGGCCGGTCGCACCCAGCTCCCGCTCGGCCTCGCCCACGGCCGCGGCCAGGCGGGCGGAGGAGCCCACCCGGCTCTTGTCCACGTCGCGCACGTTGATCAGCACCTGCGGCAGCCGCTCCATGACGCCCGCCAGCTCTGCCAGGGGGCGGCCGGTGGCGGCCACCCGCGCGGCCAGCATCAGGCCGGTGAGGGTGCCGTCGCCGGTGGTGGCGTGGTCCAGGACGATGACGTGCCCGGACTGCTCGCCGCCCAGCGAGTAGCCGCCCTTCTTCATCTCCTCCAGCACGTAGCGGTCGCCGACCGCCGTCTGGAGCAGTTCGACGCCCTCGCGCTCCATGGCGAGCTTGAAGCCCAGGTTGGACATCACCGTGGCCACCACGGTGTTCCTCCGCAGCGTCCCGGCCTCCTTCATGCCCAGCGCCAGCACGCTGAGGATCTGGTCGCCGTCCACCTCCCGGCCGCCGGCGTCCACGGCCAGGCAGCGGTCGGCGTCGCCGTCGTGCGCCACGCCCAGGTCGGCGCCGTGCTCGACGACGGCCGCGCGCAGGCCGTCCAGGTGGGTGGAGCCGCAGCCGTCGTTGATGTTGAGGCCGTCGGGCTCGGTGGCGATGGTGACCACCTCGGCCCCCGCCCGCGCGAACGCCTCCGGGGAGACCCGGGCCGCCGCGCCGTGCGCGCCGTCGATGACGACCTTGAGCCCGTCGAGCCGGTTGGGCAGCACCCCGACGAGGTGGGCGACGTACTTGTCGAAGCCCTCGTCGTACTCCTTCACCCGGCCCACGCCGGCGCCCGTGGGCCGGTCCCACGGCTCACCGGAGGCGTGTTCGCGGTAGACCTGCTCGATGCGGTCCTCCAGCTCGTCGGCGAGCTTGTGGCCGCCGCGGGCGAAGAACTTGATGCCGTTGTCGGGCATGGGGTTGTGGCTGGCCGAGAGCATCACGCCCAGGTCGGCGCCGAGCGCGCCGGTCAGGTACGCCACGGCCGGGGTCGGCAGCACGCCCACCCGCAGCACGTCCACGCCCGCGCTGGCCAGCCCGGCCACCACGGCGGCCTCCAGGAACTCCCCGGACGCGCGCGGATCACGTCCGACCACCGCCACCGGGCGGTGGCCCCTGAACGTGCCCGCCTCGGCGAGCACGTGCGCCGCCGCGACCGACAGACCGAGCGCCATTTCGGCGGTCAGGTCGGCGTTGGCGACCCCGCGCACACCGTCCGTACCGAAGAGTCGTCCCACCGTGGTTCCTCCGAGTTCCGAGCTGAGGGCCGGGCGCGCCGCGGCCCGGCTCATCCAGATGTACGCCCAGATATACGCCCCCTGGCCGCGGCAGTGGCGCGGCCGCGCACCCGACGTGCCGCCGTACCCCCCAGCGGGGGCCGGGCAGTGGCCCGGACGGACCGCGTCCGGGCGGTGGCGCCGCGTGGCCGCAAGACGAGCGCCCCGACGCACCGGGAGGGTGCCGTCGGGGCGCTCATCAGCGGTCTCGGCGAACGCGTACAGGCGTTGCGTCGATCAACGCTTGCTGTACTGCGTGCCCTTGCGGGCCTTCTTCAGACCGGCCTTCTTCCGCTCGACCGCGCGGGCGTCGCGGGTCAGGAAGCCGGCCTTCTTCAGCGGGCCGCGGTTGTTGTCCACGTCCGCCTCGTTCAGCGCGCGGGCCACACCCAGGCGCAGCGCGCCGGCCTGGCCCGAGACGCCGCCGCCGCTGATGCGGGCGATGACGTCGTAGCGGTTGTCCAGCTCCAGAACCTTGAACGGCTCGTTGACTTCCTGCTGGTGGACCTTGTTCGGGAAGTAGGCCTCAAGGGTGCGGCCGTTGATCTTCCACTGTCCGGAGCCCGGCACGATGCGCACGCGGGCGATGGCATTCTTGCGGCGCCCGGTGCCGGCACCCGGCTGGGGCTCACCGAAACGGGACGCGAGGGACTCGGTGGAGTACTCCTCGACACCCTCGGGCGTCTCGGTGGTGTACTGCTCGACCTCTTCGATCGGGGTCTCGGCGGTGGTCTCGGCCACGGTTCTCCTCAGCTCTCTTCAGTCTTGGTGGTGGCCGGACTACTGCGCGACCTGGGTGATCTCGAACGGGACCGGCTGCTGGGCAGCGTGCGGGTGGTTCTCGCCCGCGTAGACCTTCAGCTTCGAGAGCATCTGACGGCCCAGGGAGTTCTTCGGGAGCATGCCCTTGACGGCCTTCTCCACGGCCTTCTCCGGGTTGTTGCGGAGCAGGTCGTCGTAGCGGACGGACCGCAGACCGCCCGGGTAGCCGGAGTGGCGGTAGGCCAGCTTCTGGGTCCGCTTGTTGCCGGAGAGGTGCACCTTGTCGGCGTTGATGATGATGACGAAGTCACCAGCGTCAACGTGCGGCGCGTACACCGGCTTGTGCTTGCCCCTCAGAAGGGTGGCGGCCTGGGAGGCCAGACGGCCCAGGACGACGTCGGTGGCGTCGATGACGTGCCACTGACGCTGGACGTCGCCGGGCTTGGGGCTGTACGTACGCACGGTCGTAGCCTTCGCTTCTTCAGTGAGTGTTTCCTGACAAGGTCACCGGAGATCACGACAGCCTTGACGCGCGCCGGTGACGCAAGCCGGTGCGGGTCGCTGGTCATCGTCCAGGTGGACCAGGCGTAACGGCCTCTCACGTGAGAACGAGCAAGCCAATACGCACAACGAACCAGCAGGATACCGGCCACCCTCCGTACGGGTCAAAAACGCCCCCCGCGCCCCGGTCGGCCCGGCGGCGCGGACACCCCCCTCAGCGCGCCCGCGCCACCCGCCCCTCGTCCCAGACCGGCTCGGGCACCTCCCGGACCCGGCCGTCCGCGCCGAAGACCAGGAAGCGGTCGAAGGAGCGGGCGAACCAGCGGTCGTGCGTCACCGCCAGCACCGTCCCCTCGTACCCCTCCAGGCCCTGCTGGAGGGCCTCGGCGCTCTCCAGGTCCAGGTTGTCGGTGGGCTCGTCCAGCAGCAGGGCCGTGGAGCCGGCCAGCTCCAGCAGCAGGATCTGGAAGCGGGCCTGCTGGCCCCCCGAAAGCTTCCCGAAGGGCTGCTCGGCCTGGCGGTCCAGCTCGTAGCGGCGCAGCGCGGACATCGCCGCGCCCCGGTCCCTCGCGTGCTCGGTCCACAGGACGTCCAGCAGGGTGCGGCCCTCCAGCTCGGGGTGCGCGTGCGTCTGCGCGAAGTGGCCGGGCACCACCCGCGCGCCCAGCTTCCACGTCCCCGTGTGCGCCACGTCACCGCCCGCCAGCAGCCGCAGGAAGTGGGACTTGCCCGAGCCGTTGGAGCCGAGCACCGCGACCCGCTCCCCGTAGAAGACCTCCAGGTCGAAGGGGTTCATCAGGCCGGTCAGCTCCAGCCCGGCGCAGGTGACCGCCCGCACCCCGGTCCGCCCGCCGCGCAGCCGCATCCGGATGTCCTGCTCGCGCGGCGGCTCCTGCGGCGGCCCCGCCTCCTCGAACTTCCGCAGCCGGGTGCGGGCGGCCTGGAGCCGGGAGGACAGGCCGTCGTTGTAGGCGGCCTTCTGCTTGAGGGTGTTCACCAGCTTCTTGAGCTGGGCGTGCTGCTCGTCCCAGCGCCGCCGCAGCTCCTCGAAGCGCGCGAAGCGCTCCTTGCGCGCCTGGTGGTACGTGGCGAAGCCGCCGCCGTGCACCCACACGTCCGATCCCGAGGGGCCCGGCTCCACACTGACGATCTTCTGCGCCGCCCGCGCCAGCAGCTCCCGGTCGTGGGAGACGAACAGGACCGTCTTGCGGGTCTCGTTCAGCTGCTCCTCCAGCCAGCGCTTGCCGGGGACGTCGAGGTAGTTGTCCGGCTCGTCCAGCAGCAGCACCTCGTCCGGGCCGCGCAGCAGCGCCTCCAGGACCAGCCGCTTCTGCTCGCCGCCCGACAGGGTGCGCACCTTCCGCCACTGCGCCTTCTCGTACGGCACCCCGAGCGCGGCCGTGGTGCACACGTCCCAGGCGGTCTCGGCCTCGTAGCCCCCGGCCTCGGCCCAGTCGGCGAGGGCCTGCGCGTACTGCATCTGCGCGGCCTCGTCGTCGACCTCCATGATCCTCAGCTCGGCGGCGTCCACCGCCCGCGCCGCCTCCGCGACGCGGGGCCGGGCCACCGACACCAGCAGGTCGCGCACCGTCCGCTCGTCCCGCACCGACCCCACGAACTGCGGCATCACCCCGAGTCCGCCGCCGACCGCCACCGTGCCGCCGTGCGGCTCCAGCTCCCCCGCGACCAGCCGCAGCAGCGTCGTCTTCCCGGCGCCGTTGGCCCCCACCAGCGCCACCGAGGCGCCCTCGCCGACCCGGAACGAGACGTCGTTCAGGAGCACCCTCCCGTCGGGCAGGTAGTACTCCAGGTGCGCCGCCTCCACGTGTCCCATGCCCCGACTGTGACCGGGCCGGGCCGCCGGGGCAAGCGAATATGATGCGCCCATGAGCTTTGGGCAGGGGGGACCGGGCTGGGGCCCGGGGGGACCGGGCGGGCCGCCGTCCACGCCGGACTGGGCCGCGCTCGCCGAGCGGAGCGAACGCCGGCGCGCCCGGCGCCGGCTCTGGCTGCTGGCCGGGGGCGGCGTGCTCGCCGCCGGCGCCGTCGCCGCGATCGTCGCCACGGCCGTCGTCAGCCAGGACGGCTCCGGGCCCTCCGACCGGCCGTCCCGGGCGCTGCCCTCCGCCGGGACCCTGCCGCCCGACCCCGAGCAGCCGGAGCCGGCCTTCTCCTCCGAGCCGCCGCCTCCCCCGCCCCCGGACCCGCGCGAGATCCTCTCCGACCCCGCGCGGGACACGGCCCCCCTCGGTGCCGGCACCCTCTTCCCCGGCGCGTCGATGGCGGTCGAGGGCCGCACGTACGCCAAGGGCGCCGCCGCGTCCACGAGGAACTGCGCCGCCGGCACCCAGGGCGCCCTCGGCGCCGTCCTGGCGGACAACGGCTGCCGCGAGCTGATCCGGGTGACCTACCGGCGCGACGGCGTCGCGGCCACCGTGGGCATCGCGGTCTTCGGCAGCGACGAGGCCGCGCGGAGGGCCAAGGAGCAGGCCGGGCCCAACGTCGCCTCGCTGCCCGGCGCGGGCGTCCCCGTCTTCTGCCGCGGCGGCGTGACCTGCCACACCTCGGCCAACGCCCTGGGCCGCTACGCCTACTTCACGATCTCCGGCTACACCAGCGGCAAGGACGTCACCGCCTCCGACACCGCCGCCCGCCAGGCCGGCCGCGACGCCGCGGCCCACGCCTTCACCCGCATCCTCCAGCGCGGCCGGGACCAGGCCGCGGCCTCGGTGGCGGGCGGCTGAGGGCCCCGGGCGCGGGGCGCGCACCCGCCGGGACGGCCCGAGAGGGTCGCCTGCGCCCGTCCCGGGCCCTCGCGCGCGGGTCGGCCCCCGCCCCGGCCACGGTGCCCCGGCGGGTCCTCCCGTCCGCTCCTCCGCCGGCCGGGGACCTGTCGGGAAGTGGCCGGAAACACACGCGCGAAGGTCCGGCCGCCGACGGTCGGACGGCCGGACCCCGGGCCCGGATGCGGCTGTGTCAGTCCTGCTGCGCTCCCGCCGGGAGGCTGCGCAGGGTGACCTTGGTGGGCGTCTTCTGCTTGAAGGCCCAGTCGAGCATCCGCGTCGCGTCCCGGTAGCGGTCGGAGCTGTTCAGGATGACGCCGACCACCGTGCGCCCGTCACGGGTGGCCGCGAAGACCAGGCAGGGGCCGGCCTTGGAGCCCGTGCCCGTCTTGATCCCGATCACGCCCTTGTACGAGCCGAGCAGCTTGTTGGTGTTGTACCAGGTGTACGTGCGTCCGTTGGTCGCCTTCTGGACCGTCTTGGGGGCCTTGACCACCGCCCGGAACGTGGAGTTCGCCAGCGCGTGCCGCGCCAGCTTCGCCAGGTCGCGCGGGGTGGAGTGGTTCCTGCCCGTCTTGGAGATGCCGTCGAAGGAGTCGAACCTCGTGTTCTTCATCCCCAGGTCGGCGGCCTTCTTGTTCATCTTCGCGATGAACGAGGTGGCGCGCGCCTCCGTGGTGGCGCCGCTGCCGAAGGTGTCCGCCAGGGCGTAGGCCGCGTCGCAGCCCGAGGGCAGCATCATCCCGTACAGCAGCTGCCGCACGGTGAGCTTGTCGCCCGTCTTCAGGTCGGCGGTGCTGGCGCCGTACCTCGTCACGTAGTCGCGGTAGGCCTTCTTGACCGTGACCTTGCGGTTCAGGTCGACGCCCTTGGTGGTGACGACGACCGCCGCCGCCATGATCTTGGTGGTGCTGGCCATCTCGCGCCGGGTGTCGGCCGCCTTGCCCCACAGGGTCCGGTTGGCGCCGCTGTCCAGCACGAAGGCGCCCTTGGCGGCTATCCCGGACGGTCCCCCGGCCGCCTGGGCGGGTGCCGCCAGCGGTCCCGCCACGAGTACGGCGCCGGCCACCGCCGCCACCGCGCCCGCCCGGCGGGCCCCCCTCGTTCGAAGTCTCAATGGATGCTCCGTCGTCATGGTCGTCGGGCCCGCGTGGCGCGGGCCCGACTACTGGACGACCGAGCGGTGGCGGTGGTTGCGCACCGAAACCGGCCACAATTCCGTCAGCAGCAGCCCGCTCCGGCCACCGCCCCGGCACCCGGGAGCGTGCGCCGGTTGCGCGCCTCCAGATTGCGCGCCGCCAGGAGCTCGTCCGCCGGGTAGCCGACCTCCTCCAGGGTGAGACCGTGCGGCCGCACCACGTGCACGGCCGAATCCCGCACTCCCGCCGCCAGCACCTCGCCCGGCCAGGCGGGCGGACGGTGGCCGTCGCCGACGAAGAGCAGCGCGCCGACCAGCGAGCGCACCATGTTGTGGCAGAAGGCGTCGGCGACGACCCGCGCCTCCACGATTCCGTCCGGCCGCCGCTCCCAGCTCAGCTCCCTGAGCGTCCGTATGGTCGTCGCGCCCTCGCGCCGCTTGCAGTACGCGGCGAAGTCGTGCTCCCCCAGCAGCCGCCGGGCGGCCTCGTTCATGGCGTCCACGTCCAGCGGCCAGTCGTGCCACAGGACGTGACCGCGCCGGAGCGGGTCCACCCCCGACGGGTGGTCGCAGACGCGGTAGGCGTAGCGGCGCCAGATCGCCGAGAAGCGGGCGTTGAAGTGCGGCGGGGCCTGGACGATCCGGTGGACCCGCACGTCCTGCGGCAACCGCCCGGCCAGCCGGCGCAGCAGCTTCTCCCGGTGCTCCTCCCACAGCCCGGCGGGCAGGTCGACGTGGGCCACCTGGCCGCGGGCGTGCACCCCGGCGTCGGTGCGGCCGGCGACCGTCAGCTCGAAGGGCTCCTCCGAGCGGGTCACGATCCGCAGCGCCTCCTCCAGTTCGCCCTGCACGGTGCGGCGGCCGCGCTGCCGCGCCCAGCCGGAGAACTCGCTGCCGTCGTAGGACAGGTCCAGCCGGACCCGTACACGTCCGGGCTCCACGTCGTCGCTCACGCCGGTGTTCCTCTCGAAAAGCGCTGGGGTCGGGGCCGGGCTCCGGGGCGGGAGCGTCCGCGCCCCGGGCCCGGCGCCGGGCCCGGGGCCCATACGGCGGCGGACCCGCTCCCGGGAGGGGAGACGGGTCCGCCGCTTCGTGCTCGTGGCACTGGAGTGGAAGAGGGAGCCTCAGGCGTCCTTCTTCTCCTCGGCCGGAGCCTCGGACTCCTCGGCCTTCTCCTCGGCCGGGGCCTCGGCGGCCTCGTCCGTGGCGGCCTCGTCCTTCTTCAGGCTCTGCGCGGCCTCGTCGCCCGCGGTCTCCTTGGCCGAGCGCTTGGTGGCGGCCTCGGCCTCGCCGACGGCCTCCTGCTGCACGGTCAGGGCCTCGACCAGCTCGATGACGGCCATCGGCGCGTTGTCACCGCGGCGGTTGCCGATCTTGGTGATGCGGGTGTAGCCGCCCGGACGGTTCTCGTAGCGGGGGCCGATCTCGGCGAAGAGCGTGTGCACGACGCTCTTGTCGAGGATCGTCCGCATCACCTGGCGACGGTTGTGCAGGTCGCCCTTCTTCGCCTTGGTGATCAGACGCTCCGCCACCGGGCGCAGCCGGCGGGCCTTGGCCTCGGTGGTGGTGATGCGGCCGTGCTCGAAGAGGGCGGTGGCGAGGTTCGCCAGCATGGCCTTCTCGTGCGCGGCGCCGCCGCCGAGGCGGGCGCCCTTGGTGGGCTTCGGCATGGTTCCTTCTCCTCGTGTCTGCACCGGCCGTACCAGGTACCGGTGTCAGTGTCCGCACGGGCTTGTGCCCGCCGGAGCCCGGGGCGCGCGGTGCGGCCCCGGAAGCGTGGGCCGACCGGGTGCGGCGGGAGCGCCGCACCCGGCCGGGGATGCCGTCGGGCACCGGTCGACGGTGCCGTCCGACGTCGGTACCCGGGATGCCCCGGGTGCCTCAGTACTGCTCGGTCTCGACGAACCCGGAGTCCGCGTCGTCGTCGGCGCCGAAGGCGTCGGCGGCGGCGGTCGGGTCGAATCCGGGCGGGCTGTCCTTCAGGGTCAGGCCCATGCCGGCCAGCTTCGCCTTGACCTCGTCGATCGACTTGGCGCCGAAGTTGCGGATGTCGAGCAGGTCCGCCTCGGAGCGGGCCACCAGCTCGCCCACCGAGTGGATGCCCTCGCGCTTGAGGCAGTTGTAGGAGCGGACGGTCAGCTCCAGCTCCTCGATCGGCAGGGCCAGGTCGGCGGCGAGCGCGGCGTCCGTCGGGGACGGGCCCATGTCGATGCCCTCGGCGTCGACGTTCAGCTCGCGGGCCAGGCCGAACAGCTCGACCAGGGTCTTGCCGGCGGAGGCCATGGCGTCGCGGGGGCGCATGGACTCCTTGGTCTCGACGTCGACGATCAGCTTGTCGAAGTCGGTGCGCTGCTCGACACGGGTCGCCTCGACCTTGTAGGTGACCTTGAGGACCGGCGAGTAGATGGAGTCGACCGGGATGCGGCCGATCTCCTGGCCGGCCTGCTTGTTCTGCACCGCGGAGACGTAGCCGCGACCGCGCTCGACGGTCAGCTCCATCTCCAGCTTCCCCTTGCCGTTCAGCGTGGCGAGGACCAGGTCGGGGTTGTGCACCTCGACACCGGCGGGCGGGGCGATGTCGGCGGCGGTGACCAGACCCGGGCCCTGCTTGCGCAGGTACATCACGACCGGCTCGTCGTGCTCCGAGGAGACGACCAGGCCCTTGATGTTGAGGATCAGGTCGGTGACGTCCTCCTTGACGCCCGGCACGGTGGTGAACTCGTGCAGGACGCCGTCGATCCGGATGCTGGTCACGGCAGCACCGGGGATCGAGGAGAGGAGCGTGCGACGCAGGGAGTTGCCGAGGGTGTAGCCGAAGCCCGGCTCCAGCGGTTCGATCACGAACCGGGAACGGAACTCGTCCACGACCTCTTCGGTCAGTGAGGGGCGCTGAGCGATCAGCATGGGGATGTGCCTCCAGTCTTCGGCAACCGCTATTTGATGCCGAGCACCGGGCGGAGCCCGGTTTCCTACTGCAAGGGTACGGGCGGTGCGACCCGTGCGGGCCGCACCGCCCGTGACCGTGAGCCGGTACTCCCGGTTACTTGGAGTACAGCTCGACGATCAGCTGCTCCTGCACCTGGGTGTCGATCACCTGGCGCTCGGGCAGCGAGTGGACGAGGATCCGCAGCTGGGAGGGGATGGCCTCCAGCCACGCCGGAACGGTCTTCTCCCCGGCCTCACCCTGGGCCACCTGGAAGGGGGCCAGGGTGCGGGAGGACGGACGGACCTCGACGATGTCGTTGGGAGCGACGCGGGCCGACGGGATGTCGGTCTTGCGGCCGTTCACCATGATGTGCCCGTGGCGGACGAGCTGACGGGCGTGGTCGCGGGACTTGGCGAAGCCGGCCCGGTAGATCACGTTGTCCAGACGGGACTCGAGGATCTGCAGCAGGTTCTCACCCGTCTTGCCCTGCTTGCGGTTCGCCTCGTTGAAGTACCCGCGGAACTGCTTCTCCAGGACTCCGTAGATGCGAGCGGCCTTCTGCTTCTCACGCTTCTGCAGCAGGTACTCGCTGTCCTTGGTGCGCCCGCGCCCGTGCTCACCCGGGGGGTAAGGACGGATCTCGATCGGGCACTTAGCGCTCTCGCACTTGGCTCCCTTGAGGAAGAGCTTCTGCTTCTCCCGACGGCAACGCTTGCAGTCGGCCCCGGTGTAACGCGCCATGTTCGTGTATCTCCTACTTCAGCCTGGATCAGACGCGGCGACGCTTCGGCGGGCGGCAGCCGTTGTGCGGGGTCGGGGTGACGTCCTGGATCGAGCCGACCTCGAGGCCGGTGGCCTGGAGGGAGCGGATCGCGGTCTCACGGCCGGAACCGGGACCCTTGACGAACACGTCGACCTTGCGCATGCCGTGCTCCTGCGCGCGACGGGCGGCCGACTCGGCGGCCATCTGCGCGGCGAACGGCGTCGACTTGCGAGAGCCCTTGAAGCCCACGTGACCGGCCGAAGCCCAGGAAATCACGTTGCCGGTGGGGTCGGTGATGGAAACGATGGTGTTGTTGAACGTGCTCTTGATGTGAGCGTGCCCGTGGGCGACGTTCTTCTTCTCCTTGCGGCGCACCTTCTTGGCGCCGGCCGTACGGCCCTTCGGAGGCATGTATCTCTCCCGTGGAGGTGGTCGGTCCTACAGTCCGGACCACTGGCGGTGTGTCCGGTGAGGACTACTTCTTGCCCGGCTTCTTCTTGCCGGCGATCGCGCGACGCGGGCCCTTGCGGGTCCGTGCGTTGGTGCTGGTGCGCTGGCCCCGGACGGGCAGGCCGCGGCGGTGGCGCAGGCCCTGGTAGCTGCCGATCTCGACCTTGCGGCGGATGTCGGCCTGGATCTCGCGGCGGAGGTCGCCCTCGGTGCGGATGTTGGCCTCGACGTACTCGCGGATCCGGACCAGCTCGTCCTCGGTGAGGTCGCGGACGCGGGTGTCGGGGTTCACACCGGTGCTGGCCAGCGTCTGCTTGGACAGCGTGCGGCCGATGCCGAAGACATAGGTGAGGGCGACCTCCACGCGCTTGTCGCGCGGGAGGTCAACGCCTTCGAGGCGTGCCATGAACGTGGCTCCTGGTTTCTTGTCGGAGGTCTTCCGCAGCACCGTTCCCGTAGCAAGTACGAGCCGGGTCCCCGGCCTCCGTCCGGGGGTGTCGTCCCCACCGGCGTCGACGGATGTCGCGGCGGGGGGTCGGGTGTCTGCGTATCTACTTGTTCGCTTGCGTCGCGCGAAGACCGCGAGAGGTGCGAGGCTTCAGGTCGTGCGTCAGCCCTGGCGCTGCTTGTGGCGCAGGTTTTCGCAGATGACCATGACCCGGCCGTGGCGGCGGATCACCTTGCACTTGTCGCAGATCTTCTTGACGCTCGGCTTGACCTTCATGGGATGTGAGGTTCTCCGGGTCAGGCCACCACCCCGCGGGAGGGCGGAGTGAGGGCGAGATCTACTTGTAGCGGTAGACGATCCGCCCGCGCGTCAGGTCGTAGGGAGACAGCTCCACCACGACCCGGTCGTCGGGAAGGATACGGATGTAGTGCATCCGCATCTTGCCGCTGATGTGCGCGAGGACCTGGTGCCCGTTCTGGAGCTCCACCTTGAACATCGCGTTCGGGAGAGACTCGACGACGGTGCCCTCGATCTCGATGGCCCCTTGTTTTTTGGCCATGCTTGAGCGCTTCACCTTCCGGGATCGGCTACCTGGGTCAGCCCGTGGGTGCGCGCAGGCACACATGGACCGACGAGCCAGTCTACGTCACGGCCCGGTGAAACACGAATCGGGGATGTATGCCCAGGACGGAAGATCCTTATGCGGTTCCGAGGCGGCCTCCAGGACGGCGGCACGGCGCCCGGCGCGGGAGGACCGGCGCACCCGCCGCCCGCCCTCAGTCCAGCGGGTCGGGGGCGGTGGTGATCCCGTACTCGGCCAGCTTGGCCCTGCCGCCGTCCGGCGCGGTCAGCACCAGCGGACCCTGCTCCGTGAGCGCCACCGAGTGCTCCCAGTGGCAGGCCCAGGAGCCGTCGTCGGTCTTGACCGTCCACTCGTCCTCCAGGACGTGGGTCCTGGCGGTGCCCAGGCTGACCATCGGCTCGATCGCCAGGCACATGCCCGGCACCAGCTTCGGGCCGCGGCCGCGCCGGCGGTCGACGTAGTTCAGCAGGTGCGGGTCCATGTGCATCTGGCTGCCGATGCCGTGGCCGCCGTAGTCCTCGATGATCCCGTAGCGGCCGGAGGCCGGACGGGGCTGGCGGCGGATGTAGCCCTCGATCGCCTTGGAGACGTCCACCAGCCGGTTGCCCTTGCGCATGGCCGCGATGCCGGCCCACATGGACTCCTCGGTGACCCGGCTCAGCTCGTGCAGCTCGGGCGCGTGGCCCTCGCCGACGAAGACGGTGATCGCCGCGTCGCCGTGCCAGCCGTCGACGATCGCCCCGGCGTCGATGGAGATGATGTCGCCGGACTTTAGGACGGTCTCCCGGTCCGGGATGCCGTGGACGACGACGTCGTTGACCGAGGTGCAGATGTTGCCGGGGAAGCCGCCGTACCCCAGGAAGTTCGGCTTGGCCCCGTGGTCGGCGAGCACCTTCGCGGCGACCTCGTCCAGGTCCTTGGTCGTCGCGCCGGGCACCGCCGCCTTGCGGCACGCCGCGTGCATCGCGGCGACGACCAGCCCGGCCGCGCGCATCTTCGCGATCTGCTCGGGGGTCTTGATCTCCACCATGACGGCCGACGCCTTCCAGCTTGCGCTTCCACGACAACGTTCACCCGGTTCGGCGGCGTGCGCCGCCGGCCACCGGGCCCTGTCCCTACACGATACGGCCGCGGCACCCGTGGGGGCGCCGCGGCCTCACCGCCGTTCCTTCCGGGGCCCGTGCGCCCCGTAACCTCAGCCCTGGGCCGGGGAGGCTCCGGGGCCGCGTCCGAGCGCCTCCATGGCGCGCGCGGTGACCTCCGCCACCTTGCCGAGCGCCGAGATCGTCACGACCAGGCCCTGGGCCTTGTAGTAGTCGATGATCGGCTCGGTCTCGGTGTGGTAGACCTCCAGCCGCTTGCGGACGGTGTCCTCGTGGTCGTCCTCGCGCTGGTAGAGCTCGCCGCCGCAGACGTCGCAGACGCCCTCGGTCCGCGGCGGGCTGTACTGGACGTGGAAGATGTGGCCGCTGTCGTTGCGGCACATCCGCCGTCCGGCGATCCGCTTGACCACCTCGTCCTCGGGGACCTCCAGGTCCAGCACCGCGTCCAGCGTCACGCCGGCCTCGCGCAGGATGTCGTCCAGCGCCTCCGCCTGGGAGAGGTTCCGCGGGAAGCCGTCCAGGAGGAAGCCCCCGGCGGCGTCCGGCTGCTCCATGCGGTCCTTGGCCATCCCGATGGTGACCTCGTCGGGCACGAGCTGCCCCGCCCGCATGTACTCCTGCGCCTTCTGCCCGAGCCGGGTGCCCTGGCTGATGTTGGCGCGGAACAGGTCGCCCGTGGAGATGTGCGGGATGGACAGGTTCTCGGCCAAGTACGCGGCCTGCGTGCCCTTGCCCGCGCCAGGCGGTCCGACGAGGACGATTCGCATCAGCGGAGGAACCCTTCGTAATGGCGCTGCTGAAGCTGGCTCTCGATCTGCTTCACGGTCTCCAGACCGACACCCACGATGATCAGGATGCTGGTCCCGCCGAACGGGAAGTTCTGATCCGCGTTGAACATCACCAGCGCGACGGTGGGCACCATGGCGATCAGACCCAGGTAGAGCGAACCGGGCCACGTGATGCGGTTCAGCACGTAGCTCAGGTACTCGGCGGTGGGGCGACCAGCCCGGATGCCCGGGATGAACCCACCATACTTCTTCATGTTGTCGGCGACTTCTTCGGGGTTGAAGGAGATGGCGACGTAGAAGAAGGCGAAGAAGACGATCAGGACGAAGTACGTGACCAGGTAGATCGGTGCGTCCTGCGCCTGGAGGTTGTTCCTGATCCAGTCCGCCCAACCGGCCTGGGAGTTGCTGAACTGGACGACCAGCGCCGGGATGTACAGCAGCGACGAGGCGAAGATGACGGGGATCACGCCCGCCTGGTTCACCTTCAACGGGATGTAGGTGGAGGTGCCGCCGTAGGAGCGGCGGCCGATCATCCGCTTGGCGTACTGCACCGGGATGCGGCGCTGCGCCTGCTCCACGAAGACCACGAGTGCGACCATCGCCAGACCGCACAGGATCACGATGCCGAACTCGATCCAGCCGCCGGCCAGGTCGCCCTGCTGCTTGATCGCCCACAGGGAGCCGGGGAAGCCCGCCGCGATCGAGACGAACATCAGGATCGACATGCCGTTGCCGATGCCGCGGTCGGTGATCAGCTCGCCCATCCACATGATCAGTGTGGTGCCGGCGGTCATCACGATCACCATGGAGATGGTGGTGAAGATCGAGTCGTCCGGGACGATCTGGTCGCGGACACTGCACTGCGCGAAGAGGCTGCCGCTGCGGGCCGTCGCCACCAGGCCGGTGGCCTGGAGGACGCCGAGCGCCACGGTGAGGTAACGGGTGTACTGCGTGATCTTCGCCTGGCCGGACTGTCCCTCCTTCTTGAGGGCCTCCAGCCTGGGAATGACCACCACCAGCAGCTGCAGGATGATGCTCGCCGTGATGTACGGCATGATCCCGAGCGCGAAGATGGTCAACTGCAGCAGCGCGCCACCGCTGAACATGTTCACCAGGCCGAACAGGTCGGACTGCCCGCCCTGGGCCTCTTTGACGCAAACCTGGACGTTCTGGTAGCTGACTCCCGGAACCGGGACGTGCGCTCCCAGCCGGAAGAGCACCATGATGCCCAGCGTGAACAGCAGCTTCTTGCGGAGGTCGGGCGTCTGGAAAGCCCGAGCGAACGCGCTGAGCACGGTACCTCCTGCGTCTCCCGCATTGCGCGGGAGGTGACGATATGTTGAAGGATCGGATACGTGGGTGGTGGCCTGCTGAGGGCAGACCTCCAGGGAGAGTAACAGCGCTGGCCACCCTACAGGCGACGGCCGTGACACGGAACTACGTACCGGAACTACTCCGACCGTCGGCGTAGCCGGCCGGAGGCCGCCGGGGAGGCCGCCGACCGGACTGTCGGCCCGGGGGGCCGCCGGACGGTGGGAGCGCTCCCTCCGGTGTGTGCCTCCACCGGTCGGCCGGTTCCCTTCGCCGGTGCTCCCCCGGGCGGGACGGCCGTGCGCATTCCGCACCTCCCGCCCCGCCGGGCCCCGCGCCCCGAGGACCGGCCCGGGCGACGGCGGGGAGGGGGCGGGAGGCCGCCGCGGCCGGCTCGTCCCCCGGCTTCCGCTTCGCCCGGCCGCCTTCCGCCGCGGCCCGGAGGGGCCGCCGGAGGACCTCGGGGAGGAACAGGTCGCCGCGGTTCCCGTGTGCTACGGCAGGGACTTCGTCCGAGCGGCCTGGTGGCCGCGGCGCCTCCGGTCCCCTTCCGCTCCGCCGCGCGCGGGGCGCGGGCGCGGCGAAGCCCGAACGCCCTTCCGCACTCCCGGCGGGCGCCACCCGTCCGAGCCCGGCACCGGATGGACGATCGATTCCGACCGCCGCTTTTCGGCCATCGCCGCGCCCTCCCCTCACCTGCGCGCCCCGCTCTCCGGCGGTCCGGGGGCGGGGCGGCCCCGCAGCGAGCCGGAGAGGACGGGTCCCGTCCCGGGGCCGCGCCGCGAGACGGCGCCCCGCCCCGGGCACGGAGCCGGAGAAGGCCGAAGGGCCGGGCGCCCCCCGACGGGGACGCCCGGCCCTTCTCGCTGCGGCCCGCGGGCCGCCTCGATCAGACGAGCTCGGTGACGGTGCCACCGGCCGCGGTGATCTTCTCCTTGGCGGAGCCGGAGACCTTGTCGACGGTCACCTGCAGCGCCACGGAGATCTCCCCGTTGCCCAGGACCTTCACGAGCTGGTTCTTGCGCACCGCACCCTTGGCGACCAGGTCCTCGACGGTGACCTCGCCACCCTCGGGGTACAGGGCCGCCAGCTTGTCCAGGTTGACGACCTGGTACTCGGTGCGGAAGGGGTTCTTGAAGCCCTTCAGCTTGGGCAGCCGCATGTGCAGCGGCATCTGCCCGCCCTCGAAGGCCTCCGGAACCTGGTAGCGGGCCTTGGTGCCCTTGGTGCCACGACCGGCGGTCTTGCCCTTGGACGCCTCACCGCGGCCGACGCGGGTCTTGGCGGTCTTGGCGCCCGGGGCAGGCCGGAGGTTGTGGACCTTCAGCGGCTTCTGCTCCGCCATGTCAGTCGACCTCCTCGACCGTCACGAGGTGGCGGACGGTGTGCACCATGCCGCGGATCTCGGGACGGTCCTCCTTGACGACCGTGTCGTTCACGCGGCGCAGGCCGAGGGAACGCAGGGTGTCGCGGTGGTTCTGCTTGCTGCCGATGTAGGACTTGGTCTGGGTGACCTTCAGGCGAGCCATCAGGCGCTCACCCCAGCCCGGGCCCGCAGCAGAGCGGCGGGGGCCACGTCCTCCAGCGGCAGGCCGCGGCGGGCGGCGATCTCCTCGGGGCGCTGCAGGCCCTTCAGAGCGGCCACCGTGGCGTGCACGATGTTGATGGGGTTCGACGAGCCGAGCGACTTGCTCAGCACGTCGTGGATGCCCGCGCACTCCAGGACGGCGCGCACCGGGCCGCCGGCGATGACACCGGTACCGGGCGAGGCCGGCTTGAGCAGCACGACACCCGCGGCCTCCTCACCCTGGATCGGGTGCGGGATGGTGCCCTGGATCCGGGGGACCTTGAAGAAGTGCTTCTTGGCCTCCTCCACACCCTTGGCGATGGCGGCCGGCACCTCCTTGGCCTTGCCGTAACCGACACCCACGGTGCCGTCACCGTCGCCCACCACGACCAGCGCGGTGAAGCTGAAGCGACGACCACCCTTCACAACCTTGGCGACGCGGTTGATCGCGACGACCCGCTCGACGTACGCGGTCTTCTCGGCGGCCGCGCCACCGTCCCGCCGGTCCCGTCGGTCCCGCCGCTCGCCGCCACCGGCGCCGCCACCGCGGCGCTGGGGTCCAGCCATTGGAATTACCTCTCTCTATGCGTCCGCTTGCGTGGGGACCGGCTCAGAACCTGAGCCCGGCCTCGCGGGCGGCGTCGGCCAGGGCGGCGATCCGCCCGGCGTACTTGTTGCCGCCGCGGTCGAACACGACGGCCTCGATGCCCGCCGCCTTGGCGCGCTCGGCGACCAGGGCGCCGACCTGCTTGGCCAGAGCGGTCTTGTCGCCCTCGCCGCCGCGGATCGAGCTGTCCAGCGTCGACGCCGAGGCGAGCGTGTGGCCCGCGATGTCGTCGATGACCTGCGCCACCATGTGACGGTTGGAGCGCGTCACCACCAGGCGCGGACGCTCGGGCGTGCCCGACACCTTCTTGCGGACGCGGATGTGGCGCCGCTTGACAGCGGCGGCCTTGCGCGCGCTGCCCTTGGCGATCTTCACACCGTATGCCATGGCTTACTTACCAGCCTTTCCGACCTTGCGGCGGATGACCTCGCCCGCGTACTTCACGCCCTTGGCCTTGTACGGGTCGGGCTTGCGCAGCTTGCGGATGTTCGCGGCGACCTCGCCGACCTTCTGCTTGTCGATGCCCTCGACGCTCAGCTTGGTCGGAGACTCCACCTTGAAGGAGATGCCCTCCGGAGCCTTCACCGTGATCGGGTGGCTGTATCCCAGGGAGAACTCCAGGTCGGAGCCCTTGGCCTGGACGCGGTAACCGACACCGCTGATCTCGAGCTGCTTGCTGTAGCCCTGGGTCACGCCAGTGATCATGTTCGCCACCAGCGTGCGGGACAGGCCGTGCAGGGCCTTGTTCCGGTTCTCGTCGTTCGGGCGGGTGACACGGATCGTGCCGTCCTCACCCTTGGCGACCTCGATGGGCGCGGCGACGGTGTGCGAAAGGGTGCCCTTGGGGCCCTTCACGGCGACCGTCCGGCCATCGATGGTGACGTCCACACCGGCGGGAACCTGGATGGGGAGCTTGCCGATACGCGACATGAGCCTTACCTCCGTTCCCTTCCGTTACCAGACGTAGGCGAGGACTTCCCCACCCACGCCCTTCTTCTGAGCCTGCTTGTCGGTGAGGAGCCCGTGGGAGGTGGAGATGATCGCCACGCCCAGGCCGCCGAGCACCTTCGGCAGGTTGGTGGACTTTGCGTAGACCCGCAGACCCGGCTTGCTGATGCGCTTGATGCCGGCGATCGAGCGCTCGCGGTTCGGCCCGAACTTGAGCTCCAGGACGAGGTTCTTGCCCACCTGGGCGTCCTCGACCTTCCAGCCGGTGATGTAGCCCTCCTGCTGGAGGATCTCCGCGATGTGCGACTTGATCTTGCTGTGCGGCATCACGACGGTGTCGTGGTAAGCCGAGTTCGCGTTTCGCAGACGAGTCAGCATGTCTGCGATCGGATCGGTCATGGTCATGTGATGGCCTTCGGCCTCTCTCGCCGGGGTTTCCTGTCTGCTCCGTCCCTCTCCTCCGTCCGCGTCCGGAAGGACACGACGGGGCGGGTGCGGTGCGGGGACCTACGGCGTAGTAAGACGGTCATGGGCGGCGAGCGCCCAACCCACAAGCCTAGGGCACGCGGGGAGGGCGTTCGCCGGCCAGGATGCTCTTACCGAGAGTTCCTTCGGTCCGCTCGCGCGGACTTACCAGGAGCTCTTGGTGACGCCCGGCAGCTCGCCGCGGTGCGCCATCTCACGGAGGCACACACGGCACAGGCCGAACTTGCGGTAGACGGAGTGGGGTCGGCCGCAGCGCTGGCACCGCGTGTACGCGCGGACCGCGAACTTCGGCTTGCGGGCGGCCTTGGCAATCAGAGCCTTCTTCGCCACGGCTCACGCCTCCTTGAAGGGGAATCCGAGGTGACGCAGCAGGGCGCGACCCTCCTCGTCGGTGTTCGCCGTGGTGACCACGGTGATGTCCATGCCCCGGACCCGGTCGATCTTGTCCTGGTCGATCTCGTGGAACATGACCTGCTCCGTGAGACCGAAGGTGTAGTTGCCCCTGCCGTCGAACTGCTTCGGCGACAGACCGCGGAAGTCGCGGATGCGCGGCAGCGCGAGCGACAGCAGGCGGTCCAGGAACTCCCACATCCGGTCACCCCGGAGGGTGACGTGGGCACCGATCGGCTGACCCTCGCGCAGCTTGAACTGCGCGATGGACTTCCGGGCCTTGGTCACGGCCGGCTTCTGGCCGGTGATCGTGGCGAGGTCGCGAATGGCGCCCTCGATCAGCTTGGAGTCGCGGGCGGCCTCGCCCACACCCATGTTGACCACGATCTTGGTGAGACCGGGGATCTGCATGACGTTCTCGTACTTGAACTCGTCACGCAGCTTGCCCACGATCTCCTCGCGGTAGCGCGTCTTCAGACGCGGCTGCACGTTCGTGGCGGTAGTCATCAGATGTCCTCACCGGTCCGCTTGGCAACGCGGATCTTGTTGCCGTCCTCGTCGAAGCGGTAACCGACGCGGGTGACGACCTTCTTGCCGTCCTTCTCCACGACGAGCTGGACATTGCTCACGTGGATGGGGGCCTCGGTCGTCACGATGCCGCCGGTCTTCGAGCCGCGAGCGGTCTGGCCGGCCTTGGTGTGCTTCTTGACCCGGTTGACACCCTCGACCAGGACGCGGTCCTCGCGGGGGAAGGCCGCGATGACCTTGCCCTGCTTGCCCTTGTCCTTGCCGGTGATGACCTGGACCAGGTCGCCCTTCTTGATCTTCATCGGTTACAGCACCTCCGGCGCGAGGGAGATGATCTTCATGAACTTCTTCTCGCGCAGCTCACGGCCCACCGGGCCGAAGATACGGGTGCCGCGGGGGTCGCCGTCGTTCTTCAGAATGACGGCGGCGTTCTCGTCGAAGCGGATGTACGAGCCGTCCGGGCGGCGGCGCTCCTTGACGGTGCGCACGACGACCGCCTTGACGACGTCGCCCTTCTTCACGTTGCCACCGGGGATCGCGTCCTTGACGGTGGCGACGATGACGTCACCGATACCCGCGTAGCGGCGGCCGGAGCCACCGAGAACACGGATGCAAAGGATCTCCTTCGCTCCCGTGTTGTCGGCGACGCGCAGTCGCGACTCCTGCTGGATCACGTCTATCTCCTGATCGTCTGCCGGTTCCCGGTGGGTGCGTGCTGTGCCGCACGCACCTCACCGAGCCTGGCGGAACTCGTCCCGAGGAGGGATCTCGGGGATTACTTGGCCTTCTCGAGGATCTCGACGACGCGCCAGCGCTTCGTCGCGGACAGCGGCCGGGTCTCCATCAGGAGGACGCGGTCGCCGACGCCCGCGGCGTTCTGCTCGTCGTGCGCCTTGAGCTTGTTCGTACGGCGGATGACCTTGCCGTACAGGGCGTGCTTGACGCGGTCCTCGACGGCGACGACAACGGTCTTGTCCATCTTGTCGCTGACGACCAGACCCTCACGGGTCTTACGGAAGCCGCGCTCCTGCTTTGCAGTCTCAGTCACATTCGTCTCGCTCATCAGGCGCTCTCCACCGTCTCGATGCCGAGCTCGCGCTCACGCATCAGGGTGTAGATCCGGGCGATGTCCTTGCGGACGGCCTTCAGCCGGCCGTTGTTCTCCAGCTGTCCGGTCGCCGCCTGGAAACGGAGCTTGAAGAGCTCCTCCTTGGCCTCGCGCAGCTTCACGACGAGCTCGTCGTCGCTCAGCTCGCGCAGCTCGCTCGCCTTGGTACCGGCCGCCATCACGACTCACCTGCCTCGCGCCGCACGATCCGGCACTTCATCGGAAGCTTGTGAGCAGCGCGGGTAAGCGCCTCACGAGCAATCTTCTCGTTCGGGTAGGACAGCTCGAACATCACCCGGCCGGGCTTGACGTTCGCGACCCACCACTCCGGCGAACCCTTACCGGAACCCATGCGGGTCTCGGCGGGCTTCTTGGTCAGCGGACGGTCCGGGTAGATGTTGATCCACACCTTGCCGCCACGCTTGATGTGACGGGTCATGGAGATACGAGCGGCCTCGATCTGCCGGTTCGTCACGTAGGCGCCGGTCACGGCCTGGATGCCGTACTCGCCGAAAGCAACCTCGGTGCCGCCCTTGGCCATGCCCTTGCGCTTCGGGTGGTGCTGCTTGCGGTGCTTGACCCTGCGGGGGATCAGCATGACGGTCAGGCCTCCTTCCCGGCGGAGCCGGTGCTCTCGGCGGCCGGAGCGGCAGCAGCGGTGCCCTCGGCCTTGGGAGCCTCGGTCCGGTCCTGCTGCGGCTTGCGGCCGCGACGCTCGCCGCGGCGCGGACGGTCACTGCCGCGCGACGGGCGGTTGCCGGCGCGGGCGGCGGCGTTCTCGGCGCGGACCTCGGCGATGTTCTTGACGTCGCCCTTGTAGATCCAGACCTTCACACCGATCCGGCCGAAGGTCGTCTTGGCCTCGAAGAAGCCGTAGTCGATGTTGGCACGGAGGGTGTGCAGGGGCACACGGCCCTCGCGGTAGAACTCGGTGCGGGACATCTCGGCGCCGCCGAGGCGGCCACCGCACTGGATCTTGATGCCCTTGGCGCCGGCCTTCATCGTGCTCTGCATCGACTTGCGCATGGCACGGCGGAAGGAGACGCGGGAGGACAGCTGCTCGGCGACGGCCTGGGCCACCAGCTGAGCGTCCGTCTCCGGGTTCTTCACCTCGAGGATGTTGAACTGGATCTGCTTGCCGGTCAGCTTCTCCAGCTGACCGCGGATGCGCTCCGCCTCGGCGCCGCGGCGGCCGATCACGATGCCCGGGCGGGCGGTGTGAACGTCGACGCGGACGCGGTCGCGGGTGCGCTCGATCTCCACCTTGGAGATGCCGGCCCGCTCCATGCCCTGCGTGAGCAGGCGGCGGATCTCGACGTCTTCCTTGACGTAGTCCTTGTAGAGCTTGTCGGCGTACCAGCGGGACTTGAAGTCCGTGGTGATGCCGAGCCGGAACCCGTGCGGGTTGATCTTCTGGCCCATTACCGGGTTCCTTCCTTGCTGCTGACGACCACCGTGATGTGGCTGGTCCGCTTACGGATCCGGTAGGCGCGGCCCTGGGCGCGCGGCCGGAACCGCTTCAGGGTCGGACCCTCGTCGACGTACGCCTCGGAGACGTACAGGCTGTCGACGTCGGTGTGGTCGTAGTTGTGCGCGGCGTTGGCAATGGCGCTGTCCAGCACCTTGCCGACGGGCACGCTCGCGGCCTGCGGGGCGAAACGCAGGACCGCCTGAGCCTCCGTGGCATCCATGCCACGGATGAGGTCCACCACGCGGCGGGCCTTCATGGGCGTGACGCGGATGTACCGCGCCTGGGCCCTGGCTTCCATGGTTGTCCCTTCGGTGTCAGTCATTGGTCTTCGCTTGTTCCGCAGATCAGCGACGACGCGACTTGCGGTCGTCCTTCTCGTGGCCGCGGAAGGTGCGGGTCGGCGCGAACTCGCCGAGCTTGTGGCCGACCATCGACTCGGTGACGAACACCGGGACGTGCTTGCGGCCGTCGTGCACCGCGATCGTGTGGCCCAGCATGGCCGGGACGATCATGGAGCGGCGGGACCAGGTCTTGATGACGTTCTTGGTGCCTGCGTCGTTCTGGGCGTCCACCTTCTTGATCAGGTGGTCGTCGACGAAAGGCCCCTTCTTGAGACTGCGCGGCATCGAAAACCCGCCTCCTAGCGCTTCTTGTTCGTCTTGCGGCGGCGGACGATGTACTTGTTGCTCGCCTTCTTCGGCGAGCGAGTACGTCCTTCCTTCTTGCCCCACGGCGAGACCGGGTGACGACCACCGGAGGTCTTGCCCTCACCACCACCGTGCGGGTGGTCGACGGGGTTCATGACCACACCGCGGACGGTCGGGCGGACGCCCTTCCAGCGCATACGGCCGGCCTTGCCCCAGTTGATGTTCGACTGCTCGGCGTTGCCGACCTCGCCGACGGTGGCGCGGCAGCGGACGTCGACCAGGCGGATCTCACCGGACGGCATGCGCAGGTGGGCCATGCGGCCCTCCTTCGCCAGCAGCTGCACGGAGGCACCCGCGGAGCGGGCGAACTTCGCGCCGCCGCCGGGCCGCAGCTCGATGGCGTGGATGGTCGTACCGACCGGGATGTTGCGCAGCGAGAGGTTGTTGCCCGGCTTGATGTCCGCGCCGGGGCCGTTCTCGATCCGGTCGCCCTGCTTCAGGCCGGCCGGAGCGAGGATGTAGCGCTTCTCGCCGTCGGCGTAGTGCAGCAGCGCGATGCGCGCGGTCCGGTTGGGGTCGTACTCGATGTGCGCGACCTTGGCCGGCACGCCGTCCTTGTCGTGACGACGGAAGTCGATCACGCGGTAGGCGCGCTTGTGGCCACCGCCCTGGTGGCGGACGGTCACACGACCGGCGTTGTTACGGCCGCCCTTGCTGTGCAGGGGGCGGACCAGCGACTTCTCCGGCGTGGACCGCGTGATCTCGACGAAGTCGGCGACACTGGCGCCACGACGGCCCGGAGTCGTCGGCTTGTACTTGCGGATACCCATTTCTCAGTCCTCGTCCGATATCGGACGGCTCGACCTCCGTTAGGAGACCGGGCCGCCGAAGATGTCGATACGGTCGCCCTCGGCGAGGGTCACGATGGCGCGCTTGGTGTCGGCGCGCTTGCCGTAGCCGGTCCGAGTGCGCTTGCGCTTGCCCTGCCGGTTGATCGTGTTGACCCCGGTGACCTTGACCGAGAAGACCGCCTCGACGGCCTGCTTGATCTGGGTCTTGTTGGCGCGCGGGTCGACGATGAACGTGTACTTGTTCTCGTCCAGCAGCGCGTAGCTCTTCTCCGAGACCACCGGGCGGATCAGCACGTCGCGGGGGTCGGTGAAGGTCTTGCTGGTGACGGTCGCCTCACTCATCAGGCGTCGCTCCCTTCGCGCTCGACGGCCTGGCGGCCGGCCACGAAGCTCTCGAAGGCGGCCTGGGTGAAGACCACGTCGTCGGAGACGAGCACGTCGTAGGTGTTCAGCTGGCCCGGCTCCAGGATGTGGACCTGGGGCAGGTTGCGGGCGGAGAGCCACGCGGCCTCGTCGGTCCGCTCGGCGACCAGGAGCACGTTCTTGCGCTCGCTGAGCTTGCCGAACAGCGCCTTGGCGGCCTTGGTGGACGGGGTCTCGCCCTCGATCACGCCGGTGACGACGTGGATGCGGTTGTGGCGCGCCCGGTCGGAGAGGGCACCGCGCAGGGCGGCGGCCTTCATCTTCTTCGGGGTCCGCTGCGAGTAGTCGCGCGGCACGGGACCGTGCACGACGCCACCGCCGGCGAACTGCGGCGCGCGGGTCGAACCCTGGCGGGCGCGGCCGGTGCCCTTCTGGCGGTACGGCTTCTTGCCGCCGCCGCGGACCTCGCCGCGCGTCTTGGTCTTGTGCGTGCCCTGGCGGGCAGCGGCCAGCTGTGCGACGACGACCTGGTGGATCAGCGGAACGCTGACCTGCGCGTCGAAGATCTCCGAGGGGAGCTCGACGGTCCCGGCCTTGTCGCCTGCCGGCGAAAGGATGTCAATGGTGCTCATCGGTTACCTCAGGCCCCCTTGGCCGCGGTACGGACCAGGACGAGGCCGCCGTTCGGACCGGGAACCGCGCCCTTGATGAGCAGCAGGCCCTTCTCCGCGTCAACGGCGTGGACGGTCAGGTTCTGGGTGGTGACCCGCTCGTTGCCCATGCGGCCGGCCATGCGCAGGCCCTTGAACACGCGGCCCGGGGTGGCGCAGCCACCGATGGAGCCGGGGGAGCGGTGCTTGCGCTGCGTGCCGTGACCGGCGCCGAGACCGGCGAAGCCGTGGCGCTTCATGACACCGGCGGTGCCCTTGCCCTTGCTCTTGCCGGTCACGTCGACCTTGACGCCGGCCTCGAACACGTCGGCGCTGACCTCCTGGCCGAGCGTGTACTCGCTGGCGTCAGCGGTACGCAGCTCCACCAGGTGGCGGCGGGGGGTCACGTCGGCCTTGGCGAAGTGGCCCTTGAGGGGCTTGTTCACCTTGCGCGGGTCGATCTCGCCGAAGGCGATCTGGACGGCCTCGTAGCCGTCCTTGTCTGCGGTACGCACCTGGGTGACGACACAGGGGCCGGCCTTGACGACGGTGACCGGGACGACACGGTTGTTCTCGTCCCAGACCTGGGTCATGCCGAGCTTCTCGCCCAGGACACCCTTGATCTGCTTGGTGGTCATCTCTACCGGGCCTCTCAGAGCTTGATCTCGATGTCGACGCCGGCCGGCAGGTCCAGGCGCATCAGCGAGTCAACGGTCTTCGGCGTCGGGTCGAGGATGTCGATCAGGCGCTTGTGGGTACGCATCTCGAAGTGCTCGCGCGAGTCCTTGTACTTGTGCGGCGACCTGATGACGACGTACACGTTCTTCTCAGTGGGCAGCGGCACCGGGCCCGCGACCGACGCACCAGTACGGGTCACCGTCTCGACGATCTTCTTCGCCGAGGTGTCGATGACCTCGTGGTCGTAGGCCTTGAGCCGGATGCGGATCTTCTGTCCCGCCATGGCTACTTCGTGGTCCTGTCTCTCGTCACGCTCTGGGACCCGGCGAGACCTTGCCCTCCTCCGACCCACGCGGTCGGGCGTGTCGCATCCCTGCCACCATGGAGATCCCTGGGATTTCCCTGTCGTGGGGACGCGGCGCGAGGACCGCGGAACCGGGGGAGGAAACCCACCGGGCGCCTGGCTGGTACCCCGCCCACGCTTCCCGGAAGATTCCCGTACTTCCGCCCCTGATGAGGGGCGACGAATACATTGGGACTCGCTTCCGGTCCTCCCGGCGGGAGGCGCGCAGCATCGGCACTCAACCGAGCAACCCGGACAGTCTGCCACACGGGGCCGCGCCGATGCCAATCCGGCCCATGACGGTACCCCGCGGCGGCTCTCCTCAATCACACCGCCCCGGCCACCCGCCGGACCCGGCGCCTCATTGGTCGGATCATCGCCCCGGGCACCGCGCGGTGCCCCTGAGCACCCCTGTGCGATGCCTCTGTGCACGGATGCCTCTCCCTGCGGAGGTCGGACGGTCCTGTGATCCGGGGGTTCCACACCAAAGGGCCGCATCCCCGCACCCTGCGTGCCCGCCGTGGAGCCCTCGGCCCTCGGCCCGTGCAGCGGTCGACGGCTCGGCAAAGAGGCCGAGGCCTGGTTCCGGCGGTACGGCCGGAGCCGGAGCATGACTTCGGGGAGGCGGGCGCCCTTGCCCGGAGATTCAGAAAGAGGCGGCCGAACGCGGGGTCTCCCGTGCTCCCCCGGAGCACGACGGGCCCGCCGTCCGGCGGCCCGAAGCATGGGACGAACGGTTCGGCACCGTCCACCACCACGCAACGGCGAAGGAGCCCTCCTGTGAGACCCCCGCTCCCCCGGCGGACGATCGCCGACTGGCTGCGCGCGGGCGGCTGGTTCCCCGGCCGGGACGAGGCGGACCGCCTCGTCCGGTGGCGGGTGGACGACTCGGCGCGCCGGGGGTTCCCCCTGCGGCCGTCCGAACGGGCCCTGCGTTTCCTGCGGTCGTTCGCACCGCTCGCATTCCCCCTCCCCCTGGCCCCGGAGAGGAGGTTTGTCGCCGACCCGGCCGTGGGGTACGAGGGCGACGCGGAGCAGATCACGGACCTCGCCGAGTACCTCGGGCGGGACCTCTTCCCCGTGGGCCACGAAACCGCCGAGAACGGCCTGGTGCTCGCCGACGACCTCGGCCGGTTCTTCCACCTCCACCACACCGGCCCGTCGTTCCTGGGCACCGGCGAGACGCAGGCGCTGTCGAGCCTGATGACCGGCGACCAGGGCCCGGTGGAGGACCACCGCGCCCCGGAGGCTCCCGATACCGCGGCAGGCGGGGACGCGTAAGGGCACCATGCCCGGCCGGAGCCACGGGAGTGGACGGCGGTGATCAACACGAACCGGATCCCCGCCTCTCGGGTCAGTACACGCGGCGCTCGCCCCTGAGCACCTCGGTGAGGACGGTCGGCGCGCCCGGCGAGAAGAGGTTCTGGATCTGCAGCGTCTCCATCACGTCGAGAGCCATGCCGGCGACACCGACGCCGTTGATCACAGCGTTGACGCACGCTTCGACATCGTCGGGGGTCCCCTCCCCCGGGCGCAGACTCATGCAGATCCTGAACTTCTCGGAGGCATGGACGAAGGACAGGGAGAACAGGAAGAAGACGTACAGCACGAGCGGCGTGTATTCGATGCGATCCCGCTCGACCGCTTTGTCGAATGCCTGGGCGACCAGCAGGGCCGCGTCGAGCACCCCCGGTTCCAGGAGGGCGGCCACCGCCTGTGCGATCCCATGGGCCGAACGGTCGACCCACGACAGGTCGTCGGCCTGGCCCGGGCGCGGGCCGCCGGAAGCCGTCAGCTCCTGGAGGAAGCTGCCGTACTCGACACAGTGCGCGCGCGCCCTCTTGAGGATGTCGACGGCGTAGTTCAGGGCGACGCTGGGGTGGATCTCCTCGGAGCCGGCCCGGTCGAGCGCCGCCTGCCCGTCGAACAGCAGCTCGGCGGCTTCCCTCTCGCGCCGCAGTTCGTCGTGCCTGCTGTCCGGGAGCCCCGCGCCGTACCTCTTCTGGGCGGCCGTCACCTCCGCCCCGAGGTTCTCCCCGATGGACCGCCAGGTGGCGCCCAGGGCCCGCATCTCTGCTACGAGTTCGCGGACGGTCGATTCTGTGGACCTGCGCAGGAGGCGCGCCGCCTTCAGGCAGGCCAGGATTCCGATCCACTCCCGGGTGGGGCGGAAGAGGGAGCGGGGCGTGCCGACGTGCGTGACGAACAGCGTCCGGCGGACGAGCCGGCGTGCGACTCCGGTCTCGCCCCGCTCCTCGCACCACTCCGGGGAGAGGCAGGAGGGACCGGGACGGGAGAGCGTCAGACCGGAGTACGCCTTGTGCGCCGCGCTCTTCCCGATGTCGAGGGCATGGCCGATCACCTTGAAAGGGATCCCGCGGGCGACCGCCTCCGCCGCGATGTTCCTCTCCTGCCTCCTCAGCTCCTCCTCCAGACGAATCGCAGCCCGCAGGTAGCCGGCGCACGCCTCCCGCCGCGAACGCTCCTCCGGCGCTCCCTCCGACGTCCGCTGCGGGGACTCCTGACCGAGCGCCGCCACGCCCTGCCGGGCGTGGAAGTCGTACATGTCCATCGTCAGCACCCAGAGACGGGACGTGCAGGGTGTACCGGCCCAGCCGGCATCGTCGCCTGTGGACAACATGCTCCGACGCTAGCCCCCGCCCCCGTCCGCACGGGCACGGTTCCACTTTTGCTCCACGCTCATCGGGCGGAGGAGCGTTTCCGACGGCCGGCCCGTCCCGCTCCGCCCGGCGGACGGAGCGTCTCCGGTCCATCGCCCGCCCCCTGGGACCTGCGACGAGGCTCCAGCGCGGCGACGCGCGCCGGACCAGGCCCTTCCGGGCCCGTGTCAAGGCCGGTCCGCTCGACGCCGGACGGGTCCACCGCAGGTGGACGCCTGCGGCATGACCGCGTCCGCGGGCCGACCTACCGTCTCCGGCATCCCGCGGACGACCCGCCCCGACGCCGCCGGAGCAAAGCTCCCGCCGAAGGGGCCGTCCCGCCGAATTCCTTGTGCATCGGACACGAAGGAGTGCTCATGCGGTCCACCGACACACCCCAGCCATCGGCAGAGTCCGGCCGACCGCGTAGGCGGACCCGGCGCGCCTCGGTACGGCGCTACGGCCGGATGATCACCTGGTCCTTCCTGCGCGGGGCGGCGACCGCCGCCGGCAGCGCTCTGGTCGGCCTGCTCGTCCTCTGGGTCCAGCACCACCACTGATACCGGAAGCCCGCGTGGGGAGCCGACGGCGGGACAGGACGAGACTCCTGCCCGTCGTACGCGCCGTGCGTCCTGGACACGCGCCGACCACACCCGTCCACCGAAGGGCACCTGCCGACTCCGCCCCGGATCAGGACTCCTCACGTCGAGTCCCCGCCCGTTGTCCCCTGCGACGAACAGGGGGATTCCCCGAACCCACCTCCGGGGAACCGGAAAGACGCTTCCTTTCCCCTCCACCCAGCGCCCCAGGGTGCACCTTGGGGCGCTGGGCATCAGCACACGGCCCGAAGGCCCGTCTCCTGATCACCCTGCGGACGGTGCCCCCAGGAGAGTCGGCCTCAACTGGCGCCCATGCCGCGCTCGGGCCAGGACCCGGACTCGCCGTAAACCCAGTTGATCTTCCGAGAAGCCTTGAGGAACAGATAGTCGGTGTTCTCGTCGTCCGGACTCGACCTGCGGGTCCCTTTGTCGATCGTCAGGGAGCGGACCATCTCCGTGGGATCCTCCCCGAAGGCGTAGCGGACGCTGGAATCCTTCTCGGACAGCTTGGTGAAATACACAAGTGAAGCCATGGTCACCACTCGGCGTTCACGCGGAAACCCGGGCAACGATGTCGGCGATGTCCCTGAACCACTGGCGTTGCGCCACTCCCGTGGGCGGCTCGATCGCAAGCCCCAGCGCCTCGGCGGCTTCGGCCAGACGGTCGTCGGTCCCCGCAGGACGCAGGAGCGTTCTCATCTCGTCGACGAGCTGCCTCCGCTCCTCCCTCTCCGCCGCTGTGATGTAGTCGTCGATGGCTTCTCTGCGCGACGAGTACCTGTGAGGAAACGCCTGGCTGAGGTGCGCGCCCAACAACCTGTGCACAGCCGGGAAGCGCGCCTTCCAGTCCACCGGCTCCGTCTGACTCGGCGGAACCGTCCGCCTGGGGCTGCTGAGGATGCGCATGACCTCGTAGGTCAACTCCACGAGCTTTCCGTCCCCGACCGCGAGGGTGTGGCTCACCGCCGTCCGGATCTTGTCCACGAAGTCTCCTGGCAGGCGCAGGTGATACTTGAGCAGGTAGAACCCGAGGTCCCCGCGCCAGATCCACTCGCCATCGGTGTGGACGGATCCGCCTCCCAGGATGATTTCACCGGAACCGAGTATGTCTTCGGTGACCCCCATGGAGGCAAATACTTCACGCCCACCCCTCAGGTAGTCGGCGGCTTCCTCCTCCAGAACTCCGGGGTCGTCCGCCAGGAATTCTCGGATGGACCCGTCAGGAGTCCCTGCGCTCGTCGGCCAGAATTCTTCATAGAAGCCGAGAATTTTCATCGGTGACACACCTCTCAATTGTCATTCCGTGATGGGCGGGAAAGCCCTCCGGCACCCGTCATGAAAAATCACCGGCTCCTGGCCGGGGCAGTCTGGGGAAGAAGCCCACCTCGTCCGCCGGAACCTGGACAGGGACGCCGAGTCGATTCGCCGGAGCCTGAGCCGCGGGCATCTCCCCACTTCCTTACTCGCCTGGTTCAGCTCCGGCCGTCCGGTGTCACCAGCCAGTAGGAGCCGCCTACTCGCCGACCACATCGACCACCCCGTCGCGTGCCGGGCGTGAGCCTCTGCCTCGGCGAGAGTGTTGACGGGCTTGTTCAACGAGAAGTCCCGGCGTTCACACAGACGGCGGCCGGGGAGTGCGCCACTCGCGCTTGACGATCAGATCTCCGCCTCACATGTCGTCCAGCCAGGCAAGCGGGTCCTCGGCCTGGTAGTACTCGGCGTTTGCATCCGGCTCGACCGGACCGGAGAGGCCATGATGAGGGCCGTGCGTGACTGCATGGTCAAGGGTTACGAGCCTCTCATCGGGGCCCTCGAACTCCCCGACCCGGATGACCGCCACGTCCTCGCGGCGGCCATCCGGGCAAAAGCCCAACTCATCGTCACGTTCAACCTCGAGGACTTCCCTCACGACGCTCTGTCGGCAGGGGACGTGGAAGCCAGGCACCCCGACGTGTTCATCGAGGACCAGATCGATCTCCACCGTGTACGTGCTGTCCTTGGGACGGTTCGGCGGAAGTGGATCGAGGCCAGGGGCATGCCCGGGTCCGGCGGCGGAAGCACCGAGACGGCGAGTTCCGCGCCGCGCAGGGCGGCGCCGGCCACCTCCAGGGCCTCGCAGACCCCCGCGTCAGGAGGTCCGCGTTCTCCCCAGCGTGGCGGGGTGCAGGTCGAACCGCCCGTCGAAGGCCACCGCCCCGAATCCGCGCAGCGTCGTGACCAGGACGCACAACGCCCGGGCGCCGTGGACACCGTGGCGGTGCAGGACGTGGACGGCGACCGTGGCCACCCGCAGCGCGTCCCCACCGGACCGTTCCCACTCCGGGGAAGCCGCCACTGCCACCGGCGGCCCTCCAGCCGGTGCGGCGCGTGCCCGTGCGCCAGTGCTTCGAGACCGGTTGCCGGCAAGCCGCCCAGCAGCCACCATCCGCCGTGGTCCACGGCGAGGGGACGGCCCGACCCGTCCACGGCGAGCAGCGAGTCGCCGTCCGTGCGGCCGAAGGGGAAGAGCCGGACGCCGAGCGCCCGGGCCGGCTCGCCGAACGCGCGGTGGGCGTGCCGTGCCAGGGCGGGGTCGACGACGGCTCCCGTGGCCGCGCAGTCCCTTCCCGGCCCGACCGCCGTCACACGCAGGCCGTAAAACTCGCACAGCGCCCGCTCGGCGGCGTCGAAGAGCCCCCCGGACGCCTGCGGGCCCCGGTTCGGGGGGACGACGCTCAGCACCTCCAGCAGCGCCGTCATGCCTGCCTCCGCACGTTCCTGCCCGGACTCCAGCCGCCCGCCCGCAGCGCCGGACGCTCCACGGGCCACCCCCTCACGGGTTCACGCGCTCAGGACCTGCACGGACAGCCCCTCCAGGAGGGCCGTGCACGAGCGGCACGCCGGCGTGGGCTGCCCGTGCTCGGGGGCGCCGTGCTCACGGATCTTCCGGGACATGATCGCCGAGCCCTCGGAGTGCGGACGCGCCTCGTCGAGGGTGGTCGTACGGCCGTCGCCGCGCTCCTGGTCCAGACGCCACAACCGGTCGGAGACGAGTGCGGACCCGGCGCAGTACCCGATGACCGGCTCCCGGCGCTCCGGAGGGAGGGAGTCGTAGAACCTCCGTACCGCCGGGTGCAGTTCGGGACTCCCCTCCCCCGTCAGGTTGGTCCGGCTCACGGCCGTGCCCCGGATCAGCAGGGAGGCGGCGCCGGGAACGCCGTCAGACACAGAAGTCCTCCGCGTCCTGGGTGTCACCCTTCTTGAAGTTCCAGACGGCCTGCAGGGCTTCGTCGGCCAGGTAGTAGTTCCCCGTGTGGTGCATGACGAAAAAACGCCCCCGGCCGTCCACCAACATGACGGCCCCGTCGTAGGAGTCGTACCCCACGGGGAAGAGTTCTTCCCCCAACTCGCGGGAGAACTCCCCGATCTCCTCGGCACCTCCCTTGCAGGGAAATCCGGGATCTGCGAGGAAATAGTTCTCCGGACTCTCGTGGAGGAGTATTTTCAGGCCCCCGTAGTTCCGGACGAAGGCACGCGCATGCCCCGAGGGGGCGTAGGAGATTCCGTACTCGGCCGCCTGCTCCCGGGCCTTCCGGATGAGCGCGTCCGCTTCGGCACCGACATCACGTTCCGGGCTCCACCCGTACCGACGAAGCCAGGATTCAACCTCCTGCCGAGGCAGAGGGGACTTCATCGGCCTTCCATCCTCTCCTGTCTCCTCACCTGTGGGCCGCCGCTCCGAGAACGGGGAGCATGTGCTCACGGGAGGTGCACGGCGGCTTGCGGCGCTCGGAGCGGCCGTCGCCGCCCCCGCCTCCTCCGCCGGGGAGCGGGCCTCCCGGCCGCCCCCGGTCCCCCCTGCCGCCGGGAGCATCGGGGGTGCCGACCGTGGCGAACCTGCCCTTGGTGCGCCTCTCGTTCTCCTGGTGGGCGCCCACGATGCTGCACACGCCTTGGGGAGGGCGCCGCCGAGGTGGTCGTCCCCGTCCACGTTGGGCCGGCCCACGCCGATGAGGTCCAGCACCGCGTCCGCGCCCCCGGGCAGCACATACCCCACCGCCCAACTCCCTCCGCCAGAGCGTGAGTCCGTCACGCGGTCCTTCGGGCGCCATGCCGGAGAGGGGTGACGGAGGGCGACGGGAAACAGGGTCCGGCCGCGGCCGAGCGGCTGCGGGGGACGGGGCTTCCCGGAGCCGGCTCCGCGGTGCGGTCCGGCTCCGGGCCCAGCGCCCGGACGCCGGTGTCCTCACGCCCCGGCGGCCAGGTACGCGCGCGCCTGCCGCAGGGTCGGGAAGGACGGCAGCAGTTTCCCGGCCCCCGTGACCTCTATCAGCCGCACCAGCGAGGGCGGCGGCGCGACGAGCGCGGTGGGGCGCTGCGCGGCGACCCCGATGAAGACCCCCAGCAACTGGCAGTCGCCGAAGACCAGGTCGGCGGTGTCGACCGCCACCGGGCCCTGGTGCACGCGCAGCATCGTCCGCACGGCGGCGGACACCTGCTCGACGGTGGTGAAGTCCACCTCTCCCCGGATCGACAGGTACCACAGGGGACCGTACGGTTCGGACGCAGCGACGACCCCCACAATCCCTCCCCCCTCCGTCGGGCTGCGGCCGCCCCTGCCGCGTCCAGCCCCCGGGCTCTGCCCGGGCGAGGATCGCCGGCGCAGGGACCCGCATACCCGGACATCCTCCCAGAACGCGCCTCTGGCATATGCACCACGGGCCCTGTCCGGCCGGGACTCCCGACCCTCCGGGGCGGCGGCCCGCGTCGCGGAGTCCGCTGCGGGAAGCTCCGGAGGACCGCGGCGTCCGCGGCCTCCCCGGCGGGCGGGCCCGCGGCGCCGTCCGCTACCTCACCTCGTACGTACAGCCGGAGATGTCCTTGCCGTTCCCGTTGTCGTCGACCTTCTTCCCATCGACCTTGATGACGCACGACGCGGCGGTGAACTCGCCGTTGTCGCCCATCACGGTGCCCGGCACGATCGTCACCGGGACGCCGGCCTTCCGCTCGGCCTCCGTCAGGGACAGTTCGACCGTCCTGCTCCACGGGAGCGTGGCCTGCTCGGTGGCGTCGGTGTCCGCGGTGTAGTGGATCTGCGTCTTCCCCTCGCCGTCGACCTCGAGGGTCACCGTGCGCGTGACCTCGCCACCGCCGGCTCCCCCGCCGCCCGTGCCGCTCCCGCCGCTGCCCCGGTCACCGCCCGTGCCGCCCTCCCCGGAACCGCCGGAGCCGCCGGAGCCGCCGGAGCCCTCCGCGCCCTCGCTGCGGCCGCCGTCCGGCTGCTGTGCGGACGCCCCGGCGGCTCCGTCCTTCTTTCCCGCCGCATCGCCGTCCGCGCCCCCGCCGCAGCCCGCCAGCAGGACGGCGGCCGCCACCGCGGCCAGTCCGGTGACCGTCTTGCGCATGTCTCGCCCTCCGTCGGTCCGATTCCGGTCCGGCGATCCTAGTCGGCGCCTCGCGCCTCGGCGCGGCCCGGCGTGAGGAGGACCGGTGGAGAGCGCGGCCGGAGGCGGGAGCGTGTCGGGAAGCCCCCGTGCCGCCGGGTGTGGGCCGCCTCCCGCTCCCGCCGGCTGGCGCCGCGCGTCCCGGCCGGGACCGGAACGCGGAGAGGGCCCGTACGACCTCGCGGTCGTACGGGCCCTCTCGCCGGCCGGAGCCGGTGAATCCGCCTAGGCGGACCGGGTCACTTGACGATCTTGGTGACCTGGCCGGCGCCCACGGTCCGGCCACCCTCGCGGATGGCGAACTTCAGGCCCTCCTCCATGGCGACCGGCTGGATCAGCTGGACGGACATGGTGGTGTTGTCGCCCGGCATGACCATCTCGGTGCCCTCGGGGAGGGTCACGACGCCGGTCACGTCCGTGGTACGGAAGTAGAACTGCGGGCGGTAGTTGTTGAAGAACGGGGTGTGGCGGCCACCCTCGTCCTTCGACAGGATGTAGGCCTGGGCCTCGAACTCGGTGTGCGGGGTGACCGAGCCCGGCTTGATGATGACCTGGCCGCGCTCGACGTCCTCGCGCTTGATGCCGCGGAGGAGGAGACCGACGTTCTCACCGGCCTGGCCCTCGTCCAGCAGCTTGCGGAACATCTCGATGCCGGTGACCGTGGTCTTGGTCTTCTCTTCCTTGATGCCGATGATCTCGACTTCCTCGTTCACCTTGAGGACACCGCGCTCGATACGGCCGGTGACGACCGTACCGCGACCGGTGATGGTGAAGACGTCCTCGATCGGCATCAGGAACGGCTTCTCGACGTCGCGCTCCGGCTCGGGGATCGACTCGTCGACGGCCTTCATCAGGTCGAGGACGGACTGGGCCCACTGCTCGTCGCCCTCGAGCGCCTTCAGCGCCGAGACGCGGACGACCGGAACCTCGTCGCCCGGGAACTCGTACTCGGAGAGCAGCTCACGGACCTCGAGCTCGACGAGCTCCATGATCTCCTCGTCGTCCACCATGTCGGCCTTGTTCAGGGCGACGACGATGTACGGAACGCCGACCTGGCGGGCCAGGAGCACGTGCTCCTTGGTCTGCGGCATCGGGCCGTCGGTGGCGGCGACCACGAGGATGGCGCCGTCCATCTGAGCGGCACCGGTGATCATGTTCTTGATGTAGTCCGCGTGACCCGGGCAGTCGACGTGGGCGTAGTGACGGGACTCCGTCTGGTACTCGACGTGCGCGATGGAGATGGTGATACCGCGCTGACGCTCCTCGGGAGCCTTGTCGATGTTCTCGAACGCCGAGACCTCGTTCAGGTCGGGGTAGGCGTCGTGCAGCACCTTGGTGATCGCCGCGGTAAGGGTGGTCTTACCGTGGTCGATGTGACCGATGGTGCCGATGTTGACGTGCGGCTTAGTCCGCTCGAACTTCGCCTTCGCCACTGGGGTCCTCCTGTGGACTGGTGCTGTACTCCCCCGCGCTCTGCGGAAGGGGTTCAGGTGGTCGTGCCGAACCGGTCAGGACCCCGAGGGGGACGCCCTTGACCGTTTCGAATCTGGGTGGGCGGGCCGCCGGGCACCCGCCACCGGACGGACGTGCCGTCCGGCGGCGGGGACCCGAATGCCTTGTGCTCCAGCCTAATGGGTGGATAGCGACGCGAAATGTGCGCTACTCGCCCTTGGCCTTCGCGATGATCTCCTCGGCGACGTTCCGCGGAACCTCGGCGTAGGAGTCGAACTGCATCGAGTAGCTCGCGCGACCGGAGGTCTTGCTGCGCAGGTCACCGACGTAACCGAACATCTCCGACAGCGGAACCAGGCCCTTGACGACCTTGGCGCCGGCGCGGTCCTCCATGGCCTGGATCTGGCCACGGCGGGAGTTGATGTCACCGATCACGTCGCCCATGTAGTCCTCGGGCGTGGTGACCTCGACGGCCATCATCGGCTCCAGCAGGGCCGGGCTGGCCTTGCGGGCGGCCTCCTTGAAGGCCATGGAACCGGCGATCTTGAACGCCATCTCGGAGGAGTCGACGTCGTGGTAGGCGCCGTCGAGCAGCGTCACCCGCACACCGGTGAGCGGGTAGCCCGCCAGCACGCCGAACTCCATGGCCTCCTGGCAGCCGGCGTCCACCGAGGGGATGTACTCCTTGGGGATGCGGCCACCGGTGACCTTGTTGACGAACTCGTAGCCGTCGCCCTCGAGAGGCTCGACCGAGATCTGCACCTTCGCGAACTGGCCGGAACCACCAGTCTGCTTCTTGTGCGTGTAGTCGACCTTCTCGACGAGCTTGCGCAGGGTCTCGCGGTAGGCCACCTGCGGCTTACCGACGTTCGCCTCGACCTTGAACTCGCGCTTCATGCGGTCGACCAGCACCTCAAGGTGCAGCTCGCCCATACCCGCGATGATGGTCTGCCCGGTCTCCTCGTTGGTCTTGACCTGGAAGGACGGGTCCTCCTCGGCCAGACGCTGGATGGCGACACCCAGCTTCTCCTGGTCGCCCTTGGACTTCGGCTCGATGGCGACCTCGATCACCGGGGCCGGGAAGTCCATGGACTCCAGGATCACCGGAGCGTTCGCGTCGCAGAGGGTCTCGCCCGTGGTGGTCTGCTTCAGACCCATGACGGCGATGATGTCGCCGGCACCCACGCTCTCGATCTCCTCACGCTTGTTCGCGTGCATCCGGTAGATCTTGCCGATGCGCTCCTTCTTGCCCTTCACGGAGTTCAGCACCTGCGTGCCGGACTCCAGGCGGCCCGAGTAGACCCGGACGAAGGTGAGCTTGCCCAGGTGGGGGTCGCTCATGATCTTGAACGCCAGGGCGGAGAGCGGCTCGTCCTCGGACGGCTTGCGCTTGATGACCTCGTCGGCGTCGGACGGCGACTGGCCCTCGATGGCCTCGATGTCCAGCGGCGAGGGCAGGTAGCGCACGACCGCGTCGAGCAGGGGCTGCACGCCCTTGTTCTTGAACGCGGTACCGCAGAACACCGGGGTGACGGTGGTGCCGTCGCCCTTGCCGGAGTTGATGGTGATGCGGCGGATCGCCGCGTACAGCTGCTCCTCGGAGAGCTCGGCGCCCTCCAGGTACAGCTCCATCAGCTCCTCGTCGTTCTCCGCGACGGCCTCGAGCAGCTTGCCGCGCCACTCCTCGGCCTGCTCCGCCATGTCGGCCGGGATGTCGACGATGTCGTACATCTCGCCCTTGGCGGCCTCGGCCGACCAGACCAGCGCCTTCATGCGGACCAGGTCCACGACGCCCTGGAAGTCGGCCTCGGCGCCGATCGGGAGCTGCATGACCAGCGGCTGCGCGCCGAGGCGGTCGACGATCATGTCGACGCAGCGGAAGAAGTCGGCACCGGTGCGGTCCAGCTTGTTGACGAAGCAGATCCGCGGAACGCCGTAGCGGTCCGCCTGGCGCCACACGGTCTCGGACTGCGGCTCGACGCCGGCCACCCCGTCGAACACCGTCACGGCACCGTCGAGCACGCGCAGGGAACGCTCCACCTCGACGGTGAAGTCGACGTGGCCCGGCGTGTCGATGATGTTGATGGTGTGATCGACGTTCTCGAGCGGCCAGTGGCAGGTCGTCGCGGCCGACGTGATGGTGATGCCGCGCTCCTGCTCCTGCTCCATCCAGTCCATGGTGGCAGCGCCGTCGTGGACCTCACCGATCTTGTAGCTCACACCGGTGTAGAACAGAATCCGCTCGGTGGTGGTCGTCTTGCCCGCGTCGATGTGGGCCATGATCCCGATGTTGCGGACCCTGGCCAGGTCAAGTGAAGTGGTAGCCATAAGGCTCAGTCTTCTCTCGGTTCTCGATGGGGTAAGCGACTACCAGCGGTAGTGCGCGAAGGCCTTGTTGGACTCGGCCATCTTGTGGGTGTCCTCGCGCTTCTTCACGGCGGCGCCGAGGCCGTTGGAGGCATCGAGCAGCTCGTTCATCAGACGCTCGGTCATCGTCTTCTCGCGGCGCGCGCGGGCGTAGCCCACGATCCAACGCAGCGCGAGAGTGGAGGAACGGCCGGGGCGGACCTCGACCGGAACCTGGTAGGTGGCGCCACCGACGCGGCGGGAGCGGACCTCGAGGGTCGGCTTCACGTTCTCGAGCGCACGCTTGAGCGTGATGACCGGGTCGTTGCCGGTCTTCTCACGCAGGCCCTCCATGGCGCCGTACACGATGCGCTCGGCGGTGGAGCGCTTCCCGTGCAGCAGCACCTTGTTGATGAGGGAGGTCACCAGAGGAGAGCCGTAGACCGGGTCGACGATGACCGGCCGCTTCGGGGCGGGGCCCTTACGAGGCATGCTTACTTCTCCTTCTTGGCGCCGTAGCGGCTGCGAGCCTGCTTGCGGTTCTTGACGCCCTGGGTGTCGAGGGAGCCGCGGATGATCTTGTAGCGAACACCCGGCAGGTCCTTCACACGGCCACCGCGCACGAGCACGATGGAGTGCTCCTGCAGGTTGTGGCCCTCACCCGGAATGTAAGCGGTGACCTCGATGCCGCTGGTCAGACGCACACGCGCGACCTTACGCAGGGCCGAGTTCGGCTTCTTGGGGGTGGTGGTGAAAACGCGCGTGCAGACGCCGCGGCGCTGGGGCGAACCCTCGAGTGCGGGCGTCTTGTTCTTCTCGACCTTGTCCTGTCGGCCCTTGCGGACCAACTGCTGGATCGTAGGCACCGTTTCTCCGGTTTCTGTGTGCCAGTCTCGGTACAACTAACCCGGGCCACTCGCCGACCCACGCGGTCGGGCGTGTCGAATGCTGCACACTCCCGTCAGCACGGGGCCCTCTGGGTGAGAAGCATGCAGATTTCGGTCTCCCCGCTCTCACTTCCCGCGCGGCTTCGGCGCGTGTGAGAGCGCAGGGGATACCCCAGGCACAAGGTCAGAGCGTACCTACCGCATCGGCTCCGGTCAAAACAAATGCCCATGCCACCGTAGTGGCAGCGGGAGGGGAGCGGAAGGGCGCACCGACCGCTTCCACCGGCTCCCGACGGCCGCTCCGGCGCACCGTGCGAACCCCCGCGAGCCCGCCCGGAGACGAGGCGGCCGCCGGGCCGCCGCGCCCGGCGCCGACTAGAGGCCCCCGGTTCCGTTCCCGGCCACGAGCAGCACCAGGGCGAGCACGAGGAGCAGCGCGCCGAATCCGATCGCCATCCAGCCCAGGACGAGGCCGGCCACCGCCATGCCGTCCCCCTTCTCCCCCGTCCGCCGGATCTCCGCCCGCGCCTTGTGGCCCAGGATCACGGCGGGGATGGCGGTGAGCCCGTAGAAGGGGGTGAGGATGCCGCAGATCATCGCGCCGACGGCGGAGTTGTTCGTCTGGGGAGGGGGCGGCAGGAAGGTGCGCGGCACCGCGCCCTGGTACGGCTGCGGGTACTGCTGCGGTCCGGGCGGGGGCACCGCCATCGGCCCCTGCGGCAGATCGGCCACCAGGGCGTGGAGCTCGCCGTACGTCTGCGCCTGGTGCGCCCGGGCCATCCGCTGCTCGTACTCGGCGTGGGAGAGCCGGCCCTCGGCGTACCCCGCCTTGAGCACGTCGATCGTGCGCTCGCGGTCCGCGTTGGACGCTCTCATCATCGGCATCTGCGCCGGCTGCGGCACCGCTTGGGGCACCTGCTGCGCCGGCTGCGGCACGGGCATCCCCGGGCCCGCCTTGTCCGGCCCCCGGTACACCGGGGGCTGATCTCCCTGCCACGGACCGAAACCCACCTGGACACCTCCCGGGACGCCTCCCGTACGGGTCCCCATCATCCAGGACGCAGCGGGGCTCCGGACAGTTCCCCGCACGACGGGTCGTTTCCCGTACCGCGGACGCGCGCCGCCGTACGGCGGCCCTCCCCACCGCGCCCGGAGGGGCCGGGAACGCCGCTGGGCGGCCGTCCCGTACGGGACGGCCGCCCAGCGGCGACTCGGGGGCTGCGGGCTCCGCGGAACCCGCAGCCCCCGGTGCGACTCAGCCGTTGTACGGACCGTAGTCGTAGTCCTCCAGCGGGACCGCCTGGCCGGAGCCGGTGCCGAAGGGCGAGTAGTCGATGTCGTCGTAACCGACGGCCGAGTACATCGCGGCCTTGGCCTCCTCGGTCGGCTCGACCCGGATGTTGCGGTAGCGGGACAGACCCGTACCGGCCGGGATGAGCTTACCGATGATGACGTTCTCCTTGAGGCCGATCAGGGAGTCCGACTTGGCGTTGATCGCCGCGTCGGTCAGGACCCTGGTCGTCTCCTGGAAGGACGCCGCCGACAGCCAGGACTCCGTGGCCAGCGAGGCCTTGGTGATGCCCATCAGCTGCGGACGGCCGGAGGCCGGCTGACCGCCCTCCGCCACGACACGGCGGTTCTCGCTCTCGAACTTCGAGCGCTCCACCAGCTCGCCGGGCAGCAGCTCGGCGTCGCCGGACTCGATGATCGTCACCCGGCGCAGCATCTGCCGGATGATGATCTCGATGTGCTTGTCGTGGATCGACACGCCCTGCGAGTTGTAGACCTTCTGGACCTCGCCCACCAGGTGCACCTGCACCGCGCGCTGGCCGAGGATGCGCAGCACGTCGTGCGGGTTGGTGGCGCCGACCGTCAGCGGCTGGCCGACGTCGACGTGGTCGCCCTCGGAGACCAGCAGGCGGGCGCGCTTGGAGACGCCGTAGGAGGTCTCGTCGGAGCCGTCGTCCGGAGTGACGACGATCTTCTTGGTCTTCTCCGTCTCCTCGATCCGCACGCGGCCGGCGGCCTCGGAGATCGGGGCGACACCCTTCGGGGTACGTGCCTCGAAGAGCTCGACGACACGCGGCAGACCCTGGGTGATGTCGTCACCGGCCACACCACCGGTGTGGAAGGTGCGCATCGTCAGCTGGGTGCCGGGCTCACCGATGGACTGGGCGGCGATGATGCCGACGGCCTCGCCGATGTCCACCAGCTTGCCGGTCGCCAGGGAGCGGCCGTAGCACATGGCGCAGGTGCCGACGGCGGACTCGCAGGTGAGGACCGAGCGGGTCTTGACCGTCTCCACGCCGTGCCGCACCAGCTCGTCGATGAGCACGTCGCCCAGGTCGGTGCCGGCCGGGGCCAGCACCTTGCCGTCGACGACGACGTCCTCGGCCAGGCAGCGGGCGTACACGCTGGTCTCGACGTTGTCGGCCTTGCGCAGCACGCCGTCCGCGCCCTTGGACGCGATCACGAGCTTCAGTCCGCGGTCGGTGCCGCAGTCCTCCTCGCGGATGATCACGTCCTGCGAGACGTCCACCAGACGACGGGTCAGGTAACCCGAGTCGGCGGTGCGCAGCGCGGTGTCCGCCAGACCCTTGCGGGCACCGTGCGTGGAGATGAAGTACTCCAGCACGGACAGGCCCTCGCGGAAGGACGCCTTGATCGGCCGCGGGATGGTCTCGTTCTTGGCGTTGGACACCAGACCGCGCATACCGGCGATCTGGCGCATCTGCATCATGTTTCCTCGGGCGCCCGAGTCGACCATCATGAAGATCGGGTTGGTCTTCGGGAAGTTCTCCGCCATGGCCTCGGCGACCTCGTTGGTCGCCTTCGTCCAGATGGCGATGAGTTCCTGGGACCGCTCGTCCTTCGTGATCAGGCCGCGCTCGTACTGCTTCTGGACCTTCTCGTCCTGCGCCTCGTAGTTCGCGATGATCTCCTTCTTGGCCTCGGGGACCACGACGTCGGAGATCGCGATGGTGACGCCGGAGCGGGTCGCCCAGTGGAAACCGGCCGACTTCAGGTTGTCCAGCGCCGCGGCGACGACGACCTTGGGGTAGCGCTCGGCGAGGTCGTTGACGATCGCGGAGAGCTGCTTCTTGCCCACGGTGTAGTCGACGAACGGGTAGTCCTCGGGCAGCAGCTCGTTGAAGAGCGCGCGGCCCAGGGTGGTGCGCAGGCGGAACGGGTCGCCCGGCTGCCACTCCGGCTCGCCCTCCTCGGGCGCCGGCGGGGTCCACCCGCGGGGCGGCACCGAGCCGACGGGGAAGCGGACGTCGATCTTCGCCTGGAGCGACAGCTCCCGGGCGTCGAACGCCATGATCGCCTCGGCGACGGAGTTGAACGACCGGCCCTCGCCCTTGACCTCGCCCTCGATCTCGTCGGTGGTGAGGAAGAACAGGCCGAGCACCATGTCCTGGGTCGGCATGGTGACCGGGCGGCCGTCGGCCGGCTTGAGGATGTTGTTCGAGGACAGCATCAGGATGCGGGCCTCGGCCTGGGCCTCCGCGGACAGCGGCAGGTGCACGGCCATCTGGTCACCGTCGAAGTCCGCGTTGAACGCGGTGCACACGAGCGGGTGGATCTGGATGGCCTTGCCCTCGACCAGCTGCGGCTCGAAGGCCTGGATGCCCAGGCGGTGCAGGGTCGGCGCGCGGTTCAGCAGCACCGGGTGCTCGGCGATGACCTCTTCGAGCACGTCGTACACGACCGTGCGGCCGCGCTCGACCATGCGCTTGGCCGACTTGATGTTCTGCGCGTGGTTGAGGTCCACCAGGCGCTTCATCACGAACGGCTTGAACAGCTCCAGCGCCATGGCCTTGGGCAGGCCGCACTGGTGCAGCTTCAGCTGCGGGCCGACGACGATGACGGAACGGGCCGAGTAGTCGACGCGCTTGCCCAGCAGGTTCTGGCGGAAGCGGCCCTGCTTGCCCTTGAGCATGTCGGACAGCGACTTCAGCGGGCGGTTGCCCGGACCCGTCACCGGCCGGCCGCGGCGGCCGTTGTCGAACAGCGCGTCGACGGCCTCCTGCAGCATGCGCTTCTCGTTGTTGACGATGATCTCGGGGGCACCGAGGTCGAGAAGCCGCTTCAGGCGGTTGTTGCGGTTGATGACGCGGCGGTACAGGTCGTTGAGGTCGCTGGTCGCGAAGCGGCCACCGTCCAGCTGCACCATCGGGCGCAGGTCCGGCGGGATGACGGGCACGCAGTCCAGCACCATGCCCTTGGGGCTGTTGCGGGTCTGCAGGAAGGCGGAGACGACCTTGAGGCGCTTGAGCGCACGGGTCTTCTTCTGGCCCTTGCCCGTCCGGATGATCTCGCGGAGCTTCTCGGCCTCCTCCTCCAGGTCGAAGGTCTCCAGGCGCTTCTGCAGCGCCGCGGCACCCATCGAGCCGTCGAAGTAGGTGCCGAAGCGGTCGCGCAGCTCGCGGTAGAGCAGCTCGTCGCCCTCGAGGTCCTGGACCTTGAGGTTCTTGAAGCGGTTCCAGACCTCGTCCAGGCGGTCGATCTCGCGCTGGGCGCGGTCGCGGATCTGCTTCATCTCGCGCTCGGCACCGTCGCGCACCTTGCGGCGGGAGTCGGCCTTGGCGCCGTCGGCCTCCAGCTCGGCCAGGTCGGACTCGAGCTTCTTGGCCCGGGCCTCCAGGTCGGCGTCGCGGCGCTGCTCGATCTGCTGGCGCTCCACGGAGACGTGGGCCTCCAGGGAGGGCAGGTCGCGCTGACGGCGCTCCTCGTCCACCCACGTGATCATGTAGGCGGCGAAGTAGATGACCTTCTCCAGGTCCTTCGGGGCGAGGTCCAGCAGGTAGCCCAGACGGGAGGGCACGCCCTTGAAGTACCAGATGTGGGTGACGGGGGCGGCCAGCTCGATGTGGCCCATCCGCTCACGGCGCACCTTGGCGCGGGTCACCTCGACGCCGCAGCGCTCGCAGATGATGCCCTTGAAGCGGACGCGCTTGTACTTGCCGCAGTAGCACTCCCAGTCCCGGGTGGGGCCGAAGATCTTCTCGCAGAAGAGTCCGTCCTTCTCCGGCTTGAGGGTGCGGTAGTTGATGGTCTCCGGCTTCTTGACCTCGCCGTGGGACCACTGACGGATGTCGTCAGCGGTGGCCAGGCCGATTCGCAGCTCGTCGAAGAAGTTGACGTCGAGCACTCTCGTCAATCCCTCTCAGGGTTTGTGCCCCTCGTGTCGGCAGGACCGGGGGGCTCTGTGGTGGTCTGAACGGGGGTCCCGGGGAGGCCGGGGAACCGCCCTCCCTCCCGTCGGGAGGGGAGCGGTGCCCCGGCCGGCCCGTCAGACCTCTTCGACGCTGCTCGGCTCGCGCCGGGACAGGTCGATGCCGAGCTCTTCCGCGGCGCGGAAGACGTCCTCGTCGGTGTCGCGCATCTCGATGGACATGCCGTCGCTGGACAGCACCTCCACGTTGAGGCACAGGGACTGCATCTCCTTGATGAGCACCTTGAAGGACTCGGGGATGCCAGGCTCGGGGATGTTCTCGCCCTTGACGATGGCCTCGTAGACCTTCACGCGGCCGGTGACGTCGTCGGACTTGATGGTCAGCAGCTCCTGGAGGGCGTACGCGGCACCGTACGCCTCCAGCGCCCACACCTCCATCTCACCGAAGCGCTGGCCGCCGAACTGGGCCTTACCGCCCAGCGGCTGCTGGGTGATCATGGAGTACGGACCGGTCGAGCGGGCGTGCAGCTTGTCGTCGACCAGGTGGTGGAGCTTGAGGATGTACATGTAACCGACCGAGATCGGGTCCGGGAACGGCTCGCCGGAGCGGCCGTCGAAGAGCCGGGCCTTGCCGGAGGGCAGGACCAGCCGGTCCCCGTCGCGGTTGGGCAGGGTGGCCTCGAACAGACCGGCGATCTCGTCCTCGCGGGCACCGTCGAACACCGGGGTGGCGACGTTGGTGCGCGGGGCGACGTCGTCGGCGCCGATCGCGGCCAGCCGCTTCTTCCACTCCTCGTCGAGCCCCTCGACCTTCCAGCCCTGGGAGGCGAGCCAGCCCAGGTGGATCTCGAGGACCTGTCCCGGGTTCATGCGGGACGGGACGCCGAGCGGGTTGAGGATGACGTCGACCGGGGTGCCGTCCTCCATGAACGGCATGTCCTCGATCGGCAGGATCTTGGAGATGACGCCCTTGTTGCCGTGGCGGCCGGCGAGCTTGTCACCGTCGGTGATCTTGCGCTTCTGGGCCACGTAGACGCGGACGAGCTGGTTGACGCCCGGAGGCAGCTCGTCGCCCTCCTCGCGGTCGAAGACGCGGACGCCGATGACCTTGCCGGTCTCGCCGTGCGGCACCTTCAGCGAGGTGTCGCGGACCTCGCGGGCCTTCTCACCGAAGATCGCGCGCAGCAGGCGCTCCTCCGGGGTCAGCTCCGTCTCGCCCTTCGGCGTGACCTTGCCGACCAGGATGTCGCCGGCCTCGACCTCGGCGCCGATGCGGATGATGCCGCGCTCGTCGAGGTCGGCCAGGACCTCCTCGGAGACGTTCGGGATGTCCCGGGTGATCTCCTCGGGGCCCAGCTTGGTGTCGCGGGCGTCGACCTCGTGCTCCTCGATGTGGATCGAGGAGAGGACGTCGTCCTGCACGAGGCGCTGCGACAGGATGATCGCGTCCTCGTAGTTGTGGCCCTCCCACGGCATGAACGCCACGAGCAGGTTCTTGCCGAGCGCCATCTCGCCCTCGTCGGTCGAGGGGCCGTCGGCGAGGACCTGGCCGGTGACCACGCGGTCACCCTCGTCCACGATCACCTTCTGGTTGAAGGAGGTGCCCTGGTTGGAGCGGAAGAACTTGGCGACCCGGTACGTGGTGTACGTGCCGTCGTCGTTGGCCACCGTGATGTAGTCCGCGGAGACCTCCTGGACCACGCCGTCCTTCTCGGCCTTGATGACGTCACCGGCGTCGACCGCGCAGCGGTACTCCATGCCGGTGCCGACCAGCGGGGCCTCGGCCCGGATCAGCGGGACGGCCTGGCGCATCATGTTCGAGCCCATGAGCGCGCGGTTGGCGTCGTCGTGCTCCAGGAACGGGATCATGGCGGTCGCGACCGACACCATCTGGCGCGGCGAGACGTCCATGTAGTCGACCTCGTCGCCGGGGATGTAGTCGACCTCGCCGCCGCGGCGGCGGACCAGGACGCGGCTCTCGGCGAACCGCATGTCCTCGGTCAGCGGCGCGTTGGCCTGCGCGATGACGTAGCGGTCCTCCTCGTCGGCGGTCAGGTAGTGCACCTCGTCGGTGACCACACCGTCGACCACGCGGCGGTAGGGGGTCTCGACGAAGCCGAAGGCGTTGACCCGGCCGTAGGAGGCCAGCGAGCCGATCAGACCGATGTTCGGGCCTTCGGGGGTCTCGATCGGGCACATGCGGCCGTAGTGCGACGGGTGCACGTCGCGGACCTCGAAGCCCGCCCGCTCACGGCTCAGACCGCCCGGGCCCAGCGCGGACAGGCGGCGCTTGTGGGTCAGGCCCGACAGCGGGTTCGTCTGGTCCATGAACTGGGAGAGCTGGCTGGTGCCGAAGAACTCCTTGATGGAGGCGACGACCGGCCGGATGTTGATCAGGGTCTGCGGCGTGATCGCCTCGACGTCCTGGGTGGTCATCCGCTCGCGGACGACGCGCTCCATGCGGGCCAGGCCGGTGCGGACCTGGTTCTGGATGAGCTCGCCGACGTTGCGCAGGCGGCGGTTGCCGAAGTGGTCGATGTCGTCGGTCTCGACGACGATCGTCTGGCCGTTCTCGCCGACCGTCTCGGTCTCGCCCGCGTGCAGCTTGACCAGGTACTTGATCGTGGCGATGACGTCGTCGACGGTCAGCACGCCGGCGTCCAGCGGCTGGTCGCCGCCGAGCTTCCGGTTGATCTTGTACCGGCCGACCTTGGCCAGGTCGTAGCGCTTGGGGTTGAAGTAGAGGTTCTCCAGCAGCGTCTGCGCGGCCTCACGGGTCGGGGGCTCGCCCGGACGCAGCTTGCGGTAGATGTCGAGCAGCGCGTCGTCCTGACCCTGGGTGTGGTCCTTCTCCAGGGTGGCGCGCATGGACTCGTACTGGCCGAACTCCTCCAGGATCTGCTCGTTGGTCCAGCCGAGCGCCTTGAGGAGGACGGTGACGGACTGCTTGCGCTTGCGGTCGATGCGGACGCCGACCATGTCGCGCTTGTCGATCTCCATCTCCAGCCAGGCACCCCGCGAGGGGATGATCTTGGCGGAGAAGATGTCCTTGTCGGAGGTCTTGTCGATGGTGCTGTCGAAGTAGACGCCCGGCGAGCGCACCAGCTGCGAGACCACGACACGCTCGGTGCCGTTGATGACGAAGGTGCCCTTGTTGGTCATGAGCGGGAAGTCGCCCATGAAGACCGTCTGGGACTTGATCTCGCCGGTCTCGTTGTTGGTGAACTCGGCGGTGACGAAGAGGGGCGCGGCGTAGGTGAAGTCGCGCTCCTTGCACTCGTCGATCGAGTTCTTCGGCGGCTCGAAGCGGTGGTCGCGGAAGGTCAGCGACATCGACCCCGAGAAGTCCTCGATCGGGGAGATCTCCTCGAAGATCTCCTCCAGACCGGACTTGGTGGGGACGTCCTCACCGCGCTCCAGCGCCGCCTCGACGCGAGCCTTCCAGGCGTCGTTGCCGAGCAGCCAGTCAAAACTCTCGGTCTGCAGCGCGAGGAGGTTCGGAACCCCGAGGGGCTCCTTGATCTTCGCAAAGGAGATACGCAGCGGGGCGGTGCTGGCGCCGTTGTTCGAATGGGCGGTCGAGGCGTTGCGCGAGGCGGCCAAGAGGGGGTCCTTCCGAGGGCTCGGACTCACTACGCGCATACCGTGCCCCTGGTGACGGGCAGGGGGCAGTTAATAGGCAGCGCAAAGGGTCAGTGTAGCCACATGGCCCACTGATGTCCAGTGCACATTCCGGAGACCGGCACGAGGTACCAATCTCTCCCTCCGGGAGGGGCGAACCCCTCGTTGTTCAACGCCTGCCGCAAGGTTTCCCACTTCGCCGGCGATCCATGCCTCGGACCGTGGATCGTGTGACGCCGCGTCCTGAGAATTGCGCGCTACGTGCGGTTCGTCAAGGCCCCGCCTCTCCGGGATCACTGGAGAGGAGGAGGCCGGACAGCGGTGATCACCTTACCTCCCCCTCCTCGCCAGGCGATACGCCCATCGCGGAAACGACCGAAGGCGACCACCCGCATGGGTGATCGCCTTCGGAAGGTGAGGAGTCAGCGGACTCCGCAAGTGACCGGGGTCACTCGGTTCACTTGACCTCGACGGAGGCGCCGGCGCCCTTGAGGGCCTCGGCGGCCTTGTCGGCGGCCTCCTTGTTGACCTTCTCCAGGACCGGCTTCGGGGTGCCGTCGACCAGGTCCTTGGCCTCCTTCAGACCGAGGGAGGTCAGCTCGCGCACGACCTTGATGACCTGGATCTTCTTGTCGCCGGCGCCGGTGAGGATGACGTCGAACTCGTCCTTCTCCTCCGGGGCCTCGGCGGCACCGCCGGCGGCGGCACCACCGGCGGCGGCGGCGACGGCGACCGGGGCGGCGGCCTCGACGTCGAACTTCTCCTCGAAGGCCTTCACGAACTCGGAGAGCTCGATGAGGGTCATCTCGCTGAACTGCTCGAGCAGCTCTTCCTGGCTGAGCTTCGCCATGGTGGCGGTCCTTCCACTAAGTCGGCTGGTGCCGGGGTGTTCATGTCGGCGGGCGTACAGGGGCCCGCTGCGACCGAGTGCGCCGGAGGGGTTACTCGGCCTCGGCGGGAGCCGGCGTACCGGCACCGCCCTGCTCCTCCTGCTTGGCGCGAAGGGCGTCCGCGGTGCGGACGAACTTCGACAGCGGGGCCTGGAAGGTCGCCGCGGCCTTCGCCATGGACGCCTTCATGCCACCGGCCAGCTTGGCGAGCAGCACCTCGCGGGACTCGAGGTCCGCGAGCCTGTTGATCTCTTCGGCGTTGAGCGCCTTGCCCTCGAGGACACCGCCCTTGATGACGAGCTGGGGGTTGTCCTTGGCGAAGTCACGCAGGCTCTTCGCCGCCTCGACCGGGTCACCGGTCACGAAGGCGACAGCGGTGGAGCCGACGAAGAACTCGTCGAGCTCGGTGACCCCGGCCTCGTTGGCCGCGATCTTGGTCAGCGTGTTCTTCGCCACACGGTACTGAGCGTTCTCACCGAGAGAACGGCGCAGGTCCTTGAGCTGTGCGACGCTGAGACCGGTGTACGCGGTCACAACGGCGGCATTGGAGTTCTGGAAGTTCTCCTTGATCTCCTCGACAGCTGCGACCTTGTCGGGACTCGCCATGAGCCTCGGCCCTCCTTTCCGGGTGATGCGATCCTCGACCGTGCCTTTCGGCAGGTCATGACGCCGGACCGCCCACGTCGGGCGCACGAGGAAGGGGACTTGCGCAAAACGAAACGCCCCGGCGCAGGCGCACGGGGCGTGACTCGACCGGAACCACGTCCGGGAGTCCTCCATGTCACCTGCGCAGGTCGCCCGCTCCAAGCGGATCCTTCGGCCGCCGTGCTCCGGGTTCTGCGGGAGATCCCGGCGGGCACGGCAACGACCAGCGGTCTTTGGCTTCCGTCGAAGAGTACGCGAACGCCGCCGCGACAGGCAAATCAGACCGCCGGAGGCCGGCCGGGGCCCCGCCCGCCGGGACGGGTCCCGGTTCGCGGCCCCCAGGCCGCCGACCGCCGACCGGACCGGCTCCCGGCCGCCGGAGCCGTCCTCCGGCGCCTCCGGGTCCACCCCTCGCCCGCGGCCCGCCCGCGCAGCCGGCGAGGACCGCGGCGGCGGCCGGCCCCGCGGCCCCCGGCGCGGTCCTGCCCGCCGGGCGCGCGGTCTCCTCGTGCCGGTGTGGCGTCCGGTGCGTTCGCCGTGCCGGCCCGCGCACGGCGAAGGGCCGTGTTCCGCCTCGTATCGAGGCGGAACACGGCCCTTCGGGCTCATGCCTGCGGCCCGGGCCCTGCGGCCCCGCGCCCCCGGTGGTCGCGTCCGGTCAGACGGCGACCTCCTCCTCGGCGAGGAGGTTGCGGGTGCGGTTGGGGTCGATCTGGATGCCGGGGCCCATCGTGGTGGTGATGACGGCCTTCTTGACGTACCGGCCCTTGGCCGCGGACGGCTTGAGCCGCAGGATCTCCTCCAGCGCCGCCGCGTAGTTCTCCACCAGCTGCTTCTCGTCGAACGAGACCTTGCCGATGATGAAGTGGAGGTTGGCGTGCTTGTCGACGCGGAACTCGATCTTGCCGCCCTTGATGTCGGTCACGGCCTTGGCCACGTCCGGGGTGACGGTGCCGGTCTTCGGGTTCGGCATCAGACCACGGGGACCGAGCACGCGGCCGAGGCGGCCGACCTTGCCCATCAGGTCCGGGGTGGCGACGACGGCGTCGAAGTCCAGACGGCCCTTGGAGACCTCGTCGATCAGTTCGTCGGAGCCGACGATGTCGGCGCCGGCGGCTTCCGCGGCCGCGGCACGGTCACCGGTCGCGAAGACCAGGACCCGGGCGGTCTTACCGGTGCCGTGCGGGAGGTTCACGGTGCCGCGCACCATCTGGTCGGCCTTGCGCGGGTCGACGCCCAGGCGCATGGCGACCTCGACGGTCGCGTCGAACTTGGTCGGGGAGGTCTCCTTGGCGAGGCGGACGGCCTCCAGCGGGGCGTAGAGCCGCGTCCGGTCGACCTTGGCGTCCGCACTGCGGAGAGCCTTGCTGCGCTTCACTTCTGCTCCAGTTTTCTTGTTGCGGAGTCGTGGTCCAGGGGGCCAGCGCCTGACCCTGCCACTTTCCTTCTTCAGGAGGCTCGGTTCGCCTCGGGACGCCCGTGCCCGGTACCGGTGCTCCTCGGACTTCGCTCTCCCCCGGTCACCGCCGGGAGGTCCACACGCTGTGTCCTCGGGCGCTCCCGGCCCCGGCGCGCCCTCCGGCTCGCTCACCGGCGCGGGGACGCCGTGCGGCGGAGCGGGCCGTGTGCTTCGCGGGTACCGCGGAGCGGGGCTCAGCCCTCGACGGTGACGCCCATGGAACGCGCGGTGCCGGCGATGATCTTCTCGGCGGCGTCCAGGTCGTTGGCGTTGAGGTCGGGCATCTTGGTGGTGGCGATCTCACGCACCTGCTCGCGCGTGATCTTCGCGACCTTCTTGGTGTGGGGCTCGCCGGAGCCCTTCTCGATGCCGGCGGCCTTGAGGATCATCTTCGCGGCCGGCGGGGTCTTGGTGATGAAGGTGAAGGAGCGGTCCTCGTAGACCGTGATCTCCACCGGGATGACCCAGCCGCGCTGCGACTCGGTCGCGGCGTTGTAGGCCTTGCAGAACTCCATGATGTTGACGCCGTGCTGGCCCAGCGCGGGGCCGACCGGCGGAGCCGGGTTCGCGGCGCCGGCCTGGATCTGGAGCTTGATGAGCCCCGTGACCTTCTTCTTCTTGGGAGGCATGCTCTCTCCGGGTCCTGAGTGAGAGGTGATGACTGCCCCGCCGGGTGCGCGCACCCGCACGGAGGCATACCGCACCACGATAGCCCGTATCGCAGCACGTTCTGAAACCGGCCAGGTCAGACCGTCCTCGGGGACGGTCCGACCTGGCCGAAGTCGGTGACCGGAAGAACCGGGTCAGTTCTTCTGGATCTGGTCGAAGCTCAGCTCGACCGGGGTCTCGCGACCGAAGATCTCGACGAGGCCCTTGACCTTCTTGGAGTCGGGGTTGATCTCGTTGATCGTCGCCTGGAGCGTCGCGAACGGACCGTCGGTGACGGTGACCGAGTCGCCGACCTCGAAGTCCAGCACCTGGACCTCGACCTTGCGGCTCGGCGCCGGCATCCCGGCCTCGGCGGCCGCCTCCGCGGCGGCGCGCTCCTCGGCCTCGGGGGCGAGCATCTTGACGACCTCGTCCAGCGTCAGCGGGTACGGGTCGTAGGCGTTGCCGACGAAGCCGGTCACGCCCGGGGTGTTGCGGACGACGCCCCAGGACTCGTTGGTCAGGTCCATGCGCACCAGCACGTAGCCGGGGAGCTTGTTCTGACGGACGTTCTTGCGCTCGCCGTTCTTGATCTGGACGATCTCTTCCTCGGGGACCTCGGCCTGGTAGATGAAGTCCTCGACGTTCAGCGAGACGGCCCGCTGCTCCAGGTTGGCCTTCACGCGCTTCTCGTAGCCCGCGTAGGTGTGGATGACGTACCACTCGCCGGGCAGTGTGCGCAGCTCCTCGCGGAGGGCGGCGACCGGGTCGGCCGGCTCCTCCTCCGCGGTCTCCTCCGCCTCCTCGGCCTCACCGTCGGTCTCGGCGGTCTCCTCCGCCTCCCCGGTCGGCTCGTCCTCCCCGGCGACGTCGGCAGCTTCGGCCCGGTCGACGCCGTCCTCCGCCTCGTCCACCGTCTCGACGGCGTCGGGCGCGGTGTCGTCGCCCTCGGCAGGGTCGACGGCGTCGTTCAGGTTCGGGTCAGACACGGTGGCTGCTTCTTCCTGGCTTCAAGGGGTCGAACATGCGGAAAGGTGCCTCGGAGGGGCACTCCGCGGGCGATCAGCCGAAGACGTACTTGACGACCTCGGTGAACCCCCAGTCAATCACGCTCACCAGGCCGATGACGACGACCACGAAGATGATCACCACTGTGGTGTAGGTGGAGAGCTGCCGCTTGGTGGGCCAGACGACCTTGCGGAGCTCCGCGACGATCTGGCGGTAGAACAGCGCGAGGCGGCCCAGAGGGCCCTTCTTCCCGCGCTTTCCGCGCCGGGGCTTGCCGTCGTCCTGCGACCGCCCGGGCTCTGGGACCTCGATGGAGTCCGTGATCTCCGCCACTCGCGCTCACCTGATCCGGGTCTGGCCGCGTGCCGTGCCGCGTCCGGCCCGGCCGTACGGCGGTGCGTCCAGTACGTACACGTGCACGCATCCCTGGTTCAGATGCGTGAAGCAGGGCCGGAGGGACTTGAACCCCCAACCGCCGGTTTTGGAGACCGGTGCTCTACCAATTGAGCTACGACCCTTTGTCGCTCCCCAACCTACCGCATCCGAACGGTGCCGCGGAGTGCGCGGTTCGGCGTGATCGGTCGGAACCAACGACGGTGAGTGTACGTGCTTCACGCCCCGCCGTCGAACACGTAACCCCGGATCTCCCCAACCTCCCGGATCGTCCCCGCCGGCCGCCGCGGCCCCACCGTCCCCTTCCGGTGCCTTCCGGTCCAAACCGGTGTGCCGGTGCGCGGCGGGGTCTGCGACGATGCCCCCATGACCGCTGCAACCCCTGGCAACCAGTCACCCGCCGAGCGCCGGGTCTCGGCCCGGATCGGCTCCATCTCCGAGTCCGCCACCCTCGCCGTCGACGCCAAGGCCAAGGCCCTCAAGGCCGCCGGGCGGCCGGTGATCGGCTTCGGTGCGGGCGAGCCCGACTTCCCGACGCCCGACTACATCGTCGAGGCCGCCGTGGAGGCCTGCCGGAACCCGCGCTTCCACCGCTACACCCCGGCCGGTGGGCTCCCCGAGCTGAAGGAGGCCATCGCCGCCAAGACGCTGCGCGACTCCGGCTACGCGGTCGAGGCCTCCCAGGTCCTGGTCACCAACGGCGGCAAGCAGGCGATCTACGAGGCGTTCGCCGCGATCCTCGACCCGGGCGACGAGGTCGTCGTCCCCGCCCCGTACTGGACGACCTACCCCGAGTCGATCAAGCTCGCCGGCGGCGTCCCGGTCCCCGTGGTCACCGACGAGACCACCGGCTACCGGGCCTCCGTCGAGCAGCTGGAGGCGGCCCGCACCGAGCGCACCAAGGTCCTGGTGTTCGTCTCCCCCTCCAACCCGACCGGCGCGGTCTACTCCCGGGAGCAGGTCGAGGAGATCGGCCGCTGGGCCGCCGAGCACGGCCTGTGGGTGCTCACCGACGAGATCTACGAGCACCTCGTCTACGGCGACGCCGAGTTCACCTCCCTGCCGGTGGTCGTCCCCGAGCTGGCCGACCGCTGCATCGTGGTCAACGGCGTGGCCAAGACCTACGCCATGACCGGCTGGCGCGTGGGCTGGGTCATCGGCCCGAAGGACGTGGTGAAGGCCGCCGCCAACCTCCAGTCGCACGCCACCTCCAACGTCTCCAACGTCGCCCAGGCCGCCGCGCTGGCCGCCGTCTCCGGCGACCTGGAGGCCGTGGCGCGGATGCGCGAGGCCTTCGACCGGCGCCGGAAGACGATCGTGCGGATGCTGAACGAGATCGACGGCGTCACCTGCCCCGAGCCCGAGGGCGCCTTCTACGCCTACCCGTCGGTCAAGGGCGTGCTCGGCAGGGAGATCCGCGGCAGGCGGCCGGCCACGAGCGTGGAGCTGGCCGAGGTGATCCTGGAGGAGGCCGAGGTCGCGGTCGTGCCCGGCGAGGCGTTCGGCACCCCCGGCTACCTGCGGCTCTCCTACGCGCTGGGCGACGAGGACCTGGTCGAGGGCGTCTCCCGGATCCAGAAGCTGCTGGCCGAGGCGAAGGCCTGAGCGGCCCGGTCCCTCGGCGCGATGGCGGGCGGGCCCGCCGGGAGGTCTCCCGGCGGGCCCGCTCGCGTGTTCGCCCCGCGCCCCGATCGGGGCGGCCGGCTTCCGGGCGTCTCGCGGCATGCGGCAAGATCTGGGAATGGAGAGTGTGCGCGACGTACGCAAGCTGCCGAAGGCCCACCTGCACCTGCACTTCACCGGATCGATGCGCTCCGACACCCTGTTGGAGCTCGCCGACCGGTACGGCGTCCACCTGCCCGACGCCCTCAGCAGCGGCCTGCACCCGAAGCTGCGGGCCACGGACGAGCGGGGCTGGTTCCGCTTCCAGCGGCTGTACGACATCGCACGGTCCTGCCTGCGCACCCCCGAGGACATCCGGCGGCTGGTCCGCGAGGCGGCCGAGGAGGACGTGCGGGACGGCTCCCGCTGGCTGGAGATCCAGGTCGACCCCACCTCGTACGCCCCCCGGCTGGGCGGGCTGATCCCGGCGCTGGAGATCATCCTGGACGCGGTGGAGAGCGCGAGCCGGGAGACCGGGCTGGGCATGCGGGTGCTGGTGGCCGCCAACCGCGTCAAGCACCCGCTGGACGCCCGCACCCTGGCCCGGCTGGCGGTGCGCTACGCCGACCGCGGGATCGTGGGCTTCGGGCTCTCCAACGACGAGCGGCGCGGCTTCGCCCGCGACTTCGACCGGGCCTTCGCCATCGCGCGCCGGGGCGGGCTGCTGGCGGCCCCGCACGGCGGCGAGCTGGCGGGACCGGACAGCGTCGCCGACTGCCTGGACGACCTCCGCGCGGGCCGCATCGGGCACGGGGTGCGCGCCGCCGAGGATCCGCGGCTGCTGGCGCGGCTGGCCGACCAGGGCGTGACCTGCGAGGTCTGCCCGGCCTCCAACGTGGCGCTGGGCGTGTACGACAAGTACGAGGACGTACCGGTGCGGACGCTGTTCGAGGCGGGCGTGCCGATGGCGCTGGGCGCCGACGACCCGCTGCTGTTCGGCTCGCGGCTGGCCGCGCAGTACGAGATCGTGCGGCGGCACCACGGCTTCACCGACGCCGAACTGGCCGAGCTGGCCCGGCAGTCGGTGCGCGGCTCGCGCGCCCCGGAGGACGTCCGCAGGGCGATCCTCGCGGACATCGACGCCTGGCTGGCCGCGGAGCCCGGGGAGCCGCACGGAGCGGCCGCCTGACAGCCCCTGACCGGCCGGAGCGGTCCTACAGGGAGCAGCCGACGGTCACCGGCTCGTTGACGAGCGTCACGCCGAAGGCCGCGTACACGCCGTCGCGGACCTCGCGGGCCAGGGCGAGCAGGTCGGCGGTGGTGGCCGAGCCCCGGTTGGTCAGGGCCAGGGTGTGCTTGGTGGAGATCCGGGCCGGACCCTCGCCGTACCCCTTGGTGAAGCCCGCCTTGTCGATCAGCCAGGCGGCCGAGGTCTTCACCAGGCCGTCGCCGGCCGGGTAGGCGGGCGGCACGGCGTCGGGGCCCAGGCGGTCGGCGACGCGGGCCAGGAAGGCCGCGTGCTCGGCCTCGGTGAGGACGGGGTTGGTGAAGAAGGAGCCGGCGGACCAGGTGTCGTGGTCCTCCGGGTCGAGCACCATGCCCTTGCCGGCCCGCAGCTTCAGGACCGTCTCGCGGGCCCGCTCCAGCGGCACCCGGTCGCCGACCGAGACGCCCAGCGCGCGGGCGGTCTCGGCGTAGCGCAGCGGTGCGGAGAGCCCGCCGGCGTCCTCCAGCACGAAGCGGACGCGCAGGACGACGAAGCGGGTGGGGTCGGCCTTGAAGCGGCTGTGCCGGTAGGAGAAGCCGCACTCGGCCGCGGGGAGGGTGACGACGCGGCCGCCGCGGCGGTCGTAGGCGACGACCTCGGTGATCGTGGCGGAGACCTCCTGGCCGTAGGCGCCGACGTTCTGGATGGGGGTGGCGCCGGCGGAGCCGGGGATGCCGGCCATGCACTCGACGCCGGCCAGTCCCGCCTCGACGGTGCGGGCCACGGCGTCGGACCAGTTCTCGCCCGCGGCCAGCTCCAGGCGGGTGCCCTCCAGGCGGAAGCCGGTGGTGGCGATGCGCAGGGCGGTGCCGTCGAAGCCCTCGTCGGCGATGACGAGGTTGCTGCCGCCGCCGACGACCAGCAGCGGGGTGCCGGCGGCGTCGGCGGCGCGCACCGCCTCGACCACCTCCTCGTCGGTGGTGGCCGTCACCAGGCGGGCGGCCGGGCCTCCCAGGCGGAAGGTGGTCAGCGGGGCGAGGGGCGCGTCGTGGAGTTCCTGCACGGGCCCAAGCGTACGAGAGCGGCCGCGCGTCCCCGCACGGCCGCTCCCCGTCGTCCCCGCGGTGTCGCGGCGCCCCGGGTCAGGCGAGCCGGACGACGGCGCGGGACATGCCCAGCACCTTCTGGCCCGCGCTGGTGGCGGTCAGGTCCACCCGGACGGTGCGGGCCTCGTCGTCCAGCTTCTCGGCGACCTTCCCGGTGACCTCGATCACGGCGCCCTCGTCGTCGTCGGGGACGACGACGGGCCGGGTGAACCGCACCCCGTACTCCACCAGCGCGCCCGGGTCGCCGGTCCAGTCGGTGACCACGCGGGCGGCCTCGGCCATGGTGAACATGCCGTGGGCGATGACGCCGGGGAGCCCGACCTCCCGGGCGAAGCGCTCGTTCCAGTGGATCGGGTTGAAGTCGCCGGAGGCGCCCGCGTACCGCACGAGCGTGGCGCGGGTCACGGGGAAACTCCGCGCGGGGAGTTCCGTGCCGACGCCGACCTCCGCGTAGGCGATCTTCGCTGCCATCTCCGTCACTCCCCCTGCTTCCCGTCCCCGGCGTCCCCGGCGGAACGGGCCACCAGCTTGGTCCAGGCGGTCACCACGTGCTCGCCCTTCTCGTCGTGCACCTCGCCGCGGATGTCCAGGACCTCGTTCCCGGCCATGGACCTGACCGACTCGATGGTGGAGGTGACGGTGAGGCGGTCGCCGGCGCGCACCGCGCGCGTGTAGGCGAACTTCTGGTTGCCGTGGACGACCCGGCTGTAGTCCAGTCCGAGCTGCGGGTCCTCCACGACCGCCCCGGCCGCCTTGAAGGTGATGGCGAAGACGAACGTGGGCGGGGCGATCACGTCGGGGTGGCCCAGCGCCCGGGCCGCCTCCGGATCCGTGTACGCGGGGTTGGGGTCCCCGATGGCCTCGGCGAACTCGCGGATCTTCTCCCTGCCGACCTCGTAGGGCTCGGTGGGCGGATAGCTCCGCCCCACGAAGGACTGGTCGAGCGCCATGGCCCGGTACCTCCATACGGCTTGCTGGTGGCTGCTCCGGGACGCTTCCCGCCGGGCCGCCGGGATGGCTGCGCCGGCGCTCCGCGGCGTCCCGAACGCCGTGAGGCCGCCCCCGCAACGGGGGCGGCCTCACGGTCGTGTGTCTGTGCGCGCGGCGGCCTGGCCGGTCGCGGGTTATCGCGTCTCGCGGTGCGCGGTGTGGGCGTTGCAGCGCGGGCAGTGCTTCTTCATCTCAAGACGGTCCGGGTTGTTGCGCCGGTTCTTCTTGGTGATGTAGTTCCGCTCCTTGCACTCCACGCAGGCCAGCGTGATCTTCGGGCGGACGTCGGTGGCAGCCACGTGAGTGCTCCTTGACGGCTGGGACGGGTTTAACGCAGAAAGAGTAGCCGATCGGAGGACCGACCCCGCAATCGGCTACTGAGTGAGGTAAGTAGCGGTGACCGGACTCGAACCGGTGACACAACGATTATGAGCCGTTTGCTCTACCGACTGAGCTACACCGCCGCGATGCGGGTGGCTCCCGTCGAAGGACGGGAAGCCTCACACATCAGAGCCCCAATACGGAATCGAACCGTAGACCTTCTCCTTACCATGGAGACGCTCTGCCGACTGAGCTATTGGGGCGAGCCAGCGGTATAGATCATACCCGACTCCCGGGGCCGTCCCGACCACCCTTCCGCCCCGCCGCCTCCGGCCTTCAGCAGGCGGGCTCCATCAGCAGCCCGCCCAGTGCGTTGCAGGCCGAGACGATCCTCTGGAGCTCGCGGCGGGACATGGAGGCGTCCAGCGGAAGCGCCAGGCACTCCCCCACCGCGCGTTCGGTCTCGGGCAGCCACACGTCCGTCCGGAACTCCGGCAGCCTGTACAGGGGGGCTGTCACCGGAACGTGGCACTCCACCCCTCGGGCCCTCAGCGCGTGCCTGAAGGCGTCCCGGTCGGGGCGCCCGTTCCCCGGCACCCGCACCACGTACTGCTCGTACGCATGCCGGACGCCCGGCACGACGGAGGGGACGACCACGCCCTTCAGACGGGCGTTCAGGAACTCGGCGAGCTGCCGGCGCCGGACCTCCTCGACCGACGGAGGCGCAGGCGGCTCCCCGTCCGGGTCGATGACGTGGATGCCGTGCCGCTGCGCCAGCAGACGCATGGACGCCGTGTCGGCGGTGCGGCCGAAGAGATGGACGGGCACCACGGCCGCGGTCCGCTCGCTCAGCGCCGCGGAGACGGAGGCGGGATCGAGGCAGAGGCTCTCCGGGTCGATGTCCGCGAAGACCGGCAGCGCTCCGGCCCGGCGGACGGCGGCCGCCACCCCGGGGTCGCAGTACGCGGGCACGACCACCTCGTCCCCGGCGCCTATCCGGCGTGCCTCGAACTCGGAACGGAGCGTCCCGCTCAGCGTCGTCCCCATCATGCGCACGATGCTGACGGCGCCACGTGAACTTCCGGTGACACAACGCAGAAGAGCCGTGGTACCCGGATCAAATGTCCGGGTACCACGGCTCTCAACAGATTGTTCGGCGGCGTCCTACTCTCCCACACGGTCCCCCATGCAGTACCATCGGCGCTGAAAGGCTTAGCTTCCGGGTTCG